>CAYMLO010000134.1:0-27982 GCA_964390905.1 uncultured Planctomycetales bacterium | reverse complement strand
AGCCGGTAGTTCGCGTGCGGCTGGCGCATGTAGTAGAAGAACCACAGCACGCCGTTCGCGCCGGACGCCACGGTCGTGTTGAACTGCCATCGGATCTCGTCGTAGTTCGGGCAGCGATAGCGGAAGTGCCCGACGGACAGGATGGTGTTCCAGAACGGCACGCCGTTGCGGAGCGACGCCTCGCGGTACAGCCTCAGGTTCTCGAAGTAGCCATGCCAGCCCGCTTGCCCCGGGTTCATCTGGGCGTAGTGGTCGTAGCTGATCAGATCCGCGTGGCTCTTCTGTACGAACTCGTCGAGGTAGTTGGCCCAGGTGTCCGCGCCGGCCCGTTTCGGGGCGCCGGGGTACCAGGGCAACAGATTGGCGAACGGGTGCAACTTCGGCGCGATCTGCTTCTGCACGCGGTAGCACTCGAAGAACGCCAGCTTGAAGTCGGCGTCTGGCTCGTCGCCGACGTGGAACCCGAACGTGGCCGGATGGCTGCCGAAGTCCCTGACCGCCGCCTTGATCCCATCGGCGTAGTCGGATGGGATCAAGCCCCCTGCGCCGCCCGGCCCCCTCTTGGCGTATCCCCGCGGGTCGCAGAGGATCAGCTTCATCCCCCGCTTGTGGGCCCAGTCGAGCAGCTTGAGCATGTGCGCCTTCTGCTGGGGATCCTTCGGGTCGCAACGCGGGGATTGCGGCACGGTGAAGCCGGCGTTGGCCCACTCCTCGACCTCCGCCTCATTCATGTACTTGCCGTGTTCCCCGAGATTCGTGTAGCTCCAGAAGCTGATCGGATAGGCCTTCAGGCCGAACGATTGGGTCTTCTCGATGATGGCGCGCATGGTCTTGGGCACCTCCTGCGCGACAGTCGACGCGGCTTGTGTCATCACCAGAGCGCCGATGAAGATCAGAACGGGCTTTGCTCGGATCATCGAGATCGCCTCCTCATAGACGGTTTGACGCGCGGACCCGGCGTAGGACCGATCCTACGGAGACGGACATCCTCCGTCGCTCACCCCAACGCCTTCGTCAGCAACCAGAGCGCCAGGATTGCCGTCGCACCGTGGAAGGCGATCCCGCCGAGGTTCTCTGGCTTGAAGGGCCGGCTTTTGCCGATGGCCACCTCCACCATCGTTGCGATGATGCAGATGGCCGACACCAGCCATACGACGATGGTTGCGATCCACCAGCCCAATTAGGCGTCCCCTTCGTTAGCGCTCTGTGGTTTCGGCTTCCGGGCGAGCAGCGCCAGGGCGACGAACATGGTAACGAAGTGAAAGAGGTAGTGGCTCAGGCTCGCGCCGCTCCACAGAGCGGTCCGGTTCGCCGCCACCTCAATGACGCCCCAGACGATACACGTCAGCGACAGCAGGATCAGCACTGCAGCGATCGCGCCTTTCATGATGACCTCCCGATACCCGACCACCGCGGGTCATGCTACCGGCCGCCCACCGGCTGTGTCCACCCGACGGGGAACGCGCCGCCAATCCGCCGGCAATGGCGCCGCCGGGCCGCTTGCATTTGACGGGGCCGTCTCCTATACCTCTCATCGCCGTGGGCCGGCGCGGTCGGTACCGAGCTCCGTCGGGAGAAAACGGTCTTGCAGCTTCCCCTTGTCGATCAGGCGATCATCGTCGTCTACCTGCTGGGCGTGATCGCGCTGGGCTTGATTGTCCGCAAGATCGCATCGCGCAACATCGACGCCTACTTCCTGGGCGGCCGCCGAACTCCATGGTGGGTGCTCGGCGCGTCGGGCAGCTCGTCCTACTTCGACATCACGGGCACGATGTGGATCGTCTCTTTGTTCATGCTCTACGGCGTGAAGGGCATGTGGGAGCAGTGGATCTGGGGGTTCACGTACGCGGCCTTCTTCATGACGTTCATGGGCAAGTGGATCCGCCGGTCGAACGTCCTGACGGGGGCGGAGTGGATGCAGACCCGGTTCGGGCGGGGCGCCGCGAGCGAGTGCGCCCGGGCGTCCTACGCGTTGCTTGCCGTCGTGACGGTCGTGGCGTTCCTGGCGTACGGGTGCGTGGGGATCGGCAAGTTCGGCGAGGCCTACCTGCCGGAACTGAGGGACACCTTGGCGTCGATCATCCGTCCCCTTCTTGGCGACCGCGCTGCCAATGTGCTGCCGTCCCCTCGCAACACGTGCGCCCTGGTCATCCTCGGCGTCACGGCGATCTACGTCATCCTCGGCGGCTTCGTCAGCGTGGTGCTGACCGATTTCGTCCAGACCATCGTGCTCGGGCTCGGCGTGATCGTCTTGACCGTCTTCGCGTTCATCAAGGCGAGCGGTTCAGACGCGGTCCAGACGCTCGCCCGGACGGACTGGGGCAGCCTCGCGCCGCCGTGGCGGATGGACGTCGAAGGCTACGAGATGTTCGGCCTGCTGGTGCTGGTGTGGGTAATGAAGGGGCTGGTTCAGGAGTTCGGCGGCCCGCCGCAGATGTACGACTTCCAGCGGTTCCTCGCCGCCCGGGACAGCCGAGACGCCTGCAAGGTCGGCGCGCTGTGGGGCGCGATCCACACGCTGCGTTGGCCGATGGTCGCGTCGATCGTCGTCCTGGCCATTGCCGGACTCGGCGGGCAGCACGACCCCGAGCAGGTCCTGCCCCTCGTTCTCCGCGAGTACCTGCCCGTCGGGCTTCGCGGGTTCATCCTGGCGGCGCTGCTGGCTGCCTTCATGTCGACGTTCGATTCCACCGTGAACGCGGGGGCCGCCTACGTCGTTCGGGATCTGTATCAGCGCTACGTCCGTCGCGACGCCGGTCCGCGCGAGCTCGTCTACGCCGGCTACCTCGCCTCTGCCCTGCTGGTCGTCGTGGGGGTGGCCGTCGGCTTTGGCACGGAGACCATTGCCGAGATGTTCCAGTGGATCATGTTGGCGCTCGGGGCAGCTGTGATGATCCCTTGCGTCCTGCGGTGGTACTGGTGGCGGTTCAACGGGTGGGGGTTCACGGTCGGGACGCTGTCGGGGATCGTTGCGGCCCTGATCCAGGCGCGGTGGTTTACGGGTGTGCCGCTGTACGTGTATTTCCCAATCCTGACGGCCATCGGCCTGGTCGTCTCGGTGGCCGCCACGCTACTCACCGCGCCCACCGACCGCGATACGCTGAAGCACTTCTACAAGACGGTCCAGCCCGGCGGTTTGTGGGGACCGGTCGCCCGCGACGTCGCGGCCGACGACCCCGGTTTCCGGCGCGAGCCTTTCAGCCGCGACCTGGTCAACACGGTTTTGGGCGTGGCGTGCGTCCTCGGGTTGTACTTCTTCCCCATCTTCCTGATGCTCCGCCGCTGGACGGCGACCGCCGTTTGGTTGGCGCTCGCCGCCGTCACGGGCGTCGTGCTCTATTGGACGTGGTACAAGCACCTGCCCGAGCCGGAACGGGAAACAACGGCCTAGCCCCCCAGCCCTACTTCGGGACCAACTTGGGGATGATCAGGATCACCTCGAGGGCTTCGTAGATGGCGGCGACGGCGAGCATGGGGATGACCAGCGCGTACAGACGGATCGACCGTTTCACGCCAGCGGCATAACCCCGCCAGTGCCCCGTCAGCCCGACGGTCTGGGGAGACAAGAAGGCCCTGCCCTGGATGTAGGCCCCCAACATGACCAGGATGTAAGCCTGCCCCTCGATGATGAGCGTGAGCCCGTGCGGGATGAGCGTGGCCCTCATCTCCGGGGACGTCGGCGACAGGATCAAGCCCCACAGCACGGCGCGATACACTCCGATCAGAAGTCCGCTGAATGGGATTACCAGTGAGGGCACTGTGATACTCAGCAGACTGCCCAGCAAGAGATTCACCACGAACGTGAGCACCATGGCCATGACGATCTTGCCGCCCCCATAAGCGTCACCGACCGAGGACAGCGGCCCCTCGGTAAAGGCCTTCTCGACGGCCTCCGTCAGCGACGCCTGCACGGACGGACAGAACACCACGACGATCATCGCGCTGACGGTCAGTCCGTAGTAGAGCAGGTTGAAGACGATGTAGGCGCGGCGGTGCGCCTTGACCACGTCCCACGCCGTGCGGATGAATTTCACGATTGGGCCTCCCGGTCAGCGAAGACGGCGGGACGGACGCCGGAGATCGTTCTCGATCGGGTTCGCAAATCGCCCCTTCGGCGGCGTCTAGAAGGTAGCATACAGGGAGACATGGGCCAGATCGAGCCAAACCAACTGAGTCGCTGGTTTGACGCCTACGGGCCGGGGTTGGTGCTGTACGCCCGGCAGTGGTTGCCCGTCGGGTCGGCCGAGGACGTGGTGCAGGACGTGTTCGTCCGGCTGGCGTCGCAACGCGCGTCGCCCGCGAACGTCAAGGCCTGGCTGTTTCGGTCGGTCAGAAACGCCGCGATCGGCCGGCTCCGTTCGCGGAGACGGCGGGCGCGTCGGGAACGTCATGCGGCAGCTGCTCAACCGGGCTGGTTCGAGCATCGACCGGACGATCTGGTCGACGTGGCTGCCGTCCAGGACGCGTTGACGTCGCTGTCGGATGAGCAGCGTGAGGTCATCGTGCTTCGGCTCTGGTGCGAAATGACGCTTCAAGAGATCGCCGAGATCGTCGGCGTGCCGGTTTCGACGTTATTCAGCCGGTACAAGGTCGGTCTTGCGGCGATCCGAGAAAGGCTGGAGTTGTCATGCAAGACGAACAGACCCTAACGCCGGCAGAGCAAGAGCTGGCATCGGCCCTGGGAGGTCTGGTGCCCGCGGCGGCCGGCATTGATCGCGATCGAATGATGTTCCAGGCCGGCCGGGCGTCGGCGAGGCGACGAGGGTACGTGTGGCAGGGCGCGACCGCCGCACTGGCCTTCGCGCTGGGGCTGTCGGTTATCGGACTGCCGGCACCCCGACAGGTTGAACGTATCGTGTACGTGACCAAGGAGGTTCCCGGCTTGCCGGGCGAGCACTGGGCGAGCGCGGACTCGCCTCGACGAGCGTCTGATCTCTCGCAGGTCGAGGGAAGCTACCTCGAGTTGCGCAACGAGGTCCTGGCACGGGGGCTCGATGCCCTGTCGGCGTTCTACGCTCGTGCCGGCGGGTCACGTAAGACACCGGAATCGCTCGAGCCGTCCGGGGGCACGCCAAAGCAGACGCCGTATTGGCGCGCCTATCGGGGTGCTCGGGCCACAGAAGAGCTAGGAGAGCTACTGTGAAACGCACGACGCTGTGCAGTGCCGTTGTTTGTGTGATTTCCACACCGCTGGTGGGCCAGCAGAGCGATTCGAAGCCGGCGGCGGGTCCTCGTGTGGTCCAAGTGACGATCCATCCCGCGGCAGAGCCGCGACCCGCGTTGAAGTACTTGCTCCTGCCGGATTTCGTGGACCAAGTGCCCGGAAATGCGGCCCCCCGTTACTTCACTGCTAGCCTTCTGATCCCTGACGACTCCAAGGAGCTTTCAAAGGAACAGTTCCGTTCCTGGGCGCAGCTCCCGCTCGAGGATCTTCCTCGCGAGAAGGCCCGGCAGGTACTGGGGGGATACCGAGATGCGCTCCGCGAGGCCGAACTGGGTGCATTTCGGGAGGTGTGTGACTGGGAGTACCCCATTCGCAGCGAAGGGTTCAGCCTGCTGCTTCCCGGCCTCGCCCGGCAACGTGCCCTGGCAAGGGCGCTGGCCCTCCGTGCCCGCCTGAATACCGCAGAAGGTCGCTGCGACGAAGCCCTCCGCGACCTGCAGATGGGCTTTGCCATGGCGCGGCACACCGGCGAGTCCCCCCTCCTGATCTCCGGGCTCGTGGGAATCGCGATCGGCGACGTGATGAAGGCACAAGTCGAGACACTGATCGGGCGTCCAGACTGCCCGAACCTGTACTGGGCGCTGACGAACTTGCCCAGGCCCTTCGTTGACATCCGCAAGGCCCTCGCGGGTGAGCGGGCGTGGCTCCTGTTCTCTTCGCCCGCATGCCGAGACCCGAGGAAAGTCCGCTTCACCGCCCAACAGTGGGACCAGCTCTTCCTGGATGCCATGACTCTGATGGACCACGAGCGCAAGCAGTCTGAGGCCGACAAGAAGCTCCTTGCCGATTGGGTGGCTCGGGTCTACCCCAAGGCCAAGCAGTACCTCCTGGACCAGGGCATGGCGTCCAAGGCTGTCGAGGCCATGCCAGAGAAGCAAGCGATTCTGGTCTACTTGATGGACCACTACCACATCACAAAGGACGACTACTTCAAGTGGCTCGCGTTGGAATACTGGCAGGCGCACGAGGGGCTGGCTCGGGCCGAGAAGGCCGCCGAGCAGCTGAAGCATGATGACGCCGAACTCATCGCCGCGACGATGCTGCCGAGCCTTACGAGGGCATACTACCTCTACAACAGGCTCGACCAAGGGATCGCTGCGCTGCGATGTATCGAGGCGATTCGCATGTACGCGGCGAACCACGACGGCAAGCTACCGACGTCGCTGGCAGACATCACCGAGGTGCCGATTCCCATTGACCCGATCACGGGAAAGGCGTTCCGCTACAAGCTCGAGGCCGGCATGGGCGTGCTGGAATGTCCCCCGCCCCCAGGCGCTCTTGCCAAGAACGGGACCCGATACGAGCTGACGATCCCCCGTTAGTGCTGATCTCTGCGAATGCGCGGGTGCCCCATCGCCGAGGCGTGGGGCACCCGCGCCTCACCAGGCTCTTGAAGTTCTCTCGCAGGCAACTCAGATCCGCTGCGTCACCGTTAGGCGCGTGAACGTCCCGGTTCCTTGCCGGTCCGGGTCGTAGTACTCGTATGCGCGGGCGGGCGGAACGTTGGTCTTGACGGGCATCGCGGCTTCGAGGCGGTACCTCAGCGTCAGTGGTTTGTCGGGGCTGAGCTGACGGAGGTACACGATGACGCTTCGCGGCGTGACCTGAAACCTGGCGATCGTGCCGGACCCGACCAGCTTGGCCCAATCGCCGCTCACTGCCTGGAAACCGGCGGGGATCGGCAGGTCGAGGATCACCATCGGGGCCGGACGGGGCATCGTGTTCGTGATCGTCGCCGTCGCCTTGATCGTGTCGCCGACGCGGAGGTCGCTCCGGTCGTATTCGACCCGGATCGCCAACGGCTCGGCCGGCTTCTGCGCGGGCTCGCCGGGAACGTGGTAACGAAACGCCACCTGATACCCCGTGGGCGCCCCGGTCGCGTCACGAAGCGTCAGCTCATGCTCGCCGACCGCGAGGCGGTCGGACAGGTCGATCTGCCTCATGACCTCGCCCTGGTCGGCGGGGAGGGCGATCGTGTGCGTCTCGGCGTCGGACCAGGCGATCTCGACGCGTCGCTCGCGGCCCCCCGCCTGCGGCCCGCCCGTCCCTTCGACCAGCGCTTTGAGGGCCAGCACCGTGGCTTGTGTGGAGTGCCAGGTCCCCGACGCGTCCTTCTGTCCCGCCAACCAACCGAGGGCGGCGTGGGTCGTGCCGGCGTAGCGGCGGGTGTGGATCATCGCCAGCGTCGCCAGCGCGGTCGTCTCGATGTTGCCGCTCCGTCCGCCCCCGTAGAAGGCCGTCCGCGCGTCGGGCGAGCGCTCCCACCAGGCCTGGCTGCCGTCCGTCGAGGTCCGCTTCAAGCCCTCGAGCCGATCGACGTATGGCTGAACGGTCGGGTCGTCGGGCGTAATCGCGCACAGCGCGTTGCAGACCAACGCCAGGACGTACGGATCGGCGATGTCGTCGGCCCGGTGCTCCAACAGGTACTGGCGCGTCGGCGAGGGCGACGCGTCGGACCGATCGCACGACCCGCCGTAGACCGCCCAGGCGATGTAGGCCGTCGTGCTCAGCCGCGCCAGCTTGCCGTCGCTCGTGACACGCTCTTCCATCCGCTGGCCGTCGGGCGCCCAGGACCCGTCGGCGTCTTGCTGCTCCAGCAGCCACATCCGCGTCCGTTTGATCAGCTCGGGGTCAACGCCGTGCACCCGGGCCATGTCATCGAACTCCATCAGCCCGTAGGCCGTCAGCGTCCGGTTGGCCGGAGGTCGACCGAACCAGTCGAACCCGCCGCCCTCGATCTCGAACCCCAACAGCCGCTGATACCCCAGGTGGATGTACTGTCGGGCCTTGGCCTCGACGTTCGGCGCGTTCTTCTTGATCCGCCGCAGGTAGTCCAGAGCGAGGATATTGGGATACGTCGTCGATGACGTCTGCTCGAAGCACCCGTACGGCCGCCGGAAGATGCCGTCCAGGCCCTCGACGAGCTGGCTGAAGCTCGACGGGTAGATCTTGAGGATCGCCTTGACGCTGCCTTCAATGGCGTCTGCCGGGACGGCGAGCGCGATCTGGACGGGTTCCTGCAGCGTCCCGTTGAAGACCCGTTCGACGCGTTGGCCGTCGGGCACGACCTCGATCTTCCGCTTGATCGCATCGGCCACGCCCTCGCCGCGGGCGGTCACCTGCAGCTCGTGCTGGCCGACCTTCGTCACGCGGAGTCGGTAGGCCACCGATCGGACGCCGGCGGGCTTGAGTTCGATGCGTTTCGCGGTCGGGTCGAGCCGCTCGAACCACGCGGCGTCTTCGAGCGCGAGCTCGACCGTCTGGGGCCGGTCGAGGTAGTTGTAGACGACGACGGGCACGGCCACCTCGTCGCCGCGGGTCATCGCCACGGGCAGGTTCAGATCGACGAAGAACGGCTGGAACACGCGGATGGACGACTGCGACGCGCCCAGTCGCCCGTCGCCGGCGACGGCACTGGCCGTCAGCCGCCACGTCGTGATCGAGTCGGCCAGGTCGACGTCCAGGCTGACGCGCCCGTTGTCATCGGTGATCAGCTCCGGCCGCCACAGTAGCGTCTCGGGGAACCAGTCGCGGACGCGGACGGGCGGCCGGCTCAGCCCCTCGTCCGTCGATCCGCCGCCGTAACCGCCCCCGCCATAGCCGCCCCCTCCCACATAGCCCAGGGCCCCGAGCATTGGCCCACGCGCGAACTCGCGACCGGTGGGGGCCGCCTTGTCCTCCACACCCACTGTCTTCACGAGCGTCGTGGACCTGGCCAGCGACGCCAGGAGCACGAGCACGAGGATGACAAGGCTCGCGAGCACGCAGGCGAATACCATGAGGGCATCGCGATGAGAGAACCAGGTCCAGGCGACCGCAGCGCACGCGAGGAGCCCGCACAACACGAGCCACGCATATTGGGCCCGCTCAACTCCCCGGTGGCGCTCCCGCTGAATGCGCTGCACCTTCTCCGGATAGGAGGTGGCCGTCAGCGAATGCTCCCGACCCCTCAACATGGCCACGACCTCGTCCGGCAGCGGCTTGCCCCGCCGTCCCACTCGGTCCAGCGAATCCAAATCAGCATCGGGCGGCCGAGGACCGCCCCCGTATCCGCCATACCCGCCGCGGGACGACATCCTGTTCCACGTGGCGCTCCTCCACGTCCGGGCGAACAGCGCCTGCTCGAAGCGGTTTCGCACGGCGGTCGGCTTGGGGCGGTCGAAGTCCGGCGACCAGGGGTAGATCGCGTAGATCGGCTTGAGCAGCTCCTGCTCGAGCGTGAAGAACGTCTGCTCCATGCCCGGCCGGTCTTGGAGGACCGAGAACACGGCCTCGTCGACGGCGGCCAGGCTGATCGCCCCCGGCGTGGGGTGGCCCTGACGGTCGACCAGCGTGATCGTCAGCTTGGCCCGCCCGTCGGGTCGATATTCGGTCCTGTCCAGCGCGGCCTTGATGGCCAGTTCGTCGGCGGGGCGAACGTAGATCACGCGGGTCTTGCGGACCGGCAACCCCGTTTCGGCGAACCGATACGCGCACAGCTCGACCGTGCCGAACAGCTCGGCGGGCAGGTCGAATTCGTACGCGCCGCGACCATCGGCCATCGGGACGCACTCCGTCAGGATCGTCTGGCCGCCCTTGATGAAGTCCAGGAACAACGGCTCGGTCCCGCCGCCCAGCGCGATGACCTGCATCGTGTCGCCCCCGTCGTAGACGGCCCGGTCCGTTTGGACCAGGAAATCCAGGTCCCCGTGACCGCATCGCAGCGTGGCCGTTCGACGGCCGATCAGGCCCTTCGCGTCCGTCGCACGGACCGTCAGTTTGACCACGTCGGACTTGGGCGTGATCACGAACGACACGACGCCCTGGCTGTCCGTCATGATTTCCTCTTGCAGGTGGGTCACCGCCAGTCGCACACGCGCCGGACGACCGTCGGCGTAGCTGACCAGCAGGTAGATCGTGTTGGCCACGTCGCGGACCAGGGTCCGTCCTTCGGGGATCACCTCGACCCGGAGCGGATGGGACGTCACGATGGCCGAGACCGTCGTGTGCTGCGATTGACCGGCCGAATCGGTCACGCTGACCTCTATCCGGTCCCCTCGGCGGCCTCTGTAGCCACCCCCGTACCCGCCGCCGTACCCCTCTCCGTACCCGCCGCGTTTCTCGGGCAGGGCGATCTCGAATGTGGCCTTGCCGGTACGGTCGGTCCATGTCTCGATCGTCTTGGCCCCCCAGCGGCGGTGCTTCACCTCCACGTCCGCGTCGGCGACGGGCTTGCCGAAGAAGTAATGGGCCTGGACCGTGCCGCGGACCGTCTGGCCTGGTTGATAGAAGGGCCGGTCCAGCTCGACGTCGATCTTGAACTTGGGCAGGACGTACTTCTTGACGTCGATCGTCGTTCGGCTCGTCGTCTGGTCCACCTGGCACACCACCCGGTAGGGGCCCTCGATGATCTCGGTGGCGAGGGGGCACTCGGCCGACGTGATCCCGTACGCGCTGGTCACGTCGCTTTGCTTGAAGATGACGTTGTCCTTCGGATCGGTGATCGAGAACGTGACGGCCTGTCCGGCGACGGGCTTGAGATCGCCCCGGCGCAGGGCGAGGGCACGCATCAAGATCGTCTGGCCGGGCTGGTAGACCGGCTTGTCCGTGCTGAGCATCAGCTTCCACGACCGCTTGAGCTTGACGGGTCTGACCATCTCCTCGCGCTCGCCGGCCGGTCGGGCGACGATGCGAAGCTCGTAGTCGCCGTCGGGCCACTCCGGCAGCCGGAATTGCGACCGGGCGGTCCCTTGCGCGTCCGTCGTGAAGCTGGCCAGCTGAACGCGGTGATCCGTCCGCCGGCTGAACAGCTCGATCGTCACCGGCGCGTCCGAGACGGCCTGGGCGCTGTCCCGGTTCATCAGTCGCACGCGCACCGAGGCGGGCGTGCCACTCAGCAGCTCCGTCTGCCCGAAGACCTGGAGGTCATAGGGCGACGGCGACAGGGTCGCGTAGTGCAGATGCAGCCCCGCGACAATGACGATCGACGCCGCCATCGCCGGCAGACCGACGCGTAGCGTCAGCCTTCGGAAGCGTCGACGGGGCGCTTCGTAGTCGTCGATCTTCTGCAACGTGTCTTGGATGAGGCGCTCCGACGCCTCGACGGTGGGGACGGCGCGAACGGCCTCGAGGCGCCTGCGGGCCTCGGTCAGCGCCGCCTGGCAGATGGGGCAGCTCTCGCAGTGTGCTTCCACGTATTCGGCCTGGTCGGCCGGCAGGGCTTCATGGAGGTAATCGTCCACTTGGTCCACGACGTGTTCGTACTTCTCGGACATCACAAAGCTCCTAGCGCTGGCTGCCTCGAAGCCTGCGCGACGCGTCGGCGCGTCGCGCGCTCGGCACCCTAACGCAGGCGGGGTTCCAGGTATTGACGCATCGCCGCCAGGCCGTGGTGTATGTTCGACCGGACCGTGGCCTCTCTCGTCTCCAAGACCTGGGCGATCTCGGCGTACGGCATGCCGCCCCAGATGCGAAGGACCACGACGGCCCGTTGGCGTGCAGGGAGCTGCCGGACGGCCGTGGCGACCAGCGTCGTCGTCTCCGTTGCCGTGAGGACGTCTCTAGCCGGGGGGTCGGCCGCGGGCGGCGCCCACGGCGGGTCGTCCTGGTCCAAGGAGACCACCGTCGCGGCACGCCGTCGGAAGTCCGCCCGACACGCATTCATCGCGATGCCGAACAGCCACGCGCGGAACGGACGAGGGAACTTGTATCGCCTCCGGTTCCGCCAGACCGCCAGGAATACCTCCTGGAACAAGTCCTCGCTGCGGTGTCGGTCCCCGATCATCCGCTGGATGAAGGTCAGCAGCGGGCTGGCGTATCGCCGGACCAACGGGGTCAGACATGCCTGCTGACCCGCCACCACCTGGGCCATCAACGACTCGTCGGTCTTGGGGCCTGCGTCCATGGCGTTTCCTGCTGGTACCTACTGTCCTGTATGCGCGCGTGGGCCCGATTGTGGAATGGAAAATCTGCGTTTCTTCCCGGAACGCCGTTTCTGTCGGACGTGGACGAGACGGTGGACAAGGCCGACGCGAGCGACGCTACGCCGACGACCGGCGGATCTCGCGGTACAGCTTGAACAGCTCTCTGAAGGCCCGCAGGATGACGCGCAGGTTGGCGCCCGTCTGCTCGCCCGCCGTTCGCGGGTAGTGATGGACCCCGGTCTGGCCGATCCGGTAGCCGCGGTACTTCGCCCGGGCGAGGACCTCCGCGTCGATCAACGCCCCCATACTCCGCATCTCGATCTCGTCGAACAGGCGTCGCGGGAAGATCTTGTACGCGCAGTCGATGTCCCTCAGCCACAGGCGGAACACGAGGTTGACCAGCACCGTCCAGCCGAACGCGTTGAACTTGCGCATGAACGAGTCTTTGCGGTCCACCCGATAGGCCGAGACGATGTCGTACTTCTCCAGCAGCGGCAGCAGCTTGGGGATCTCCTCGAAATCGAACTGCCCGTCGCCGTCGGTGTAGAAGACGAATTCCTTGGTCGCCTCGCGGAATCCCCGCTGCAGCGCCCCGCCGTACCCGAGGTTGGGGTTGTTGTGCACCGCGCGGACGCGCGGGTTCTCGGCCGCCAGCTGATCCGCCAGTTCCCCGGTGCGATCCTTGCTGCCGTCGTTGACGATGATGATCTCGTAGTCGTCGGTGATCTTGCTGACCGCCTCGAGGGCCGACTGCGTCGTTCGCTCGACGTTGGCCTCCTCGTTGTAGCACGGGAAGAACACCGACAGACTGATCCTGGGTTCCGAATCGGTCATCGCTGCCACGCGGACCTCCTGGCAAGGGCGCCCCCGCGCGGCGCTCTTGATGGCCGGCAGGGACACAAGGGTCGATCCGTCAGCCCGATACCATACCATCGCTCGGGCCCACCGGCCACGTGTGAGGGGCTATAATGTTCGCCATGTCCGATCCCGAGCGATCGCCCGCCGATCCGGTCAGCGTGAATCGCCTCCTGCAGGTCGGCTTGCTCATGGGGGCGGGTGCCGCGTTCGTGGTCCTGGCATGGACCAGTCAGCGCGGGCTGGGCTTGCTCTGGGACGAACAGGTCGACCTCGAGATCGCCGCGGCGCTGCTCGACCATCCCCTCTACGGCAGCGGGGCCGACGGTTCCCAGATGCGTCTGCCGATGGCCGTCAACGCGCTCGCCTTCGCGCTGGGCGGGCCGTCGCTGCACCTGAGCCGGGCGATCAGCATTCTGGTCGGCCTGGCCGCGATCCTGACGACGTTCGGCCTGTGTCGGCGTCTGTTCGGCGGGTGGACCGCCTTGCTGGCGGCCGCACTGGTGGCCTTCAGTCCGTACTTCCTCGCCTTCGCGCGCATCGCCATGACCGAGGGCGACGTGTTCCCCGCGCTGTTCGTCACGCTGGCGTGCTGGGCGTATCTCCACTACGCGGATCGGCCCCACGGCCCGCGCCTGGCGCTCGCTGCCGTCATCTTGGGCCTTGCCATCGCCGCCAAGCTCTACGCCCTCTTTCTTGTTCCCGTCTTCGGTATGTGCGAGGTGATCGCGGGCCGCCGCCACGTTCACGTCGGACGGACATCATCCCGCACGGCTGCAGTCATGGCCTCGGGTTCCTCATCGGGTTGGCTGGGGTTCGCCGTCCTCGGTTGCCTGGCCCTGGCCGCGACGTCGGCCGGTCTGGCCCAGGTGCGCCAGGTGGCAGCTTCTATCGTCGTCTGGGTCCTCCTGTTGACTGCGACCGCGGCGGTGGTGATCGCCCTGGTCCGCCGGCGACGGTGGCGGCCGGCGCGAAGGACCGGATGGGTCGTGATGTCGCTGCTCGCGATGGCCGTTACCTGCGCCGCCATTCCCCAGCACGTCATCCACCCCGACATCCTGCGGACCATCGCCCGAAGGACCGTCTATTGGGACCATCTCGTTCCCGGTGCGCTGTGGTCGGATCACCTGCGGCTCTACGCCGGTGTGATCCTGATCGACGGGACGATGCCGGTCGGGGTCGCCTCGCTGGCCGCCATCGTTTGGGCCTGGTTCCGCGAGAAGGACGAGCCTGCACTTCGTCTCCCGGTCTTCGCCGTGTCGTTCTTCATCTTGGCGATCGCGACGCTGCCCCTGCGGCAGACCTTCTACCTGATGAGCGTCTACCCGCTGGTGGCCATCCTCACCGCGGCGTGGCTTCGGGCCGTCTCCCGGTGGCTGCACCGGACCTGGCGCGCTGCCCGCCCGGTCTGGTCCGTCCTGATCGTCGTCATCGTGGGTCAGGCAGTCTATGCGGCGGCCGCGGCGTGGCCCGACTACAACCTCTATGCTCGGCGGTGGGTCGGCGCGCAGTGGCTGGGCGCCGAGGCCCGCGGATACCGCAACCTGGTCCAAACGCCCTGCGACGGGTACGCCGAGCTGGTCCAATGGTGTCTGGAATACGCCCAGCCGGGCCAACGGGTCGTCAGCTATCTTTGGGCCGACCATGTGCTCGACAGACTGCTGCCCACCGATCTGCCCTTCACGCTGATTCGACGGGGCGTCTACCACGCGGCCGACCGAGGTCTGCCCCAGCCCGACCCTCCCGCGATCGATCAGGCCGACTACGTCCTGGTGCACATCAACAACTTCATCGCCTACGACGACGCCCCGCCGCCCGACCAGCTTGCGCGGTATTTCGGCGGGCGGCCCGCGTACGTCGTCTACCGCGACGGCGACTTCCCGATGGCCGTCGTCTATCGCAGGCGGGGTCCAACGCAGACGGTCACCTCGCGCCCCGTCTCGTCCGGCCCTGGGCGCAACACATCTTTGCACACGCGGTAGCGCGCGCAGGCTTGGCTAAAACGCAAGCAGGGCGAAGTACTGGGGGGCCACTTGCAGATCGGGTTGGGGGCTCAACCACTGCGTCGCCGTGCGGGGCGCATCGAGCTCGGGCCGGCGGCGGATCTGGATCGCCCACACCTGCCCCGCCGTCGGCGGGCGCGGGAAGATGCATGCCATCGGCACGGTCATCTCCACGGTCCAGCCATCCTGGTCGTGTTGGATGACGTACTGCCACGCCCCCGCCGCCGGGGTGGTCCGTAAGGGCAGGCCGAAGGAGACGTCGTCGTTGTGGGTGTCGAGGGCGTTGCCGATCTCATCCACGGCGAGGTGGAAGTAGGTCGCCGCATCGCGATCGACGTCGATGAACCACTCGATTGCCGGCCAGGCGTCGTCGAGACGGTCTCGCGTCGGTTGATGTTCGGCGGGCGGGCCCGTCCGACCGTGCGTCGTCTGCACCATCGCCGCCAGGTACAGGTACGTCGCGTCCCACGCGAGGCCTACGCGGGTCCGGTGCGATTCGTCCGGTGGCTGACCGCGGGCGTCGACCAACACCTGCAGACCGGATCTCCGCCAGACGGGTTCGTCCAGGCGTCCGTCGACCTGGACGCGCCCGGCCGATCGTCGGGCCTTGATCAGGGGGCGCGGGCAGTGGGCTTCGCGTGCGACGCGCGACTTCATCAGCCACAGCTCTCCCGCCGCAGCCGTCGACCAACCCGCCGCATCACATCCTGCACAGCGGTCGTACAACGGTCGAGCCAGATCGAGCTGGCCGAGCACGCGATGCGTATGGGCACGGGCGAACAACACCGCGGGTTGGTGGACGAGGTACGGGTCCGCCGCGCACAACCCGTCAAGCCGGTCCAGGCCCGCACGAGCTCCGGCCAGCGGATCGCCCGGCTTGATCGGCAGGCACATGTAATGCTCCGCGGACGCCCCGACGGCTGTCCGTCGGATGGCCATTCTCGTCCAGGCCGGATGCGATCGACCCGCGTTCAAGAACGCCCGCCATACCTCGGCCGCCGCGCTGGATTGTCCCGACCGCTCCAATTGACGCGCCACCTGGTACAGCGCGTCGGCCGGGGCCGGATGGCCTGGAAACCTACGCGCCGCCCGCCTCGCAAGCTGGGCAACGTGGGCCGGGTTCCCACGCAGGGCCCCCATCCGCCCCGCGACCACCAGGGCGTCCGTGATCGACTTCAGCTCCTCGAGATGCGACGCGTCGCCCGCCGCGGCGATCGGGTATCGCGCACCGATCGGCAGGCGAACGCCCGACAGCAGCCTGCCCAAGCGTTTGGGCGGCGCCGCGTCCCGCACCACGCGGAACACCGCCGACAGCGCGCCCTGTTCCGGCGCCAACCCGAAGTAGCCCGCCGCCCTCAGACCCGCCAGGCGACTGTCCGAACCGAGTAGCGGACAGAACGCGCCAGCGAAACCGACGCGGATCGCCTTCTTCGGACCCCCGACGCCGCGGCGCCGACGCGGGACGTCCATCCCGACGAGGGCAGCCACGCGCTGGACGCGATGCGGCATCAGGCCGATCTGTCGCTGCTCCGGGCAGGCGTCCGGTCGCCCCGCCTGATCGATCGCCTCCCACGCCAGCCACGCCACCGATGAGGCCACCAGATCCCCACCGGCGTTCGGATCGCCCTCGTCGGTGACCACGAGCGTCGGCTGCAGGTTTCGGACGGCCGCTATGATCTGTCGCTGCATGGCCTCTTCGGCGTCGCGGTCGAGCGCGTCACTCCAATGCCGGAACAGCCCGATGTAGCTGGGCACCGGACGCGGTCGCCGCACAGACGGCGACGTCGTCGGCCCGGCCCAACCGAGTCGCGGTTCTGCGAAGTCACGCAGCGCCTCGATCGACGAAACGCCGCATGCGTTGGCGGCCCAACGAATCGGCCCGAACGACGTTCCGTCATCCGTGATCCGCAGGAACGCCGTTCGACATTGAGATTCGCCCACCAGGTGCGCCATCAGCGGATAGACCCACGACGCCGACGCACCGGCTAGCACCAGGGCCCCGGTCCGTCGATCCCCGTTTCGCGCCGCTGACCAGGTCACACCGCCGTCTTCGGACCGACCGACGAGTCCCCGCTCCCCCACGCCTACGACGATTTGCGCATCGATGGCGTGAATCGACCGCAGAGGCCCCGGCAGCCCCGTCGTCAGCACCCGCCACGTCTCGCCGCCGTCCACGGTTCGGACCACATAGCGACCGTTCGCGCCCGTCGCCCAGCCGCGCTCTGCATCCGCGAAGGCCACGTCGGTCAGGTCCATCAACTCGCGGACCCCGACGGGCACGTCAAGTCGCACGGACCGCCACGTTCGACCCGAATCGGAGCTGACCAGAATCGTTCCGTCGTCGCCAACCATACACGCTCGACGTGGCCCGGCCATCGCGACACCGGTCAGACGGCCGCGGAACAAGACCGCCCGCTGACGCACCGTGACCTCGCCTTCGGCGATGTCGAAATACGCCCCCCCGGGTCCGATCGCGATCCCTCGGCCGTCCCGCCCGAAAGAGGCCGCCAGGACCGACGGCGTCTTGCGACGGGTCGCGGGTCGGGGCCGCAGACTCATCCTGCTGAACCGCCAAACGCCCGCGTCCCGCATCGGCGTGGGCTCGCCCAACACCCAGCCCCGCCCGGTGCGTCCCGCCCAAACGGCGTGGAGCCAGCCCGTTTGGACACCGTCGACCGACTGCCACGTCTGTCCGCCGTCTTCGGTTCGCAGGAGGACTCCGTAGCTGCCCAAGCCGTCGGGCCTGGTGCGGCCCCCGACTGCGTAGCCGACGCGCCGATCCACGAAATGGACGGCTTCGAGCGTGGCATCCGTTTCCGATGACTGGACCTGCCAGGTCCGCCCGCCATCCGCGCTGTGGAGGATCACGCCGCGGTTGCCCACCGCCCAGCCGCACTCGCCGTCGACGAACGTCACGTCGTTTAGCGTCGCATCGTCGCGCAGGATCTCATTGGCGTCCCCGGCGGCCCGGGGGGCTTCGTCGGCGGATGCGTGGATTGATGTGACAAGAAACAGCGGCAGGACAAGCACGCGGATCACGGCGTTTCGCCTCCAATGCGACTGGCCGTCATCTCCCGTCGGAGAGCCGACGTCTTCCTTCCCTGAGGCGCTACATCTCCTCGACCACCTCGATCCCCAGAAGCCCCAGCCCCAACCTCAACGCACGCGCGGTCAGCGCGCACAGCGCCAGCCGCGAATCGCGAACGTCCGGATCGGCCTCGACGATCGACCAACGCGCCTTGTCCTGGTACAGACCCATGAACAGGCCGGCCAGGCCGAAGAGGTAGTTGGGCAGCTCGTGCAGCCGCCAGGTCTCCGTAGCGGCCGCGATCATCTCGGGGAACTGCAACAGCTTTAGCATCAGCGCACGTTCGCCGGGATGGGTGATCTGCACCCCGGTGGTGCCGGACGTCACGGTCTCCGCATCGACGCCCGCCCGCCCGAAGACCGATCGGATCCGCGCGTAGGCGTACATCATGTACGGCGCGGTGTTGCCGTCGAAGCTGAGCATCTTGTCCCAACTGAAGACGTAGTCGCTAGTGTGGTCCTGCGACAGATCCGCGTACTTCACCGCTCCCAGGCCGACCGCTCGAGCGATGGCCGTTTGCTGCTGGGCGTCCTGGGCCTGACGCTTGCCCTCCGCCAGCGTCGAGTACGTCTCGCCTCGGTCGCGGATCAGCTTCAGGGCCCGCGCCTCGGCCTCGTCGAGCAGGTCCGCCAGTCTGACGACCTCGCCTGCCCGCGTCCGGAACTTCCGCCGGTCGGCGCCCAACACCACGCCGAACCCGACGTGATCCAGCTTCGTGTCCGGCCCGACCCAACCCGCGGCCCGACCGGCGGCGAACACCATCTCGAAATGCTGGCGCTGCCCCGCGTCGGTGACGTAGACGATCCGATTCGCGTGCATCTCCTGTGTCCGGCGGCGGAGGGCGGCCAGGTCGGTCGTGGCATAGAGATAGCCGCCGCCCGATTTCTGGACGATCATCGGCAGCGGCTCGCCCTCGCGGTTCTTGAACCCCTCCAGGAAGATGCACTGCGCCCCGGCGTCCTCGGTGATCAATCCCTTCTCGCAAAGCTCGTCGATCACGCCGGGCAACTCGCTGAGGTAATCGCTCTCGCCGACGATCTCCGTGCGGATGTCGAGCCGGTCGTAGATCTCCTGGCAATGCCGCAACGACTCGTTCCGGAACACGCGCCACAACGATCGAACCGCCGGCTCGCCGCGCTGCAGATCGACGATGGCCTGCCGCGCGGCATCGGCGAACGCCAGATCGTCTTGTGCGCGCTCACGCGCCTGTCGATAGAACGCCTCCAGATCGGCCACCTGGAACGCGTCCGGCGAATCCGCCGCCTCGGGCTGCGTGTCGCGGACGTACTGGATCGGCAGACCCAGCGTACCGAAGTCGCCCACGTGATTGATCCGGTGGACCCGATGGCCTTCGAACTCGAGCAGCCGGCAAATGCAGTCGCCGATGATGGTGCTGCGGAGATGGCCGACGTGCATCTCCTTGGCCAGGTTCGGGCACGAGAAATCGACCACCACGGTTCGGACGTCTCGGGCTGTCTCGACGCCTAACCGTTCGTCCGCCAGCAGACGCACCACGCCGTTGACCAGGGATCTGTCCGTGCCCCTGAAGTTGATGAACCCCGGCCCCTTCACTTCGGGGACCCCCGTGATCGCCGTGATCCCGCCAGCCAATAGTCGGGCTACGATCTTGTTGGCAAGGTCGCGGGGATCGACCTCCCGTGCCTTGGCCAGTGGCATCGCCCCGCTGAACTGGTAGTCGCCGAAGGCGGGATCGGTCGTCTGAGCTGCCCCCCTGACTCGCAGGTTGTCCTCCGATTCGTCGGCATCACCCACCACGCTTAGCCAATGCTTGCCGTATATGACGTGCTTACCCAGGACCTCTTCTATCGCCCGCCTGATCCGTTCGTTTAGCTGGTCAACAATTGATGACATCCCGTCCCGCACACCCTCTCGCTTGTGGTCCGCCGCCCCCACAGGAACATCGCAGGCGTTGCGCCTACAGCACCCGCCCACACTCAGACCACCATAGTATACCCCGGACTTCGCTGTTGCCAGATCTCGGCGCTCACACGTGCTTGCCGTGCTTCCCCAGGTGTGATGACCCAATCAGGAGACTTCCCACCCCTGCGCACGACGGAATCGCCCGAGCCGCGGGATTCATCCCGCGCGGAAGACCCGTTCTCTGCGGGGAGAACCGCGCGACATGAATGTCGCGGCTCGGGTTATCGCGACATGTCCAGGACGCGTCGGTAGTTCTTCCACAGATGCTCGCGCCGCAGGCAGGCGTCGACGTGATCCCACGGCAGGATCTCATCCACCGGTCGCTCCCGATGGACGTACCACGCCGGATCGATGCCCGTCTGATGAAAGGCCTCATCCCACACTGTCGCGTCAAACCGCTCGTCCCAGGCGTCGAACCGCGCACCCGCCTGCCAGGCCGACTCGATGACGTCGCCCAACCGCCGATCCCCCCGCGCCAAGACGCCTTCGAGGATCGATCGCTCGACGTGGTGGAACTTCCAGCGAACGCCCGTCCGTTGCTGACGCGACAGGTCGATCAGCCTGCGCCGGGCGTCGAGACAGTAGTCCCGCGTTGCCATCGGCGCCCACTGCAGGCTCGTGTGGGCCTTGGGCACCAGCCAACTGACGGTCGTATTGACCGTCGCGCGCCCCTTGCCCAGTTCCCGCCGCAGCCCGCTGATCCGATAGGCCAGGTGCCAGATGCCGTCGACGTCGGCCCGCTCCTCCCCGGGAAACCCGACCATGAAGTACAGCTTGACCGTCCGCCATCCTGCTTCGTACGCCGCCCGCACGCCTGCCAGCAGCTTGTCGTCCGAAATCGGCTTGCCGATCGCACGGCGCAACCGGTCGCGGGCGGCCTCGACCGCGATCGTCAGCCCGCCCTTGCGCACGCCGCTGACCAGCGACGGGATATCCGACAGCATCTGGTCCACCCGCAGCGACGGCACGGACAGGTTGACCTTTCGGTCGGCGAATTGCTCCGACAGTCGATGGACCAGCGTCTGCAGTTGCGGATAGTCGGCCGTGGACAGCGACAGCAGCCCGATCTCATCCTGCCCCGTCGCGCGGTAGGCGTCCTCGGCGATCTGGCAGATCCGCTCGACGCTCCGCGCGCGCACGGGCCGTTTGGTATGGCCCGCATGGCAGAAGCGGCACAACCTCGGACACCCTCGCATCACCTCGATGGCGATGCGGTCGTGAACGACTTCGACGTGCGGCACGAGCGGACGCTCCGGCAGGGGGGCACGTTCGAGGTCATCCACGACGCAGCGCCCGATCCGCCGGTGCAACCCGGCCGCCGTGGGCTCAACCGACGCGATCGTTCCGTCACCACGATAGCTGACCGCGTACAGGCCCGGCGCGTAGGCCCACGCGAACCGTTTCGTCAGCTCGGTGACGATCTCGCGGCGGTCGGCGCCATCGGACCGCAGGGCCCGATACGCATCGATCAGCGCCGGGAGCGACGTCTCGCCGTCGCCGACGACGACCAGGTCGATGAATGCCGCCATAGGTTCGATGCTGTCGGCCACCGGCCCGCCCACGACGACGATCGGGTCCGACTTGCCGCGATCGTCCGCGTGCAGGGGGACACCAGCCAGGTCTAGCAGCGTCAACACGTTTGTCGCGCACAGCTCATGCTGCAGCGACACGGCCAGGATGTCTGCTTCGCTCACGGGCTGACGCGTGTCCCACGTGAACAGCGGGATCCCCCGCGACCGCATCACCTGCTCGGCGTCGATCCACGGGCAGTAGACCCGTTCGGCGCAGACGCCCTCCATGTGGTTGCAGATCCAGTACAGGATCTGGCAGCCCAGGTGCGACATCCCGATCGCGTAGGTATCCGGAAAGGCGATGGCGACGCGAACGGCGGCCCGTTCCCAATCGCCTGCCGAGACGAGTTGATTGACCTCGCCGCCGATGTACTGGGCGGGCTGACGGACCCGGCCGAGCAACTCGGCGCTGACGCGTTGGGCCAAGCTGGCGGGCATCTCCATACAGACAACCGGGCAGCCGATTCTGTTATCGACTGCCCATTCCTTCGGAAAGCTGCTGGCTTGGGCTGATACGAATCAGCCTGAGAAGCGTCCCCTCTGACCGCGCCAAGAGTTTTCGATTTCCCCAGTATTCTAGGGCTCGCCCCGCGACAAGACAAGGGGTTGTCGCACGCCATTCAGGTCTTTTTCGGACGCGGATCGGCCCGCCCCGACCGGCAGGTACCTACCGCTTGATCCGAGCCGTCCCGCCGCCGACGACGTGTTCGAGCTCCTCCAGCGTGATCATGCTCGTGTCGCCCCGGGTGCTCTGCAGCAGCGCGCCGTGGGCCGCGCCGTACTCGACGCACGTCTGTGGGTCAAACCCGTTCAGCAGGCCATACGTGAACCCGCTGGCGAAGCCGTCGCCGCCGCCCACGCGGTCGGTGATCTCCAGTTGCTCGAACCGGCGCGATTCGTAGAATGCACCGTCGTAGTACATGATGGCCGACCAGTTGTTGAGCAGCCCGCTGATCACTTCCCGCAGCGTCGTGCCGACGCCCTGGATGTGCGGATAAGTCTCGACCACCCGCTCGACCATCTTCTTGTAGTTCTCGACGGGCAGCTCGCGGAGGCTCTCGTCGGTGCCCTCGACCTCGAAACCGAGCACCTTCTGGAAGTCCTCTTCGTTGCCGATGATCACGTCGATGAAGGGCACGAGCTCCTTGGTGGTCGCGATGGCCTGCTCGCTGGTCCACAGCTTGCTGCGGAAGTTCAGATCGTAGCTGACGATCGTTCCCGCCTCCTTGGCCGCCTGGAACGCCTCCTTCGCCACCGCCGCACAGTCGGGGCTCAGCGCACTGAAGATCCCGCCGCAGTGAAGCCACCGAACGCCTCGCTTCGAGAAGATCCGCTTGAAGTCGACGTCGCCCGGCTTCATGTGCGAGCAGGCCGAATGGCCCCGGTCGTACATCGTCACGCTCGCGCGGATGCCCGTGCCCACCTCGGTGAAGTTCAGGCCCATGCGATCCGCCCGGCCCACGCCGTCGTACTTGACCCAGCAGATCTCGCTCGTGTCCACGCCGACCGCCCGGGCGTGGTTCTGGACGAACTTGCCCAGCGGGTTGTCCACCATCCGACTAGTCCATCCCGTTCGCATGCCGAGCCGGCTCAGGGCGTACGCCACGTTGTACTCGCCCCCGCCGACCCACGCCTCGAACGCCGGCGTGAATTCGATCCGTTGGTGGCCCGTCGGGCTCAGACGGATCATGCACTCGCCCAGGGCCAAGTGGTCTAGCTCACATTCCTCTGCCTTCTTGATCGTCAACGCCATGGTTGGTCACCTCACTTCATGCATTAGGCTTCGATATCCGGTTCAAAAAGGGGACAGGCACCTCACCGTCCTGTGGTTTTTCCTCGAAGAACCGTGCGTATACGGCTCGGAGCCAGTCCCCTTTTTGAACCAGGCCGATATCCGCACGTCAGTCATCCGCGATCTGCTGCGGCGGTCTTGCGAGACGCGTTGGCGGCCAGCGGTACCATCAGGCCGAACGCGAACTGCCCCACGTACAGCGTCAGCAGGACGGGGGTGGCCGAACCCGCCACGATTCCCATGGGCAGCAGCCGTCCGAGCCAGATGACGAGCCATCCGACGGCCGTCAGCGCCAGCCACCCGTATCGCCGGCTCCGGCCGCTGGCCACCCACAGGCCGATCACGCCCGCCACGATCACCACGCTGCATTCTGCGAAGGCGTTCTCCCACACCTTCCGGCCGGGCTGATTAAACCAGGACTCGTCGCTCGCGGCAAGCGCCGCGTACACGCCGATCTCGAGCAAGAAGAAGCACGCCAAGCCCGCGCGGAAGTCGATCGGCATCTCCGCTTGTTCCGGCTCGGACGCCGCCGATTTGGTCGGCACCCGTTCGGGCTGCGAATCGCGCTTGCCTGATCTACGTCGGGCCATGATCGCTCCCCTCGTCGCTATCCCGGGAACGGCACGCCCAGCCGCTCGCCCAAGGCCGTCAACAGCTCGTCCGTCTCCGGTGAGATCGGGCACCCCGTCTCCAGACGCTGCGTCTTGGTGCGGAGCTCCGGCTCGCCGGGGATCATCACCTCGTCGTAGCCCGGCGCGGGCGGAATGGCCTTGAGCTCCCGGAACATCTCGTCGATCCGCCGCCGGAACGCGTCCAAGGGCAGGAACGCCTCAACGTCGATCGCCTGGACATAGTGCCCCATGGCCGAGACGTTCTCCCAGTCGTCGAACTTCCGGATGATGTGCGGGCCGTACGGCATGCCCGTCAACAGTGCACACGTCGCCTCGATCATCACGGCGACCCCGTATCCCTTCGCCCCCGCCATCGGGACGGCCGAGTAGTTCTTGATGATCGCGTCGTCCGACGCGGGTTTCGTCAGCACGTTGCCTTCGGCGTCGACGGCCCAGTCGGGCGGGATCTCCTTGCCGGCGTGACCGGCCGCACGAATCTTGCCGAACGCCACCTGACTGGTGGCCATGTCCGCACAGTATCCGGGCGTCTGATGCCCCGCCGGCGCCGCAAAGCAGATCGGCGCCGTGCCGAAGAACTTCTGCCTGCCCCCGAACGGCACGACGTCGCTCTCGCCGTGACTCCACAGCATGCCGATGCAACCGTTGTCCGCCAGGTACTGCGCGTAGAACGCCGCCGCGCCGAAGTGGTTCGAGTTCCTCACCGACACCGCCCCCACCCCGCACTCGCGCGCCATCTCGAGCGCCCGCTGCGTCGCCTCCCACGTCGCCACCTGGCCCAGCCCGCAGTCACCGTCGACCACGCCCAACGCCGTCCGCTTCTTGGTGAACGTCACGTTCGGCTTGGGCGTGAACAGCCCCCGGTCCAGCCGCTTGCAGTAGTTGTCGCACAAAAACACGCCGTGCGTATCGACGCCACGGAGGTTCGACTCAACCAGCGTCTCGGCCGTAACCTCCGCATGCGGCCTGGGACAACCAGCCTTCTCCAACACACCGACGGCGAACGCACGAAGCTCCTCGGCCGGGATCATCTTTGGGTCGTTGTTCGACATCCTGATTGCCTCTTGATAGAGTCCCCCCCGCTGCAAGGCGCGTCTTGACGCACCTTGCCGTCTATACCTCCGCGCTGATGCCCGAGATGCACCCGTCCAATCCCGGGCAGAGCGCCACGTCGTTTCGGCGGATCGCGTCGACGAGCATCATGGTCTTGACCGCGTCGGCGAAGCACGAGCCGGGCTGTCGGCGGGACTTGACCGCGTCGACGAAGGCCCGCGCCTGCTGGTAGAAGCCGAACGTGGTCTTCTGGTCGTCTACGTCCGTTACGTAGTCGCTCAGCGTCGTACGCCGTCGGCCCTTGGCGTCGACCTCGTCCATCTCCACCTGTGGCTCGACGTAGGCCGAGTAACCCGGCGCGTGCACCTCGAACGTGTGAATCCGCCCGCCCGTGTTCCAGTTGCTCTGCAGCACGCCCACGCATCCGGTGTGGAACATCACCACCGCGTTCCAGGCGTTGGGCACGACGTCGTTGAACTGGCTCACCGCGGCCGCGACGTTCGTCACCTCGCCGTCGGCCAGCCACCGCATCGCGTCGATGGCGTGGATCGCGTCGCACCCGACGATGTCGACCACGCCATCGTAGTAGATGGCCGGCGTGCTCTTGTAGAACGTCGCGTTGACCTGTTGGATCGGACCGCGCTTGGCCGCTGCCGCGCGGGCGTCGACCAGCATCGGCGCGTAGCGCCGGTTGAAGCCGACCATCGTGACGCACCGGTTCTTGGCAGCCAGCCGGGCCATGCTCGCCACCTGGAACGTCGTTATCCCGGGGGGTTTCTCGATGAAGACGTCCAGCTTGCGGCTCAGACAGTCGATGACGATGTCGAACAGGTGGTGCGGCGGCATGAGCACGTACACCGCCTGGCATTTCACCTCGTCGAGCATCTTGCGGTAGTTGTGGTAATGCTTCGGGATGCCGAATCGCTCGGCCGTTTCTACGCGCTTCTCCTCGACGAGGTCGCACAGCGCCACCAGCTCGACGTCCTTGAACTCGGCCAGGCTGGGGTAATGCACGCCGTTGGCCATCCCGCCCGCGCCGATCAGCGCGACGCGCACCTTCTTCGACCGCCTCGGCGTCCCAGTTCTGCCCGCCCGTGCCTTGACGCGTTTTGCCACGACACCATCCTCCACGTCCAACAAGCCAGTCCCGCCGCCGGTCGTCCCTGCGCAGGAGACTTCCCGCCCGCGTCCGTTCCGACGGCACGGCGAGCCATTTTGCCATCACACGTCAGGAGACGCAACCGAAACCCGTGTCGCGGGCGGGGGGGCGAATTCGGTTGCGTGTGGACGCGCAGCGGGGTAGGGTTGTCGCCGGTTCTGAAGGGCGTTGGCAGTCGATGCCCGCCGCCTCGAGGGGTCGTGCACCTCGTGCGCTCATCGTCGGAAGGTAGGATGCGCCATGGAAGTCTTCGTGGATGACCAGCCCCACCCAATCGACGTATCCGCCTCCCAGACGGTGGGCCACGTGTTGGATCAGATTCTGCAGCAGGCTCGCGCTGCGGGACGCGCCGTGTTGTCCATCCGCATCGACGGAGCGGAGGTCGACGGCGAGGAGCTCGAGCGCGTCCTGGCCGACAAGACTGACGCCTACACCCGGCTGGACTTCGTCACCGGCATGGCCGCCGACCTGGCCGTCGACGCCCTGTCGCGTGTGCAGGCGATGCTGATGTCGCTTCAGCCGGTCGGCGAACAGGCGGTCGAGAAGCTCAACCAGGGCCAGACCGCCGAGGCCATGGAACTGCTCGGCCACTACTTCGACGGTTGGCGCCAGGCGCACCAGGCCATCTCGCAGAGCGCCCAGCTGCTGAACGTGGACCTCGCGGCGATCTCGGTCGACGGAGCGCCCGTGAACGAACTGTTCCAGCAGGCCGTCGAGCAGCTCGGTCAGCTCAAGGACGCCCTGGAATCCAAAGACCACGTGACCGTGGCGGACATCCTCAGCTACGAGTTCGGCGAGACCACGGAGCGATGGATCAAGCTGGTCGAGGCCGTCAAGAACACCGCCCAAGGCCAGTGACCCCGTCGGCTGGCCGGACCTCCCCGAATGAGGGATCGACATGATTCAGTTCCACCCCGACCGGTACGAAACCCGCATCGCAGAATCCAGACGGCGGTGGGAGATCGCCCAGCGCTTCGAGGAACCCGACCGCGTGCCGATCAGCATCAGCACCGCGGGCAGCTACTACTGCTCCCTGTTCGGCTACAACATCCGCGACTACTACACCAGCATGGAGGTCTCCATCGAGGTACAGGTCCGCGGCCTGAACTGGGCGTTCGACGAGTTGGGTGACGATCGGACCGGCTTTGGCCTCCACTGGGACCTGGGCCCGGTGGGCGAGGCCATCGTCTTCGACTGCCCCATCGAGTACCCCGACGACACCAGCCCGCGGATCGTGCCGATCCTGGAAACGGTCGAAGACATCGAGAAGCTGCAGGTGCCCGACATCGAGACGCACACGCGGATCCACGACCTGCTGCAGCTGGGTGAGGTTTTCAAGGCCAAGGCCGGGCGGATGGCGCCGAAGCTGCCGGCCGGCGGGGGCGAGACGGGCATCCACCCGCCGCTCAGTTGTGCCTGTGCCCTGATGGAATCCGCGAAGTTCTATGAGCTGCTCTACGCCGACCCCGAACACGCCGACATGCTGCTGCGCAAGTGCTTCGATACGTTCTGTCGGCTGAGGGACTTCTACAACAAGATCAACGGCGTGGAGACCCAGACGCACCTGGGTCTGGCCGACGACAACAGCGCGTTCGTCTCCAACGAGATGTACCGCCAGTACGTCTTCAAATACAACAAGGCCCTCTACGATCGCTACGGCGGCGAATACCGGTACCTGCACGCCGATGGGCCCAACGACCATCAGTTCGAGATGTACGCCAACGACATGAAGCTGACGTCCATGGACATGGGCGGCTGGTCGAGT
>CAYMLO010000133.1:0-27984 GCA_964390905.1 uncultured Planctomycetales bacterium | reverse complement strand
TGCTGCCTGGTGGGTCGAGCAGGGAGGTTGCGGCCGGCGCCTGGAGCGAAGACGGGCGTGTTTGGGAGGGGGCGGACCTGACGATTGCGGGGGATGCGCCCCAGGGCATGGCGCGACTCCACGTGACCGGGCCCTGTGCGCGCCGCAACGGTCTGGAAGCTGTTCCCTTCAGCTACGGCTTTCCTGTCGGCCCAAAGCCGGTTTTGGACTGTCTAATCGACATCTGCCAGTGGACGATGACGCATCCGGACAGCAAGATCTTCGTCGAGGGCTACAACCAGCGTGCCACGCTCGCGCTCTACGAGATCACCGGTGACCGGAGCTACCTTGATCACGTAAAGACCTGGGCGGACCGGCTCTTGGAGGCCCAGTTTCCCGAGGGCTACTGGGACTCGGGCTACGACACGGTCTACTTCGCGGACACCGGCTGTGCCCTCGCCCTGCTGTTCAACCTCTGCAAGCACCTCGACGCCGCCGGCCAGCGGCGGGTCCTCGACGCCATGACCCGCTACTGCGACTTCCTCGAAGGCAAGGGCGCAAGGCCCCACGGCAAGTGGCTGAATCCCGACGGCAGCATCGGCGTGGGGTACTGGAAGACCCAGAAGCACGAGACGGCCAGTCGGGGGAGCTACACCATCGCCACCGCCCTGGCCGGCCCCGCGGCCTTCGGGCCCATGTACTACCTGACCGGCAAGGCGCCGTACAAGCAGATTGCGCAGCGGTCGACCCGCTGGTGCTACACGACGTCGATGACGAAGGACGGCCGCTTCGTCCTCTATAGGGAGGGCAAACTGCGCGAGCCGAGCTGGCCCTTCAATGCATCGACGTACGTGGGCGAGGGGACGATCGCTGCCTGGGTCTACCTCGACGATCCCGCTTGGCGCGCGGAACTCGAGCGGATGGTGAGGCCCCAGATTGAGTGGCTGCTCCGGAACCAAAACCCCGACGGGAGCTTCGCCAAGCTCAACGCGCCCGAACAGTGGCGGGCCCACGGCATCGGGAGCTTCCTGGTGTGGTGGTACATGCACATCGAGCGTGACCCGAGGGTGGCCGATGCGATCCGCAACTTCGTGACCTTCCTGCTTTCGCCCGAGAAGCGGAAGGCGGCGGGCATCAAACACCAGAGCATCGCCACGTCACTGGCGGCCCGGTCACTGGCTACGGTGTTGCGCCCCGATGTCGATTGCCGAAGGTGGAAGGACTGAAGCGCTGCCGCCTTACGTTGCCCGCCTGTTCCGCTCCTGCTCCAGATACCACTGCACGGTCATGGGGATGCCCTCTTCGTAGCTGACGGCGGGTTGCCAGCCGAGTTCGCGTCGGGCCTTGTCGGCTGAGAAGAAACACTGGCGGCCCATCAGCCAGACCGAATAGCGGGTGACCAGCGGCGGGGTCTTCTTGTGGATTAGGTGCCCCCAGCACTCCAGCAGGAACGCCAGGGCATACGCCAGTCCGTAGGGGATGTGCTTGGTGGGACGCGGCTCGCCCAGGGCGTCGGCGATGGCGTCGTAGTACTGCTGGAGGGTGAGCGTGCCGTCCTCGCTGCAGTTGTAGGCCTCGCCGATCGCCTGGTCGTTCTCGGCGGCCAGGATCGCCCCCATCGCCACGCTGGCCGCGTTGACCACGTTGAGGCGGTTCTTGCCGTCGCCGATGATCTTGACCTTCCCGTTCCGGATCGCCGCGACCTGCCGCTCGATCGTCTTGCGGTCGCGGATGCCGTAGATCCACGCCGGTCGGATCACCGTCACCGCGATCTTCCCCTCGCGTTGCGCCCGCCACACGATCTCTTCGGCCGCCACCTTGGCCCTGCTGTAGTAGGCCCAGCGGTACAGGTCCTTACCGAGCGGGTCGTTCTCGTCGAGGATCCGGCCGTGATCGTTTCCGTGGCCGTACGCGCTGACGGACGAGACGTGGATGAAGCGCCGCACGCCGGCGGCGATGGCGGCGTCGATCAGGTGACGCGTGCCGTCGATCGTATACTTCTGGAACTCCGGCCACGGCCCCCAATCGCCGACCCGGGCGGCCGCATGATAGACGCACGTCACGCCTTCGCAGGCCCGCCCAAGTGCGTCGGGGTCCGCCAGATCGCCGGTGAAGATCTCCACGTCCTGCGATGCGAGCCACGACGTGTCGCTGCTGGCCCGTGCCAGGGCGCGCACGGGCTGACCGCGCTTGCAGAGCTGTTCGACGATGTGACTTCCCAGGAGTCCCGTGCCGCCGGTAACCAAGTTCATTGGTCGTCCTCACGTTTTGGGCGAACGTCCTCGCTGTTGTGGACGGTTGCCGATAGGATATCTGGGTTCGGCCTGTGAGGTCAAGGTGAGCGATCGACCTGCCATTCTTGTGGTCAGACGGGGAATCGACAACGTCGGCGTCGCCGTGCGCGACCTCGAGGCCGGTGAGCGCGTCGTTTGCGACGATCAGGGCACGTCGATCGACGCAGCCGAGGACATGCCCGCCGGTCACCTGATCGCCCTGTGCGCTATCCCGCCCGGCCAGAGCGTCATCGAATACGGCCAACCCGTGGCCATGAGTCGGGGTTGCCGGGCTGGCGAATGGATCACCCAGGATCGGATCGAGAACCGTTTGCCAGCCGCGACGCACGTGCCGTGCTCGGCCGTCGTGGACGTCGATCCGCTGCCGGCGGATCAGATACCGACGTTCGAGGGCTTCCGTCGCAGCGACGGGCGCGTCGGTACGCGGAACCACGTGGTCGTCTGCCCGACCAGCATGTGCGCGTCGCACCAGGCGATGCGGATCGCTGCACTGGCCGAATCAGCGCCGTGCTTCGCCAACAAGTACCCGCACGTCGACGGCGTGGTCGCGCTGCCGCACGACAAGGGCTGCGGCTGCAGCGATGGGGACAACATCGAAGTGCTGGCCCGGACGCTGGCCAACATGGTCGACCATCCCAACGTCGCCGGGGCGATCGTGATCGACCTGGGGTGCGAGAAGACGAACCTGCAGGTGTTCTACGGCATCGTCGGCCGGCGACTTGACACGTTGGGAAAGCCCGTCGAGGCGATCAGCATCCAGGACATCGGCGGGACGGCGGCGGCCGTCCGTCGCGGCCTGGAGGTCATGCCGCATCTGCTGGCGGACGCCGAGAAGCAGCGGCGGGTGACGTGCCCGGCGGGTGACCTGGTGCTGGCCACGGAATGCGGCGGGTCGGACGGATTCAGCGGGCTGTCGGGGAATCCGGCGCTGGGACACTGTGCGGACCTGGTGGTCCGGTGCGGCGGGGCGGTCATCCTGAGCGAGGTGACGGAGATCTGTGGCGCCGAACAGCTGCTGACCCGTCGATGCCGTACGCCGGAGCTGGCGGATCGTGTCCTGGCCTTCAGTCAGTGGTTCGAGCGTCTGGCGGGCATGTTCGGCCAGTCGGCCAACATGAACCCCTCGCCGGGCAACAAGGCGGGCGGGCTGGTCAACATCACCCAGAAGAGCCTCGGCGCGGTCGCCAAGGCCGGCACGACGCCCGTCGAGGACGTGCTCGACTACGCCGAGAAGGTGCGGACACGCGGCCTGACGTTGATGCAATCGCCCGGCAACGATCCGGAGAGCCTGGGCGGCATGGTCGCGGGCGGGGCGACCGTGTGCGGATTCACGACCGGCCGGGGCACGACGCTCGGCAACGCGATCTGCCCGGTGATCAAGATCGCTTCGAATACCCCCATGTTCGAACGGATGGCTGACGATATGGACGTCAACGCCGGGACCATCATCGATGGAACGGAGACCGTGGATCAGGTCGGGCAGCGGATCTTCGATCGGGTGTTGTCGGTCGCCGGCGGCGAGCGGTCGGCGAGCGAGCGCCTCGGCCATCGCGAGTTCGGGATCTGGGCTTGCGATCGCATCTCCCTGTGAGGTCTTGGCGGCGGCGGGGGCCGTGTCGGTCTTTGGCGGCGGGACGTATAATCGCTAGAGATGTCACGACGCCTGCTGTTCGGCAAATCGAAGCGTTTGCATCGAAGGCGCGACTTCCAGCGCGTGTTCGCGGCCCGTTGCAGTGTGGCCGACCGATACCTGGTCGTCTACGTCGCCCCCAACGGGTTGGACCGCTCTCGATTGGGCATCCCCGTGGGGCGCAAGTTCGGCAACGCCGTTCGGCGGAATCGGGTCAAGCGGCTGATCCGCGAGGCGTTCCGGATCGAGCAATGGGACCTGCCTTCCGGGTTCGATTTCATCTGCATCCCCAGGTCGGGCGAGCTGGGCGACCAGGAGCAGTACCGCCAGTCGATCCGCCGATTGGCCACTGCGGCGGCGAAGCGGTCCAAATGCGGCCCCGGCGCCCTGCCGGCAGAGACGGCTGCGGCGGATCCGCAGGGAACCTGACAGCGATTCGGCGGCGCGCGCGTTGCCTGACCAGGGGAACAGCCCGTACAATTGAGTAATTCAGGACCGCCCTGGGTCCGGGGGCGCTACCCATGGAAACAAACGAATTGAGGCAGCAGGTCGAACGCACCCGTCGGCGGCTGTGGCTGAATCGCTGGCTCGGGCATCTCGGCTGGATGGTCACGTTTGGCGCGGGCGCCTTCATCGTGGCGGTCGTCGCGGAACGTCTGCTGTATCTCGGCATTCCTCTGGTGAACGCCGCGGGGTTGCTGCTCGGGTTGGCCGTCGTGGGGTCGGTCGTGTGGCTGGCGGTCCGGCATGAGGACCGCGTGGCGGCCGCCGAGGCGTTGGACCGCGCGGCGGGTCTGCGGGAGCGGGTCACGAGCGCCCTGTACTGCGCCGACAGCGAAGAGCCGTTCGCACAATCCGTGTGTGGCGACGCCATGAACGCGGTCCAGCGGGTCACGGTCACCCGGCACCTGGGCGTGAGATATCCCCGATCGTTCAACTGGGCGACGTGTGCGGTGGCGGCGGCGTTGCTGGTGCTGTGGCTGATGCCCTTGTACGACCTGCGGGGCGCGTTCGCTAAGCAGCAAGCGACGGAGAAGCAACGCCAAGAGCTCAAGACCGCTCAGGCGGCCGTTCAGCAGTCGATCGAGCAGGTCAAGCAGCTGATGGCCGACAGCAAGGCCCTCCAGCAAGCGAAGGCCTTGAAGGACCTGGCCGAGCTCAGCATGGCCGGGCCGATGGACGGTGACGACTTGAAGCGCGAGGCCATCAAGCGGATGGACAAGCTGTCTGACGAGCTGCGGAAGCAGCGGGAGTCAGGCCAATACGATGAACTGAAGGAGATCAAGCGGTCCCTGCGACGGTTGGGCATGCAGCGTCGCGCGGAGACGCCGGTCGAGAAGCTCCGTCAGGGGTTGGCCAAGGGCGATTTTCGGGCCGCCATGGAGGCGGTGCAGAAGATGCAGGAGCAGCTTGCCAAGGCCAAGACGCCGGCGAACCAGGCACAGATCGCCGCCATGCAGAAGCAGCTCGCCGACCTGGCCAAGCAGATGGAGAAGTTGGCCGACCACAAGCGCTTGAAGGACGAGATGAGGAAGGCCGGGATGAAGAAGAAGGACATCGAGAAGCTCGTCCAGGATCTGTCCAAGCGCGACCCGGCAGACATCAAGAAGGAGCTCGAGAAGCAGGGGATGAGCCCCGAGCAGATCAAGAAGATGATGGACAAGATGGCCAAGAGCAAGTCGGCCTGCAGCAAGTGCAAGGGGCTGGCCAGCTCGCTGGCGAGCGCGGCCCAGGCGATGAAGGGCAGCGGCGATATGGAGTCCGGCCAGGCGGCCTCGGACCTGACCCAGGCCAATCAGCAGCTCAGCGCCCTGGAGGCGATGGAGCAGGAGATGATGGACCTTCAGGCCACCCTCGACGAGCTGGCCAACCAGAAGGAGGGGTTGATGGACAACGAGGGAGAGGGTGAAGGCGAGGGAGAATGCCCAGGTGGAGGTCAGGGGCCGGGCCAGACCGGCGGCACGGGGGCCGGCATGGGCCAGATGGGCAAAGGCGCCGGCGGCCAGGTACCGATGAAGAAGACGTCGATCAAGTTTAAGCGCGAGCGGCTGAAGGGTCCCCAGTCGCCGGGGGCCGTCATTTCCGAGATGCTCGTCGACGGTGAGCAGCTCAAGGGGCAGGCCACCGAGAAGACCGTCAAGACCATCAGCGCCGCCGTCCGCGAGGCCACCAAGGCCGTCGAGCGCGACCGCGTCCCCCGCCAGTATCACCGGCCGGTCAAGGACTACTTCAAGGAGATCGAGGACGGGCTTGCCCGACCCAAGCCCAAGCCGACCACGCAGCGGTGACGCCCCCGGGCCGGGTCTTCGACCGGGCGCTTAAGGTCCTCGGTCCTTGACGCCGATCTAGTCCGTAGGGTATCAGGGAGGCAAAGGGGTCGGGAGTCTTTTCTGCGAAGCCCTCTTGGGGCCGCTACGGTAAGAGACGACCGACTTCCTTGTTCCGCGAGGAGACGATGATGGTGGATGAGCATCGGCCGGATGAGACCGCCGAGGACTTCGTTCAGCAGTCCCAGCAGGCCCGTCCTTCTCTCCAGCGGGAGTTCCTCGATTTCCTGATGCACAACAAGAAATGGTGGCTGCTGCCCATCGTGGTCGTCCTGGTCCTGCTCGGCGTGCTGATTTCCGTCGGTAGCAGTGGCGCGGGCGTGTTTGTCTACACACTCTTTTGAACCTCAGGCACACAAACGGGCCATTTTGCGGCGCGCGGCAGGGCTGGCGTGGCGGCGGTCCTTCATTGCGTATCCGTTGCCCCTGAAAAGAGAAACCAAAGCCCGTTTATTCCAGTCATATACGGTCGCGCGGTACTTTTCGCCTCAATTTTCAACAGTTTTCTCTTGCTCTTCTGTGTCGTTCTAGCTTAGCCTTTCCACTCTGGAGATAGGTTGATCAGGCCGGTCAGTGGCGTCTCTGAGACAGCCTGCTCCAGAACCTGCCCTCTTGGGAAAGAAGACAAGCCGAGGGGCCGCGAGGCAGACACGTTGCTGCAGATACGTTCGTGTAGGGTTCAAGTTGGGGATGTGGTTACGCGAGTCGTCCTTGGTCGGTGACGAGGGCGACCTTGCGGGGCGCGATCCCAACGCTGATTGAGGAGGAGGCACGATGAAGCTGGGAATTGGAGCGACGGCAGTACTGGTGTGCCTGGGCGTCTTGGCGGGGTCGGTCGTCGGACAAGCGGCGAACCCGCCAGATCAGGTGATCAACGCGTACTCGGAGCTTCCGAACCGCGCGGGACCGCCACCGGTCAGGATAGAGGTCGTGCCAGCCCGGGGGTTCGGGTTGGTCAAGGCCGGCGCGGCTGTGGATGCGGGAGAGTTCTACCGGGCTTCCGGTCGAAAGATACGTCTGTTCCGGTCGCTCGATAAGGTCGCGGTTCGGGCTCAGGATCCTGCGGCGGCACTGGGGCAGATGAACGCGGCTGCCGACGCGGAGTTCGCGGCTGAAGCGACCGTCCCGTCCGCAGGACTGCACGTCCTGAAAGCTGGCGAGCGGCTCACTGAGGTGTCTCTCAACGCTGCGCTAGGCGTCGCCGACACCGATCCGGTGTACATCAACGAAGAGACAGGCAACGAGATGCTGGTGACCGATCGGTTCGTGGTCCGCCTCGCGCCGGGGGTTGCGCGTGCGGCGTTGGATGCCCTCAACCGTGCGCAGGGCGTTGCAGTGGTCTCGCAGCTCCACGGAACGGATCGCGAGTACGTCTGCCAGAAGGTGGGCGCAACGGCCCCCGAGACGCTGGCGCTGTGCGAGGTGTATCATCAGGACGCGTCCACCGCATGGGCGAGTCCTGACTTCATCATCCGGCTGAAGCTTCGCTATACGCCGACGGACCCGCTCTACTCGAGCCAATGGCATCTCCACAACACGGCGCAGGCCGGGGGAACGGCCGACGCCGACGTGGACGCGCCGGAGGCATGGGACGATCCGGACACGCCGCAAGGTGGGCACTCCGATGTGGTCATTGCCATCATCGACAGCGGCGTTGACCTCGACCACGAGGATCTCCAGAGCAACATCTACCAGAACCCACTCGAGGCGGGTGGAACGCCCGGGGTCGATGACGACCTGAATGGCTACATCGATGACGTGAACGGTTGGGACTTCTACGACAACGACAACACCCCGGATCCGACCGCCGCGGGGGATCCCAGCCCGGAACCGCACGGGACGGCGTGCTCAGGTGTGGCCGCTGCCGTGGAGGGGAACGCCTTGGGCGGCGTTGGCGTGGCCTTCAACTGCAAGATCTTGCCGGTCAAACTCTCTTCCGACAGCGGGACCTTCGCTTCGTCTGCCAGCATCGGCAGCGCCATCCGCTACGCCGCCGACATCGCCAACGTGCTGAGCAACAGCTGGGGCGGCGGGGGAGACGACGCCACGATCCACTCGGCCATTCAGTACGCCGTCAACAGCAAGGGCAAGGTCGTGCTGTTCGCATCCGGCAACGACGCGGACGGAACCAACTCGAGTCCCTGTTGGATTCGGTACGTGGTAAACACATCCGGGGGGACGCGCTACTTCGAGTTCGGATACGTCAAGAACGGCAGTATTAGCAGCGGCGAGGACGCCATGTGGATCGACGACATCGTCTTCCCAGACGGGTCAACCGAGGGGTTCGAGGGGAGCTTCCCTCCTTCCGGCTGGACCACCGGCGGCAGTGCGCCGTGGACACAATACGGAGAGTCGAAACACGTGCTCGGATCGGGGTGCTATTCGGCGAAGTCCGGCAGCATCTCCCACAGCCAGACGACGTGGCTCAGAAGCCCCCAGAAGACCTTTACGACGAACGACGTGTCGTTCTACGCGTGGACTGATTGTGAGTACTACAATGACTACGGGTACCTGTACGTCGAGGGCCTCGGCTACGTTTGGATTGATGATGCAGGCTACGCCATCTATGACGTGGAGTACCCCGCGCGCTACTCTGAGTGCATCGCGGTCGGCGCCAGCACCACCTTCGACCGCCGTTCGGCCTACAGCCAGTACGACGAGACGTTGGTGAACGTACTGGACATCGTGGCGCCAAGCAGCGGACGGAGCTATCTGACGGCTGGCATCACGACGACCGACATCGAGGGGTCCTATGGGTACGATCCCGGCAACTACACGAGCACGTTCGGCGGGACGTCGTCGGCCACGCCGCTCGCGGCTGGGGTGGTGGCCCTGATGTTGTCCAAGACCTGCCTCAGTCCTGCCGATGTGCGCACGATCCTTCACGACAGTGCTGATGAGATTGGCTGTCAGTCCTACTCGGGCGGCTACAACAAGTACTACGGGCACGGGCGCGTCAACGCAGACGCTGCGTTGGCGGCTACGCCGGCGCCCGACTTCGAGAAGCTGAAGCTGACGATCCTCAACCCCGGCTGGGGAACGGTCACGGTCTACCCCAATTGCGTCGACCCCTTCGATCCCAATCTTCGGAGATACTGCCTGGGCACTGTGGTCCGCCTCGAGGCGCGCCCCAACGACGGCAAGAGCTTTGGCGTGTGGAAGATCTTCGGTCCCAACTACCCGGGCGACCCGAATGATGTGGTCGTGGACTCCAACAACCCGCTGTTCCTGACGATGGACAGCGACAAGAACGTCCAGGGGAACTTCAAGTGCGGCAGCGGACTGGCGCCGTTCCTGCCTGTGGTGCTACTGGCGCTGGGCGGTCTGACCGTTGTGCGTCGCTGCCGTAGCAGGTAGCCCTCGGACATCTCACGATCTTGCGCGGATCGACTGGCCTTGGTGCACACCGCGCCAAGGCCAGTCGAGCGCGCGGCGTGCCCGAACGGTCAGTTCTGTTCGCGGAGTTCTCGCTGTTTGGCCAGGCCTCGTTTCCGAAGCCCGGGCATGAAGAGGCGGGCGGTCGTCTGGGGAAACAGATCCAGCAGGCGGGCCAGCATCCCGCGTCGTCTCGGGATGAACACGTCAAATGGCTTGCGTCTCCGCTTCGGGTTCAGCACGCGATCCAGGATGACGGTCGATACGTCGTCGACCGTCAGCAGCCGGGGGGCGGCGAACGCCGCGGCCGATTCGTCGTAGTGTGCTTCCATCGCTAGCATGGGCGTCTGCACCGATTCCGGCGAGACGACGGTGACGTACACACCAAACGGCCGCAGCTCCTGCGCGACCGCCAGCGAGAAGCCCCGCACCGCGTACTTCGTCCCGCAATACACCGTGATTCCCGGGATCGGCCCCAACGCCGCGAACGAGCCGATGTTGATGATGTGGCCCGCCCGCTGCTTGACCATGATCGTGGCGGCGGCGTGCGTTCCCAGGATGACGCCCTTCGTGTTGACGTCGATCTGTCGGGCGATCTCGTCGGGCGCGGTCTCCAGGAACGGGCCCGGCTTGAGATAGCCCGCGTTGTTGACCAACACGTCGAGTCGGCCGAACGCCGCGATCGTCTCGTCCAGCACCGCCGCCCAGGCGTCGGCATCACGGACGTCCAGCTTGCGGACCCACGCGCGGTCCGCAGGCCACTCCTGCGCATCGGCGTGTTCCGACAGGGCGTCCGCATCGACGTCGGTAGCGACGACGCAGTCGCCACGCCCGACCAGCACATCGGCCAGGTGCCGTCCGATCCCACTCGCACAGCCGGTCAGCACGAAGGTGTCCGCGGTCTTCGACATGACGCCGCTCAGGCTCCGGTCAATCGCGCCTTGACGGTAACGGCTTGAGACGGCGTACGCCATCCTTATTCTCGGCGCTCGCGCCGGGCTCGAAGTGCGCCCGAGCCGCGGGATTCATCCCGCGCGGAGACCGGACGGCGCGGGATGAATCCCACGGCTCGGGTAGCGCCGTTCGCACCCGAGTGGATCGGCAGGATTCGCTGGATGCGCCCCGGGGCTCGATCTGACCTACCAGATGCCGTATGGTGTCCACGAAGCGTGCTGGGAGGACAAGCGATGAACGAGCCGAGACATCTCTTCCTGTTGGGTGAAACAGGCGACCTCTCACGACGGGGGTTCGTGACGCGGTCTTGTGCGGCGGCGTTCGGCTGCGTGCTCGGGGGACGCGTCGGGCGGGCCTTGGCGGCACAGGGCGTCATCGACGGGCCACCGACGATCGACGATTCCTATCACTACTACGCCCCCAATCTGACCGAGATCACCCAGCCCGGTCCCATCATCCTTCCGGACGGGACGTCGCAGCGGTCGTGGTCGCGCAGGCCGTACCTGGACCTCAACTTCGAGGACGCGTCTTTCCTTCGGATCCGCTCGGCCCAGCCCCTGCGGATGAAGAAGTGGGAGATGTACCACATGGTCACGCCCACGCACTACATCAGCCTTCTGATCGCGTGGATCGGCTACGCCGCGTTCTGCGCCGCGCTGGTCTACACCCGCAAGTCCCGCGAATGCCTGGAAGATATCCACATCCGCTCGGCGTACCCCGAACTGGCGATGATGCGAACCAGCGCAGCCGGCCGAACGGTGTACACCTGCAAGAAGGTCCGCACCTCGTTCGAGGTCAACGGCGAGGTCCGCAAGCTCCGCGTCGATTGGCCCACCTTCGCCGACGTCGGCCTGCGGGCCAAGATCGATCTCCATCAGCCCGCCGACCATGAATCGATCTGCGCCACGCACCTGACGAACCCCAAGCGGTCGCACTACAGCCACAAGATCAACTGCACCACCGCGACCGGCGAGTTTCGCCTCGGGGACGAGACGGTTCGGCTGGCCCCCCCCGACGCGTTCGGTATGCTCGACTTCGGTCGGGGCTACTACCCCTCCAAGATGTTTTGGTACTGGATCACCGCCTCCGGTCGGGACGACGCGGGGAAACTCATCGGCTGGAACCTGGGGCACCACAACCGTGCGTTCGAGTCGGTGGAGAACGCTGTCTTCTACGACGGCCGCCTCCACAAGATCGGCGTCTGCCGATGTCAGGTGCCAAAGGGTGATCTGATGCAGCCGTGGCGGGTGCAGAGCGAGGACGGCAAGGTGGATCTGACGCTGACGCCGGAGAAGGTTCGCAACGTCCAGGTGGATCTAGGCTCGCTCCACTCGATTGGCCGCCCGGCGTTCGGCTTGTACAACGGCCATGTCAAACTGGACGACGGCCGGGTCATCAAGGTCCGCAACCTCTTCGGCTTGTACGAGTGGATCGATCAGAAGTGGTAGCGGCGTGGCACGGGCAGGAATGCCTCGACTCAGTCGCGTCGGCCGGTCCGCTCCAGCCAGGACGTGACGGCCGTGACGATGAGGTCGGCCACGCCAGCAGGCCCGTGCTTCTCTACGTTGATGGTCAGGTCGTAGAGATGCGGGTCGGTTAGATCCCGACGGAAGTAGCGCTTCACGAAGTCTCGCCGGCCCTGTTCCCGCTCCTCGATGAGATTCCGGGCGGTCTGGCGGTCGACCCGGTCCCGTTGCATCACCTGCTCGATCCGGTACGGCTCCGACGCCAGGACGCGGACGGCGAAGCCGTTCTCGCCCGGCAGCAAGAACTGCGCCCCCCGGCCCACCAAGACGACCTTGCCGTGGTAGGCAGCCAGCAGGACGACGCTGCCCAGACGCTTCACGTACGCCTGTTGGCTGATCACCTGCCGATCGATCAGGTTGCTGAAGGCCTCGTGCAACCAGTTGGCCGTCGTCTCGTCGACGAACTCCAGGACGTTCCGCGGCAGGTGATGGTGCTCGGCGATGTAGTCGAGCAGCTCTCGGTCCAGGACGTCCCACCCGAGCCGCTCGCCTACGAGACGGGCGATCTCGCTCCCGCCCGCGCCTTCCTCGCGGGAGATCGTGACATACGGTCCGGACCGCTCGGCGACGTGTTCGGCCGACCGCCCCCGCTCGAGTTGCTCCCGCAGCCGCTCCCGATCCAGCCAGCGCCGCAGCCGCCGCTGGGCGGCCTCAGCGAGCGGGTTGGACCCGCCAAGCACCTGATCGCCCATGGTTCGCACTCCCGTTGCCCTAGGCCGCCGACTGCAGCAGACGCAAGAGGCGCGTCATCGGCCGCCACGTCATGGCGTCGATCCGGACGTCGAAGTGGTCGGCCCAGTCGGGCGCGGCCCGGAAACCGATGGACAGCCCGCCCTCCTGGCGGGCGTAGTCGGCCATGGGGGCTTCGTCGGGGCCGTGACCGATGACCAGCGGCACACGGGCCCCCCGGTCGGCCATCCATCCCTTGAGCGTGTTGAGCTTCGCCTGTCCGGTCAGATCGCTGTCATCGCCGTAGCAGCCGAGCAGGACCGGCCCGTTGGCGCTGCCTGCCACCTGGATGGGGGTGCCGGAGGCCATGTCGAAGATCGGTCGTCCCCGCCAACCACGCGTCCTTCGGTAGGCGTCAATGATCGGCTGGATGGCGAAGCTGAGCATGCCCGTGGGCATGCGTTCGGAGATCAACGCGAGCGCGTCGCGCCATCCGGGGAATGATACCCGCGGCAGCAGCCTGGCCATCGATTCGAGCATGTCGACGGGCATGCCCGACATGACGCTCGAGAACCGATGCATCAGTTCCTCGTTGGTGAGCCGCTCGCCCCTGAACTTGCGAAGCCGGGCGTGGGCGATGTACGAGCCGCCCGCGATCAGCTGTCGCAGTCTGGGCCACAGGCTCGGCGTGACCGCGGCGCGACCCACCGCCAGGGTGCCTAGCGCGATCTGCGTGAACGTCGGGAATACGCACTGGTCCAGATCCACGCAGCAGATGTCGCACGCGGCGAAGCGCTCCTGTGTCTCTTTCAACGACAGTCGGAATGTCAGCGAAGGTTGCCTCACTTGGCCAGACCTACTCTCAGAGACTCACCCCGGGCGGGTCAGATTCCCGACGGTATCCTGCCTTCCCCTGGGGGGAGGTCAGGGCCGACGCGGTTCGCCATGCGTGATGGTGGAGCGCGCCCTCTCCAGTATCCAGCGCCCGGCGTGCATTGCAAGGCCCTCGCACCGATGGCCGTACGTGAACCGCGGAACACGGCATTTTGGCCCACGCTGCGAGGTGTTGATTGTCGGGGGCCGCTCGCCCATACTCTCCGCTTCTGTGGTCCGTTCTGATTGCTTGATCGGCGGTAGGAGACCTCGGCAATGCGGTTCCGAATCGCAGTCTGGGCGTTGGTCTCGAGTGCGACGTTCACAGGAGCCCATGCCGCCTCGCTGGTTCGGATTCAGAACCCGGGGTTCGAGACCTGGCGGGACGGCGGGCAACCGAACGACTGGGTCTGGGGCGTCAGCCGGCAGGCGAAGGCGACCATCGCCCGCGACGCACAGGTGCGACACGGCGGACGCGCCTCGGTGCGGTTCGCGAGCCAATCCGGCCATGCCCCGCACGTCTACGGCGGCCTGAAGCAGTGGATCAACGGCCTGCTACCGCACAGCCGGTATCGGGTGCGGGTGTGGGTCCGCGGTCGGGATGTGGGAGCGGCCTGGTTCGGGGGCGGGCCAGGCTGGTCGACACGGTTCGGGATTCCCAAGGGCACCTACGACTGGCGGGCGGTTGAGGGCGTCTTCGCCACGGGCCCAAACGCGTTCGGTTGGGACTTCCGGATCAACATCGATTCGGTCACGTCCGCGCTCTGGGTGGACGACATCACCGTGGAGCGTCTCGGGCCGGACGTGAAAAGCGGCGTGATCCGTTGGATGGGGACCGGGGACCTGATCGCCCGATCGTTGTGGCCGGTGGCGACGATCGCCCGACCGCCCACCGTCGACGGCGACGCCGCTGACTGGCCGGGCATCGGCCCCAAGCTCACCTTCCCCACCGAGGCCGCCAAGCCTACCTTCGCCGACCATCGCGGTCCGGACGACTTGAGCTTCTCGCTGCAGGGCTGTTACGACGCGAAGGCCTTGTACCTCCTGGTCGTCGTCAAGGACGACCAGCACGTCCAGGCCCAGCCGGCCCACCTGATGTGGCTGAGCGATTCAATCCAATTGGCGATCGACCCCGGGTGCGATCGGACCGCGCTTGGCTATGACGAGAACGACCTGGAGATCGGCGTGGCCCTGGCGGGTCGGGACGTCATGACCCACGTCTGGCACGGCGGGGACAAGGCGTCGCAACACCTCGGCGCTCGCGTGAGACGAACCGACGATCAGACAGTCTACGAGCTGGCGATCGAATGGCCGTTGCTCGGGGTCGCGGACCCGGCCGTGGGCACGGCGATCGGGTTCAACGTTCTCGTCAACGACGACGACGGCCGGGGTCGGCGCGGGTACGTCCAGTGGACCGAAGGCATCGGACGTCGGAAGGACCCGTCTGCGTTTGCGGTGATGGCGTTGAGCGCGCCGGACCAACCCGGCCGGCCTATCGCGCTGCTCAGGCCGCGCCAACGCGGACTCTACGATGAGGATTTCCTGACCGGCCACGTCTACCTGGTCCTGCCCAAGCCACCCCCAGCCGGTGAAGAGCTGCTCGTCAAGTTGCATCCGGCAGGGGGCGGCGAAGCGAGGACGGTTCTGCAGTGCCCGATCGAAGTCCGTCAGGGCGCGGCCGAGGTCGTCTTCGTCTTCCCACCGGACAGAATCCCATCGGGCACGCACGAGCTGATCGCGTCCTTGAAACAGGGCCAGCTCCTGACGCGCCCCATCAAGATCACGAAGTCCGAGACCATGAAGCAGACACGCCAACGCCTGGACGCGGTTGCCAGTCGGCTGCCGGCGGTCAAGACACTGCTCGAGCAGGCCCGCGCCAAGAAGATCGCCATCGATTATCCGCAGCTCAAGCTTGCCGTCGTCGAGCGGTTCATCGGCTATGGCCGCGACGACCTGGCCCATCGTCGCATCGAGCGATCCGGCCGCGTGACCGACCACCTCGAGCGGCTTCTCGACGCGGCGCGGCGAGAGCTGACCGACGCCCTCGCGGGCAAGCGTTCCCTGCCGGCCGCCCCGCGTTTTCGCACGAGCAAGGTCGAGCTGGAGAAGTGGCATTTCGTGGCCGACACGGAGATCCCCTCGACGGGGCAGCGGCGGCGCCGTCCGGTGTTCTTCAACGGTTACGGCCACTTCGCCCAGTCGCGCCGGGATATCCCCAACTTCCAGGCCTTCGGCGCGAACATCATCCAGATCGAACAGGGCCCCAGGTCGACCGTCAGGCCGGACTTCAGCACCGACATGCGGGCCTTCGACGACTACATCATGGGTGCATTGAGAAACGGTGCGAAGCACCACATCATGGTCTGTCTGCTCACCTCGCCGCACTACTTCCCGCAGTGGGCGTGCGAGAAGTGGCCGCACCTAGCCGACGCCAGCGGCGGGTTTATCAAGTTCGCCATCGACCCGCCCGAGGCGCGTCGGGTGCACGAGACGCATCTCAAGGCCGTCGCCAATCGCGTCAAGGCCTCGCCCGCCCTGCACAGCATCTGCCTGAGCAACGAACCCATCTACGTCGACAGTCGCAAGGACAAGACCACGCAGCAGATGTGGCTGGCCTACCTGAAACGCCGCCACCAGACGATCGAGCGGCTCAACCAGGGCCACGGGTCGGCCTACCGGTCGTTCGAGGACGTGTCGATCCCCCGTCCCGCCGTGCCCGCGCCGCCTGGCGGCGGCGCCTCCGCGGCGGCCAAGCATCGTGCCAAGATGGCCCTTCTGTACGACTGGGTTCGGTTCAACAACGAGCGGTTCAGTGGTTGGCACCGGTGGATGGGCGACGTCGTCCATGGCATCGCCCCGCAGGTGTGGGTCCACGCCAAGATCATGCCGACCATCTGGACGCGCAGCTCGATCGTCTACGGCGTCGACCCGGAGCAGTTCTGCCGCGTCAGCAACCTGAACGGCAATGACTGCTGGCACATGATCAACCGGTCGCGGGGCAGCCGCTACGCCTGCACCTGGCTGACCGAGAGCATGTTCTACGACCTGCTGGCGTCGATGCGGACCGCACCCATCATCAACACGGAAGACCATCTGATCCGCGACCGCGACACCTTGCCCGTGCCCGCAGGTCACACGTACACGGTGCTGTGGCAGGGCGCGATCCACCGGCTCGGCGCGTCGACGGTATGGGTCTGGGAGCGGACGTATGACCGCAAGCACGACTTCGCCGGCAGCATCCTGCACCGTCCCGAGAACGTCGACGCCGCCGGTCGGGCCCACCTGGACCTGATGCGGCTCGGCGAGGACGTCGTCGCGCTGCAGAACGCGCCGCGGCAGGTCGGGTTGGTGTTCAGCATCACCGCGATCGTGCATGACAGAGAGTACCTGCCGGCGCTCCAGCGTGCGTACGAGGCCCTGAGCTTCACGGGTCTGCCGGTGCGGTTCGTCAGTGAAAGGCAACTCGCCACCGGCGACTGGGGCGATACCAAGGTGCTGATCGTCCCGCGCGTCGTGCACGCGCCGCTGGCAGCTGCGCAGGGCGTGGCCAGGTTTGCGGCGACGGGGCGGAGGGTCCTCCTCGTCGGGAAGGACTGCCTGACCCGCGACGAGTACGGCCACCCGATGCGGATCTCGGGTGTGAAGGGGAATCGGGGACGCGCCTCGGGATGCATCACGATCGGCGCCGCCCTCGCGACGAAACAGCGGAACAGACTGCCTGCAGCGCTGCGTGACGCGTTGATGCCGATCCTCGCTGCCGCAGGGGTGGAGCCGCTCGCGGCGTTGACCGATCCGGACGGCAAGCCCGTGCTTGGCATCGAGTGGCAGAGCGTCAGACGGAACGGTCGGGTCCTCGTCAACCTGGTGAACCTGACCAAGCAGCCGATCCGGTTCGGTTTGCGCGTCCAGGGCGATACGAAACGGTCGGCGCGCGACCTTATCGGACTGCGAGACGTCCGTCTGCCCGCCGAGGCCCAATCGCTCGAGCCGATGCTGCTGGAACTGAGCGACTGATGTGGGGATGATCCGGCAGCCGTCGTGATCGCGGAGCAGGGGCGGAGTGCGTTCATGATCCTTGCAGCCAGTGGAATTCGGACCGCGGACTGGGCCGTCGTCGGGCTCTACTTCCTGGGCATCGTCGGCATGGGCTTCTACTTCGCCCGTCGCCAGCGGAGCACCAGCGAGTACTTCCTGGGCAGCCGGTCGATGGCGTCGTGGGTGGTCGGTCTGAGCATGATCGCCACGCTGCTCAGCACGATCTCCTACCTGGCTGTCCCCGGCGAGCTGATCAAGCACGGGCTCGGATGGTTCCTGAGCCTGCTGAACCTGCCGCTGAGCTACGTGGTCGTCGCCTACATCTTCATCCCGTTCTTCATGCGTCTGCCGATCACGAGCGCCTATGAGTACCTGGATTCGCGCTTCGGGGGCCACACCAGGACACTGGGGGCGGTCTACTTCATCCTGATCCGCATCTTCTGGATGAGCGTGGTGGTCTTCACCGCCAGCGGCGCCATGGCGGCGATGACGGGCGCGAAGCTGTGGATGGTCATCCTGGCACTGGGCACGTTGACCACGTTCTACGCGGCCTTCGGGGGTATTCGCGCGGTGATCTGGACCGATGTCGTTCAGTTCATCGTCCTGTGTGGGGGTGCGGTCTTCGCAGTCGGGTACGTGACGTATCACATGGGCCTGTCGAGTTGGGTGTCGCTGGCCGTTGAGCACACCGAGCTGACCTCCCCGGTCTGGTCGTGGGATCCGACCGTCCGGCTGACCGTCGTCGGGGTGACGATTCATGCGTTGGCCTGGCACGTATGCACGTACAGCTCCGACCAGGTCGTCATCCAGCGGTATCTGACGACTCGTGATGGTCGCGCCGCCCGGCGGTCCTTCATCGTCTGCTGCATCGGCGACGTCTTCCTGATGATTGTCCTCGGGGCGGTGGGGTTCGCGCTGCTGGCGTTGTACCAGAAACACGGCAACCTGCTGACGGGCGATTTCGCGGGCCAGCTCCGCGACCGGGCCGACGACATCTTCCCGTACTTCATCGCCCACCAGCTCCCGGTGGGCCTGACGGGTCTGATCATCGCGGCCTTGTTCGCCGCGGCTATGTCCAGCCTGGACTCGGGCGTCAACAGCGTCTCGGCCGTGGTGACGGTGGACTTCTATCAGCGATGGCGACGCCAGCGACTCACCGACACGACCTCGCTGACGTTCGCCAAGGGATTGGCCTTGGGGTTGGGCGTGACCGCGACAGTGCTGGCGCTGTTCGTGGGCAACATCAAGGGCAACATCGTCGAGATTACCAACAAGAGCACGAGCTGCATCGTGGGCCCGCTGTTCGGCCTGTTCGCGTTGGGCATGTTCAGCCGGCAGACCAACCAGATTGGCGCGATCGTCGGGGGGGTGGCGGGCCTCCTGGTGGGGCTGCTGGTCACCTTCTGGGGCCAGTGGGTCGATCCGGCGTACGACATCTCGTTCATGTGGATCATACCGGCGTCGGTCCTCGCGATGTTGGCGGTCGGGTACGTGGCCAGCCTGTCGGGACGGCGTCCGACCGACGAGCAGCTCCAGTTCACGTGGCGGGCCGTCATGTCACGCGCCCGGCCCGTAACGCCAGCGGATGTCGATGCGTCCGACGCATGAGGGGTGCCAATCGAGTCCCCCGTCGTGAGGGTCTGGGAGAGACTGTATGATACTGGCCGAAAGCGCGATTCGACCTGCCGATTGGGCCGTCGTCGTCGTCTACTTCGCGGGCATCATCGGGATGGGCACCTACTTCGCCCGCCGCCAGCGGACGACCAAGGAGTACTTCCTCGGCAGCCGGTCGATGCCTTCGTGGGTCGTCGGGCTGAGCATCATCGCGACATTGCTCAGCACCATCTCCTACCTGGCCAATCCCGGCGAGATGATCCAGAACGGGCCCGGGCTGTTCTTCAAGGTCCTGGCCGTGCCTTTCTCCTACGTGGCGGTCGCCTACTGGATCATTCCCTTCTTCATGCGCCTGCCGATCACCAGCGCCTATGAGTACCTGGAGGTGCGGTTCGGCGGCGAGACCCGCACGCTTGGCGCCGTCCTGTTCGTCCTGGTTCGTGTCGTGTGGATGAGCGTGGTGGTCTACACCGCCAGTGGGGCGATGGCGCGGATGACGGGTGCGCCGCTGTGGGTCGTCATCTTGGGCGTGGGGTTGGTCACCACGTTCTACGCGGCCTTCGGGGGGATCCGCGCGGTGATCTGGACCGACGTGATCCAGTTCCTCATCCTGCTGGGCGGCGCCGTGTTCGCCATCGGGTTCGTCTCGTGGAAGATGGGCTTCTCGAACATGACCAGCCTCGCCTATCAGACCAGCGAACCGCTCGCCCCCCTGTGGAGCTGGGATCCCGGCCTCCGGCTGACCGTCCTCGGGATCGCCCTGCATACGTTCGCGTGGGTCGTGTGCACGTACAGCGCCGATCAGGTCGTCATCCAGCGGTACCTGAGCACGCGCGACGCCCATGCGGCCCGGCGGTCGTATCTGATTTCCTGCATCGCCGGCCTCTTCCTGACCGTCATCCTCAGCGCGGTGGGCTTTGCGCTGTTGGCCTTCTACACGCAGAACTCCCATCTGCTGACCGGGGAGATGTCCGGGAAGCTCTTCGACGAGGCCGACGACGTCTTCCCCTTCTTCATCGCTCACGAGCTGCCCGCGGGCGTGACGGGGCTGATCACGGCCGCCCTGTTCGCCGCGGCCATGTCCAGCCTCGACTCGGGCGTCAACAGCCTCTCGACGGTCATCACCGTCGACTTCTACCAGCGCTGGCGTCTCAGGCGGATCAGCGACAGCCAATCGCTCCGCTTCGCCAAGACGCTCGCGTTGGCGCTCGGGCTGATGGCAACGGTCTTGGCGCTGTTCGTCGAGAACATCGAGGGCAACATCGTCGTGGTCACCAACAAGAGCACGAGCTGCGTCGTCGGGCCCCTGTTCGGGCTTTTCGCGTTGGGCATGTTCACGCGACGAACCAACCAGTTCGGGGCCATTGCCGGTCCCCTCGTCGGCTTCGTGGTCGGCCTGATCATGACGTTCTCGGGTCAGTGGTTCGGCGACAAGTACGAGATCTCCTTCATGTGGCTCATCATCTCGCCCGTCATCGTGACGGTGGTGGCGGGATACCTGGCCAGCTTCGTCCGCCCCGCGCCGACGTCCGGTCAGCTCCGCTTCACCCGTCGCGAGGTGATGTCTGGCCCGCCGCCGGCGTTTCCCATGGCCGAGTCGGCGGGGCCCCGTGAGCCGTCGGCGTTCCCCGTTGTCGCCGAACGTGAGGGACGCAAGGGGGACGATCCGTCGGGCGAGTGACGCCTATCGCCGCTTCGACGGCGGCTGGACCGACCGTGCCGTCGTGACTCTGGAGGGCCCAGACGTCGCTACGGGTCTGGGGCGTGAGGTCGCTGTTCTTCTGCGTGTGCTGCTTGGATCCGAGATCCGTCCACCCCGCCGGTCCTGCGACGTCACGTGAGCGATCTGCGCGATCAGCAGGTCCGCGATCATCCGATGTCCCTTGGCGTTGGGGTGCATGCCGTCCAGGAGAATCTCATCAACTGAGTGGCCCTCGGTCTTGCCGTACGCCTCGAACCCCGCGTAGATGTCGATGAACGGGACCTTCTCCTGCCGTGCGATCTGCCGCGCCTTCTCGGCGTACCGACGCAGCAAGACGTTGAACCCGTCCGGGTCGTCCGGTCGATAGGGGGGCTTGCCGTACATCGCCTTGAGCTTGGTCGTCCACCGCAGGGGGTTGGGCGTCATGAGAATGGCCCGCCCGCCCGTCTCCCGCAGCCTGCGGATGAAGTAGCGCAGGTTCTTCTCATACCGGGCGATGGCGACGCGGGGACGGGTTTCCGGCGGTTTCCTCCAGACGTCGACGGCCGAGTCGTTGATGCCGAACTGGAGGATCACGATGTCCGGCCGATGCGCCAGCACGTCGCGCGCAAACCGGGCCCGGGCGTGCAGGGTCGTGTTCCCGCCGACCCCGGCGTTGACGACGACGGCGTCGACGCCCTTGCCGGGCAGTCTCTTCCGGAGAAGATCGGCGTAGACGGTCAGGGGCTTGCCGCCGACGACCCGCGGGGCCGTCGTGCTGTCGCCGAAGGCCACGATGGTGACCGGCTCGGCCGCACCGGCCGCGCCGCCGAGTAGCCCCGCCATTGTCCAGACCGCCGGCGCGAATGCCTTCATGTTGGGGACCTCCCGATCCTCGAGTCGGTTTCCAGGAACGTGGTTCGGATGGTATTCGGAGAGACGGTGCGCTTCAATTCCCGGCCGGCGCTACCTCAGGAAGATCAGCATCACCACGACGAAGATGGGCACGAGCATCACCACGCTGTAGGCCATGTAGCCGAAGAAGCTGGGCATCTTGACGCCCGACTGCTCGGCGATGCTCTTGACCATGAAGTTCGGGCCGTTGCCGATGTACGTGTTGGCGCCCATGAAGACGGCGCCGAGCGAGATGGCGACCAGCAGCGGCAGGGCGATCTTGCCGCCCGTCGTCAGCGTCAGCAACTGCTCGGGGTGAGGCCAGTCCAGCGACCGCGCCGTCTCGAAGTAGACCACGTAGGTCGGGGCGTTGTCCAGGAAGCTGCTGAGGATGCCGGTGGCCCAGAAGAAGAATCGGGGGCTGGTCAGGTTGTACTCGGGCAGCTTGGGCCCGACGGCGTGGAGGATCTCGATGGGGACCTGCATGCACACGAAGATGCCGATGAACAGGCAGGCCACCTCACCGATGGCGGTGAAGTTGAAGTCGTTTGCGCGCCGAATCGCCTTGGGCGTGTACCACATCGAGAGGCCCGCCAGCACAAGTTGTGCCAGCTCACGCAGCCCGACCCCGTGCCAGATGTCCGGCACGATCCAGCCCGTGCCGAGGAAATCCTGCTTCGGCACGAGCGTTCCCACCGCCAGGACCACCCCGAGCAGCAGGAAGATGTTGGGCCACCCCTGCAGGCGGATCGGTTTTGTCTCGACCTCGTCCCGACGGATGTCCCGGGGCGTTTCTTTGCGATAGAGGTACGAGTCCCAGAAGTAGTAGAGCAGCAGCACGACGGCGTTGAGAAACAGCCACGGCTTCCACAGGCTGAAGGTCCAGAGAAACGGCACGCCCCGCAGATAGCCCAGAAACAACGGCGGATCCCCGATCGGTAGCAGACATCCGCCGATGTTGCACGCCAGGAAGATGAAGACGATCACCGTGTGCTTGACGTACTTACGCTCGCTGTTCGTCTGCAGCAGTGGGCGGATCAGGAGCATCGACGCCCCCGTCGTCCCGATGAAGCTGGCCAGCAGGGCGCCGATGCCGATGAAGGCCATGTTGGTCATGGGGTGGGCCCGCAAATCCCCGCTGAGGTTGATCCCTCCGCTGATCACATAGAGGCTGAACAAAAGGACGATGAAGGGGACGTAGTCGGCCAGGATGGCGTGGCTCAGGACCAGCCCCACCGTGGGCAGACCGGGCTCGGCGTCGTGGAAGCCCTCACCGCGACCCAGGTAGTACCCGACGGTGATCACGCCAAGCACCACCGCGACGAGCAGCTTGCTGGAGTTCCTCTCCCACCAATGCTCGGTCTTGTGGATCAGCGGCAGCAGGGCAATGCACAGCAGCAAGACGACGAAGGGGACGACCCACAACGGATGCGGCATGTAGGCGTGATGACCTGCAGCATGCCCTTCGTCATGGCCCTCTTCATGTCCGGCGGCAGCGTGCTGAGTGGCCGGATGCGCGTCGGGCGCCGTCCCGTGCGCCTGGGCCCCGAATGCGGCTCCACCCCCGACGCCGATCACCACGACGCCGGCCAACGCCGCTCTCAACGATCGTCTTCGTGTGACGCAGGCCATCGAAATACACCCCGCATCCGCCCCGGTCTCTGACGAGCCAGCAGCCTCGAGATGCAACGGTGACAGTCGTATGCAGCGAGTCGCCCGTGCGTTGCAGGGCGCCTTGGACCGGTCCCGCTAGGGCCGCATAGGTCCTATATCGACATTTGGGGCGCCTAGCTCTTGCCGAGATCGCGTCTCGAGCCGGGGACTTCAGCCGCGACAGTCCCGCGACATCCCGGATGCGGACCGACGTTTGCCCCCGCTCGGGCCGTCAAGACTCGGGCCGGACCCAGGTCCATTGCGTTCTCCAAGCCGCTTGCCTATAGTGAAAAATGGGGTTCCCGAGGTCTCAGCGTGGCCGAGCTACACACGGTGTTGACGGGGCTGATCAGCGGGGTGGGCCTGGTCGTCCCGGCGGTCTACTTCGTCGGTCGGGCCGTCCAGAAGGATGACTCAGCCGCTCGGGCGCTTTGGGCCCGGCTCGACCTGCCGCACGTCTACGACCGTCGCCGCCGCCGCCGGACGCTGGGCATGGCCATCATGGCCCTGATCAGCGTGGTCTTCTTCCTCGGCGCCAACTACATCGATCCCCGTCCCCAGCCCAACCTGTCGCTTCTGTTCTGGATCGTGCTGCTGGTGATGCTGGTGTGGCTGTGCGTCCTGGCCCTGGTCGACCTGGCCGAGGTCCGCCGTCTCCGCAAACGGCTCCTGATGGCCGCCCGCCAGATGTTCAAGGAGGAATTGGGGCAATGCGACCCGACCGGAGAGACCCGCCCCGACGAGGAGAGATGAGACACGGGCACGGGCGGTTTGACGTGCTGAGGGCGACGGCTGCGTGTCTGGGCTGTCTGCTGATCGGTGGCTGCGGGTGTGAGCGCGGGTCGGACCTGCGGCCTGGACAACAGGCCGAGAGGAACGATCGATCGCAGATGGAGCAGGCCACCGTCACGATCAAGGGGCACGAGTTCCAGGTGGCCGTTGCGCGGACGCCCGACGAGCAGCGGGTTGGCCTGATGAACGTCGCGTCCGATGAGCTCGGCCAGGACGAAGGGATGTTGTTCGTCTTCCCGCGGGAGCGTCAGCTCTACTTCTGGATGAAAAATACCATTATGCCTCTTGATATTGCTTACATCAACGCACAAGGCCAGATCGTCCAGACCCACACGATGAAGGCCCTGGACACGTCCCAATACCCTTCGGTCCGGCCCGCCCAATATGCCCTGGAGGTCCACGCGGGTCGACTGGAGGCATTATCGATCCGTCAGGGCGATGTCGCGCAGATTACCTTCAAGGCGCTAAAGCCATAGCGCCAGCAGTCCGACAGACACATCAGGAGTGCGACGTGCCCATGGTCGGCCAAGCCGCGCACGCCGCCGCGTCGCAACGACTTATCTTCCCGGTGGGGGCGGGTCACCATGCCGGACGATCCGATTTCGCTGCTTTTGGTGAGCAACGGGTGCCCGTTGCCCGAGAGCGTCGCCGCGCTGTTGGGCAGCAGTCGCCTGCGTGCGACGACGGTGGATCAGCTCAGCCAGGTGGACGACGACCTCCTGGCCACCGAACTGGACGCTGCGCTGGTCATCAACACCAGTCAGGAGGATGGGGAGCGGGCGAGCATCACGGCTGAAGCCAACCACCTGGCCGAACGGTTCGGTCCCGGTCGCGTCGGCGTCGTGTTGATGATGCCCAATGACAACGGCACGCAGATGCCGTTCCGGACACCGGTCAATCTGGAAGCCATCGGACCGGACACGACCAGTGACGAACTCCTGGGTCGTCTCAGTACGATGGCCCGATACGGGCCGGTCATCCGACGGCTCGAGCACGAGCTGAGCAACATGCAGCGGTTGGGCAGGAGACTCAACCACCACTTCACCGAGATCGATCAGGAGATGAGGCTGGCCAGCCGGCTGCAGCGGGATTTCCTGCCCCAGGAGACGCCCGCCGTCGGCGGAGTCCGCCTGGCGACGCTCTTCCGGCCTGCCAGCTGGGTCAGCGGCGACATCTACGATGTCTTCCGCATCGACGAAAGCAACATCGGGATGTACGTGGCCGACGCGGTGGGGCACGGCATGGCTGCTGGGCTGCTGACCATGTTCATCAAACGAGCGATCGTGCCCAAGCGGATCTACGAAAACGATTACGAGATCGTGCCCCCCGGCGAGGTGCTGGCCCACCTCAACGAAACGCTGAGGGGCCAGAACCTGCCCAACTGCCAATTCGTCACCGCCTGCTACTGCACCTACGACTGCGAGTCGCGCGAGCTGAAGGTCGCGCGCGGCGGGCATCCCTATCCGATCCGCATCGGCACGAACGGCAGCCTGACGGAGATCCGATCCGCCGGCGGGCTGCTGGGCGTTTTCGGCGGCGAGGAGTTCGATACCGTCTCGACGCGGTTGGAGCCTGGCGAGAAGCTGCTGCTCTACAGCGACGGGATCGAGATGGCCTTTCTGGAGGGCCGCGGGGCTACCGGGGCCGAGCCACGATACAAGCAGGAATTCGAGACCGTCGCCGATCTCCCCACCGATGAGCTGATCCGCCGCCTCGGCCTGATGCTCGACGCCGAGGAGGGTAGCCTCCATCCGCCTGACGACGTGACCGTGATCGTCCTGGAGATCCCCCCCGAGGCAATCTGACCACGCCCGGCGGGCCCATGCCCTCCGGACCGCGCATGGATCGCGCGCCGCCCGAGCGATTTGGACTTGATTCTCCGCGCCAACCTGGGATGCTGCCGCTTTGCCCGGCGGCGGTCAGCCGGGCAGGGCTCGGGAGGATTCCTGCGTGGTCGCAGACCGGCGTGCGGGACAACAGGCCCCATCTCGCTTCGGCTCATCGCTGCTGGCCGTCGTCGTGTTCGGGTGTGGGTTCGCGCTGATGTCGCTGGAGATGCTCGGGGCGCGGCTGCTCAGCCCCGATTTCGGCAGCAGCATCTTCGTCTGGGGCAGCGTGATCAGCATCTTTCTGCTGGCCCTCTCCGTCGGTTACTGGATCGGCGGGTCGCTGTCGGTCTGGCGGCCCGACGGACGGGTCCTGGCGGTGACCATCCTGCTGACGGCCGGGGCGTTCGCCCTGATCCCGTCGGTGGTTCGGGACGTCAACGAGGCCATCTTCGATCTGGATCTCGAGGACCGTTGGGGGGCGCTGCTCAGCGCGACGGTGCTGTTCCTGGCGCCCAGCCTGCTGCTCGGCACGGTCTCGCCGTTCGCGGTCCGCCTGGCCACTCGGGAGGTCGGACGGGCGGGCGCCAGCGCGGGGCTGCTCTACTCGGTCAGCACGTTGGGCAGTTTCCTGGGCTGCATCCTGACGTCGTTCTACTTCGTCCTGTGGTTCAGGGTGTCGACCATCCTGATGAGCATGGCCGCTGTGCTTGTCGTGATCGCCGTGCTATGCTGGTTCCTCCCTAGGCCCAGAACGGACTGAGAAATGACGCCGATGCGGATGATTCGCGTTCCCCTGATGCTTGTGGCCGGTGCCGTCGCTGCATTCGCGGCGTCTGCTCCCACGCACGGCGAGGTCATCGTCGAGACCGAGAGCCTCTACCACCACATCATCGTGGAGACGGATGGCTCGATCCGGCGGCTGCTGTTCCGTCGGCGCGGGGTGGATCACAGTGAATCGGCCGTCGACCTCAGCGCGCCGCTTCGCCCACAGATGCGATACACCGAGTTGATGTTCAGCGGCCTTCTGTACTGTCCCGACCCCAAGGACATCCTGGTGGTCGGGCTGGGGGGCGGCATGCTCAGCGGGATGTTCGCCCACTACTTCGGCGATGCCAACGTCGTCACGGTCGAGCTGGACCCCAAGGTCTTCGAGTTGGCCAAGGGGCATTTCGGTTTCAAGGAAACCGGGCGGGGCAAGGTGGTCGTCCGCGACGGCCGCGTGTACATCAAGCGAGCCCTCAACAAGGGAGCTCCCCGATTCGACCTGATCCTCCTGGACGCCTATCGGGGCGGTTTCATCCCCTACCACCTGACGACGAAGGAGTTCTTCGAGGAGTGCAAACGGGCGCTCAAGCCGGGTGGCCTGGTCGTGAGCAACATGCGGACCGACTTCGAGACCTACGACTACCAGCGCCGAACGATCCGCAAGGTCTTCGCGACCTGCCGCGCCTTCCAGGGCGGCGGCAATACCGTGGTCTGCGCCCTGCCGGTCGAGACGAAGGTCGCCCCGGACGACCTCATGAAGCGGGCCCGCGCCCTGCAAGAGAAGCACAAGTTCCAGTTCGACTTGCTGGGCGTCGCCGACGCCTACGAGCGCAAGGCGGACTACAAACGCCACGGCCCCATCTTCACCGACGACTACGCCCCCGCCAACATCCTGCGACGGCGGTAGGTCCCGGACGCGAGCGGTCCGGTTACCTGCGGGTCCCTGACAGAATCGACCCGAGCGGATGAAGCATTGGCAGGAGGACATCGCACGACCTTCGTGTATGGACGCATCAGAGACGCGATCCCACTCAGGGACCCGACCGTAACAGGCTGTCGAAATACCTTCGATGAATAGCTGGCCATGTACGCTG
>CAYMLO010000132.1:0-28042 GCA_964390905.1 uncultured Planctomycetales bacterium | reverse complement strand
GCCCGCCCGGTCCGGAGAGGTGTCGACGACGTCCGCCCGGTGTTCGCTGCCCGCGCGCGCCACCAACTGGCCGTCCGACGTAGCCACGATCACGCCGCTGACCGTGGTGGTGCCGACATCCAATCCCAACACACGCGCCATGCCGGAATACTCCGAATACCGACTCGCCCGTCGGGCAGGCTATCGACATCCCATAGGACAGGCAAGGCCCCCGAGACGGCACCGGGCGGATCCCTCGGCGGGAAGATGGCATGAAAGGCAAAAACTGGCGAGATTTTGGGTTGCATCGCGCGGGCGAGGCGGTATATTGATACCCCGAACATAACCCAAACTTTTGATCTGGCGGAGGAGACGCATGTCCGACGAAAGCCAACCCAAGCGCGACCAGGCCCTGACCCGGGCGATTCAGCAGATCGAGAAGAACTACGGCAAGGGCGCGATCATGCACCTGGACGAATCCGCCGGTGCAGGGGTGGCGGGGATCAGCACCGGCGCGCTGTCCCTGGATCTCGCCCTGGGCGGACGCGGGGTGCCGCGCGGTCGTGTCGTGGAGATCTTCGGCCCGGAGAGCAGCGGCAAGACGACGCTGGCGCTGTCGATCATCGCCCAGGCGCAGAAGAAGGACGGCGTGGCCGCGCTGATTGACGCCGAGCACGCGTTTGACCCCTCGTGGGCCAAGCGGATCGGCGTGGACCTCGAGTCCCTCATGGTCAACCAGCCGAGCAGCGGCGAGGAGGCGCTGGACATCTGCGAGATGCTGGTCCGCAGCAACTCGGTGGACGTGATCGCCATCGATTCGGTGGCGGCCCTGATCCCCCGGGCCGAGATCGACGGTGAGATGGGCGACACGCACGTCGGCTTGCAGGCCCGCCTGATGAGCCAGGCCATGCGGAAGCTGACGGCTGCCATCAGCAAGTCGCGCGCCGTCGTGATCTTCATCAACCAGATTCGGATGAAGATCGGCGTGATGTTCGGCAGCCCCGAGACGACTTCGGGCGGCAAGGCGCTGCTGTTTTACAGCTCGGTCCGCATCGACACGCGTCGGATCAGCACGATCAAGGACGGCGACCAGGCGGTGGGGATCCACATCCGCGCCCGGGTGGTCAAGAACAAGGTGGCCCCCCCCTACCGCGACGCGGAGTTTGACCTGATGTTCGAGACCGGGATCAGCCGGGAGGGCGACCTGTTGGATCTGGCCGTCAACGACGGTATCGTCGATAAGAGCGGCGCGTGGTTCGCCTACGGCCAGGTCCGCCTGGGTCAGGGGCGTGAGAACGTCAAGCAATTCTTGAAAGACAACGCGGATCTGGCCGATGAGATCGAAAAGGCCATCCTGGCCAAGCGAGGGTTGGCGACGGTCCCGTCGCCATCTGAAACGGAAAGTCAACAGGACCCCTCGGCCGCAACGGATGCCGCAGAGGGTGGGAAGACCCGCCAAGATGCAAAGTCAGACAAGAAGCGCAAGGGCAAGTGAGGTCATCGGCGCGACCCAGCGCTGTATCGGTCTGCTGGTCGCCGTCTCGATGGCGTTGCTGTCCTTCAGAACCGCACGGGCGGGCGAAGACGCGACCGAGCCCATCGCCGACTTGCAGGCCATCCAAAACGCGTTCGAGGCCCTGGCGAAGAAGGCGGCGCCGAGCGTCGTGACCATCAAGTCGGCCCGCTGGACCGATCAGTTGGCCAGCAGCGGCCCGGTCGATGCCGGCCCTCGGCGGCCGCGGATGCCCGGCAGACGCGTCTACGGCGCGGGCAGCGGCGTGATCATCGACGCGAACGGCCTTGTCTTGACCAACGAGCACGTCGTCCATCAGGCGGGCGAGATCATCGTCTTCCTGAACGACGGACAGGAGCTGTCGGCCTCGATCGTACAGACCGACGCGCGGAGCGACCTGGCGGTCCTCCGGGTCGACGCGACCGGCCTACAGCCGGCTGTCTTGGGCGACGTCGCCGACCTACGACAGGGCCACATGGTCTTCGCGATGGGTAATCCGTTCGGCGTGGCATCCACGGTCGGGCGGGCGTCGATGAGCTGGGGGCTGGTCAGTGCGCTGGGCCGGCCCTTGCCTTTGCTGGGGGCGGCCGAAGACCGGTACTACGGTAACCTGATCGAGACGACCGCCGCGATCAACCCGGGCAACTCGGGCGGCCCGCTGTTCGACATTCACGGGCGGGTGGTGGGCATCACCACGGCCATCAGCACCCGGACGGGCAAGAGCGAAGGGGTGGGCTTTGCCGTGCCCATCAGCAGGCGGACGCGTCTGATCATCGGAACGCTAATGAAGGGCCAGCAGGTCGAGTACGGGCTCTTGGGCGTCTTCGTGAAAGACCCCAGCGACGAAGAGCGCAAGCAGGCCGGCGGCCCCAAGCACCGCGGCGCCGTGGTTGACGCCCTCGAAGCCGGCTCGCCTGCTCAGCAGGCCGAGCTGCGTCCCGGCGATCTGATCGCCAAGTTCGACGGCCAAGACGTCTTGGACGCCGACCACCTGGTGCGAATGGTCGGCAGTTCGCCCCCGGGCCACGTCGTTGACATCCTCTTCTACCGGGACAGGAAGCCCCACAGCGTCCGAACCACGCTCGTCCGCCGCGATCGAGGCATCCGCAAGACCGCAGGCCCGGTCCATTGGCGAGGCCTCTCACTCGAACCCATCACCCCGCAGACGAGGCGCCATCTGAGCCTGACCACCGGCACGAAGCTTGCGCTGCATGGGGTCATCATCGTCAACGTGGGCGCCAACTCGCAAGCGGACAGCGCGGGGCTACGCCCGGGCATGGTCCTCGGGCAGATCAACGACCGTTCGGTGCCCACGATTCGCGAGCTGCGACATCTTATCCGCTGCACCGAGGGCCAGCCGGTCGACATTACCGTCTACGGCGGAAAGCGGTTCCGCCTCCCGCCGGACTAGACCCGTTTACGCTGGCTGGGTTTCGCGCAAAGTGCCGGTGATCGTGCGCGCAGCGGTCTGACTAAGAGCCAGAACCGTCAGGGAGCGGTCCCAGGATCGATCGACGATCGGCCCCGGAGCCCTCCCTCACGGTCGGGCCTCTGATACAGTTGGGCCTCTGATGCGATCGGGCCTCTGATTCCGAATCGCGTCCGGACGAATCCGGTCGTAAGAGGCTTGCCTGCCCCGCCAAAACGCCGTACAAGGTGACTTCTGATGGCGCATCGGCAAGACAGTAGAAGTGTGGGGAGCCCTCATGTTCGAAGCGGCCTTGGGAATCGCGCTGTGTCTGCAAGGAGCCACCATGCCACGTGAATCCGTCGAGTTCCTGAATCAACTCTTGGCGACCCCGTCGCCGTCCGGGTTCGAGCAGCCCGTCCAACGAATCATCCGGAAACGGATGAAGCCGTTCGCCGACAAGATCACGTCCGACGTCCACGGCAATACGATCGTCGCACTGAACCCGAAGGGCTCGCCGCGCGTGATGCTTGCCGGCCACGCCGACCAGATCGGCTTCATGGTGCGCTACATCACGGACGACGGGTTCATCTACTTCGGCTCGATCGGCGGGATTGACGCCACGGTCGTGCCCGGTCTGACACTGGTGGTCCACACGGCCAAGGGGCCCGTCGAAGGCGTGGTCGGTCGCAAGGCCGTCCACCTCATGAAGCCCGAAGAACGCAACAGCGCCAAGGTCGACCTGAACGATCTGTGGCTGGACATCGGCGCGAAGGACAAAAAGGCCGCCGAAAAGCGCGTCACCGTCGGCGACCCGATCACCTACAAGCTCGGCGTGACGAAGATGGACGGCGATTTGATCGCCTCCCCCGGCATGGACGATAAGGTGGGTGCGTTCATCGTCATGGAGGCGTTGCGACTGATCAAGGCCTCCGGTCGTCGGTGTCCGTGTGCGGTCTTCGCCGTCAGCACGGTTCAAGAGGAGCTCGGGCTTCGCGGGGCGCGGACCTCGTGCTTCGGAATCGACCCGCAGGTGGGCATTGCCGTGGACGTGACGCACTCGGCGGACTACCCCGGGGTGGAGAAGAAGATCGTCGGCGATCTGGCCCTCCGCAAGGGGCCCGTGATCTCGATCGGTCCCAACATCAACCCAGCCCTGGGCGAGCTGCTGATGAACGTCGCCCGTAGGAAGAAGATCCCCTTCCAGCGTGAGGGGGAACCGCGAGCGACCGGGACGGACGCCAACGCCATCCAGATCACGCGCGCCGGCGTGGCGGCCGCGCTGGTCAGCGTCCCCAATCGCTACATGCATACGCCCGTCGAGGTGGTGAGCGTCTCGGACCTGGAGAAGGCCGCCAAGCTGTTGGCCGAGACCTGTCTGCAGATCACGCCGAAGACGGATTTCATCCCGAAGTAGGACGTCACGCAGAACGTTCTGGTCGCATCTGGACCTTCAGAGGAGATGGGGTGAGCCAATCATGAGCAACGCGAGCAGCACGACGTACGTTTTCCCCGAAGCGCAGCACAACGAGCTGGTGACCCAGGTGTATGTCGCCCGGGGCTACGAACAGGACGAATCGTCGGTCGCCGCCTATTACGCGGGCCTGGCCAGCAAACATGGCATCAAGACGCACGCGGCGCTGAAGGCGTTGCACCTGGAGCACCTGTTCGGCACGGGTTGCGGCCTGGCCAAGCCTGGCGCGACAGTCGAGGAGATCGACACCGGTTATCCTGCAATCGCCAAGCTCAACGCCAACCTGAAGCTCGGCCAGCCGGTCGCACGTCAGGCGATGCAGATGGCCATGGACCGCGCCGAGCAGTACGGCATCGGAATGGTCGTCGTCGACCGACCGTTCCACTACCTGTGGGGTGGCGCGTACGTGATGGAGGCCGCCCAGAAGGGCTACCTCGCGTACACCAACTGCACGGCCACATTGGCCGAGGTCGTCCCGTTTGGCGGGAAGTTCCCGACGATCGGGACCAACCCGCATACGTGGGCGTTCCCGACGCAGGACCTCGTCGGGCACGTCACGCTGATGGATTGGGCCACCTCCGCCGTCGCCATGGGCCGTGTCCAGCAGCTCAAGCGCGAGGGCCTGCCCCTCCCCGAGGCGACTGCGATCGACGAGAACGGCGAGTTCACGACCGACCCGGACAAGGTCTTCGGGCTGATGCCGTTCGGGGGCAAGCTGGCCGGACACAAGGGCTACGGACTGGGATTGATGGACGAGCTGTACGCCGCCTACACGGGCGGGTTCCTGCCCACCATCCGAGGCCACCAGGACGAGGCCGGCGACGGCAAGAACCGTGCGAGCTGCTACCTGTTCCAGGCGATCAAGCCCGAGGCCATGGCCGCCGGCACGTTCGCGTCCCGCGCTGAGCAGGATGCAAACGTCAAGGCCGTCATCAAGGACATCCTCGGCCATGGCAACGATCGCGCCATCCTGCCCGGCTGGTTCGAGCACCAGGCGTACCTCAAGAGCCAGCAAGAGGGCGGTCTGCTGTTCACGGAGGCTGAGGTCCGCGAGTTCACCGAGGTCTTCGACGAGGCCGGCGTCAAGGGTTTCGACGCCGGTGCGCTTCGCAAGATCGCGGGATAGGGCTGGTCCTTACAGCCCCAAGGGTCCAGACCGCGGGCCGCACAGGCGATCCCATGCCCATCCAACGGGTGGTCCACTGCGGATGAGCGATACACGAAAGGGAATCGTCTACGCCCTGCTCACGGTGGGTTTGTGGTCCACGCTCGGCGTGGGGCTCAAGCTGGCGGTCTCGAGCGTGGGAAGTTTCCCCGCGACCGTCTACGTCATCTCGTTCTCGACGATCGCCATGTTCCTCTACCTGATCTGCGTCGGGAAGACGAGGCAGATCGCGCCCGCCTTCCGCAAGCTGCCCTGGTTCTTCATCCTGACGGGCCTGACCGGGCTGGGCGTCCATCAGGTGCTCTACCTGAAAGGGTACTCGCTGCTTCCCGCCTCTCAGGTCATCATCATCCACTACCTGTGGCCCTTGACCATGGTGGTCCTCTCGGTCGCCATCTTCAGGGAACGGACGACGCGGGCGGCGGCGCTCTTCGTGCTCCTCGGTTTCGTGGGCCTGTACGTCGTCATTTCCAACGGCACGTGGCTGCGGATTAACCTGGGCACGGGCGTGATCGTCACGTTTGCCGGCTCCTTCTGCTGGGCGCTGTTCAGCGTGCTCATCAAGCACTGGGAATTCGACATCGACGTCGGCACGTTTCTGTTCCACGTCTTCGGACTGGCGTTTCTGGTCGCGCTGATCCCCGTCTTCGGGTTCACGTTCGAGCTGGCCCTGACCGATGTTTTGGGCCTGGCTTACCTGGGCATCTTCCCGACCGCGATCTCCTACGTGCTCTGGAACCACGCCCTGCGTCTGGCGCGAACGAGCCTGTGCTCCAACATCGTCCTGCTGATGCCCGTGCTCTCGCTGGTCTGGATCCGGCTGGTGTTGAAGGACGACATCACGGCCTATCAACTGACCGGCTTCGCCATGATCCTGGGGTCGGTCTTCCTCAACCTCCGCTACGGCCACGTTGAGGCCGACTGATCCGTCCGGTTCGGCGCGTGCGGACGTGGTTTGGTCTATAATGGTCGCCGCTTCCGAGACGAGGATTGGGCCCATGCGAACCTTGGCCTTTTGGATAGGTGTGTTCGGTATCGTCGCCTGTCTGCGGGGCGTGGCCTATCTGGAGCCGGACCCTTCAGACGCCTACCGGTACGCCTACGTCGGGGCCAAGTGGATCGACGGCATGCTGCCCTACCGGGACCTGTTCGAGAACAAGCCGCCCGCGATCTACGCCCTGAACGCACTGGCCTTCGCGATCAGCCGTCCCCACCACTGGTTCGTGCTCTACGTCTTCGAAGTCCTGCTCGGGCTGCTGACGATCGTCTGCCTGGCCGGGATGATCCGCAGATGGGTCGGCCATCCCTACGACTACGTGGCCGGCGTCGTCGCTGCCACGCTGACCTTCGGGCTTCGGTTCGCCTACACGGGCAACATGACCGAGGGGTGCCAGGTGGCTTGGGTCGTCGCGGGACTGTGGCTGATCACGGTCCCGGGAGCCACACGATCGGCGGGGTGGTACCTGGCCGGAGGATTCTTGATCGGTTTGGGAAGCCTGTTCAAGCCGCCCGGGCTCGCCGCCGCCATCGCGGTGGTCCTCTGGCTGGGGACCGAGTGCCTGGCGGGCCGCGTTCCGCCCCGTCGGGCCCTATTGCGCACGTGCCTCTTGACGATCGGCCTGGCTGCGCCATGGCTGCTGGCATCGGGCGGGTTCGCGCTGTACGGGCTGACGGGAGAGATGCTCTACGCCTCCCTCGCGTACAACCGCCACTACGGCCAGGAGATGTGGCAGACACGCGGCGCGGCATGGATCATCCTCGAGAGCTATCAGCAGCTCTGGGTCGCGCTGCCGGTCCTGGCTGCTGCGGGATATGCGGCTCTGCCGCTGCTGCGTCCGTCGCGACTCCTGGGCCGAGAGGAGTCAGGCCCCAACTGGCGCCTGCTGGCCATCCTGTGGATGCTGGGCGATCTGGCGGGCGCCCTGGCCGGGGGGCGATGCTACCAGCACTACTTCGTTCCGCTGATGATCAGCGCCACCGCCGTCTCGTCCTTCGTGATGGCTGACGCCGGGCGTTCGCTGGCTGGCCTGTCCAAGGCCCACCCCGTCGGGAGGATCGGGCTGAGCGTACTTCTGGTATGGGTGGCGCTCTTGATCGGGCGGGACGCGGTCCACGGCGTCAGTGTGCTTCGTTCGGGGGGAGAGTCGCCGGAGACTCAGGGCCGCAGCGACCTGGCCCGCGAGGCCCGGCGCCTCGCCAAACCAGGCGACACGCTCTTCACGTGGGGGTCCGCCGCCTACTTCTTCTATGAAGCATGGCTCGACCCCATCTATCCGGACATGGATGCGCATCGCGCCTACGACTTCGACGGTAAGGCCGCACAGATCGGGATCGACCTCCTGGCGGCCTGGGACGACCACCCTCCCCGCTTCATCATCACCGACGTCAACGAAGACCACCCCCAACGCCCGCAGCCGGACCTCCTGCGGGCCTTCGAGACCTTCAACCGACGGTTGGCGTCGGACTACGGGTGTGTCCTGAGGCGCGGACCGCGATCGCTGCACGTCCGCATCGACACACGTGCGGCGACCCGATCCGCAGCATTGCCCACGTCGCAAACGACGCAACCGGCGAGGTGACCCCCCGCCGGGCCGGATCGGTCTTGGCCGCGGACAGCGGTCTACGCGCCGCCCTTGATCTCGGCCAACAGCTTCTGAATCTTGTCGTGGTGGACCTTGTCCTTCATCAGCTCGGCGAGCTTCAGCCCCTTCTCGGCGATCTCGCGAGCGGCGTTGATCTGCTTCAGCCGCCGATAGGTCTCCGCCAGGTGGTAGCAGAGTGGGGGAATGGGCCGCTTGCTGTACGCCTCTTTGAGCACGTCTAGCCCCTTCTGATGATCACCAGCGAGCGTCAGAGACCATCCCAACGTGTCCATCACGCCCACGGAATCCGGATCCAGCTCGGCGGCGCGCTGGGCATAGGCCAACGCCTCCTTCGGCCGGGCGAGATCTTCGGCCAACATGTAGGCCAGGTTGTTCAGCGCGACCAGGTGGTCCTTGTCGATACTCAAGGCCTGCCGGTACAGGTCGGCCGCTGCCTCGCCCTGTCCGGCCGCCATTTTGAGCGTACCGAGGTAGGTCACCAGATGGAGCCGCTCTGTTGGCTGGGACGCGGCGGCAACCGTCTGTTCGATCACTTTGACGGCCTCGTCACGCTGCCCCATCTGATCGAGCATCACGGCATACAGATACCTCGGATGGACATTGCCCGCCGCCGCCTGCGCCATCTGACGCGCCGCCTGAAGCGCCTTGTCCCTGCCTAGAGTCGCCTGCATGGCGACGCTGATCGTCCCAAGCCTCCCCGTGGTGATGACCGCGTTGCTCGCCTGCGTCCACGCCGACCGGGCGTCGTCGAGACGGTTGGCCCGGGCCAGCGCCAGGCCGTAATAGGTCCACACCTGGAACCCACGGTCTTCCGGCTTGGTGTGCTGCTCCACAACGGCAATCATGTCCTGAAAGCCACCCCGGCTGGCCATCGTTCTGAGCAGCTGGAACACCGTTTCCGAACCGACGCCCCCAGCCCCGTAGTTGGATAGCTCGGCCGCCTGCCTGTAGGCACGTTCCGCCTCGGCCGGGGTCTTGCGCCGCTCAGCAACCTGGCCCAGAAGGTAAGGCCACAACCACTCTTTCCGCCCGCGTTGCATCTGCTGGCGGATTACTCTCTCCTGCTCACTCCACCTCTTCTCCTCGCTCCACTGTTTCTGTCGGCCGAGCACGTCGACCAGCGTCCGGACGGCTCGCGTGGCATCCGGGTTGCTCTGCACAACCGCCTTGAGGTCGCGCACCGCCAGCTCTCCCTTACCGGCCTGTTCTTGGGCAAGCGCCAACGAGATCGCGTAGCGCGTCTGTTGAGAGCCCGGGGGGGCATGGGTTCTGGCTCGCGTGAGATCTGCGACGGCCAACCGGAGCAGCTCCGCCCTTTCCTCCGGGCGCGTCTTGGCCATGCGGAGATAGAGGTCGCCGCGAAGGAAGTACGCCTCGGCCAGTTGCCCGGGCTTCAGGTGAGGCGACGCCTTCGCACCCAGCAGACGCTCCAGGTAGCCGGTGTGTTGCTCGACGGCCTTGTCCATCTCCCCCCGGGCCGCATGAAGCATTCCCCAAAACAGCGACACCTCTTCGTAGCCCTGGAAGCGAGCGTCGTAGTCGGCAATCTCTCGCTCGACCTCGTCCGGCAGCGGACGGATCGCCAGAAGCGTCCGGACCAATCTCTCCCGGATCGGACGCTCGTCGAGCTTGTGCTGTTGTATCCTCAAGGCGCGGCGCAGCCACTCGACGGCCTCGGTGGCACGCCGCGTACGCAGGCAGAAGTCGGCCCCCGCCTCGCACAGCGCCGGTGTGGCGTCGATCTTGGCCGCTTCGGCCAGGGCCCGGTCGGTGCGATCGCGGAGTTCGCGAAGCGTCGCCGACGCACCGCTAGCCGTCCGCGACAGCATCACCCGCTGAAGATGCCGTGCCAGCACCAGCAGGGCCTCTGCCCGCCTCGGGCCCTCCAGTCGAGACACCAGATCCTCCAGCAGCTTCGTGGCACGCTCCTGGCGTCGGCTGAGAAGGTACAGGTTGCAGATCCGTTGATGTAGCTCGATGTCCTTGGGCGCAGCCTTGAGCGCTTCCTGCAAGCGCTGCTCGGCCTTGTCCGGCTGCCCAACGCTCGTGTAGAGGATCCCAAGCCTGAGCAGGTTCTCGGCGTCCTGGGGCTTGGCTTGCCGCAGGGCCTCCCGACGTTGGATGCTCTGCTTGGGGTGCCTCCGCTCGTAAATGTCCTGCGCCTCGGAACGCAACCACGGATCGGTCGGCAACCCATCCAGCCCCTTCGGCGAAAGCCGGATCGCCAGTCGAAGATGCCTGGCGACCTCAATCCCTTGGTCGGGCTTCGCTTTGCCGAGTTTGGCCAGCCCCCGATGGGCCTCGACGTTGAGCGGGTTGAGAACCAGAGCCATCTGGTAGGCGCTGCGAGCTTCGCCCTGCCCCAGCGCCTCGTGCGCCTCGGCAAGCCAGACGCGTCCCATCGAGTGCCCCCGCACGTCGTTCGTACCGGATCGCAGTTCTTCCAGGGCCAGGCTCAGCCAGTAGGTCGCCTCCTCCTCCAGTTCGCGCGCCCCTTCGGAGTCCTTGTCGCGTTTCTCACGGGCCTGCGCCCGACAGCGGCGCGCCCTGGCCAAGAGACGTCGTCCCTCGTACAAGCGCCCCCCCGCCCCATCGGCGTTCAGCCGCAAGGCCCGCTCTCGGATTTCGTCGGCGAGCTGCCACTGCTCCGCAGCCAGGGCCGCCACGAACTGGCGTTCCAACAGCTCGGTGTCCTCCGGCCGCAGCTTCGCCGCCGCGTTCAACTCAGCGAGCGCTTTGGCCGGTTGATCAGCAGCCAGGTAGCATTCCGCCAGGAGTTCTGCCCGGCCAACGCGGTCCTTGATGGCTGACGCCGCCTTGACGACCCGGCCAACGCGGTCAGCGGCCGAGAGACTCGGGTCCAACTCAGCCTGAAGGGCCACGAGTCGCGCGCGGGCCACAGCCCCCGCCGAGGTCTTCGCGCCGGCGGCGGCCTTGTCGAGGGCTTGGAGCGCCGTCCGAAGCAGTTTGCCCGCTTCGTCCCGTCGGGCCTGGGTGATGTAAAGGGCTGCCAGTCGGCGGACGGCATCGACCCGTGTGGGATCAGCGCTGACGATGACCAGGTAGGCCTTCTCCGCCTCCTTCCGCAGTCGACCCGATGGGTCGGCCAGTCCATGCCGATAGAGCGCGTCGGCCCGGAAGATCCGGTCTTCCACCGTCAAAGGGGACAGCTGTCGCTCGGCACGCGCCGCCTCGGCAGACCGGTTCTCCAGCAGACTGGCCACCCAACACACACGAAGCGTCCGGCGGAGCGGATCGACGCGGCTCCCATGCCCAAAGGCGCCTTGAAACGCCCTGTTGCCCCCGGAACGCCGCAGCCCGTTTAGCGCCTCAACAGCATCCACCACGGCACTTCGGGCGTTGCCCAAGGTCAAACTGATCCACGATCGCATGGCCAGCGCGGCCGCCTCGCCCGGGCGCTGTCGCAGGATCTCCGTCAAGGTCTCCTGCGCCGGGCCGAACTGGGCCACCTCTATCTGCAGGCCCGCTAGCTCTAACCGGATCGACAGTTTCTCGGCGGGCTGCTGCAGCCAGTCCAGCATCCGGTCCGCCTGTTCGTAGTGAGCCAGCGCGGCAAGTGGCGCGCCGCTGGCCCGGTAGACCCGGGCTTGTAGCCTACGGCCCATCCATTCATCTGGCCCCAGCTCCGCTTCGGCCTGCTGGCGGGCCTCGTCGGCCTGCTTGAGCAACTCAGGCGCCTTCGCCGAGCCCCGCTCGAGCTGTTGCAGGTAGCTCTCCCCCTTCATGCACCACAGCCGATGCCGCAAGGGGCGGTCGAGCAGTCCGCGGTAGCTCTCCGGGTCGAAGGGCCTGCCCAGGCCCTGCTCCAGGATCTTGCGGGCCTCGGCGACCTGACCCACATCGAGCATTCGCCGCGCAAGCTCAACATAGAGGCGGAGGTCGTCTGGCGTGGCGCGAACGGCCTTGGCAAGTGCCTCGAGGGCCTTGTCCGGTTGGCCGGCGCGAGACCAGTAGCTGCCCCAGGCCAACGCCACTTCTCCGCTGCCGGGGTCGAGCTTCTCCGCCGCCTCCAGCAACCGGTGGATGTCGCGAAGTGGCCCTTCGATGTCCTTGGGCCCCATCGGCATGCCACGGGCGGCCGCCCGCGCTTGTCGACGCTCGAGCCGGCGGATCAGGTACTCGGCGTATCGCAACCGAGCCAGCCCGCTCTCGGGTACGGCATCGAGCAAACGACGATACACCTCCTCTGCCTTGCTGGAGGCCCTTCTCCTCCCCTCCGACGGTCGCGATTCGGCCGGCTCGCGACGCTCGTAGCGTCTGGCGAGGGTATCGGCGACTTCGACGTCCTTCGGCGCCACTTCGTGGGCCCGCTCGATGGCCGACAGGCTCTGCTCCGCATACGTCGGGTCCTCATTGACCAAGCCTGCCAAGGCGATACTGCGGCCAAGCAGCGCGCGGGCGTCTTGCGGATCGAGCGCCAATAGCGCTTCGGCGTCCGCACGGAGGTTGGCGTACTTTTCCGCGCTCGGCGCCAGCCGGACCAACTCCAGCCGCAGCTCCAGACGTCCACGGTGTGCAGACAACAATGCGCTGCGGGCTGCGATGGCCTTGTCGAACTGGCCCAGCGCCCGTTCCGCATCGCCGAACTCCCGAGCCACCAATCCCGCTTGCACAAGCCATTGGGGGTCAAGCGTCTCGCGGTAGGCCCTCGAATAGGCGCGGAGCGCATCGACCATCTCCCCAGCACGGCAGGCCTCGACCGCATGTTGGACATAAATGGCCGGATCCCGGTGTGCCCACAGCGACATCAAACCGATCGATCCGCCCACAAACGCGACCATGGCCGAGGCCACGATCGACACCACCAGCTTCTTGTTCAACGGTTTCTTGGCCATTCGCATCCTACCCCAGAGATGTCCCCTGCCCGGGCCATCCTATCAGCCGGACGCCCGACCGTCGAGCCGGCCCTTCTTCAGCGCCCGTCATGGGAGCAGGCACCGGGATGCGCTTACCCCTGCTACCGCGACAAGCGCTGCAGCGTCTTGGCCAAACGCTCCATGCCGCCGCTGCCGATCTGCAAGGCCAGCTCGAACAGGGCGCTCATCGTGTCCAGGAACGCCAGCATCGCCTCGAGCCGCTCGCGATAGATGGTGGCTTCCTCGTCGTCGGACGCCCGAGCGCGGCTCGATCCGGAAGCCACCATGTCACGACAGCGCTTGATCACCTCCAGGATGGGCTCGACCTCACGGCGTTTCCGCTGGTTGGCGATCGTTTCGAAGATCGCCCAGACCTCGGTCTCCCCGACGAAGTACTCCTTGCGGTCGCCCGCCTTGTGCACCCGCCGGATCAGGCCCCAATCCAGCAGGGCGCGGAGGTTCATGCTCGCGCTGCCTCGGGAGATCTGCAGTTGACCCATCACATCGTCCGTGCACAGCGGCTGGGTGGAGACGTACAAGAGGGCATGCAGCTCGGCCATGGTGCGGCTAATCCCCCAGTACGGTCCCATTTCGCCCCACCTGCGGATGAAGAGCGTCTTGGACTGCTCGAGCGTGCTGGGCATGGGTGCTTGCTCCCCAAATGTTTCAGAACCATCTGAAACCATTCTACACGAACTGGCCCGCTTGCCGAGCCCCCGTGGGGACCTCATAATGGGCCGATTGGGTGTCCAAGTGTGGCCCAGCCGCCCTCGGCTGGTGAATCCCAGAACATACAGCCGAGGGCGGCTGTGTCGCTTGGACCCGTCGATGACCGCCAACAGGAGGACCTGATCCTTGCGTCAACCCCTGCAGGACATCCGTGTCCTGGACCTGTCTCGTCTGCTGCCCGCACCGTTCGCCACGATGATCCTGGCCGATCTCGGCGCCGACGTCATTCGGGTCGAGAGCCCGGCCGCCGCCGATCGGTTGCGTCTAGTCCCCCCCTACGTCAACGGCCTGAGCGCCCACTTCATGACCATCAACCGGAATAAGCGGTCGGTGGCCATCAACCTACGGGACCCTCGGGGCAGGGAGGTCTTCTTCACGCTGGTCAAGACCGCCGACGTCGTCGTCGAGGGGTACAAGCCTGGCACCATGGACCGTCTCGGCGTGGGCTATGAGGCCGTCAAGGCTGTCAAGGACGACATCATCTACTGTTCGGTGTCGGGCTATGGGCAGGACGGTCCGCTCTGCGACCACGCCGGGCACGACATCAACTACATGGGCATCGGCGCAGCCCTGGACCTGATGACCGATCCGGACGTGAAACCCCGAATCCCGGGCCTGTTTCTCGGCGACCTGAGCGGCAGTCTCTACGCCGCCATCGGTATCCTGTCCGCCTTGGTCCAACGGCAGCGGACCGGCGAGGGGGCGTACATCGACGCCTGCATGCTGGACGGCCTGATGGGGTTGCACACGTTCCTGGCGGCCCGCCACCTCATCGCGGGCCTGCCCGCCGAGCACGGCACGACGCAGGTCACCGACGCCGGGCCCTGCTACCAGATCTACGAAACCAAGGACGGGAGGTACGTCACGTTTGCCCCACTCGAGCCCCACTTCTGGGAGAGCTTCTGCAGGCTCGTCGGCCGCGACGACCTCCGCACGCGGCAGTGGGCGTCCTCGGCCGTGCCGGAGGTCCAGGCGATCTTCAAGCAACGGACCCGCGACGAGTGGGTGGCCCTGTCGGCCGAGCATGACTTTTGCTGCGAACCTGTGTTATCATTAGATGGGGCGCTGCAACATCCTCAGGTGGTCGCCCGGCAGATGGTCGTCCAGGCCGACGACCCCATCGCCGGGCCCATCCAGCACGTCGCGCCGGGCGTCCGCTTCGGACAGACACGCGGCGAGATCCGTTTGCCGGCACCTCAGTTGGGCGAGCACTCGGTCGAAGTTCTCAGCCAGGCCGGCGTCGATCCGGACCAGATCGACCGCCTGATGGCCGACGGCGTCCTGGCCGCCATGGAGCCACCCAAACGTGACGCAGGTTCGTAGTCAGACCGACCGGCTTGCCGACGACGGCGACACGGTGCCCGATCGGCCGATCCTGGCCGCCGCTGCCCGGGCCGTCAGCGGCAATCACACCGCCGCCTGGGCCGCCCGATACGCACGCGTTCAAGTCATCAGCGCCTACCCGATCACGCCACAAACCACCATCGTTGAGCAACTCGGGGAGTGGGCCGACAGCGGCGAGATGCCTGTCGAGTACATCCGCGTGGAGAGCGAGCACTCGGTGATGAGCGCCCTGGTCGGCGCTAGCCTGGCGGGCGCTCGGACCTTCACGGCCACCAGCGGGCAGGGGCTGCTCTACATGGCAGAGCCCCTCCACTGGGCGGCGGCAGCGCGGCTCCCCATCGTCAATGTTTGTGTCGGACGCGGCATCGGCCCCCCGTGGAACATCTGGGCCGATCATCACGACAGCCTGTCCATGCGCGACAGCGGGTGGATGATCTGCTACGCCGCCACCCACCAGGAGATCTTCGACAGCATCCTGATGGCGTTTCGCGTCTGCGAGGACCCGCGCGTGTTCCTCCCGATGATGATCTGCCACGAGGGATTCACGCAGTCGCACACGATCGGCCCGGTGGAGATGCCCGACCAACGGCTGGTCGACGACTACCTGCCAGTCGTCCCGCCCGAGGGCTGGCCCCACACGTTCATGGACCCGTCGCGGCCGACGTCGCACGGGCTGCTCAACATGCCCGACGACGGGTTCTTCTACGAGATTCGCGCGAACATCGCCCGCGCGCACGACCGCGCCAGACCCGTGATCGCCGAGGCCGTCGAGGAATTCGAGCGGACCTTCGGTCAGACCTACGGCGGGCTGGTCCACGAGTACCGGACCGACGACGCCGAGGCCGTTCTGATCGCCATCGGCACGCTCGCCGACCAGGCCCGCGCGTGCGTCGATGTCTGCCGAGACCGCGGCCTGCCGATCGGTTCGGTCAAGATGCGGTTCGTCCGGCCGTTTCCCGTCGACGAGATGCGCGACCTGGCCCGACGGTTCAAGGTGCTGGGCGTCATGGAGCGGGACATCGATTTCGGCATCCGAGGCGGCATCGTGGCCGGCGACGTTCGGTCGGCCATCCAAGGCCAGGGCGACGCCAAAGTGATCCCGGTGGTGGCGGGCCTGGGCGGGCGGGACGTCTCGCTCGACGAACAGGTCGCCGTCGCCGAGACCATCCTCAACGCCGGCCGAACCGGCGAGCTGGACGATCAGGTCATCTGGCTGGGGATGAAGGAGTAGACGTGCCCGAATCGACCAAGACCAAGACCCGGCCCACGCCGCGATCGTTGGCGAAGGAAGCCTACAAGGAGCTGTGGCTGAAGGGCAACGGCACGTGCCCAGGATGCAGCCTATCGTTGTCGTTGCGATGGGCGCTCAAGGCATTGGGTCCGAACACGTGCGTGGTCGCGCCGGCCTCGTGCACGAACGTCGTGGTCGGACTGTACCCCACGTCGGCGTGCGGTGTTCCGTTCACAAACATGGCGTTTGCGGCCGGGGCATCCGCAGGGTCGGGGATCAAGGCCGGTCTCCGCGCGCGGGGTCAACACGACACCAACGTCCTGGTGTGGGTCGGAGACGGCGGGACGTTCGACATCGGCATCCAGGCCCTCAGCGGGGCGGCCGAACGCGGCGACGACCTCATCTACGTCTGCTACGACAACGAAGCCTACATGAACACCGGCACGCAGCGGAGCGGCGGCACGCCCTTCGGGGCGATCACCACCACCACGCCGGCCGGGAAGAAAGAGCACAAGAAGGACCTGATGGCCATCGTCGCCGGGCATCACCTGGACTATCTGGCGACCGCCTGCTCATCCTATCCCCTGGACCTGTACGAGAAACTCCGCAAGGCCAGGACCCACCGCGGGCTGAAATTCGTCCATCTGCTCGCCCCGTGTCCGCCGGGCTGGCGGTTTCAACCGCGGTACGCTCCCAAGGTAGGTAAACTGGCCGTCCAGACGGGCATGTGGATCCTGTACGAGATCGAGCACGGCCGAATGCGGCTGACCGGCCCCAGCAAACGCCTCGCCAGTCCGGATGCCCAGATGAAACCGTTGTCCGAATACCTCGAAAGCCAGGGCCGGTTCCGACTGGCCACGGGCGCGATCTACGATGAGCTGGAACGCTGGGTCCGGCAGAACTGGCAGGCGGTCCGGGACCGCCTCGCCAGCGAAGCCGCCCATGCAGCTGAGACCACCGATTCGGCAGCGCAGGAAGATTGACGGATCGCCATGAGTTCTGAACGTCTATGGGAGATTCGCTGGCATGGTCGGGGCGGCCAGGGCACGGTGACGGCGGCCAAGCTGCTGTGCGTCGCGGCCTACCAGGGCGCCCGGGGCATGAAGGGCGTCCAGGCGATCCCCTTCATCGGGGCGGAACGACGCGGCTCGCCGGTCAAGGCCTTCAACCGCATCAGTGCCGAGCCCGTCCGGATCTGGTCGGCCGTTCGCCAGCCCAACGTCGTCGTTTTGATTGACCCGCTGGCCATCGTCCGCTCGCCGGAGGTCGTCCTCGACGGCCTCAAGCCGGGCGGGCGGGTCGTCGTCAACACCAACCTGACGTCGCTCGACGTGAACGGGCGAACCGATCTGCAGGTCTGGGCCGTCGACGCAACGGGCGTCTCGCTGGAACTCGACCTGCGGGCCGGCGCGGACCTGGTCTTGAACAGCCCGATGCTCGGCGCGCTCGCCCGCGCCGTGCCCGAGATGGTCGGCCTGGACCAAGTCAAAGGCGCGCTGACCGAAGAGTTCGGCCGTCGGGCGGAGTTGAATTGCAGAGCGGCCGAGCTGGCGTACGAACGCTGTCGGCAGCTGTAACCGAGGACGTTTGCGGCGTCCTGCTTGAGGACTAGCGCAAGGCATGGCCAAGATCGAAAACCCCGACGACTTCATGCGGGATCGCAGTCCCCACGTCTCATGGTCCCAGGACGCGTTGCCGACCGGCGCAGCGGACCTGCCCGAGGAGACCGCCGCCCCTCCCGACGTCGCCTCCCTCGGCCGGACCGGGGATTGGCGCGTCAACCGACCCGTCATGCCCGAGGACACCGAACTTTGCAGCCGATGCTGTCAGTGTTGGATGATGTGTCCCGAGGGCGCGATCACACTCGACGAAGACGAGACCCCCCACATCGATTACGAATACTGCAAGGGCTGCCTGATCTGTGTCGAGGTCTGCCCGAAGAAGTGCATCACCGAGGTCCGCGAGACCGAATCCTCCGGCGAACGACCTCCCGTAATCCCGACGCCGTAGTGGGTACGCCTGCCGCAGCGGGAATCCGTCGGGGCGTCCGCGCGAGGCCACCTCGGCGATTGCCGTTCACGTGCGTCGTTGTTCGTGGAATCGGCCCTTCCGGACGGTGGCGGGGCCTTCCTGGTCAGGTCCACCGCGCTTGCCGCTGCGTCGGACGAAGATGAACCAGATCAGGAGACAGGCGACGGGCGTGGCGAAGATCAAGGGCCACCACTTCCGCCACGGCTGCGCGACGGACGCTGGCACCGCAGCCAGGCCGAGCCCCGGGCCGCCGGCCAGCACAAGACGAACGCTGGAGACGCTCGGCGGCTCGTGGATGTGGATACTGCCCAGGTTCAGTCGCCATTGCACGTACCGTCCCAAGCGAATGGGCGAACGCGTTGACGCCGTCCGCGGCTGGGTCGTCGCCGCCGGGGGGGCGGTCGAACGCCCGCCCACCGGTTGCCAGCCGAGATAGGGCAGTTCCGTTCGCTCGTTGGCGGACCGTACCCAGACCGCAAGCTCGTCGCCTTCCCGATCGGCCGGACTCAGGTCGCTCCTCCAGTCAAGCAGCTCGTAGTCGGCGTGCTGCAGGTCGACCACGTCCCCGACCAGCATCCCCTCGGTCGGACCGACATGGACGTCCGCAGCCGGGAGGACCGACATCGCCTCAACCTGACACGGCGCGCCGATCGAACGAAGCTGCACCTGACCCACCCACGTGTCGACCGCCAGACCGAAATCCTTCATCAGGTCAAGCTCGATCTCCACCGGTTCGGCGCCGGCCGACAGAACCAGGACCGGCTCGCCCCCGCTCGCGGGTTTGAAGTGACGGAGCGGCGACTTGGCATCACTGACATAACCGGGCTCGGCGAAGAACGCCTTGGCCGTCGTTCGGCGGCCCCGCAGCGGCCATTGTGCGGCTGCCTTGGCGTCCAGGGCGGCGACGTAGACGCTGCGGGCCTTGCCCACGGGCTTGGGTACAAGGGCGATCTGCAGCGCCTGCGCTGGCCCGACTGGCAGCACACGAACCCGGAGCTTCCGCAGCTGGCCGAGCGTATCGCCCACAACCACCGTAGGCGCGGGCCACTGAAGCGTGGCGTTCCCGACGGCGAACCGCTCGGTGCCCGTCTTGGCATCCTTCTGGCGAGACAGCGAACCGCCCCACTTCGGCATCGGGCCGGTCGCGGTGATCAGGTCGAGCCGGTCGACAACGTGTGTCGGGACGATGTCGATGCGTCCGACCCACAACACCGGACAGGTTAGTCCCAACAGCCGCCGGCCCGGCCAGTCACATCCCAGGATCATTCGCTCGGTCGCGGCCAGGGCGTAGAGCTGCTTGCCATCCCCGGCCAGCGACGTGATCCCCTGAACGTACCGGCGCAGGCTGAACTGCTGGATGGGCTGTCCGGACGCGAGGTTGATCGCCAGGATCGTGCCGGCATTCGGCGCACCGTACGGCCCGGCCAGCAGCAACGTCCGCTCATCCGCCGCCACACCCGCGAACCGCAGGCTGTTGCTGAAGCTCTGTCGGTAGCTGAAGGTCACCGGGTCGCCCGTCTTGCCCTCCACGCGATAGAGGTCCTTCTCCCAGGTGACCAGGAAGAGATCCTTGGCCGTCGCCGCAAGGCGGCCGTTCCCGTGCAAGCCGATCACCTCGTTCCGGTCGAGCGACGCGAACTCGCCCTGGCGCGCCAGAATCGCTCGGCCCTCGCTGCTCGCCACGCCGTCTGCGCGCGTCTGCCCAAAGGCCGTCACCGATCCGACCGCCTTGCTCCCACCGGGGTCGCCCCACACCACGCTCGTGGAGAACCCGACGACGTCTCCCGGCGCGGGCGCCCAGGATCGACGCACCGATCGACACGGACAGGCGGCCTCCAGCGTGTAGCCTTTGCCTCGCGGGTCCTTGTCGGGCCAGGGAATCATCTTGACCTGCACGCCTGCAGGCCCGCTGATCTTCGCGTCGGCGGCCGGCTGCGTGCCGGGCGGCGCCGTTGTCAGCACCGAGTACGTCTTCTTCTGTTGGTGGTTGTGCCAGAAGTGCACCGACACGACGGATGCCGTCGAAGACGGCTGCGAGCCCGCTGGCCCCGCGCCCTCCCCCGCAGGATCGAGACAGAAGCGAAACGTCACCAGATCGCCAACGTCGAACGCCTTGCCGGCCGGGACGGCCACGTTCTTCAGCGGATCGGGGTCGTGGATCTCAGCCGCCAGGTACAGACAGGTGGCGTCGTACATGGCGCAGAACGTCGCATCTCGCGCGCCAACCTTGGTCGCATCGTCGGTGAAGGGACCACACACCCCACTGCGGTCCCACTCGTCAAGCTTCCCATCAACAGTGACCGGGCCGCGGACAGGCAGGATCCCAAACCGGTTGGCCGGGCGCGTCGTGACCGCAGCGGAGAATGCGCTGATCTCCCGCCAATCCGGCCACCGCCGCTCCAGCAGAAACCGTCCTGTCGGTTGGACCCACCAATAGCAGCCCCGTGACGGATCCCACGCCAAGGCCTGACCCGGGTGAGGGCCGAACGCCTTCTCGGCGAACGCCAGCGTTCCATCGGCCAGGTCGACCGTGATCAGGCTCGCGCCGCCGTGGGTGTTGAGGATCTCCAGCCGCCCATCGCGGTAGGTCATGTCCGTCATCATGGCGGGGGTGGCCCAGGGCCGGGCCTTGTCGGCAACGGGGAGGACGAAGCTCGGCTTGACGGGCAGCGCGACCGGCGCGCCGAGCGATCGGTAGGCCCCCTCCGCCTCGAACAGCAACGCCATCTCGTTCGGCAGTTGGCTTAGACCGAAGAACTTCTGCGGCTTGCCGCCGAACACGGCCACCGGCTTGGGCTCGGGTGTCTTGGGGGCCGGACCGGTCTTCGTGCTCATCGCCGGCATCGACGCCGGACCCGTCGTCGGAACGTACAGCTTCGCGGGACGATCCTTCCCCAGCGCCGTCAGCGTGGCCGTGTAGACGCCGCCGACGGGATTGACCGCCAATGCCAACTCGTACCACGTATCCAGCTTGACCGGATTGGTGTCGACCAGGGGCTGAGGCTGTCCCACCTGCGCGGCCAGCCGCGCCCCCCATCGACCGTTGCCCAGATCATGCATGCCCGCCAGGAGTTGCACGTAGGGTCCGATGGTCGTCCGGGTGTCCTTGCGGATCAGGCGGACCAGGTCGATGGTCCGCATCGGCGGGGTATCCGGCGGCAGCTTGAAGACGACGCGCAGATGGAACGGCACCCGCGGCGGCATGAAGGCCTTGCTGACGCTCTGGCCGAGCGATCCCAGCCCCCGGGCTGCCAGCACGGGCCCCCCCTGCTCGTCCACGATTCGGTCGTCGGGCTCGCCCGCCCATCCAGCAGCGCTGCGGAAGTCGTCCTCCAGGCCGACCTTCCTTCGGAACGACACGACGTGTCGGCCCGAATCCAGACGGCACACCTGGAGCGGCCCTGCCAGGTCGGCCGCGTTCGCCAGCGGCAACGTGGCGATCGTTCGGCGCTCTGCACGGCCCACACCCTCCTGGCCTGTCGTCGTGGTATCCCACAGTTGCCAACGCTTGACGGTCGTGCTGAACTCGACGTCCCCGTCGACCCGAATCGTCCGGCGCACCGTCGGGCTCTCGAAGACCGGGCACGGGGCCCCTGCCACGATTCGGACCTCGCGACCGGTTGTAAGGCAAGGGCTTACGGCGTATGCGCGAGACGGCGGCGCACCGCGCGTCGTCGATCGGTTCGTCGAGGGCTGGCTGGCCCCGCCAGCCGGCCCGGTCGACGGGACGGTCGTCGCTTGTGTTGTGAGCGGCGTGCCCACGATCGGGCCACGGGACGGGCCTTCTCGACTCGCCTCGATCAGGTAGATGTCGGCCCGCCCTTCCGCGGTCTTGAAAACCGTCCGGATTAGATAGTCCACGCCACTGCGAAGCAACGCGCCCGTCTGCCGCCATTCGTGGCCGTCGTGGTAGGCCATCGACCCATCCCGACGGGTGCTGGAGCAACGGACGGCCACCCGCGGCCCCCCGCCCTCAAACGCCACGATCTCGACCCGCCCGCTCCATTCCTGACTCCGCCCGAACCGGTCGCCGTCGAACCGGAACCACAGCAGGTCTTCGAGAATCGTCCCGTCGGCCGTCGGCACCGTCGTCGGCGGCAGCAGCCATTGCCCATCCGCGCGCAGGACCAAACCGGACGTATCTAGCTGGGCGCCGGAGCCTGTCAAGGTGGTGGCCGATGTTGGTGCCGAAGCCACGGCCCTCGTGGCACTTCGAGTGACCGCCCCCCCTTGCCCCGGCTGGGAGGCCGTCGTGGGTCGGCTTGAACTGCTCGTGGTGGTCGTGGTCGGTGCGCTACTGGTGGCGGGGACAACCGCACGCGGATCGAAGAATTCAACCGCGCCTTCGGCATCCAAGCCGAGGTCGCAATCGGCCACCAGATGGAGGGCCGCGGCGGGGTCGGCCGAGCCGAAACCAACTGCGACCGTCACGACGATGGGCAGCAACCGTCCGACGATCCCGAGCGCACGGGGGGCGACAGGATTACCCGCAGCCCGAGCCTCCTGGCTGGTGTGCAGCAAACGAGATGCCCCGGGCCGCCGAACTGCCATGTCCTCTATGATAACGCCGCCCCCCCAGTCTCCTCTCCACAGGACGGGCACCCTCCCCCACCCAGTCGCTGGCCGGGCACAGAGAACCTCTCAGTCCAGGGCCAACTCGTCCCGATCCTTGAGAAGAGCCTAGCGACCCGGCCGCGACATGCAACCTACGCTGCCTTGGATCACCGGCAGCCGACCTTCTGTCTGGCCGACAAAGACGGGACAAAAAGCCTGCCTACATCATCACTTCGGATCGAGTCTCACCACGTCGTCCGACCGCGTCTGCGGGGTGACGGTCAGACGCTCGAGCTTCCCGGCGCGGTAGACGCCCTCCACCGTCGTGCGGAACGGGGCGTGGAGCTTGAACGCGACGTCCCAGGCCTTGGGCCAGGCGGGGAACAAGAGGATCTTGCGACCCTCGGTCTGCAGGAGCATCGTCTGCACCGCCATGATCGCGTTGCCGCCGTGGTCCTGATCGGGGATCCAATCGAAGTTGGGGCCCCAGAAAACGGGGAAGCGGCTGCCGTGGTGCTTGTTGGCGAAACGAGCGGCGACGTACTCGGCGGCCTGGCGGGTCATGCCCAGAAACGCTGCCTGCGTGTCGTCTTGCCGCCATCCGCTGTTGCCTTTGACGCGGCGGGCAGCGAACGTCCGACGAGCCTGCTCCAGACCCGGCTTGCCCACGCCGTACAGCCGGAACGGGAAGACGGCGTAGAGCTCCGGGTTCTCGGAGTTGCGGATGGGCCCGATGAGCTTCCCAGCCGGGGCGAGGACAGGTTGGCCGTCAACCTGTCGGGTGGGCAGCTCAGGAAGTTCGTCGCGCATCCGTTTCCAGTCGCTTCGCTGCCGATCGGAGGTCAGGTCCTCGGGCAACGCGATCAGACGGGGCAGGACGAACCGCAGGCCGGCGATCTCGGGCAGCGGATTGACCGCCTCGTGCCAGGTCTCCAGGGCCTGTGCGGGCTTGAACAGGATCTTGCCCCGGTCGTCGCGCTCGTAGTGTTTGTCGAAGAACCGGATGACGGCCTCGGCGAAGGGCAGCAGCGTTGTCTTGGCGAACGACGCGTCCTGCGTGTAGGCGTAGTAGTCCAGCATGATGGCGGTCAGCTCGAGCTGGCCCGACCAGTACCGGCGGATGTAGGTGTTGTCGCAGTGTGAGATGGGCTTGCCCTTGCGATCCCAGCCGTAGTTGCTGTTGGCGTACGTGCCCCAGAAGGTCATGGTCTCGGGGAAGAACGCGCCATCGTGCTCGAAGTAGAGCCGCGTCCGCGCCTTGGCGAGCGGCAGGGCGTCGCAGAACATCCGGAAGAGCGGATGGATCATCTCGTAGTCGCCCGAGGCCAGCATCGGCCAGTAGACCAGGCGGGTGTTCTGGAACCAGTAGCAGCCGCCCCATCGTCGGTAGTCGGCGTCGGCCGTCTCTTTGGGCTGGCGGGCGTCGACGGTGAAGATGCTGCCGTTGAACTTGATCGGGTAGGCCCCGCGGCCTGCACAGGCGCTCACAAGCCGCTGCAGCGCATAGCCCTGCGCGACTATGGACAGGTCCGTGGCGGCGACCTTGGTGGTCGCGAGCTTCCCGTTAACGTAGAGGCACTGCCGGCCGGTCCGGGCGTCATACGTGCCGGCAACGTGTGACCAGTTGCCCGAAGGAAGCTTCGCGTCATGGATGATCGTGCCGGCCTCGACGATCAGACGCAGGGAGTTGCCCGGGTAGGTGTCCAGCAGGTAGCCGTTGGCCGTGCCCGCCCGCGACTTGTCGATGATCCGGCCGCCTCCATGCGGGAGCTTCGCAGGACACACCCAGGCGTCGAGGGTACAGGCAGCTGTCAAGGCGAGTGGCACGGCATGGGCCACCTCGATCCACCCGCGCCCCGTGAGGCGAACCGACTTGCACACATCGTCTTCTACCCGGTCGGCTCTGCCGATGATCCGCGCCGGCAGATCCCCGCCGGCGGCGTTAGCGAACAGACCGTCCTTCGGCGCGGCGAACGTCCAGTCACCGACGGGCGACAGATCGCTCGGCGGCGCTGCATCGACGTCCTTCGCCAGCGCCGCGATCTGGTCGGCGGTCAACGCCCTGTCGAAGACCCGCGCCCGCCGGATCTTGCCGATGAACCGGTTCTTGCCGTCGCTGTCCGCGCCGATACGCAGGGGCAGCCGGTTGGTCGTGATCTTCTGGCTGCCTGCGCGACCCGAAACGCGGATCCAACTGCGGTTCCAGAAGGCGTCCCACCACTGCCGATGGGCACGACGCGCGTCCTCGATGTCCGTGCCGTCGACGGCGGCGATTTGCCGGTTGAGCGCTTCAAGCCACGCGTCCGCAGTGCTCGTCTGTTGGGTCAGGGGATAGATCGACACATCGAAGCGCTTGTCCGGCCGGGCGGACTTCAGTGTCCGGGCGTGGGCCTTGACCAGCCCACCCCCCTGAATGGCCGCGCCGAAGGTACGGTTCAGCAACGGATCGTCCAAATCAGCCATCAGGCCCGCCAGCCCCTGCAGCTTCATGGTGACGGGCCAGCAGGAGGTCCGGTTGCGATGAAACCAGACGATCCGATTCTCCGGGTCGTCCAGGACTGTGTCGGGGCTGACAACGATCGGCTCGGGACCACCGGCCATCCCATACGCGCTGTGAACCTCCCGATCCTTCAGCGTCCTGGGCTTGTCCCGCCAGACCTCCAAGCCGACTTGGACGGAGAACGCCTGCTGCCCGGACGCCTCGACCCGGATGACGGGCCGATTCGCATCGACCCAGACAACAACGTCGATGGCAGCGCGCCCCCTACCCGCCCGGACCGCGATTTCGCCCTGTCGCAGGCGCAGCGTCTGTCGGAACGGCGCTCCTCTCTCGAACGGATTCGGTGTGAACCGGACCCGGACCCGCCCGAGCTTGAGCAGCCGTTCGTTCTCGCTCCACGCGTCGGTCTTGCTGATGTAGAAGAGCAGATCGCCCCCCTGCTCGACCCAGACGTTGAGGCCGATGTCCCCGTTGCCGATCGGCATCGAGCCGGACGAGTCCTTGCTGGGCATGTCCCAGACCACGTTGTACCGGTCCATGGGGTCTCCGCCGCCCGCAACGGAGCGCCGAACGCAAAGACAGGACAGGACACACAGCATCGATAGAGAAGCCGTTCGTAAGGTCATGTTCGCTACCCACCCCATGCAGGCCCGAAGTCGGCGATGGCCTGGACGATCTGCGGGAAACTCTGCGCCCAGACACCGGGCGGGACGTTCTCGGATATCTGGATCTGCAGTCGGCCCTGCCGACCGCCCTGCTCGAGGATCTCCATCGTCTGCCGGTAGACGATCTCGGGCGGGCTCAGATGCACCGACGATGGGAAGTTGATGCAGACCCGCATCTCGGGCCACCGAGCGATCGCCTCGGCGACGCTGGTATCGTTGTCGGGCGGGGGCGACATCGAATCCAGGCCGCGAACCCGCGACGCGCCAATCGCCTCCCAGAGCGGCTTGAGATCGCCGTCCATGTGCACGTAGACAGGCACGTCCTTGCCGGTCTGGTCGAGCATCTCGGCCAGCTCGTTGTAGGCCGGCACACAATACGCGCTGAAGTAGGTGTCGCCGATCATGGGAGCGGTGATGTTGTCCGGGACGTCGATGTAGGGAATGGGGACCTCGGTGACCGCCTGACAGACGACCTCGAACACGCGGCGCTGCACATCCGTCATCAGGGCGAAGAGCTCGGCCAGCCGGTCCACGCAACCCACCATGTGGACGGCGAGGTCCTGGATGTCCACCCACTCGACCCAGAGCTGCTGATACGGCGTCCGCGCGACGGCCACGTGCGGCAGGCCATCCTCGCCGAAAGTGCGGAGGGTCTCACCCACTGCGTCGAGATCCAGGTGCACGCTCATGTCGCGGAAGTAGGCCATCAAGATGTCGTAGTCGCCGGGCTCCTTCACGAAGTGTGAAGCGGCGGCCGACGTGCCGTACGTCGGCTCGACGAGACGCTCCTCTTGAAGCTGGCCCACCGGCGTGTGCAGCGTTCGTCGGAAGCCCTTCTTGCCGTCGCGGACGATGTCTGCGGTCTCGAACCGACAGTTGGGCGTCTCGATCCGATGGACGCTGGTCCAGCGCAGCAGCCCCATGTTGCCCCGGCCGATTTGGGCCCAGATCTCCTCGTCCGGCGCGGCCAGGCCGCTGTATTGCACGAACGGCACGCGGTCGTGCTCTCGCCCCTCGACAACGGCAAGCATCCGTTCGCGCATGGTCATCTCGGCCATGGGTACGCACTCCGGAGCGAGAAGGCGGCCGTCATCAACGGCCGACCCGCCTAGACCATAGATAAACCATCTGTGTTGGCAGCACAAACCCAGTCCAGACAGGTCGCGTCCTCAACGCCCCGCTGGGCGGTGCCCGCAGGCATTGCAGAAAGCGACCTGAATAACTAAGCTTTTAGTTGACGCTGTCCCATGGACGGTGTATTATTCACCTAAGACTTTAGTTGTAGGCGAGACCGGGAGCTCAGAACCATGTCCAAGAAGAACGGCAGGCGGCTGACGCCCCTCGAAGCGCTGATCATGGACGCCGTTTGGGAGATGCCCCAGGCCACGGTGCGGCAGGTCAAGGAGCAGCTCGAGCCCGTCAAGCCGATGGCCTACAACACCGTGCTGACCATGATGCGCATCCTACGCGACAAGGGCTTCCTGGCTGCCGAGCGCAAAGGCCGCGTCGACGTCTACCGGGCGGTGGTGACGCGAGAGCAGGCGGCCGGCCGGTCGCTGCGAGAGGTGCTCGACCGCTTCTTCGCCGGATCGGCGACGGCGCTGGTCAGCCAGTTGCTCGCCCACGGCGACCTGAGCCCGGAGGAGGTCCAGGGCATTCGTCGCGAAGTCGACAGGAAGCTTCGCGACAGCTCGAAGTAGGGGTGGCTTTCGATGCTTCAGTTGGTCGAGATGTCAAACGCGTTCGGCCGCTGGTTGGTCGGCCAGCTCTGGCAGATGAGCATCGAACTGGCCATCCTGGCCGGCGTCGTGTTGGCGGTGTTGTATCTCCTGCGGGTGAAGTCGCCGACGCTTCGACATGCGTTCTGGTGTCTGGTGCTGGCCAAACCGGTGGTGACGTTTCTGATCGCCTCGCCGGTGTCGTTGTACTGGTTTCTGCGTCCGACGCCTGAACCCGTCCAGCCGGCCGT
>CAYMLO010000131.1:0-28154 GCA_964390905.1 uncultured Planctomycetales bacterium | reverse complement strand
ACATGTGTCTGGACTATCCCGAGAAGCTCTCGGTCGTGCTGGTCTGCACGCTGGCGAACGACTACACCACGGGGCCCTGCATCCGCGGCGACGAGGGGGCCCTCACCTTCGACGTGGCCAGTTGGGAGCAGGGCTGCCAGAACGTCCAGATCCATCCGCAACGTCGCGGCAAGGGCAGCGGCAAGAAGATCCAACAGGTCGAGCTGAAGACCAAGCGGATCGGCAGCACCACTGAGCACTGGCGCGATTTCCTGCGGTGTGTCCGCACCCGGCAGAAGCCGAAGAGTAACGTCGAGTTCGGCTACTGCGTCCAGATGGGCGTGGCGATGGCCATGCAGGCGCTGCTCAAGCAGAAGGTCGCGCGGTTTGACGCAAAGAAGGAAGAAGTGATCTTCTAAAGGAGCGGTTCGGAACCTGGCCTCAGCTCGGGGCTACGTTCCTGTCTTTGCATAGACCTTGAGCACCGTGAGCGACAGAGAAGGGAACTCGTAGACGAGCTTCGAGTCGGCCAGGGCCGTCTTGCCTGTCTCGGTGCGAATGCGGTCCGGTTCGTGCCATGAGTTGACGGCATCTCGCTCGCCTGCCTTGACGGCATCCGCCAGCGTCCAGACGTCGATATTGTCCTCCAGGGGTGCGAGCGCACGCAGGTCAATCGTTCGCTTCTGCGGCTCGGTCGTATGGTTGACGGCAAAGACCGACACGGTCTTGCCGTCGGCCGAGCGCGTCGCGCTGACGTCGAGCGACGGGTCGAACGGCACGTCCGCGTCGATCTTGACCTGCAGCGGCCGTTGGCCGGCGTGGGTCGCGTAGAGCTGCTGGGCGTAGTAGGCGGGCGTCTTGAACAAGGCGTGGTTGTTGGTCTGGATGATGCCGCTGCAGAAGCTGTCGGCCAGGTTGCTGCGGATGGCGATCTCGATCATGTCGCAGTGGCGGTGCATGAAGTTGTGGTATCTGCTGCACCAGAGGGCATTGTCGAGCGTCCAAAGCATCGCCCGGCCCGGGCCCCATTCGCCGGCGGTGGTGTTCCACTCGGTGATGCCCAGGCGGATGTCTCTGCCCGGGGCGTGCTCGGCGATCATCTTGCGGCACCGCTCGACGTCCCGGGCCATGGCCTCGAGGCGATGGCATCCGTAGTGATGCGGGCAGATGTAGTCGAGGTACGCACCGGCGTTGTCCAGCAGCCCCGGCGACGGGTACGCGCCCATCAGCTTGATGGTGGGGTCGGCCGACTTCATGGCCTTGCAGAACTCGGCCACGCCCTTCTGGTAGGTCTCGTCCCCGAGCTCATTGCCGATCTGCCAGTAGCGAACGCGGTATGGTTCGACGCGACCGTTCTCGGCCCGGCGCTTGCCCATCGGCGAGGTCGCCGGGGCGTTGAAGTACGCGACCTGGTCGGCTGCGTCTTTGGGCGTCTTGCCGGTGAACCGTACGCAGATCAGCGGTTCGGCGCCGACCCATTCGCAAAGCTTGACGAACTCCTCGAGCCCGGCGTTGCCCGGCTCGAGCCCACCCCAACGGGTCGTGAACGGCACGCGCGTCGCCGGATCCCCGATCGTGGCCGTCCACTCGAAGCCTTCAGTCGTGCTGCCGCCGAATCGGATGATCCCCGGTTTGAGGGCCTTGAGCGCCTCGGCCACGTCCCGCCGCCACCCGAACACGGTGTCGGTGGGCATGAGCGAGACCTGGTCGATCCAGACCGTCCCCGGTCCGCGGAACGAGATCGTCAGCGTCGCGCCGGTGTCGGTGTCCGAGGGCGTGACGGTCGCGTCGAATCGCTTCCACTGGCCGGTCGGTGTGAATTCGGTGGTGGCGTAGGTCTTGCCGTGGCCCCACAGGGCCAACCGGACGGGGCCGCGCGTGTCCCGCGCCCGCAGATGCAGTGAGCATCGCAACGGCTTGCCGGCCTCGACGTACATGCCGCCCTGCGAGATGCCCAACCTGCAGGGATCGCCGGGCTTCTGCGTCATCCGCTGGGAGACCTTGCCGTTGAAGGGCCGAACGCCGTCCAGGACAAACTCGCCGCGGTGCACGGCACCGTCGGGATACCACGGCTGCTCCAGCCGGTCAGTCTCCTTGCGGAAGGAAACGCGGTACTCGGGCACGCCCTCGAAACCGCCGTCGAAGACCTTCTCGGCGAACATCGAGAGCGTCAGCCCGCAGAGGTACTCGATGAACTGGCCACACTGGTATGGGCTGATCGTTCCCGGGCAGACACATTCCCGTGTGACCGTCAGCGTCGTCACAGCCATGTCGACCTCCTCCAGCGTGACCTCGTCGAACCAGGCCGTCCCCGTGCCCTTCCCATAGCCCACGAAGAACAGGGCGATGCGTGCCAGGCCGCCCGCGGGAGGGCGGAAGATGATCGTCTCTTGGGTCCAGTCATTCGTGCCGCCGTGGTTCCGGCCGGTGGCGATGACGCCTTTGCCGCCCGGGTGCTGGACCTGGAACGTCCCGCAGGTCGGTGCACCGTGGGGATCCAGGTTCTCGGTGCGGACCCATCCGCTGAGGCGATACCATTGGTTCGGCCTGAGCGTCAGCTCCTGCCCGAAGGCGGTGTCAGAAGGTCTCTCGGCGCTGACCCGCAGCGACTGCCGGCCCGCGCGTCGATGCTGAGTGTCCAGCGCCACGCGCGGTTGGGCACCGTAGACGTGAATCGTCCAGCCCTCGTGCAGGACACGCGACTCGAATCCCGCGTTGACCAGCGGGACGGCCCGAGCATGCGCGCCACGCGAGCACGGCGCCGCGTCCGCGAGCGCGGCGCCCGCCACCGCGAGATACAGGAAGCAAGGTGACATGCTGTACCCCTTCAAGCGTTTGCAGGTGTCATCCCCTGTCACCAAACCGTCCGAATCATAGCAGATCCGACTGGCCGGGCGAGGGCTGTCACGGCCTCGTCCGCCGTTCCGGAACCCAGGCACACGCGATTTCCGTGCAAGTGCGATCCCGACGGAACGGGATTTCCGCCCTTGCACATGCTGTGGTAGCATGCACCGTCCGAACGAAAGGCCAAGAGCTCACCGTGACCGAGACGACGACGGGAACCGACGAAGCGCAACTGGAACGAACCATCAGCCTGAGCGGAGGGGTCGCCCTCGTCGTGGGCGGTGTCGTCGGCGCGGGGGTCTTCGTCCTGATCGCCTCGATCGGGGCGCAATCGGGCTCGGCCATCTGGTTGGCCTTCACCATCGCCATTCTGGTCTCGCTCATCGGCGTGATCCCGGTGATCCAGTTGGCCGGGGCGCTGCCCCGCGCGGGGGCGGGCTATCTGTTTGCCAGCCGCCTTTTCTCACCGTTCCTGGGAACGATGACATCGTTCTGGATCATCCTGGGCGGAGGCGCCTCGACGTGCGTGGTGGCGCTGACGCTCGCCATGTACGCCGGTCAGTTCCTGCCGACCGGGCTGCCGAACCGTCTGGTCGCGATCGTCTTGGTGCTGCTCTTCTATGCGGTCTACCAGTTTGGCCTACGGCTGGCCATGTGGCTACAGATCCTCATGGCGGTGCAGTTCGTGTCCGCGCTGGGTCTCTACGCAGCCGCCGGGGCTGTCCGTGTCGACCTGGACGTGTCCGTGATCCCGCCGCAGGGCATCGCGGTCTTCCTGATGGCCGTTCTGCTCTGCTACAGCACGTGCCTGGGCTTTCAGGTCGTCGCGGAGATGGGCGAGGAGATTCGCAACGCGCGGCGGAACATCCCGCTTGCGCTCGTCATCGGCGGCGGCGTTGTGGCGGCGCTATACATCGTGATCGGGACGGTCTTCGTCAGCTCGATCCCGTACGACCCGGAGGCGTACGGTCAACTCAAGGCGCCGTTGTGCGAGTCGGCCGCCCGGTTCCTGCCACCCACGCTGGTCAGCTATCTTGGGTTCGGGGCCACGACGGCGGGGCTGACCTCGCTCAATGCCGCCGCTATCGCCCTGCCGCGCGAAATCTTCGGCCAAGCCCGCGACGGCGTCCTGCCCCGGGCCTTGGCCCGCGTCCATCCCCGCACCCACGCGCCGCAAAACGCCGTGACCGCCTACTTCGCCTTCGTGATCGCGTTCCTGGCAGTGGGATTCGACACCGAATTCTACGGCTTCGCCGCCGCCGTCGGCATCCTGGTGATGTCGTCGGTGCTCTGTGTCGCGTCGTTCCAACTTCCGAAGCGATTCCCCGAGCGCGTCGACCGCGCCTACATCCGCTTTCCGATGTGGCTGTTGGTGGCGTGCACCGTGATGACGGTGCTCGTGTCGCTGGGCTTCTCGGCCGTTGTCGCCTATGAGCGTCCCGGGGTCCTCGGTCTGTACGCCGGATGGTCCCTGCTGGTGATCGTCTACTACAGGCTGCGAACGCGCCGCTTCACGCCACGCGACTGGGAGCAGATCCAGGCCATCCCCGGCGCTGACGAAGTCGTACAATAGTCGATGCGCGGCAGGGCTCATCCGAAGCGACGTGCATGTGTCCGGTCATCTGCACAGCACTGTGGAAAGGACACGACATGATCGATCAGCAGATCAAAGAGACCCCCGAGTTCTACCGGGACGGACTGCTCAACGACACGATGCCGTTCTGGGAGAAGCACGCGCCCGACACGGAGTACGGCGGATTCATGACGTTCCTGGCCGCCGACGGGTCGGTCGTGTGCACGGACAAACCCATGTGGGTTGCGGGGCGAATCAGCTGGCTATTTGCGAGGCTCTACAACGCCGTGGAACCACGCGAGCAATGGCTCGCGTGGGCCAAGCACGGCATCGACTTTCTCCGCAAATACGGCTTCGACGCCGACGGGCGGATGTTCTACGTCGTCACGCGTGACGGGCGGCCGATCCGCAAGCGGCGGTACCTGTTCACAGAGACGTTCGGCGTGATCGCCCTGGCCGAGTACGCCAAGGCCACGGGCGACGAGCAGGCCAGGAAGGAGGCCTGCGACCTGTACCGGCTCATCCTCCGCTACCACACCACGCCAGGACTGCTGGAACCGAAGGGGATCCCCGAGACCCGGTCCCTCAAGGCCCACGCCATGCCGATGATCCTGTTGGCCACCACGCAGGTGCTCCGTCAGGTAGACGAAGACCCCCTCTACGCCCAGGTCGCGGACGACGCGATCCGGGAGGTCCTCGAGCACTTCGTCAAGCCCGAGTTCAAGGTGCTGCTGGAATGCGTCGGGCCCAACGGCGAGTTCCTGGACGAGCCGGCAGGCCGGGAGGTCAACCCCGGGCACGCCATCGAGACCGCGTGGTTCATCATGGCCGAGGCCCGGCAGCAGCGCGGCGGCGACCGCGACCTGATCGAGAAGGCCTGCCAGATCCTCGACTGGTCCCTCGACATCGGCTGGGACGACGAACACGGCGGGATCTACTACTTCCGCGACTGCAAGGGCCTGCCATGCCCGCAGTACGAGCACGACATGAAGCTCTGGTGGCCGCACAACGAGGCCATCTACGCGACGCTTTTGGCCTACCACCTGACCGGGCGGAAGGCATACGCCGACTGGTACCGCAAGATCCACGACTGGACCTACGCCCACTTCCCGGACCCCAAGCACGGCGAGTGGTTCGGCTACCTGCACCGCGATGGGACGCTCTCTTCGACGCTGAAGGGCAACTACTGGAAGGGGCCGTTTCATCTACCAAGGATGCAGCTGAATTGCTGGCAGCTGCTGGAGGAGATGCGCGAGGCGGGTGGGTAGCGTCGGGTTCCGGGTTCCGGGTCTCGGGTTCCGGGGACGCCCTGCTGCCCAACGTTACTTGGCTGGGATCACGGGGAGTTCCACGTGCGAGCGGCGTGATGCCGTGCGGTGTACCGTGATCGTGGGCACTTGGTTGTCTGGCGCGTCGGGCTTGTTGCTGGGGCTCAAGTTCGGGTTCAGCCGGAACGTGGGGTAGTCGGCACAGGCGATGGCGATCCGGATGCGATGGCCCTTCCGGAAAACCCAGGCCGTCGGCTGCAGGTCCATGACCAACTCGACGGTCTTGCCGGCGGCCAGGATCCCGTCGACGTAGTGCGCCTCCTCGTAACCATGCCAGGGCAGCTCCGGCAGGACCTCGATCTTGTGGGCGCCGCGGGCGATGATGCGGTCGTTGTCGTGCAGGGCGGCGAAGCCGGCGCGGAGTTGGCCCTCGCTGGCCAGGATGACCTCGCCCTTCGCGTCGACGTCCTCCAGGTAGACGAAGAAGTCGCCGTGGCTAGCCGTTGAAGACACCCATAAGTGAACGATCGGGTGCCCGGTGACCTCCGTGTCCCGATCCATCGGGGGTGACGTGTAGCACAGGCACTGCTTGTCCTTCTCGGTACGGATCGGCAGGCTTCCCGGCGTGCCGCCGGCCAGCGAAAGCATGCGGTTGCCGGCCTTCTCGCCGTACGTCGAGTCGTGGGTGAAGTCGGCCTTGTACGTGTCGGCCCCGTCATCGCCGGCCGTGCGCGTGAGCTGATGGTCCGGCCCGAAGTGGTACTTCGTGATGACCTGTCGCTTCAACGGCCACTCGGTCTCGAACCGCCAGCCCCCGCCGTGCATGACGTAGATGTAGATGGGCGGCTCAGCGTCGATGCCGTTCTGGATGCCCTTCAGGTAGCGATCGAAATAGCGAACCAGCTCGAGCAGCATCTTTCGGGTCATGCCGATCGTGTTTTCGCCGAAGTACCCCCAGAACGGCCCGCCCAGGATGTCATGGTAGGCCGGGGCGATGAGAATTCGCGATGGGTTGGTCCGCTTCATCGTGCAGTACAGCTCGAACGTCCCACGGACGAAGCCGTCGAACCACCCCCCGACGTGGCAGATGGGGATGCGTGAGGCCATCACGGCGGGCACGTGAGCGCTGGGGCCCAGCTCGTAGGACGTGAAGCCCAATGGCGATTTCGAGTCGATAGACGACAGCTCTCTCCGCGAAGCCCAGCTCCGCAGGTCGTAGTCCTTCAGGTGGTCCTTTGTCGCCAGGTAGTAGATGTGCTTGCGCTGCTGCCCGTCGCTGTACTTGGGCGGAAAGCCGTCGTCCAGGAACATGCCGCTCCCATCTACGTCGACGGGGATCTCGTCGGCGAGCTTGCCGTCGCCGTCTTCGTCCACCACGGGCGCGGTGGGCAGCCGCTTGGCCTTGGGGTCGTAGAAGTTCCTCACCCGGTAGTACATGCCGTCGGACCATCGTTTCACGACCCCCTGGGCGTGGATCCCGCCGGGGTAGGCCTCGCCCGTATAACCGTCCAGCGGAACGACCGCCGGGACGATGCACTTCAGCGCCTTGGGCGCCCGCGAGGCCGTGGCGATCTGCGACCAACCCAGGTACGATCCGCCCACCATCCCGACGTTGCCGTCGCACCAGGGCTGCCGGCCGATCCAGTCGACGAGTTCCCCACCGTCGTCGGCGATCCTGGGCATGAAGTCCATCAACCAGCCCGTCGAGGCGCCGGTCCCTCGGATGTCGGCGTAGACGAGCGCGTAGCCGTGGGACAGCAGGAACTGGTTGAAGACCGACTGCATGAGGCTGCCGATCCGCCCGGTCTTCGGATCGATCGTGGTGCGCTGGTAGGGCGTGTACTGCAGGATGACCGGAAACGCGGTCCGCGCCGGCCCTCCAGCGGGCAGATAGATGTCGACGGCCAGCTTCTGGCCGTCGGACATCCGCACGTAGGCCGAAGACCGCTTCGATCCCTTGAACTCAGGCGAGGTGTAGCCCGAATACACAAACGGCTTGCTGATCTTGGCGGGTTCGGGCTTCGGTTCCTCGGCTACGACAGTGCCTTGGATGCCGGCTACCAGGAACAGGACTGCAGCGGGCAGCGATCGTCTTGTCATCGTCGTCCCCTTCTCCTTGAACGCGTCGCGGGCCTCCTCGTCACGCCCGGTTCGACTGTGACGCTCGAATCCTGCATCCACAGCCGCCTACAGTACCTTCGTGCGCACGCGGATCAAGAGCTGGTGACAACAGGCCGATCGGGTTGGGGGGAGCCTACTTCGAGAGGGATGCGATCCAGCGTTTCTCGAGCGATTCGATGGATTGGCCGTAGACCCCAACGAGCCGGTCCGCGTTTCGCCGCTGGACGTCCTCGCTTGGGGAATTCTGGAGCGTACGATACGCGCTGAGAAATCGGTCCACGCCGCGCCGTTCGATCAGGAACTTCACGAACGCGCCGGCCAGCGGGTAGAAGCTCTGAGATCGACTCTTGGCCGGCCAGACCTCGGTGTGCCTCAACAGCTCGGGGAGAGGAATCCACTGCCCGCGGCCCCTGACGACTCTGGCGCCCTCGCAGAGGAGGTCCTTGCCGGCGGCCCGGGCGCGCTTTGCCGGACGGACAAGTTGCTCCCGCGCGTACTGAACGAGCCCTTCGACGAACAGCGCTGGCGGGCTGCCCAGTTCGCGTACCAGCAGGTGTGTCGTTTCGTGGCACCAGTCCACCTTCACCTTGTCACTGTAAACCTCAACCCACGTGTTGCCCTCGCACAGCCAGTTGCCGCGGTGGCCGGTGTGACGGAGCTTCGTCTCCTCGTCCTCGAAGATGACGACGCAGATCCGGACGGCAAGCTCGGCCCCGATGGCCTGACAGACCTCCCGGCGGAATTCCTCTCTGGCCCGAGCGATCTTGTCGATGTCCCGCTCGGCCGTCGATCCCTTGGAGTAGTAGATGTCGAAGTGCTCGGTGCTTCGCTTCTGAAGGGCGGGCAGCAGGGCGCTCTTCCAGTCTGTCGGGCGGACCAGGCCGGGCACGTATCCGCCGATCCAGTCGACCTTCCACTGCCCGTCAGCTTGCACGAAGTCGATCGTCCAGGTCTGGTCGCCACGGGTCGCCCGCAATCGGAGGATCTCGCCGACCTTGCCCACCGACTTCGGCTCGAGCTCGAGGAACTCCGCTCTGGCCCAGCTGAATCTGCCGCGCTCCGCCATGCCTTTGAACAGCTCGAAGCGACTGAACTCGACCGTCTGGTACTCCGGCGTGAGCCGCTGCCAGGCCTTGTCATAGCTGCGTTTCTTGATCAGCTCCCGCAGCTCGGCGAAGGCTTTCATGACGGCTTCCCGGGCAGTCGGCTCCACCGGGGCGCCCGCCTGCTCCGGTCCTTCCCGTTGTGGGAGGTCGCCGCTTGTGTATCTCAGGACCGCGCCCGGCGGCATCTTCCACCATGCCTCAGGAACCGGAGACGGCAGGTGCCAGAGCTGAACCCGCAGCCATGTGTGCTCGGAGATGGGCCCTTGGATCTTGAACGGAAGGCGCAGCGTGCTGCGTGCGTTCTTCCCGATCGTGACCGGATTCCAGCTCCTGCCCCAGCCCATGCCACGCTTGGTGAGCTTCGGAGATCGCGTGTAGACGTGGGCCCCAAGCAACTGGTCTCCGTCAGTGGGATTCTCGACCTCGACGTGAACGACGTTCTTGCCCTGATGGATCGGCTCAAATCGGAGGCTGATCACTCTCAGCTTGCCCACGTCGGTGGGCAATGCTTGCGACGACGAGGACTCCGCGGTTGACCGAGGCGCTGGACGTGCGCTCGACGCTGAGCTCGAGGTCAGCGTGGCGTGCCATTCTGCTTCCAGTGCCTTCACCGACTTGCCGTAGACGGCCTGCGCAGCACGCTGGTTGCCGGCGACAGTCGGCCGATGGGTGATGCGCGTGTGGAACACCTTGTACTTCTCGACGTCCTTGTTCAACAGGAAATCGATCAATGCGAGGTGTTGCTCGCCATGACCGTCAGCAAGCAGGATGTCACTCAGAGGTTCCAGCCTCCCCTCGGCGAATTGCTTCCGTACCTCGGCCACTGGATCGTATGAGCCACGGGGTTCGAAGTATACGGCAAAGCCCTCGACCATCCCGTGCCCGCGGCCGCCCGGACCGCCCCCGCCCCCCCCGAAGTGATAGGAGAAGATGTGCGCCAGCTCATGATAGGCGTCACAGCGGTAGGCCTGACTGTACACCTCGGCGATATGGTGGTCGTTGACGGTGTTCGCGGGGGTCCACTTCGTTCCGCTGCCCAGCGCCTTGGCCTCCATGTCCGGGTAGAGGTCAATGCGGACGCCTCGCGGCAGGTCCATGTGCAGAACGGTCTTGAGCCGATCGTAGGCCTCCTCGCGCTGCTTTGTGATCTTCGAGATCTCCCGCTCTGCGAGCGATCCCGGGCGATAGCGGAAGATGAAGTGCTGGGTCTTGCTCTCGGCTGACAGCTTCGCCCTGTCCTCAACACGGACAAAGGGCGGCAGGACGACGGGACCTCCGCGGTCCGCAGCCTGGCGAAGATCGACGACGCCCCAAGAGACAAGCTCGACGTCCCAGCGTCGGGGAGCGCGTCTTCCCGTACCGCCCAAGGGCTCGAACAACGTGAACGCCAGCGCCGGCTTGGCATCGGGCCCTCTGACCGGAATGCTGTACGGGACGACGAAGTCGACTGCGCTCTTCGCAGGGACCGCGGTGACCGTTTCACAGAACGAGCCACGGTCACGTGCAAGGGTCGACTGCGCGCGTTCCATGCTTCGGGGATCGTTCACCGCCATGTAGGCAGCGAGAGGACGCTCCTTCGTCGTCTTGTTTCGCACACGAACCACCAGATGATTGCCCTGCGTCTCCGAATGCGCGAGCTTCACCGACGTGACGGCGAAATGGTCGTTGGCTCCGTGCGTCAGTCGAACCTGTCCGGTGGGCGGCTCGATCTTGGATACTGGCAGCGGATCTACGGCCACGACGACGCGTCTTGCCGAATCGCCGCTCGCCGGCGGACCTCGATGCGGCTTGGCCATGCGAAGCAGGAATCTGATGGGATGCTCGACCGAGGCGATCGGCACGATCGCGTCGATCAGGCGTTCCTCGCCGCGGCCCAGCTTGTAGCACACACCCATCCCAGTGTTGCCACGCCCCTTCTGCTTGGACTCGGTTCGGTAGTTCACACTCACACTGAGCAGATCGTTCGTGAGATTCTTGAGCGACCAGTTCACCCGAACGACGGGCCACAGACCGCTCTTCCAAGGAACGCCGTAGAATGGTTCGCCCACAACAGAGAGCTTCCCGACGGACACCAGTGACTTCCAGTCATCCGGGATCGTGAGGTCGTACGTCCGCGTTGCGTCGGCGCGTGGCTTCGAGGGCGACGCGTCGGACGACGCGGGGGCCAGAACCTGAAGCGTGATCGCGACGACGAGGAGGACCGCGATGGGGCACGCGCCGGCCCACCATCGAGGCGCCTGGCTCGAGCCGACCGGCGCCATGCCAGCCACGCGGCGGATTCGGGCCAGGAGGGATCCGCCACTGGCCGCGGCCGCCATCCGTGTGGGGACGGCCCGAAGCCGCTCGAGCGCCGCCAATGCACGGGCGTAGGTCACGACACCGTCGGAGACCGACACTGCCAAGTCGTCGCAGCAGTACTCCCGCTCGACACGGATTCGCCGTGAGACCCACCACACCGCCGGATGGTAGAACAGCACGGTCTCGATCAGGGCCTGGATCAGATTGACGAGGTAGTCATAGCGGCGGATGTGCGCCAGCTCGTGCGCGAGGATCGATTCCAACTGCGCCGGCGTCAGGCCGGTCAACGCGCTGGCCGGCAACAGGATCGCCGGCCGAAGCCACCCGATCGCCATGGGCACACGCGCAAGACCCGACGAAACCAGCCGTACCTTCTGGCGAACGCCAAGCCGTCCCGCGAGTTCGTCCAGCGTGCCTCTCAGTCCCTCGGCGACGCTGCCCGTGACCCGGCGTCGCATCCGTTGGACCTGCGCCCATCCCGCAAGATGCCAGATCGACAGGCCCAACACGCCGACGAACCAGGCAAGCACGATCCATGGGAGGTGATCCTGGCACAGCGCGGATGCCCGTGCTCGCCAGCCCGCCATGATCGCGGTCAGCCCGGGATCCGGCGGAGCTTGCGTAACGGCCCGGTGCGGAGCCGCTGTCGTTACGATGGACTCCGTCGGTGGCAACGGGATGGGGACGGTCCGCTGGAGCCCCGACTGCTCATCGCCAGCCTCGAGAGAAACGGGCTCGACAGACACCCACCCCATCGTGGCGACGGGTAGCGACGCCATGGCCGCCAGTCCCGCGCACGCAACCAGGTACCGCGCGTTCGCCGAGCGACGTCGCAACGCCGACAGTAGAACGGCCAGCAGGCCCGCCACGACCGCCCCCTGCCAGACGAAGTGCAGCAGCGCCCATCCCAGGCGCTGTACGGCCCCCTGCGAGAACAGGGCCTCAATCGCCGTCATCGCCGCCGCCTCCTTCCAGCCGATCCAGCAGCTCCCGGATCTGGGCCAACTCCTCGGGCGAAGCCTTCCTTGCCGCCAGCGCCTGCATCACCAGCTTCTCGGCCGAGCCGCCGAACGCGCGGTCGAGCAGGTCGCCGACGAGCTGTCGTTGGGTCTGGCCTTGCGATCGGTTGGCCTGGTAGACGTGCGTGCGCTGCGACTCGTCGCGACGCACCAGGCCCTTCTCCGTCATGATCTGCAGCAGCTTGAGGACCGTGGTGTAGCCGGTGGCCCGGGTCCGATTGAGGGTCTCCTGGATCTGACGGACGGTGCTGGGCCCCTGCTCCCACAGGACCCGCAAGATGGCGAGCTCCGCATCCGTCGGTCGGGGTGGGTCCCGCCTGGCCATGTCCGGCCTCCTTGTGGGGTTGCGATTCGGCTTGGGTCGCCCTATGGGTAGTATATACGAAGATCTTCGTATTGTCAACGAAAACCTTCGTATTTCGTGTCGCCTGCGTGTTTCCCGGTGGTGCGGATTCGGGGCCGTTGAGGCGGATCACCCCGCTCATTCCCGAACGATGAGGCTGTAGGTCCTTGCGGGCACGCCCTGGTAGATCAGGTCGCCGCGCTTGCGGACGGCCTGGGCCGGCGGACGCCTCGCCGCGGCCGGGGCTGCGTTGGTCACGGCCACGTGCTTGGGCTCGTGGCAGCCGATGCATCCCTTCGTCTCGCCCGGACGGACGTAGTTGAAGGCGGTCTCGTGCACGAGCACGACGCCGGCCTCGTCGAGGAGCTGAAAACGCAGCGGCGTGTCGGCGGGCACTTCCACGAAGAACGACCCGTCGTCCGCCAGCGGAAACGTACCGAGCAGCCGGGTCCGGAAGTTGGCGTTGGCGTTGATCGAGAGCGGCTGCGTCAGCCCTTCGATCACGCGGACGTACTTCGCCCGCTTTCTGTCGAAGGGCAGGTCCGTGTTGAAGACGGACGCACAAAGCACGCGCCCCGTTCGCCGCGAACTCGGATGCAGACGTCCGGCCAACAGCGGGGCTCTGGGCCTGGGGACGACCGGGATCGGATCGATGTCGCTTGCGGCCGGATCGTCATAGACGGGGATCATCCGCCGGGAATCCAGGTCGAACAGATGGATCCCGTAGGCGCCGCCGCGAAGGTCGTACCACGGCGCATGCGAGACGAACACCCACCGTCCGCCCGCCGGATAGGGCGTCGTGAACCGCCCGATGGGGTTCATGTTGTCGCGGCTGTGGATGTAAACCTCCTCGCCGCCCGCCAGGTTGATGATCTCGGGATAGGCGGGTTCCTCGCAATCGACGGCCGAAAGGCGCGGATCCACGGTCGTCAGGCCGGCCGGCGTGATGCAGACGATCCTGCCGTCGGGCAGCTCCCGCGCCTGACTGACCGCAACGCCGATGTGGTTGCCGCGGGGATGCCAACCCGAGTACTGGAGCCCGTCCGGCAAGGGCCGCAGGGGGGAGTAGAACGTCCCCCGCATCGCGCCATAGAAGACGTCGTCGGCGAGTCCGTCACCTCGGACCGTTCGGAAGACCGTCTCGATCCGCTGCAACCCCAGCTCGTTCGGAAGCGGACCGCGGCTCCCGTCCTGGCCGTAGAAACGGTAGCTCGCGTAGAGAATCCGCCCGTCGCTCAGGACCATGGGTTCGTAGTCCTGGTTGGGGTTGAACGTGATCTGCCGGATGCCGCCGCCATCCGCGTTCATGACGTAGAGCACGCGCGACCGCTCCTGGTGGTAGTACTCGCGGTAGCCGGCCCGGTCGGAGCAGAACGCGATTCGCCCGTCCGGCAGGTAGTGAGGGTCCACGTCGTTGCAGTTGCCGGACGTGAGCTGGCGGAGGCCCGTCCCGTCGACGTTCATCTCGTAGATGTGGAACCCCTCGGTCTTGAAGTGCCTCCGCATGGCGAAAAGGACCTTCTTGGCGTCATGCGAGATCTCCGGCCCCTGGACGGCCCCGTCCTCGAGCTTGGTGAGATTCGTCACGGCCCCATCGGGCCGGACCGGTCGGAGCACGTAGAGGTTCTCGCCCAGTGGTACCACGGCACTCTGGGGAACCAGTAGGAATCACGAAAGCCGAGGTTGGACTCCGACCGGTTCTTGGCCTTGATGAAGATCAGTGCGGGGGGCATCGGCGGGGGATCTGCTGGCGCCGCCGGTGAGGCGCCGCGGATCCTGATCGCTGCGTCTCGCGCTGTATTGCGGACGACCAGAACGGGGTCCGCGACGGCCAGGCGGTCGAGTTCGCCGAGCGCCTCGCCCGATCGCATCGTCGCCAGGCCCCGAGCGGCGCCGTACCGGATGAGGTACTGCTCGTCGCGCAGGGCCTTGCGCAAACACGCGTGTGCCTCGGTGCCGCCGATCTGTCCCAGCGCCTCCATGGCCGCATAGGCGACGCGGAGGTTCGGCATGTCCGGGGGCGCGAACTCGGGCGTGCGCACGTTGCGTGCGTTCTTGTGCCGCAGCCAGCCCTTGCCGCCGCGAGACAGCTCCCAGAAGGCATTGGGCTTGCCAGGCAGCATGGCGGCCAGCGCAGGCACGCTCTGTCGTTGGCCGAGCTTCCCGAGGGCCCGCGCTGCCCAGTAACCTGCCACCTGATCGGTCTTGCGGAGCAGGCCGCGTAGCTGCGGCTCGAGTGACAGCTGGGGGTGGCGCCATAGGGCCCAGGCACACAGCGCGCCAGGTCTGCGCCCATGCTCGAGCCCGCGCTTGAGAAAGCCCGTTCCCTTCTTGCCTCGACGGGCCAACGCGACGGCCGCATGCGCGTCGTGCTTCTTGAGGACGGCCTGGAACAGGGCCTGCTCCGGGCTTGCCTCGCGTGTCGTCCTCTCGGCGCACCACGCCTCGGAAGCACCCAGGCAGCACATCAGCAGGGACATAACCAAGAGGCCAGGACCGAACGGCATTGCACGATCTCGAGCCCATCCCTCGGTGGCACCCGGGCAGCCACGTATGCTCCTTTCACCGATCGCCATCGGTTCCCCCTCCGTCTTGCTGCTTCAGTCGAATCTCCGCGACCGCGTCCTCCGCCGCCTTTCGGATCGCCCAGATGATGTCCTGCTCGGCAACGCGCTGCAGCACGGGGATGGACTCAGGCGATCCCAGGGACTTCAGCCCCACGACCGCGCCGTAGCGGACGTCCCGGAACGAGGCCGGATCGCCAGCCAGCGCCTCCAAGCCCAGCCGCGACGGATCGCCGCCCAGCCGGCCGAGCGCCATGCAGAGATAGCCGCGCCACCGAACGGTCTGGCTCCGGCCAAAGTGCTTCCCCGAGGCCGCCGCCGTCGCGTCGCAAAACGGGTACGGCTCGCGGACGATCTTCAGGATCTTCGGCCCCGCCTGCTTGGCGTCGAGTGCGGCCAACGTCATCGCGGCGTAGATGCGGACGATGAAGGCCTTGTGGTCGAGCAGCGCGACGAGTCGCGGGATGAATCGTCTGTCCCGGGTGATGTGCGGCAGGGCGGCCAGGGGTTGGGCCACCGTCATGCCGTCACTGCGAACGAAGCCGGGCTTGAGCTCGTGTTTCATACCGCTCAGCAGCTTGCGTAGATTCGGCGGGGTGTCGGCGTCTTTCCGTGTGCCCTCGACCTGCGAGAGGATCAGGTCGACCACCTTGGAGGCCTGACCGGTGCGCAGGATCAAGTTCGCCGCCGCCCGTTGGTAGGCGTCCGGCGGGCGGTGCAATTCGTCGGTTCGCGAACGGTAGATCACCAACCCGAATGCCCGCAGCAACGTCGGCAAAAACTCGCCGCACCGCGTGCTCTCGACGCGGTCGAGGTTGACCATGACGTCAAGCGTGCGCGTGCTGAACTTGCGGAACGCCTTGAGCAGCGCGTCCTCAGCCCTGGGCCCGCCGATCTCGCCGAGCGTCCAGGCCGTGCCAGGCCACCGGACGGCGTGCGGCGCCAGCAGCGGCAGGGCCTTGGCCGTGCCGACACGCTCGAGCGCCTGAATCGCAGCCAGACTCCCGTCGCGCCCCAACGGGCCGGGACGAGCCAACACCTCGAGCACCGCCGGCTCGGCGTTTCGGCTACCGACGAAACGCAGCGCCCGCAGCGCCCGCAGGCGGTCGGCCCGATCGCCCTTGGCCAATCGGGCCAGCAGCGTTCGCTCCTTCTCAGGCCAGTCCGAGCCTTCAAGCCAGGAACGCCACGCCCCGCGGGGTCTAGCGGGAAACATCTGTGCGGTCATGCGGCGAAGCGCGTCGTGGGCCGCGCGACGGATCTCCCATTCGGGATCCCCAAGCCGCTCGATCAAGATGGGAACCGCCCGTCGCCCGCCGCATACCCCGAGGGCCTTGGTCGCCTCCAGACGCACGAGCGGCACGTCCGATCCGGCCAACGGGAGGAGCGGGCCTTCCCCGGCGGTGTGCTTGAGATAGTAGAACCCCTGGGCCGCCTCGATCTGCAGATCAGCCGACGCGCTGCTCGCCAGATGTCGGAAGCGCGCGACCTCTTGCGAGAAGATGCCGGGAAGATTGGCCTGGGCCCCGAAAGCCGTCAGAGGGATCAGCGCGCCGAGGTACCCCGCCACGCCTACATGAATCCCTCGCCTCATCCGACTCCGATCTCCCATCACGGCGTGTTCCTCGCCGCTTAGCCGTTGAAGTACAGGTAGGCCGCCAGGATCGCCAGAAGGACCAGACCGGACGCGACGATGTCTCGCCGATCCCAGCTGCGTCGGGATCGCTGTCGATCCTCCTCGCTGACGGTCGCGTACGTCAACCCTTGAATCTTCTGGAGGTCCGGGGCCTGCGTCAGGTAGCTGACGACGATCATGACGACGCTCGAGACGACGAAGATCAGCAGGCTGTAGTACTGGAAGTAGACGTTGTTGACGATCCACAGGAACGAGCCTTCGAGGTAGCCCTTCTCGTACCCGGCCAGCTTGAGCGAAACCGGCGTGTCGACGGCCAGTCGGAACACGCCCAGTATGAACCCGACGACCAACGCCGCCAGACACCCCTTGTGGTTCAGACGTTTCATGAAGACGCCAAAGAAGAACACCACGAAGATCGGCGGGGCCAGATAGCCCTGCACGCCCTGCAGGTAATGGTACAACCCGTGCGCGCCCTGGATCACGGGCACCCACGCCAGACCGATCAGCACCATGGCCGTCGTCGCGATCCGGCCGACCCACACGAGCCGATGCTGCGACGCACCGGGCTTGAGCTTCTGGTACAGGTCCATGGTGAACAGCGTCGAGCTGGCGTTGAACACGCCGGCCAGCGAGCTCATCAGGGCCGACAGCAAGCCCGCCACGACGATCCCGCGAACGCCGACCGGCAGGACGTGCTGGACCATCAGCGGGAAGGCCGCCTGGGACTTCTCCATGTCGAGCTGCCCGTCGGTGTACAACGCCGCCTGTAGCGCCTCCATCTTGCCGCTGTCGGCCAGGGCGAAGCAGATCATCCCCGGGATGATGAAGATGAACACGGGCAAGAGCTTGAGCATGGCGGCGAAGATGCTGCCCCGGCGGGCCTGCTGCTCGCTCGGCGCCCCCAACGCCCGCTGAACGATGTACTGGTCGGTGCACCAGTACCACAGGCCGATGATGGGCGCACAGAACAGCATCCCGAGCCAGGGGTAGTTGCCGTTGAAGTACCAGGCGATCCGGCCGTCTTCCTTGATCGGCGCCCACGTGCCCTCCATGCCCTCCGGGACGAGCGGCTTCCAGAGGTTGAACATGTCCGACCCACAGACCTCCCGCAGCGTGCTCCAGCCGCCGAGCTCCCCCAGGCCGAAGGCGGTGACCAGCACCGAACCGAAGATCAGGATGAGCGTCTGCAGCGTTTCGGTGTAGGCGACGGCCCGCAGGCCACCGAGGACGGTGTAGAGCCCCGTCAGCAGAATCACCGCCACCGAACCGATCCAGAAGCTGTTGAGCACGGTGAATCCCAGGTCCCACCGCAGTTCCGGCAAGAGCGTGGCGAACACGACCCCGCCCGCGAAGATGCCCACGGCGATCTTCGTCAGCACGTAGGCGACCAGCGAGATGATCGACAGGACCCAACGGGCGGTGGCATTGAAGCGCTTCTCGAGGAACTCCGGCATGGTGTAGACCATCGAGCGGGCGTAGAAGGGCACGAGGACCCACCCGAGCACGAGGAGGCACCAGGCGTGCAGCTCGTAGTGGGCCATCGCCACGCCGTCCGTGCAGCCCGAGCCGGCCAACCCCACGAGGTGTTCCGACCCGATGTTCGACGCGAAGATCGACGCCCCCACGATGAACCAACCCAGGTTCCGGCCAGCCAGGAAGTAATCGTCTGCCGTATCCTTGCCTTGTCGGATCACCCACCAGGCAACGCCCAACAGCACGCCGAAGTACAGGCCGATCACGATCCAGTCGAGCAGTGCCATGTCGTGCTACCTCATGATCCGTGCGTTTCGCTGCGTCGCTTCACGTCGGCCGACGGTCCGGCCGGATCGGTGCTCAGGATAGCTGGGCACTGGCGTCATCGGCAAGCCGTCAGCGCCACCCGGAAGACACGAGGGGCTTCTGGGGGGATGACCCGCACCGACAGCTGCCGGCCTGCCCTCGGCCCCCCCCATGTGGTGCACGGCGCCCCGAGCTACGGCAAGGGGTTGATCTGGCGATGGATCAGCAGGCCGTCGTGCAAGTTGCAGAGCCCGACGAAGAGGGAGCCCTCCGCGGAGAGGAGGTTCCGAATGCCGTAGTTGTCTGCGTTGCCGAGCCCGTCGGTGAAGACGGCCCGCCAGTTGACCCCGTCTTCGGAGCAGAACAAACTCGCCCCTTTGCCGAGCGCCATGGTGCCGCAGTACAGCTTCCCATCGTGCGCGGCGAGCGACCACAGATAAGGGTTGGTGTCCTTGCCGAATCCTGAGCCTATCCCGCCCACAGAGCCCGGCCCGACGACGGTCTCCACGTTGTCGTCGGCGTCGATGCGGATCATATCGGCACCGCGGATGACGCCGCCCTTGAAGGGGTGGAGAAAGTTGAACCCCCCCCAGATGAGCGAGGCGACGTAGAGCTGGCCCTTGAAGACCCGCATCTGGGAGCTGGCCGAGATGGCCCGGGATGCGTTGCCGCCGGCGACCACGCGGATCGGGTCGGTCTGTCCGTCGGGTCCTTCGAGCTTCCAGACCTCGTAGCCCTGCCGGGGATTGTAGGTGCCGGCGTACAGCCATCCGTTGAAGGATCCGAGAGAGAAGATGCTCTTGTTACGCGGGTTACCGAACCCGTCGTCGTTGACCAATCGGAAGGTCTCGCCATCGGTGGCGTAGAGCTTGCTCTGGGAGGAGTCGTCCGACTCCTCATGGATGATGGCGAAGTAGAGCAGACCGTTGTGGACAACCATCCCGCGGATGCCGCCTCGGATAGGATAGGTCCAGCAGCGCTGCCACGATCCCGGGGCGCCGGCGGCGGATCGCCACAAGGCCGGCTCGCTGCCGTGCGTGGCGGCATAGAGATACGTCACCTCGTCGTTCTGGGTGCGATAGACGGCCATCGACCGGACGCCGGAGGTCTGCCAGAGGGGCCCGGTCTCGATGTCGCGGTAGTCCAAGACGCGTTCCCAGGTCCTGGGCCCCAGATCGGGGCGGTAGCGGCGGATCTCTGGCGGGCGATACCCCGACTCCACGGACTCCGTCAGGCCCAGGTTGGCCTTTAGCATGCCTAGGAGATTGTTGCCGGTGCCGGCGTACACGTAGCCGCCGTCGGCGCCATCGGGGGCGAAGTAGGCCATGCTCCATGGGCGGGTGTTGATGTCCTGCTCGTAATCCGCGGGGTCGAAGCCGTATTCGCTGATGGCCTCGAAGGCGTACCCGCTGATGGCCGCGAGGTCGTCAGACGTCAAACAACAGCACGCCGGCGCCACAACACACAGCGCGGACCAGAACCACAGCAGGATCCGGTGGACATTGGGGACGTTTCTCACGATCAGGTCCTCCCTCGGCTCGGCCTCCAGACTTGTCTTCCCCCGTGCGACGCTGGCGTTCCTTCGGAGGGTCGGGCGGCGCCGACCCTCTGTCACGGCACATGATCTAGACCGTGTGCGAACCCCTCTCAAACGCTGCGGACCATATCCCGTTGCTCACCCGTGAGCGGCCCACGCCGGCCGATATTGGGATCAACGCTTGACACTTGACAGACCTGACTTCGGATTCGGCTGGGTAGAGAGCGCCCAGCGGACTTCGTGCGACAGCTCGGATACCGAAACGGCAGCGACGTGCTCTGAGAGGCGCAACGCCTCCGTACGTGCTTGGCCTCTCGCATTCTTTCGACTCTGGTCTCGAGCCCTGCGACAACCCCTTCCGCTACAGGCTCGAGTCAGTGTGCATCATATCACTGCGGTCAACTCATCTGGCGAATCGGGATTCTAGGGATCAAGGGGCTTCGCGCCAATCCTGACAAGGAGATCCGCCCTTGTGGGCAGGCTCCGCAGGTCGGATTCTTTGAAGTGCACGTGGAGGACCACAACTCGCTACGGTCAAGAAGACTGAAGTGTGGGCGCTTGCGACTGCAGCGATTGTGATGAAATGCGATCAGCGTCTTGCCATGCTCCCACCTGACCGCTCGGGTCTGCTATCATCCGCCAAGACGGCGAGGCGAACGCGACGCCTCACACCGCGGAGGGCGGCATCATGACGCTGTCGACATGGGCACTTCTGGTCGGGATCGGGATCGGTGGGTCGGGTGCGAAGCTCAGCCAGGCGGAGCGAGACGAGGGGTTCGTCCCACTCCTCAACGGCAGGGACCTGACCAGCTGGCATCTGGAGGGGCCGGACGCCGGGGCGTTTGTCGTGGCCGGCGGGGAACTGCAGGCCACACGTGCGGGTAACTACCCCACGTGGCTTCGCAGCGACCGGACCTACGAGAACTTCCGCTTGCGCTTCGACTACAAGGTCTCGTTCCGCGGCAAGTGCGACCTGGTCCTCCACGCCCCGCTCCACGGCCGACGCTCGAAGGTCGGCATCCAAATCGTCATCACCTCGGAAACCGTTCGCGGTGCGAAGAACCAACACACCGGAACCATCCTGGGGGTCGCCCGCGAGAGGCAGGTCGTGGCCGACAGGCACAGCACGTGGTATCCGTTAGAGGTCCTGATGGACTACCCGACGTTGCGCGTCGTCGTCAACGGTCAGGTCGTCCAGGAGGTCGACTGCGAGAAGAACGCCAAGCTCCGCGATCGTCTGCGACGGGGGTACATCGGTTTCGCCGCCACCGGCAAGGACATCGCGCTGCGCAACATCCGCATCAAGGAGCTACCGTCGAAGGAGAAGTGGATCTCCCTGCTGGACGGCATCCCGGGTATCACGTCCAAAGACACATGGGTCGACCTCGAAAAGAACGGCGATCTGGGAGGATGGCACATCCTGAGAGAAGCCCGATGGGCCGTTCGCGACCGCGTGCTCCGCGCGACCGGCAACGGCTACCTGATCACCGGCGATGCGTGGAAGGACTTCGAGCTGCTCACCTACGTTCGGGCCTCACGACTCGCCAACGGAGGCATCTTCTTTCGATGGAAAGGTCTCGACACCGACGATCGCGGCTACGAGATCCAGATCTACAACAACCCCGACGGCAGAAACCCCACCGGCAGCATCTACGGTTACGTCCGAAACGACACCCTGAACGTCCCCGACGACGCCTGGTTCTGCCTGCAGATGTTCGTGAAAGGCAAGACGGTCCGCACCCGCGTCAACGGCGACCCCGCCGCCTGCTCGACCGACTGCGTCGAGTTCCTACGACCGGGACGAATCTCCCTGCAAATGCACGGCCGTGGCTGCATCGAATGGAAAGACCTGCGCATCAAGCCACTCGATTGACGGAGTCCGACCGGCGCCACCTGCGCCCAACCGGACCCATCCTGTCGCGCGGCAGCGTGCTGTCCCGTAGGGACGGTTGAATCGTGAACGCCTTGTTCATCCGTCCCTAATGCAGCGGTCCAGATTCGCAGGGGGGGTCTCGGTTGATTCGCGGGGGTGACGGGATTCCTACGGACTCAATCGGCTGTAGCTTGCGCGTCGAGCCATTCCGTGCCGTGCGCCGAACCGCTAGAATGCACTCCTTGGACCCTCAACCGAATCGGAGGCACACGTATGTCCAGTTCAGACAATCTGTCTCGACGCGATTTCGTTCGCCGCGGTGCGCGGCTGGGCGCAGCCGGCTTGGCCGCGCCGTACGTCATCCCGTCCAGCGTCCTGGCCGCGCCGGGCCGACCGGGGCCGAACGACCAGATCGGCATCGGCTACATCGCAGTCGGACGCCGCGCCCGGGGACTCATGCACATGCCCAAAGGGGCGCGGATCGTCGCCATCAGCGACGTGAACGAGAAGCGTCTCAACCAGATCGGCAAGGGCAAGCCGTGGAAGAAGTATCCCGACTACCGCAAGATGCTCGCCTCGCGCGACGTCGACGCGGTCATCATCAGCACCCCCGACCACTGGCACGCCCTCAACGCCATCCACGCCATGGAGGCCGGCAAGGACGTCTACTGCGAGAAGCCGATGACGCTCACCGTCCGGGAGGGCCGCTTCATGGTCCAGGCCGCCCGGAAGCACAAGCGGATCTTCCAGACCGGCAGCCAGCAGCGGTCCATGCGCGAATGCCGCTTCGGGTGCGAGCTGATCCGCAACGGTCGCATCGGCAAGATCAAGGTCATCCACGGCTCGTGCTACCCCAGCCCCTACGACACGTGCACCGCCCCGGCCGAACCCGTCCCCGACGGGTTGAACTGGGACATGTGGTGCGGCCCGACCAAGCCGCGCCCCTTCAACGCCAAGCTCTACCTCCCCCGGCCTGATCCGACGGGGTGGATCTCGCACCGCGCTTACTCCGGTGGCGAGATGACGGGTTGGGGCTCGCACGGGCTGGATATCATCCAGTGGGCGCTGGGCACCGACGAGAGCGGACCCGTCGAGGTCTGGCCCGAGGGGACCGGCCGGGAGTGCAAGGTCCACTTCCGATACGCCAACGGCGTCGTGGTCCACCTCGACGGTGGGGCGTCGGGCGGCGGCGGGCTGTTCGAGGGCGAAAACGGCAAGATCCTCGTCGTCCGCCGAAAGTTCCAGACCTGGCCCGAAGAGATCGGCAAAGAACCACTCGCCAGCGGCGACGTACAACTCTACAAGTCCGACAACCACATGGGCAACTGGATCGACTGCATCCGCACGCGGAAACGGCCCATCGCCGACGTGGAGATCGGGCATCGCTCCGCGACGATGTGCCACCTCGGCAACATCGCCCGGTGGACCGGACGGAAGCTGCGATGGAACCCCGTCAAGGAGGTCTTCATCGGCGACGACGAGGCCAACGGCCTGCTCGAACGACCGACGCGCAAGCCGTACAACTTGTAGAGACGGGAAACGGGGTCGGGACTCCGGAATTCACGTGGGAGGTCCTCTCGCTGCCGACCGGGGCGAAAGAGGACTCCCGGCCCGGTTTCTGACGCCGCCTTTCCGGGGCGTATGAGTTGCCGTTTACGTTCTCGCATCCTGCCGCTGTCGTCCCGCTTGTGCGACTGGGCCTGCCGTTATCGCCTCTTGTCGTGGGGAGCATGGTGCCAGACCTGCCTCTGTTCGTCCCAGTGGCCGTGTTCCGCAAGTGGTCCTGGGTGCCGTCAGCGGGCTTCGGCCACACGCTGCCCGGCTTGGTGCTCTTCTGTCTTCCGGTTGGGCTCACGCTGCTTGGGGTCTTTCACTGGATTCTGAAGCGCCCTCTCCTTGCCCTCATGCCACCCCGTCACCGGGTCTGCCTGGCTCCTTTTGCGGGTCGGGTTTCCTTGAACACTGCGCACTGGCTGGGGTTGGTGGCGGTATCCCTGCTGATCGGTGCGCTGACGCACACTGTGTGGGATTCTCTCACGCACGTGTATGGATGGGGAGTCCAACGGCTCGACGTGTTGACGACCACGGTGATGGAAGTCGGGCCCCACCGGCTCAGGATCTACACGCTCCTACAGCACGGCGGAACGGTCGTCGGTGGTGCCTTGCTGGTCTTCTGGTACGCCAACTGGTTCCGCAAGGTCGCCCCCGCTCCGTCTGAATCCCCCTCGGGATCCTCGAAGGCCGTCAGGCTTGCGATCGTTGCGGCGATAGGAATGTGCGCGTTTCTTGGCACACTCCTGTTCGGCGTGCGAGGCGCCCTGTCGCAGAGCGGCTTGGCAGCACTTGAAGCCTTCGCGGGGCAAGGGTCTCGGGCTGGCGTGTGCTGTGGGGCCACCGGGGTGATGGTCTACGCCGTCTGTTGGCATCTCATCGCTTGGCGGCATCGTGGTGTTGGGTCGGTGAAGCCAGTCCCCGAAGGGGACGTCGGACTGTAGCCCGGGGTGAGCGCAGCGAGCCCCGGGTGCTCTTTCCGGTTCGGAATCCCAGGGCTCGCTCCGCTCGCCCTGGGCTACATTCCACCGCCCTTCAGGGCTGGGTCAACGCGGTGTAAAATGGCTTGCGACCTCTTCCCCGCCGGGATCAGGTCCGGAGAACGTCATGAAGACCAGCATCCTTACCGTGATCGCAACGCTTCTGCTCGGCCTTGGCGTGGGCTGTGGGATCCTGTTTCCGGGAGGGGTGCTGAGCAGCTTCGTGCTCAGTCCGGAGACGACGTGCCAGCAGCTGACCGATTGGCTGGCGTTGGGCGATCTGCCGGACGCCGACACGCCGGCCGACATCGGGCTTCAGTTTGAAGCCTTCACCGTCCGGACCGCGCGCGGTCGGCGGCTAAGCGCGTGGTTTGTCCCCGCCCAGTACGATGGGCAGTTGGACGCCAATCCGGTGGGGACGGTCCTGATCCTGCACGGGACGGACGGAACGATCGCGTGCACGCTGCCGTGGGCGGCCGTCGCAGCCGCCAACCACATGCACGCCGTCACGTTCGACTACCGGGGCTACGGCGACAGCGAGGGGAAGGCCGGCCTCGGCACGCTCCTGGCCGACAGCGAAGCCGTCCTGGGCTGGATCCTGAGCGATGACGCCCCGGCCCGGCAGGCCGTCCACCTGTTCGGGACGTCGTTGGGGACCGGGCCGGCGTTGGGCCTGGCGTCGTTGCAGGAGTATCCCCAGATCCGCACGGTCATCCTCGATGGCGCGTACGATCCGGTGATGATGTTCCAGGCCATCGGGGAGGTCATGCCGACGGTCTTGTCCGTCCCGATTCGTCTGACGGCGCACGTCGACTTCCGTTGGATGTTCGCGATGCGCAAACGACTCGAGGATATGACCGTCCCCGCGATGTTCCTGCACGCCGAGAACGACCACATCACGCCCCTGGCCGGCGCCCAGTCGATGTTCGAGCGGGTCGGCTCGCCAGACAAGACCTTCTGGGTCTTCGCCGGCATGACGCACATCCAGCCGCTGTTCCTTGCCGAGCAGGAGTACGTCTCTCTGGTCGTAACGTTCTGGCGAGACCCAACCGCCGAGCCGTCCCCCACCGCCGCCGCGGACGACGAGACCATCCGCGTGCCGGATTTCGCGCTGTAGCGGACTGCGGACCCGTCACAACTTGGGGGCTATCTTGTGGAACTCGTAAGCCCTGAGCAGCGGCATGTTCTTCTGAGATAGGCACAGTCCCCACTCGGGCTTGCTCTTCTTCCCTTCGTAGTCACGACTGACGAGGAAGGCATTGGGCTCCGCCCAAGCAGTCGAGGGGATCAGGTAGGCCCTGGGCGCCTTCCCTTCACTGAACAGCACGACAGCTGCCAGGAGCCCTTGGCGAAGCTTGAACTTGTCCTTTTCGATGAAGATGTAGTTGAGCCCCCGGGCCGACTTGACCTGCACGTCATAGTAGGTCCCGTCGTCCTTTCGAACCACGAAATCGATGCCTCGGTCGTCCACTTCAGAGGTGTACACCTGGAAGCCGGCCAGCGTGAATTCCATCTTGACGAAGTATTCGGCGTACCTGCCGACCTGCAGGTGATTCAGGTGGCTCCATGCAAACCGCGGCACGGGTCATCCCCTTTCGTTGGAGCGGCCTGGCTCAATGCGCCAGCGCGCCCACTGAAGCGCTAGCACCGTGTTCGGTCAGTCAGTTTCGTTTCCCCGTGGTCGTGTGGGACGTAATGCTCCCAGGGCGACGGGTTTTGAACCCCGCGAGGGCGACACCGCCTTTGCCGGCCTTCAGCCGGCTCCCCCGTTAGGCACGGGCTTCAGTCCGTGCAAAACGGGCGGTCCGATTCTTGACTCCCCCCTCCCCCCAAGCCGGCTGAAGCCGGCTTGGGGGGAGGGGGGAGTCGCGGGCATCGCAGAAACTCACGGGCTAAAGCCCGTGCCTAACGGTGGCGCCGGCTGGAAGCCGGCTGGGACCCCACCTGAATACGTTGCCTCGGCGATACCTCATGCGATTCATTCCTGCGCGAAGCTGTCCTAGCGAAGACGGCACTAGCGCGCTGCGACAGTATTCCTGAACGTCCGTCATGGTACCACGTGCTCCACCCACAACGTACATCCTGCAAACCGCTGCATTGAAGCAGACAGTGCGTCCGAATACCATCCGTCGGCAGATCGCTGGGCACTTGGCGTCAAGGAAAGGAGCTTGCTGATGGATCGCTGTTCGCGACGTGGGTTCATCAAGTCCATCGGGATGGGCGCTGCGGGGCTGACCGTGCCCGGGCTGGCTCGGGCGGCGGCGACCTCCAGGAAGAAGCCCAACATCATCTTCTTCCTGGTGGACGACATGGGGTGGATGGACAGCACCGTCTACGGGAGCCGGTACTACGACACGCCGAACATGGAGCGCCTGGCCGCTCGCAGCATGATGTTCACCGACGCGTACGCGGCCAACCCGCTTTGTTCGCCGACGCGGGCCAGTATCATGACGGGTAAGTACCCCGCCCGGCTGGGGATCACGACGCCGGTCTGCCACAGGCCTCCGATGCCCGACGTGCCGCTGATGCCCGAATCAGGGCCCCCGCACGTCAAGACGCTCATTCCGCGAAGCCGCCGCTTCCTGCCGCCGGGCGAATATACCATCGCCGAGGCCCTCCGCGACGCTGGCTACCGGACCGCCCACATGGGCAAGTGGCACCTCGGCTTAAAGCCGGAGCATTGGCCGAACGTCCAGGGATTCGACGTCTGCTTCCACGGTGCCCCGGACCCCGGGCCGCGAAGCTACTTCTCGCCGTATCAGTTCCAAGCCGGCTCGGTCACGGACGGCCCGAAGGGCGAGTACATCACCGACCGCGTGACGGACGAGGCGCTGAAGTTCATCCAGGCCAATCGCAGCGGGCCGTTCCTGCTCCACCTCTGGCACTATGCCGTCCATGGCCCGTGGGGCCACAAGCACGAGATCACGCGGCGGTACCTCGACAAGAAGGACCCCCGCGGCAAGCAGGACAATCCGGTCATGGCCTCGATGCTCAAGAGCGTGGACGAGAGCCTGGGCCGCGTCCTCGACAAGCTCGGCGAACTCGGCATCGCCGACGATACGGTCATCGTCTTGTTCTCCGACAACGGCGGGAACATCCACAGCAACACCGAGTCGGACATGCAACGCGTCCGGAAGGACTCGCCGCGCTGGCGGCGATTAGAGGACTACCGTCGGTTCGCGGATCACAAGCCGCCGACCAACAACTACCCGCTGCGGGGTGGCAAGGCGACGATCTTCGAGGGCGGCACGCGCGAGCCGCTGCTGATCTGTTGGCCGGGCGTGGTGAAGGCCGGCACCAAGTGCTCCGAGGTCGTCAGCAGCATCGACTTCTACCCGACGCTGCTGGACATCGCGGGCGTCAAGGCGAAGCGGGGTCAGATCCTCGACGGCGAGAGCATCGTGCCGCTGCTCAAGCAGACCGGCAAGCTCGGACGCGAGGCCATCTTCTGTCACTTCCCGCACAACTTCGGCAAACGCTCCCCCGCCAGCACGTACGTCCGAAAGGGGCATTGGAAGCTGATCCGCGTCTACGACACCAGTCCTTCTTTCCCCGAGAAGTACGAGCTGTACAACCTGAAGGATGACATCGGCGAGACCACCAACCTGGCCCGCAAGCTGCCCGCGAAGGTCAAGGAGCTGGACGCCCTGATCGATCGTTTCTTGGCAGAAACGGGCGCCCTG
>CAYMLO010000130.1:0-28197 GCA_964390905.1 uncultured Planctomycetales bacterium | reverse complement strand
CGGCTCGGCCACCTGCTTGCCCCGCGAGTTGCTGACCGTCACCTTCGGGTCGAGCGAGAGGTTTCTCTCGTAGGTATGCGTCTTGCCGTCAGCGGACTTGTAGGTCTTCTTCGTCTTGCGACTCGTGTCGTCCAGCCCACGGATCATCACGTCCAGCACCGGGTCGATCAAGACGGCCTCGACGCGGACTTCATCGCCCCGTCGGACGCGTTGCTCTTTGGTCGGACGGACGAAGAGGACTTTCGGCTTGTTCGAGAAGTCCAGGACGAAGGGCTTGTCCTTGCGGATCTTGATGCCGTAGACCCTAGCCATCGACTTGCCGGAACGATACCCGCCTTCCTGATGGTAGTTGTTGGACACGGAGAGCCTCAGCCTGCCGTAGTAGATGCTCATGATCGCGGGCAGGTAATCGCCGACGGGGAGCTCGGCCCGTCGGGTCTTCTCCGGCCAGTTCCCTTCCCCCTTGACCTCGCCAACGGCGACCGCCGTGGTCTCGGAACGGAGCGATCCGTTCATCTCGAACGTCTCGAGTTTGCGGTTCCCCGGGCCGAGCTCGAGTACGCCAAGATCGCCGTCGTAGGGCTTCACGGTCAGCTTGTCGCCGGCTGGTGATGCGGACAGAGAGTAGTAGGTCCCGTCCACGCAATGCATCGCCGCGGACGTGTCCGCTCCCCACCACCGGGCGCGCTGCGCGCCCTTGCCGACGGGCGTGAGGTACAGCGCCGTCCGAGGTGAGTCGAACCGGGCCGAGACGGAGTACTGCTGTCCCAGAAGGGCCGTGTACTCCCGCTTCCCCAAGCGGACCGTGCCCTTCCACGCCACGGCAGGGATGAACGCCATCTGCGTACGCCCGCCGCCATAATCCGTGAGCACCGGCAGGATGCGGAAGGGACGGACCCCGAGCTGTGGCCCGTGGTCGAGGTCGACCATCAGATACTCGAAACACACCTTCCGCCTCGTCCCTCTCCTGAGCATCGCGCCGGCCGGAGGGTCCTTCATGGGCTTGAGGACCTTCTCATCGTTCAGGTCGCCGTCGCGATCCGTATCGACGTACAGCCGGTCATGCCCGGTGCCCGTTCCGTCCGACTCGTCCAGCAGAAAATCGAGCACCACCATCTGACTGGGGTTCTCGTGCTGAGGGCCGAAGTGCGCGGTCCCGTACAGCGGCCTTTTGGACTTGAGCTGCGGGAACCGCTTCAGGCTCTGCTTGCGGGGCTTGGTGCAGTGGATCGAGATCCCACGCACCAGGCGCAGGGAGCGATCCCGCTCGACCTCGGGAAAAGGCGACACCTGCTTGAGTTCGAAGACCGCCTCGTCCGCGCCCTGCGCCGGGGCCGATACCCCCCACCCCAATGCCAGCACCAGACTGCCGCAGACCCACCGTCCGCACCGGATCATCGTCGGCCTCCTCCTTTCGGCGAGGACACGTGCTCGGCCTATTGTACCAGGCACCCGCGACCTCAGTCATCCGACGCGATCACGACGGTGCGCTTCCCCACTACCGTCCCGTACAGCTCCTTCGTGTCGAACGTCACGGTAATCGTGAAGCGCTCTTCTTTGCCCGCCAGCTTCAGGTCCTTCGGCACTCGCCACGAGTACCCGCACGAGCCGCCTCAGCCGAACGGCATCGTGCCGCCGGCCACGCGCTTCCCGTCTGAGTCCGTGATCGTCGCGGTCGGCTCGAGGTGCCGGTTCCCTCTGAAGTACGTCAGGTTGCAGATCATGATGTTCACCACCGGGTCGAACAAGATGGCCTTTACGTTGAGCTCCTCTCCCAACCGTAGCTGCGTGTTCCTCGCGGGGCTGGCGAACATCACTTCGGGTTCATTGGAGAAGTCAAGGACGTAGGGCCTGTCCTTACGGATCTTGATGCCGTACACCCCTGGCAAACCCAGGCCACCCCAGTACTCACCGTCTGCGTGGTAGTTGTGCCAAAGGTGGGCCTGCAACTGGCCGTACTCGATCGACATAAGCGTGGGCAAGTAGTCCCCGGTCGGCACAAGGCTCCGCCGGGCCCTGCGATGCCTGCCGTCCTCGGGCTTTCCCAAGGCCGCGCCGTGGGTTTCGGAGACCAGCATCCCGTTCGCACCAAGCTTGGTGATGTCCCGTCCTCCGGCGCCGATTTCGAAGACGCCGTAGTCGCCGCGATACGGGCGGATCGTCAACGTATCGCCTTCAGGGCTCGCCGAAATGCAGTAGTGCCTGCCGCCGACGTACCTCAGCCAGCCCAACCTGTCCTTCCCGAAGAAGCCGACGTACCGCTCGCTCGAGCCCGGCGGCGTCAGAAACAGCGTCGTGAACGGTCGATCGAACCGTCCCGAGATCAGCCTTGGTTGTGCCAGCAGCGCCTCGTAGGGTCGACCTGCGATGCGGATCCGGCCCTTCCATGCTTCCGTGGCCACGAAGAAGAGGGCTGCATAGCCCTTCTCGGTGTGGAGGAACCAGGGCAGGACGCGAAACGGCCGAATGCCGAGCTCTCGGCCGTAGTCCATATCCACCCAGATGTCGTTGAAATACACCCCGTACTTCACCGACCAGCTTGGGAAATTCCTCGCTGGCGGCTTGTCGAGCGCGGTCAGTACGCCGTCGTTCGTCAGGTCGAGGTCGCGATCTGCGTCGAAGTAGAGTCGGTCGTGGCCTGTGCCCGTGCCACGCGACTCATCGAGGACGTAGTGGAACGTCTTTCCCGACCCCCCCCATCCGTAGGCCCTGTCGAACGTGGCGCTGCCGTAGAACGCGTCTGCCGAGACGAGCTTCGGGTAGGCCCTAACATTGGGGTCGCCCTGTCTGCTACAGACCGTCCGCTGCCCCGTCAGCAGGCCCATGCTCCGGCTACTGTCGCTCGCGCGGAACGCAGATACCTTGTGCATCTTGAAGACCGTGCCGCCGGCTCGGCCCGTCGGCCAGGGCGCGAGGACGCCGAAGATCGACTCGCCCAGAATCACCACGAGCAGGCCGATGACCACCAGAAGCACCTGGCGCATCCTGTTGTTCCTGTCGACGACGAGCCGTCTCGACGACACCGGGCGGGGCAGGATCGCGTCCCCTACCGGACACTACTGAATTATACGTCCGGTATTCGGACGCGAGTAGGCGGCGACGGAATGGCCTCAGTTGCCGAGGGCGTGACAGAGTTGGCGGGCTGCATCCAGGCCCGCAGGGCCGAAGGAATGTAGCCAGGGGTGGAGTCCGCCGCTTCGGTGGACGAAACCCCTGGTGGTCGATCCCCCAAGCCGACCAGCCCTGTAAGGGCGAAGGAGGGCTTGGCGTCCCGGCCCGCCCTTCCTGCCCGTGCGCAGAACCCGCGGGCAAGCCGCCGCAGGGGTTCGCTCATCGTAGAACACATGGGGGCGGCCATTCTCCAGAGCGCGTCGGCGACGTATCTTTCCTCCGCCCCTACGGGGCTCATCTTGTGATTGGTACCTAACCAGGAGTTGCGTCCGCCACGGGCGGACTCCACCCCTGGCTACATTCCTGGGCCCCTACGGGGCCAAAGGTCCCCGGTTCTTCGCTCTCGCGTGTGCATGCCTTGGCTTCGCCACGGCGCTTGGATTCTCATGCACCCTCAGTTGTCGCTGCCGATACGGAACGTGAAGAAGGGCGGGCGGGCGGACGGCGACCGCGTGTAGATGGCCTGAAAACCCCCTCCGTCCTTGATGGAGAGTCGGCCGTCGCGGATCGCGTAGGCGAATCCCGTGATCACGTAGCGTTCGTCGAGGGAGACCTCTTCGAAGAAGACGTGCGACGGGGTGATCCAGATCAGCCGCCCCTCGGGGGCGGCGACGGCGACGTGCGGCACGGGGTCCTGGATGGTCCGGCCTCGCACGTGGTAAACCGTTCCCAGGATGACGCGATGCTGGGGGCCGGACGGACAAGCGCCGACCAGGTGCCAGCAGAAGGCCTCGCCCACCCACGCGAACTGCATGGCCAGCGGGCGTGGGCAGCGCTCGGGGCCGAAAGGTCGGGGGGCGTGATCGATCCGGTCCCAGCTGTGATCGACCTTCATGGTTCCCCAGAGACCATACCACTGGCCCGTGAACCTCCCGAACGCGCTGTCGCCGTCGAGGTCACCGCCGCCCGTGCCGCGGATGGCGTCGGCGAGCGTCTGCGTGGTGACGTCCGCAAATCCCCCGAGCCCCGGCCGACCGGTCAGCAGGTCCCGGGCCATCACGTCACGACGGAACTGAACGATGTGCTCGGAAAGGACGGCGTCGTAGCCCTTTTCGACCAGACTGAGCCGGAACCCCTCGGCCTGCCGCAGGCCTTCGTCGCGGAGCACCTGAAGGTCCGCGCCGTGGCGCGTTGTCAGCCGCTGCCTGATCTGTTCGCACGCCGCGACATGATCCTGCGTCTCGGTCATGACGGGTTCCTGGCAACCCGAACTCAGCGCAAGGATGACCTGACAGGCCGCAGCTGCCGGTCGCATGGTCCTTCGGACATGACAATGGTCGGGCAGAACCTTGCCACACTCCCCGTTTCGCCGAACATCCACTCCGTCTAGCTCCGCGAACGTTCACCTGTTCCCGTTTAGCGGGGCCGCGTGCGGCCCCTCCCCCGCCGCACGCGGCGGGGCCAAGCAGGAAACCCTACAAGCAAACGATCGCCAACACGATCGACCACACGACGAACAGGATGAGACCGCCGGACACGACCGTTACGGCAATCGCCAGCCACTTCCGACCGTCCAGGACAATCCCGACAATACCCAGAACCAGGGCAAGCGGGACGGACAGCAACATGAGCCACCCTCCAAGGGCGTTGAGGGGGCTGCCTCAGCCGGGCTGAAGGAAGAAGATGAGGGCAAACGCCGCGACCCCGACGCCGAGGCATGTCGCGGCCATCTTGCCGAACCGGCTGGTCGGTTGTGCCGTTTCTGCCAGCAATGCTGTTCTCCGGTCACTTCAAGTATCGCGTATTGCCGACACGCCGCGTGACGCCCGTGCGGTCGAAGTAGTCCAGCAGCGGGATCGCGAACTTCCTGGTCGTGTCGATCAGGTACTTGAACTTCACGCTCTCCAGCTTGCCTTCCTTGCCGATGAACGCGACCAGGGCCTGGCGCGCGTGCTCGACCGAATCGGTGTGGAACAGAAGATCCCGACCCACCTGCACGAGCCGTTCGTGCTCGACGAGAAGCTTCAACGACTCGGCCACCCTGTCCTTGGCGGCGCCGGAGTGCTCGGCGACCTCGTCCGGGCTGGGCGGATGGAACCCGCGCTCGCGGAACAGGGCCTCGATACCCGCCAAGAGAGGATCCTGACCGGCGGCCGTCTCGCGATGGTCCGGCAGGGCCAGACGATGGTGCCGCTCCACGAGGTGCCCCCGTTCCGTGAGGAGAGCCACCAGCGGTTCCAGCACGGCCTTGTTGATCCCACACGCTGCCTGCAACGCCTCCAGCGTCAACCCCGGACTGTCGGGCGACTGGCGGTGGTAGTCGCCTATCGCGTCGACCAGCCGCTGTCCGACGTCACGCACGGTGTCGACATGGACGTATCGTCCCGGCGTCAGCTCAATCACCTTCTCTGCGCGGACAAGGGCACCAAGGATCTCCTCGAGGCGACCGGGCAAGACCTTGGCCCGGACCGACACGTCCGCCGGCTGGACGGCGATGGCGTCGGCCACCTTGACACAGTACTCGACGAAACTCGCCTCATCGTCGGCCGCCTCGGCACGCTCGGTCAGATCCCGGACGACCTCAGGTCGGCTCCGTTTCAGCCGCCTCGGAACCGTCTCGACGATCACGCCCCCGCCGATCGTCTGAACGGGCGACTGGGCACGCACGATGAACCGATCGCCCGGAGCCGCGACGAGCGAACGCTCCAATCGAACCTGAACCAGCGACTCGTCGCCCGAGGCCATCCGATCCCCTTGGACCAGATAGACCGTCGCCGGCAGGTCGGACGTGCCCGTGTGGAACCGGACGTGCGATCCGTTCTTGATGAACAGCTTGTCATGCGGCAGCAGCCGCAGCTTGCACACGCACCATTCCTGCGGGGCGTAGTAGCCGGGGACCGTGACGGTCTGGCCGCGCTCGATCGACCGGTGGTCCCACTCGCGGACGTTGAGGGCGGCGCACTGACCGGCCTGGGCCATCGCGGCGTTCTGGCTGTATACCTGCATCGCCTTGATGCGCCCGCTGACCTCCTGCGGCAGCAGGACAATCTCGTCGCCGATCTGGGCCGACCCCGAGACCGGAATGCCCGACACGACCGTGCCGTACCCCTTGATGGAGAAGCTCCGGTCGACCGGGAGCCGGAAGACCCCGTCCACGCGCTTCGGTTCGATCGCACCGACGAGGTCCGACAGCGCCTTCCACAGCGGGCCGAACCCCTCGCCCGTCACGCTCGACACGGGCAGGATGGGCGCGTCGGCCAGGAACGTCCCCTGCAGGTAGTCGGCAAGGTCCGCTTGAACGATCTCGAGCAGGTCCGACTCGACGCGGTCGACCTTGGTCAACGCCACGATCCCATGTTCGATGCCCAACAGCATCAGGATGTCCAGGTGCTCGCGGGTCTGGGGCATGACACCGTCGTCGGCTGCGACGACGAAAATCACGCCGTCCATGCCGCTCGCCCCGGCGACCATCGTCTTGACGAAGTTCTCGTGTCCCGGCACGTCGACGATGCCGACCTCCAGGTCGGCGATCTTGCACGGGGCGTGCCCCAGGTCGATGGACATGCCCCGTTCCTTCTCTTCCTTGAGACGATCGGTCTCGCAGCCGGTGAGGCACTTGATCAGGAGGGTCTTGCCGTGGTCGATGTGGCCGGCCGTGCCGAGGGTAATGTTGATCTGCTCGGTGCCCATGGCGCCGCTAGTCTCCCGCGCCGAGCGCCGTGATGACGGCCCCAACGAGCGTTTCCTCTTCTCCCGGCAGCAGCGTTCGCGGATCGATCAGGAGCTGCTCCTTGCGAATCCGCGCGAAGACCGGCGGGTCATGACGGCGGAGACGGCGCGCGAGGGTGTCCGCCGTGACACCATTCGCCTCGACGGCGACCAACCGCGTCGGCAAGTCTTGTCCCGGCAGGGATCCGCTGCCCATCTGGCTAAACCCGTCGACGGTCTCGACCCGAGCCGCGGCGGCGCGCTGCCGAACCGCGTCGGCGATCCGTTCCGCCTGCTCGGCAATCTCCGGGCCGTTCCTCAAGAGCATCTGCAGGATAGGCACCTCGCGGCAGGCCACCGACTCGTCGAGAAAGAGCGTCAACGTCGCCTCGAGCGGTGCCAGCGTCAGTTTCCCCACGCGGACGATCCGCGCCAGCGGATTCTTGCGAACCGCGTCGATCCACTTCGCCTTGCCGAGGATCAGCCCCCCCTGGTGGGCGCCGATGAGCTTGTCGGCGCTGCAGGTGACGATGTCGGCACCGGCCCGGATCGAATCTACCAGCGTCGGCTCCCGCTCGAACCCGAACCGCGAGAAGTCGATCAAGGCCCCCGCTCCCACGTCATCGATCATCGGCAGGCCGTGCGCGTGGGCGATGCGAACCATGTCCTCGAGCGGGACCTCGGACGTGAACCCGACGATTTTGTAGTTGCTCGGATGCAGACGCATGATGGCGGCGGTGTCTTCGGTGATGGCGTCTTCATAGTCACGCGGGTGCGTCTTGTTGGTCGTCCCCACCTCGACGAGCTTGACGCCGCTGGCCTCCATGACCTCCGGCAGGCGGAACGACCCGCCGATCTCGACAAGCTGCCCCCGCGAGACGATCACCTCCCGTCCCTTGGCGACGGTGTTGAGCACGATCGAGGTGGCGGCGGCGTTGTTGTTGACGACCGTGGCGGCCTCGGCGCCGGTCAGTTGCTGACAGAGCCATTCGATCCGCCCGTCGCGCTTGGACCGCTTGCCGGCCTCGAGATCGGCCTGCAGCAGCGAGTAGCCCGATAGCTCATCACGGATCTGGTCCAGCGCCCTGGCGGGAAGCACCGCACGGCCCAGAGCGGTGTGCAGGATGATGCCCGTCGCGTTGATGACCTTGCGGTAGTGCGGGCCCATCGCGTCCCGGATCCGTGCGCGGGTCCGGGCCAGGACCGCCTTGCGGATGGCGTCTTCGTCGGCGTCTTGGGGGGTCTCGGCCAGGAGGGCCGCTCGCGTTTCGTCGACGGCCCAACGGACGGCATCGACCACCACGCGCTGAGGCACCCCCGCGGTCATCTCGACCAATTCGGTGTCTTCCAAGAGGCGGTCGACCTTCGGGATGAGTCGCAACACCGCTTGCTTTGGTCCGGCCATGCGTGCCTCCTGGACGTCGCGGATCAGACCTCTTCCGGCCCTTGCCTGCAAGTGCGTCCAACGTCCTATTCTATAAGGGGCAATCGGTAAGATCGAGCCGGGCGCTGCGCGAGCGAGCTCTAGATTGGTGCGGGTCGCCATCCTGAGTATAATGCGGTTCCCGCGTCGGCTCTGTCCGAACTGGAGGGATTCCTCATGCGCATTGCCTGTGTGCGCGACTTCTGCAGAGAAGGCGACAAGGACGGATGCACCGCCCGCATCGGGGTCGCCGTGTGCCTCGGTCTTGTCTTTCATGCCGCGATCGTCGACTCAGCCGGGTCGGACGAAGCGAAAGCCAAGGACGCCGCCGGGGAAACGTTCGCCCTGAAGCTCGACGAGATCACGGACTTCGAACAGTCCTTTGTGGGAATGGCGCGCGGCTTCGTACGCAGGGAGCGAACGAGACCTACACAGTTGAAGGGCACGCCCGAGGGCCTGCTCGGCAGCGTGTACTACTTCGCGGCCGACCTGGGCAAGCGGAAGCTCCTGATGGCGATGGCGTCCGTCGACCCGCCCAAGCTGTATGCGGATACGGATTTCGACAACGACTTGTCTGATGAGAAGGCGTTCGAGGGCAAGATCCAGAAGCCCAATCCCAAAGGTCCGTCCTTCCGACGAAGGCAAACCGTCTTCCAGTTCGGCCCGATACCCCTTGCACGTCGGGACGACGAGAAGGGCCAGCGCACGAAGATCGTCGTCCGCTGGTATCGCGGGCAGTCCTACGTCTACCTGTTCCCGACGGAATTTAGAACAGGGAAGGTGCGACTGGGCAAACGGTCGTGCAAGGTGGTGCTGATCGACGGCGATCTTGACGGTAGGTACAACAGCGTCTTTGCGGGCATGTCGCCCTCGGGTCAAAGGACGCCCAGGCCTGACTTCCTTGGCATCGACCTGGACCAGAACGGCGAGTTCGCCAATTCCGGGATGGACAGTTGGGAGCAGCGGCCGCTGACCAGGATGATCGAACTGGATGGGCGCTACTACAACCTGACGGCGAGTCCCGACGGCGCCAAACTCCGGATCGCGAAGGCCACGCCCAAGATGGGAACGCTGGCGATGCAGGATCGGGATCTTCAGGCACTCCTCATGTGCGACAGCGGGTACGTTTGCATCCGCGGGTCCGAGGGGAAGATGAACGTACCCGTGGGCAAGTACCGGGCCGTGTACGGCTTCTTGTCTCGCACGGACGAAGAGGGGGCCAAGTGGACGTTGACGTGCGGGAGGGGCATGGGGAAGCTAACGGACTTCGAGGTTAGAGAGGGGCAGGTCCTGAAGTTCAACGCGGGGGCGCCGATCGCACTGAAAGCAGACGTGCGAAAGCGGGGCAGCACGGTCTCGATCGGATTCTCGGCCGTCGGTCAGGCTGGCGAGAACTACGCTGGCGGCGCACAGAAGGACGGCAAGCGGCCTCCCCCGCCGAAGCTGAAAATCCTCGACGAAAAGGGGAAGGTGCTCAGCCAGGGCACCTTCGAGTATGGCTGAGGTGGCACCTGCCGGTACTCGTGGCGAGTACCTTCGCGGTTCAAGGGCAAGTACCGGGTCGAGATCGAGGCGAACATGGGCCCCTTTGAGGTGGCCAAGCGCGAGAAGCAATGGCACGAGATCTGACGACCTGACGCAGCCTGGCACACGCCATCAGCAACATCGAATCCCGGAACGCACGGACAACCAACCCCTTTGGCCCCGCGGGATACGCCCGGGGGCCGCCGCTTCTGTTCGGCAAAGACCGAGCACCCCCTTCAAGGAGAACCAAACCATGACGATCCCGGAAAAGGCCAGACAACTCATGCAGAAACGCAAGGTCATCGCCCTTGCGACCAGCACGAGCGACGGCAAGCCAAACGTCGTTCCCATGCTTCAATACTGGTGGTTTGGCGAGGACGAACTGGTCGTCGGTGATATGTACATGAAAGCCACGCGGCGGAACCTCGAGCAGAACCCGCGCGCGTCGTTCTCGGTATGGGACGAGGCCAGCGGCGAATCCTACAAGTACAACGGCTCGGCCAGGTACGAGACGGACGGCGACGCCTACGAGATGGCCAACGAGCATCTGCAGAAGAAGAAGCCCGGCAAGAAGTTCAAGGGGGTGGTGATCGTCAAGGTGAGCGAGGTCTATGACGCCGCCCGGGGCGAGAAGGCGGGGACGCTCATCGCTTCAGATACCACGACCTCTTGAGCTGCGGAGAACGTCATGAGCACGTGTTGTCAAAACCCAGACCAAGACGCTGGCTCTGCGGACGCTTGCACGCGGTCGGCCTCGACGTGTGGCGGCACGGGCGCGTCCCCGTGTCAGGCCGCCCAAAGCCCCTGCAGCTGGTTCGCCAACATGATCCCGAACTGCCTGGCCTATGCCACGGCGGCCAAGGACCAGGGCCGACCCGTGGTCGGCATTCTGTGCGAGTACACGCCGCGGGAGATCATCATGGCCGCCGGCGCCGTGCCCGTCTGCCTCTGCGGCGGCTCGGCGGATACCATCCCGACCGCAGAGGAGCATCTGCCCGCGACGCTCTGTCCGCTGATCAAGTCCACCTACGGCTACCACGCGCAGAAGAGCAACCCGTTTCTGGAGATGGCTGACCTGATCGTGGCCGAGACGACGTGCGACGGCAAGAAGAAGATGTACGAGCTGCTGGGCGAGACGCGCCCGATGTACGTCCTGGAGCTACCGCAGAAGGCCGACGACGCCGACGCGTTGGAGCACTGGCGCCGCGAGCTGCACAAGTTCAAGGCCGAGCTGGAGCGGCGACTCGGCGTCGAGATCACCGACTGCAAACTGAAGCAGGCCATTTCGGTGATGAACCGCGAACGGGCGTTTCGGCGAAAGCTGGCCGCTTTCATGACGTCCGACACGCCGCCGCTGACCGGTCGAGGGCTCCTGGACCTCAAGAGCAGCATCTCGGGCATCCCGGCCGACTTCGAGCAGTACGAGAAGGCGATCGCGCTGATGGGCGACAAGACGCCCGACCCGGAGCTCGCGTCGCGGGTTCGCGTGCTGATGACGGGCGTGCCGATGGCGCACGGCGCCGAGCGGGTCATCGAGATCGTCGAGAAGTGCGGCGGGCTCGTCGTCTGCATGGAGACCTGCGTCGGACTCAAGCCGATCCTCGAGGACGTCGACGAGACCGCCGACGATCCGATCGACGCGCTCGCCGACAAGTACTTCCATCTGCCCTGCTCGGTCATGACCCGCAACGACCGGCGCCTGGACACGCTTCGCGAGCTGGCGACGCAGTACCGTCCGCAGTGCGTGATCGAACTGGTCTGGCAGGCCTGCCTGACCTACGACGTCGAGTCGTACCGGATCAAGCAGCTCGCCGAGAAGGACCTGGGGATGCCGTACCTGCGGATCGAGACGGACTACTCCCCGTCGGATTCAGCCCGTATCGCCGTGCGGGTGGAGGCGCTGTTCGAGACGGTCCGGGCCGGCGCCGCAGCGCGGGCCGGATGACAGGGACTGCCGACGGGACCGTCATCGCAGCGGCTTGGTCAGATAGCCCTTCGGGACCACGCGGAACTTGTAGCCGCCCACGTCGCTGAAGTAGATCCGATCGCGGTTCTTGCGAAACCACGCCTGCCATTGGGCGGACGTTTCGAAGGATGCCGCGACGTACCGCTGCAAAAGGCGTCTTGCCCGGTCGGCGTGTTTCGCGTCGGTCAGAAGCTCGATCAGCTTCTGTAATGTCTCCACCGTCCGATTCGACTTCAGACCCAGCGCCGTGAGGTCCTCGTCGATTCGATACGTCTTGTCTCGGTAGATCAGTTCGAAGCCGTCCGCGTAGACCTTGGTCAGGCCGGCCGGATCGCTCTTGTACTTCTCCATCTGTTCGGGGGTGAAGCTTCCACGGAAGAATTCCTTGTTCTTGATCTTGTTGATGAGCATCGCGTCTCGGACGGCGTACGTTCGATCTCCCCGCTCCTTCCGTATCAGCGGCCGCTTGCCGTCGAACTTGTGTATGTAGCAGATGCAGTTGAAGAAAAGGCGCCTGCCCGCGCCGGTCATCGTGGACGGCGGTGCCGAGAACCCCCATTGCAGGAAGTTCCCTTGTCGACCGACCCCCACCGCGCCGTACTCCTTGCCCGTGTTGTAGCCGGCCACGAGGGCCTCGGCGTCGGGCGAATCGTCGAATCCCCAACCGCGGGAGACGACGCTGCCTGAGGATCTCTTCTTGGGCCTCTGGACGCGCCACACCTTGATCTTGTCGGGGAGCTTGTCTCCGCCGGGATAGTCCCGGTACCTGCCCGGCGTGGGCCAGGCCTCGAAGCGTGGGTTGACCTCGAAGGGCGTGTGGAAGACTTCGTGTTTGAGCGACCCACCATGGGCCGCATCACGCATGCAGTTTCACAAGTAGCCCATCTTCAGGCGCAGCCTGCTGCAGATGAAAGCGCCGGGTACCCCAACGGTCACGGTGGGACGCGTGTAGCCCTCGGGAATGGTCGGCCGCGGGGCCTTGAAGTCGTTCTTGTCCCAATCGAGGATCACCACGTCAAAGGCCTTCGTCGCGTCTGCATCGAAGTGCCGCAAGTCGCGCGTCTGGACTTCCCGGAAGTGCTTCGAGAGGAATTCGGAGAAATCCTTCTCCCTGTCCGACCCGCCACGCCCCCAGTACAGAATCCGCAGGTCGATCTTCTTGCCCGAGGGATTATCTTCAGCTGCCCGGCAGACGCCCGCTCGGACACAGACCAGGATCGCAACGATGCCCAAGATGATCCTCGCGCCTGTCATCGGAATTGGCCTCCTCGAAACAGGGCCCGAAGGTGTACACATGGGTATGGATCCAGGCTATCCAGGTCCGGTCGGGCGATCAAGGCGACATCGGCGTCGCCCGGTCGGTCAGGTATGTCCCGTCTTGGGTTGCGGCGGCATCGGGCGAGCGGCCGAACCAGTCGTGGACGGGGCGATCGGTCATGGGAACCAACTCTTGGGCCCGAACCGCGGCGTGGGCGTAGGAGGTGTTGGCGACGACCACGGCGTCGTGGTCGATGTCGAGGGCCTCGGGCGTCGGCAGGATGGGCGTATCGCGATACCGCCGACCGGGGGGATCGGCGAATCGGTCGTCGGCGATGGCGACCAGCTCGAGGCCCACCAGCTTCGCGCCACGCCAGAAGGCGTAGACGTTCTTGCCCAGGTACGCCAGCAGGATCCGTCGGACCCCGGCGCTGCCGAGCTCGGCCATCTGGGCTTCGATCCGTTGGAGGCAGAAGAACCGTTGCAGCGCCCGGGCCGACAGCGGCTCGACCCGACCCGCGAGGCGTTCCCGGGCTGCGCGTGCGGCCCCGGCAGCCGCCCCGCGGATGAACGCGCCCACGTTGTCCGACGATCTGCTCAGCCAGGCATAGCGCTGGACCCAGTCGGCCAGATAGATGCGTCGCCAGGGGTCGGGGAGGAATCGGCAGGCCAGCACGACGTTGTTGCGGACGTCGTAGTAGGCCGTCGATCCGCCATAGCGGGCCTGGGGTGTTTTGAGGTGCCGGACGTGCAGGTCGTCGAAGACGCCGACCCGGTATCCGGCGTTGGCCAGGCGGAAGGCCAGGTCGTACTCCTCGGCCTGCATGAAGAACCATTCATCGATGCCGCCGAGCCGCCTCAGCAGATCGGTCCGCAGCCCGACGCCGCAGCCGATGAAGACGCCGGGCAGGGCGCTGCACTCGATGCGCCCGTCGGGCAGATGGGCGACGAAGCCGGCCGACGCCAGACTGGGCGTCCGCTCGAACCGCTCGACCATCCGCGGGATCGACCCGTCGATGGGCCAAGAGTCGTCGTCCAGGTGTACCACGTACCGGAACCGCACGTACGGCAGGGCCCGCGTCTTGGCGCAACTCCCACGATTCTCCGCCAAGGACAACACCCGCACGTCGGGACGATGCTCGCCCAGGGCAGCGACCGTCCCGTCGGTCGAGGCGTTGTCGACGACGTGGATCTCCATCTCGGAGCGGTCCAGGCCGCAGTCGTCGATCTGCGCCGCCGTCTCGAGCAGAACGTCGCGCCGGTTCCGCGTGGCGATCACGAAGCTGACACCGAGTGGATCCGCCATAGCAAGGACAGCAGCCTACCGCGGCCGCCCAGACCCAGCAAGAATGGCGCGCAGGCGTGGAACGGAATGGACTGAGAATCGGTCCTCGTAGCGGGATTCCGTCCCCCACCCTCAAACCAACCCGCCGGCCCCGTCATTCACTTGGTTGCAGTCCCCCGATAGCGCCGGGGCCCCCTCTGCATCCCCGATCGAGTACACTGACGGGCGGATTCCGGTGGTGGCGCGAGTCGGTCGGAGGTCGAGGTCATGAAGAGGATGTGCCCGTGTCTGGTCGTCGGGCTGATGCTGATCATCGGTCAGGACGCCCTGGCGGCCCGGTTCCTGTGGGAGTTGCCCGACAATGACAAAAGCCGCCAGGCGGTCTGCCCGCCGTGGGCGTTCGAGATGTGGATGTGGGAGGACGATGACAACACGCACAACGCCGTGTGGGACTACGTCAAGGGCTGCGCCGAGCATGACCTGCCCCTGCGCGCGGTTCTGATCGACAGCCCGTGGTCGACGGCCTACAACGATTTTGTCTGGGACACGAAGCGCTATCCCGAGCCGAAGCGAATGATCGACGACCTGCACGCCCGCGGGCTGAAGGTGGTGCTGTGGATGACGTGCATGGTCAACCCGAACGCCCACAAGTCCGACTGCCCCGGATCGGCCACCGACTTCTACCAGGAGGCCAAGAAGAAGGGCTACCTGTGCAACGAGGGGAGGCTGAAGAAGTGGTGGAAGGGCCGGGGCGGCTTCGTCGATTACACGAACCCCGAGGCCCTGGCGTGGTGGCACGGGCTGATGGACCGCGTCCTGCTGCAGGGCATCGACGGGTGGAAGGTCGACGGGGCGGGGGAGCTGTTCTGGCCCATGGGCGGTCGGGGGCACAAGGGGCCGATCACCCTCATGGAGTACATCGACCTGTTCTACCGCGACTGCTACCGGCATCTGATCCACCGCAACCCCGACGGCGTGACCATGGTGCGTTCGGTGGACACGGGTCAGGCCAACTACGGCGGCCGGCACGCACCGCGCGACGTCGCGCCCGTGACGTGGGTGGGTGATCAGAAGAAGACGTGGGACGATCGGGGACTCGGCCTGGCGTTGGAAAGCGCGTTTCGGGCGATGACCAAGGACTACTCGGTCATCGGCTCGGACATCGGCGGATTCTCAGGCGGCGGCGGCAAGAAGATCGACCGCACGCTCTACTTGCGATGGATGCAATGGAGCACGTTCATGCCGTTCTTCCTGAACGGCGGGCATGGCGATCATCGGCCCTGGGAGTACGACGCCGAGTTCCTGCGGATCTTCAGGCGGTTCGCGTGGATCCATCACGAGCTGTCGCCGTACTTCTACGCCGGCGTCCGCCGGGCGAACCGCGGCGGGCCTTGTCTCCTGAAGGTCATGCCGGGCAAGTGGCAGTACATGCTGGGCGACGCCTTGCTCGTCGCGGTGATCTACGAACCCAAGCGCAGCCGGGAGGTCGCGCTACCGGCCGGCCGGTGGATCGACTACTGGGACAACACACAAGTCCACACCGGCCCCAAGACGATCGAACTAACCGTGCCGGACGACCGGTACCCCGTGTTCATCCGCAGCGGCTCGATCATCCCGCTGAACGTCGCTAACGACCACGCAGGCCACGGCACGAAGGCGTCGGCGGGCCGCACCACGCTCGACGTCTATCCGGACGCCGACCGGGCGGCTGCCTTCTCGCTCTGGGAGCACCCGAAGGGCGAGATCACTGAGCTGACCAGTCAATGGGCGGCAGATACGTTGACCGTCGGCATGGCCGGCGGGGTGGCGCGGAAGTACATCCTGCGGATTCTGAGCGATCGCCGGCCTCGGGCCGTTGGCGTCAACGGGCACGCGATGGCGGACAAGGCATGGCGCTACGACGCCGCAGACCATCGCGTATGGATCGCCACCGACCGGGTCCGCGACGCGCAAGTCGTCGTGACCTTCGCGAAGTAGTGGCAGCGGGGATTCGGCGGGTTCACCTGGGTCCGGTCCCCCGCCGACCGACGGAGCACCGGAGGACTATCAGGCCGACGGCGAGCATCGTCGCGGCCAGAATGCCGAACTCCTGGCAGCATACGGCCGATGTGTCGACCGGGTCCGTCCCGAGGCAGTCGGCCACGCTGGGATCGGCCAGGGCGGGGATGACGTCGCGGAGACCTTGCGCCTCCGGAACGCCGCCCACCCCGACCTTCAACTCGTAATCGCCCGTAGAACCGTACTCCTCGGCGGGGGTCATGCTGGAGACCTGGAGGTAGTATCGGCCGGGCGCGTCGAACCGGAACGTCAGAAACGGATCGTCGGTGGTGACGCTGCCCGGATCGAGCTGCTCGATGTCGTCGTTTTCGCCCAATGTCTGCCCCGTCTCGTCAAAGATAGTCAGCTTCGCGTCCACCCACGTCGGTCCGAACAGCCCGCCCCCGTAGTCAATATCGAAATACCAGGTCACCTCGGCGGTCTCGGCAGTCACCTCGAAGCTGTAGACGTCGACATCCCCGAGCTCGTAACCGTCCTCGTTTTCCGTGGCGGCCAGCGAGCCGAGGATGATCGAATTCGGCTCGATGGTCTGGGCGTTCTCGATCGTGTTGTTGTCTTCCCGCGCGGGCGGGTCCTTCTCGTACTCCTCGAAGACGTTCGCGAATCGTAGGGGCGAGGTGGCCAGGAACAGGCGTCGGGCCTCCGCCAGGATCTCATCGGCCCCAGCCGGATTGAGATACCGCAGCGCGAAGGCGACGAAGGCCCGGTCAGCGGGGGGGATGTCCATGTGGACAGCGCCAAACTCCAACGGCGCCATGACCGAGCTGATCTCGGTTCGCAGCAGCGGCCGGCGACGCGCAATGTGCTGGCCGCACACGAACTCGCTGGGCGTCAGGCATCGCGCATCGATCCGCACGGATTCCAGCGCGAGGAAGTTGTAGCTCTCGTCTTCCTTGAACGATTCGGCCGGATGGGCCAGGCCGAGCACGTGCCCGATCTCGTGGAGGGCCACCGAATAGACGTCGGCCGCGTCCGAATCCGTGTACTTCATGTAGGGATGTCCGAGTGTTCGGTCGATGACCGCCGGCTCATCCGCCAGGTCGTCGAACCGTTCCGTGTTGTCGTAGATGATGGGGAACTGCACGTAGGAGAGCCCGAAGATGGTGAACGAGTGGGCGCCCGCCAGCGAATCCCCGACCCAACCCTTTGGCAAGAGGCGCTCGTAGTCGAAGGTGAAGACGTACAACTCGCCGCGGCGCCATTTCGGGAGCTCTTTGAACTGCAGGTTCAGCGGGGCCAGCACGCCGTTCCAGGTGTCGAACGCACGCACGATGGCCCGTTCGATGCGGTCGACCTGCTCAGCCGTGTAGGTCAGATCAGGCGATTGGCACAGGCCGCTCATGTCCACCACGTAGGAGATCACACCGTCCTTGACCCAGTGTGGGCTGGGCGGCGGGTAGGATTCGGGACGATTGGCATGGAGGTGTCCCAGACCGAGCGCCGACCTCGCCGCCAGAAGCGCAACGAAGAGCGGCAGCCTGCTGGCGAAGGAACGAACGGGCATTCAGGTTCTCCGCGAGCCCGGCTCGGAAACGGACCTCCGATGCGCGAAACGCAAAACGCTCCCCCCGGCCAAGCGCGCCGGCCCAGCCCATTCGACCCCCGCGCCTAGGTCGACGTTCCCCCTTCGTTCGTAGTGTATCCCAACGTCGGGCAGGTTTCAAGACGGGCGAAAGGGAGAACTCCTTGTAAAACTTTTTGAAAAATAGAGTTACATACGTTCTGCGCAGAATTCAACACGACAGATTAATTCACTAACGGAAACTATTCCAGCCTGTCTATCAATATGCCAGGTCGGACGGGTGGCCGAAGACCTGGGCGCCGAATCGTGAAGGCACGGCCCACCTCGCAGGGGATGGGCCCGAGCGGTCAGACAAGGAGACAGACGATGGCGACGAAAGGCAAGTTGGCGATGCCGATGGTTCTGCTGGCGGTCGGGGGGTTGCTGCTGAGCTCGACGGGCTGCGACATCGAGGAGTTCTTCGATGATCTCGAGGACATCGAGATCGAGATCGTCAACCCGTGGGGCGGGGGCTATGACTGCCGGTCTTGCGGATGCGGCGGTTGCTGGGATGACGACTACTACTACGAGGAAGAGGTGTACTGGTGGGACTGGTGGTGGTAACGGCACGGTAGCCCTCCCCGAGCCCGCAAAGGGGAGTTTCCCGGAAGCCCGCGGCACGGATTCGCTGCGGGCTTCTTGCTTGCGCGCATCGGTTCGCGGCCGTTCGTCCGTTTCTATCGCCGGTGAGGGCCGCGTGCGGGGAGGACTCAGGGCGTGTTGAGATCCGGCTGGGCGTGCGGGAAAGGAAGTGCCTCGACCACCTTCAGACTGGTTCCGTCAGCCAGGCTGATCACCTCGCCGGTGGGATGATGATCGGGATCCAACACCTCTATTACGGGCCGGGTGTGTTGACCCGGAATGGCCCGAATGACCTTCGCAACACGTCCGTCGCTCAGCCTGACAGCGCTGCCGATCGGGAAGAGCGACATGGTATCGAGGAACGCGCGCACGACCGTGCGATCGAGCTTGTTGTTGCTGGCATCGATGAGCATCATCCGGGCCGCTCGATAGGGCAGAATTGCCGCACGATGGGGTCGCGGTCGCGTCATGGCCGCGTACGTGTCCGCCACGGCAGCGATCTTGGCGTACTGGTGCGTGAAGGTTCCCGAGCGCTGGCGGGGGTAACCGCTTCCGTCGAGTCGCTCGTGGACCTGGTATCCGACGAAACCGGCCCGCAGGGGAACGCCGGGCAGGGCCTCGAGGCAGTCCAAGGTGTATATTGGATGCCGCTGGACCTCCAGGCGCTCATCCGGATTGAGGGGGCGTGGGGCCAGACGGATCGCAGCAGGGACCTTCAGCATGCCGATGTCCTGCAGCAGAGCACCGAGCCCGACCTCCGCGATCTGTTCCCGGGTCATCCCCAACTGGGCGGCGATTCCAATGGCCACCATCGAAACGTTGACGCAATGCTCAAAGAGGTAATCGCTGCTCGCCTCATGCATCCCGACGATCATGGGCAGCAGGTCGAAGTCCAAGGCGACCATGTTCACGAAGCCCTGAACGACGTCAGTGAATTCCTCCCCGGAGGCGTATCCGTTGCCGAGGAGCCTCCCTGAGACGTCGGCCACGGTGGCGCTGGCGTCGACGTGCGCCTCCAGGCCGCGATCGACCTCTTCCCTCAGATTGCTGAGCGCGAGGCGAGGCCGGTCCGACGCGCGCAAGGAACGGAGGGGCACGTCCTTGTTCAACGTCTGGCTCAGGATCTCGTCCAGCTTGCGCGCTCCGGCGCTCTCGACCGTCGTTGCGGCTTGCGGGTCGGTGGGTTGGGGCTTGCGCACCTCGACCGAACGCAGCTTGACTCTGCGGATGTTGCGCTTGCTCAACAGGTACAGGAACCGCGGCGTGATCCTCGTACCGGCTGCCAGGAGGAAGAGGCCGGACTCGTCGTAGATGTCTTGCGCGAGGCGCAATCCGTAGCGCAAGGACGTCACGCTTACGGTGCTGTCGCCGGGGTTCCGTTCGGGGACGATCACGGGGATCTGTTGATCGGTTTTGCCTGAGGCCTCAGGGGCGTTGGGGTCGGCGGTGCCCACGGGTGGCGCGGCGTCCCGGGCGGGACCTTCTTGCGACGCCTGCGCGGGACCCTTGTCCTGACGAGGCATCACGTTCGAGTCGGTTTCCGAAGCCACGAGAAGCCCCCCTTGTCTCCGCGGACCTAGATCTGCCAAGGCGATCTGTCGCGGCCGGTTCAGAGGTGAGGCAGCCGATAGGGTCGAGGCGACGCCGGTCGGGGTTGCCCTTCTGCGCAGGCTGCGCCCACGACGGTCGCCTATGTGCCTTATCGACACAGGGAATCCGGCACTGAAGCTTCGAGTCCCTTGATCTTGAGCGTCGCCCCCGAACCGTCCGCGGCAGAGCCGGGAGGTCGGGCACCCCGAAGGGGAGGGCATCCTCAGGCGCACCCGCAGAGATGATTGCCGCCGTGGTTCGGCTGGAGTAGAGTGATTTCATGCGACCTGCTGGACGCAAGAAGACGACGTTCCGTCGATCGATTGCATTTGGGCCTTTGTTGCTGATCGTTGCGGCGCTGCTGTGGCCGGCGGCGGGGGATCTGTCGGCGGGCTCGGTGCGGGAGCAGATCGAGTCCGACTGGCGGCGCCAGGACGACTGCCGGATGCGTCAGATCCGCGAGCCGGGCCTGGTTCGGTTCGTCGAGGCGACGCTTCAGTGGCCCGGGGTCAAGCCGGACGATCGCCTCCGCGTGCCGAAGGGCTCGGCGCCGACCCTCGACGGGCACCTCGACGATGCCTGCTGGAAACGGGCCATCGTCCTGCCGGGGAAGGGCGCGAACGAGCCCGCCTACAAGCTCGTCCACGACGGCCGGCGGTTCTGCGTCGGGGTCTCGCTGCCGACCGCTACAGAGGTGAACTACCGAGGCGATCCGACGGCGCTGGATGCGAGCGGCGCGGTGGACGGTGTGAAGAACGGCAAGTACGCCTTCCACACCGGCCACGAGTCGAATCCGTGGTGGCAAGTCGATCTGGGCACGCGCCAGCCGATCGCCAAGATCGTCGTGTACAACCGCCTCGACTACCCGCCGGGCCTCCACAACGCCGATAACCTCATGATCCTCACGTCCGATGACGAGAGGCATTGGACGCTGCGGCACGACAACAAGGGGAAGCACTTCGGCGGGATCACCGGCGCCAAGCCGTTGGCCGTCGCGTTCAAGGCCGACCCCGCCCGTCCGGACGGCGGCCAGGTGCACGCCCGGTTCGTTCGTCTCCAGATCCGCAGCGCGGCCCCGATCTTCTTCCACCTCGACGAGGTGGAGATCTACGGACCGTCCGACCCCAGCCGGAACATCGCCCTCCATCGGCCGGCCAAGCAGAGCAGTCTGAGTATCTGGTCGCGCGGACGGAATCGCAGCGGCGGGGTGCTGGTGTTGGGAAAGACGAGGGTGGGCCTGCGGCCCGGCAAGTCAAGCGGTGTGACGATCAACGGCGCCCCCGCGCCGGCCGAGCAGGCGCGGATTCATCGCGAAGCGGGCAAGACCCACATCGAGATCGCGCTGCGGCTTGGCAGCTTCCCTGGCGGATTTCCTTCGCAGCTGCTTCGCGCTGGGGGGCCTCCCGTCCGGCTCGCGGCCGGCGCGAACTGGCAAATCAAGCTGCCGGCGACGCCCAAGCTGGGCTTCGGCAAGAACGGGCTGACGGTCGAGCTGCGCGCACATGGACCGCTCGACCCGCCGGTCGACGTGACCGTCGCGTCGGTCGTGTTCACGCCTCACCGTCCGGTCAGACAGGTCGTCTTTCACAAGAAGCTCTCTGAGGCGCGCTCTTGTCCCGTGGCGTTTCAGATCGCCCACGAGGGTCCCGCGGCCGTGATCGTCTCGGCGACGCAGGGCAAGGTCGCGTTTCGGGATGGCCGCGTCTTCTTCGTCGAGCCGGTGCAAGAGACGCTGCAGCGGGCCCGGCGGTTATCGGACGATTTGCAGGTGCCACCGCCTGCCTCGCTTGCGGCGCTCCGCCGCCGCGCCGACGCGCTGGTTGCGCGTGAGGAGGCCGACGGGCCCGATCCCGACGCGCGACGTGCGCTTTATCGTGACGCCCGCTGGCTGGCTCGCGAGATTGCCTTCAAGGACCCGCGGCTGGCGTTCGACAACCTGCTGCTGGTCAAGCGCTTCACTCAAGAGACGTACCCGGACGTCTGCCTCAACCACATGCCGTGGACGTCGCGTCCGGGGGGCGACATCTGCATCGTCTCGTTGCACCCGCATGACGGCGAGCACACGGTGCGGAATCTGATCAACAGTGCGTTAGGCCCGGGGCACGTGCACGGCGCCGACCTCTGGTGGGACGCCGACCGCGTCGTCTTCGGTTACGCCCGGACCAAGACCGATCAGCCGCCTGCGGGTTGGCGCGACCGGCGAACGAACTTCAATCTCCGGCGAACCGAAGAACCGATCCATCTGTTCGAGATCGGCATCGACGGCAAGGGCCTGCGGCAACTCACCCGCGGCGAGTGGAGCGACCTGGACCCGACGTACCTGGCCAACGGTGACATCGCGTTCGTCTCGGAGCGCTGTGCATGTTCGCTCCAGTGCAACGAGTACGACAAGGACGAGACGTCCTGCAACCTGTACGTCATGCGTCCAGACGGCAGCGACATCCGGCGGATGAGCGTGTCGAAGGACGGCGACTACTTGCCGCATGCCCTGGACGACGGGACGATCGGCTACACGCGGTGGGAATATCAGGAGCGCGGGTGGGCGCACATCCAGAGCATCTGGACGATCCGCCCCGATGGGACCGGTGCAGACGCGCTGTTCAAGCAGCACCTCAACAACCCCTGGGCGCTGGAGGACGTCCGATCGATCCCTGATAGCCGGAAGCTGATCGCCATCGCAACGGGACATCATACGCTGCCGGCCGGTCCGGTCGTGATCATCAATCCAGACCCGGGGCTCAACACGCCGGCGGGGATCCGGATCGTCACGCCCGGCGTGTCGCCGCCGGAGGGTGGGATGTCGGGGATGCCTGTTGCCGAGGGCGGCGTGTGTGGGACCGGGGGGTACTACATGACCCCCTGGCCGCTGTCGGATCGGTCATTCCTGGTCTCGTACACGTTCGGCGGACAGACCGATGCGACCGGCTATGCGGTCTACCTGATCGACGTGTACGGCACGAAGGAGCTGGTCTACCGCGATCCGAAGATCTCGTGCTTCATTCCGATTCCGCTACGGCCTCGGCCGCGACCGCCGGTTCTGGCTGAGGCGACGGATCGTAGTCAGGAGACCGCGACGTGCGCGGTCGCCCACGTGGGCTACGGCGTGGAGGGCGTGGCGGCCGAACGCATCCGCTACATCCGGATCTCGAAGCGCGACCAGTGGCCGTACTGCAACACCTACGGCGGACAGCGGTACGAGAAGGACGTCAAGGGCATCATGATCAACTGGACGCCGGCGCGGGTGATCGGGACCGTGCCGGTGGAGGCGGACGGGAGCGCGTGTTTCCACATACCGGCCGACACGCCGGTGTACTTCCAGCTGCTCGATGAGGATCACATGGAGCTGCGGCGGATGCGGTCGTTCATCAGCCTCCAGCCCGGCGAGGTCCGGGGCTGCGTGGGCTGCCACGAGACGCGCGCCGAGGCGCCGAATGCCCGCGACGTCCCGCTGGCGCTACGCCGCGCGCCTCGCGTGCCCATCCCGCCGCCGTGGGGGGATCGGGCGATCAGCTTCCTCCGCGACGTCCAACCCGTGTTCGACCGACACTGCGTCCGGTGTCACAGCGGCCTGAAGCCGGCGGGCAAGCTGGACTTCTCGGGGGGGCTGACGGCCAGCCACAACCGGGCGTACGATACGATCCTCGCCCACCGTCTGGTGGCCCGCTCCAACGTCGGCGACGACGCGAAGATCACGCCGCCGTTGGCGTTCGGATCGCACAAGAGCAAGCTGATCGCCGTGCTCCGCGGGGACAGCCACGGCAAGCGGGTCAAGCTCAGCCGGACGGACTGGCTGCGGCTGGTCACCTGGATCGACGCCAACGCGCCCTATCACGACGGGTTTATCAACAAGCGTCTGGCCCGCATGCCGTATGACCTACCGTCCGATCGCGCGGTGACCGAGAAGATCGCCGCCGTCCACGCCAAGCGCTGCAACGCATGTCATCAACCCGCCGACGTCACGCGGGCCGACTGGATCGATCTGCATCGACCGCAGCGAAGCCGGTTCTTGACGGCGCCGTTGGCCAAGACGTCCGCCGGTATCGCCCGCTGCAAGCAACCCGTCTACAAGGACCAGACCGACCCGGACTACCAAGCCATCCTGCAAGTCGTAACGGCCGCCGTCAGCAAGGCCTGGGACCAGCCGCGCCGCGACTTGAGGGCGCTGACGCGGGAGTGAGATCGAACCGCTCAGGTCGTCCCAGCGGTAGCACGGGCGTCTCGCCCGTGAGGGTCTGTGGGCAAGATGCCAGGCAGGGGGATTAGGGTTCCGGGTTCCGAGCGTGAAGCCTGATGTGGTGGCACGGGCGTCTCGCCCGTGAAGCTTCATGGGCGAGACGCCCATGCTACGGGGGGGATGCGCCAACACGCGCGACGTGGCGACCTGCTCGTCGTTTCTACGCTTCGAGTCCTAGACCGAGGAGGCGGTTGGCGTTTTGCCAGGTGATCTTTTCGTAGGCGTCGTCGGAGATCAGTTTGTCGGTCTTGAGCTTCTTGAAGTAGTCGACGATGGGCAGCTTCTGGGGGACGTTGGCGATGTCGGTGCCCCAGAAGAGGCGGTCCTGGAACTCCTCCATGAACTGGTAGCCGAACTCGGGGTCTCGGCTGATGGCGCCGAAACCGCTGCCGGCCGACAGGTCGCCCAGGAGGTTGGGGTACCTGCGCATCAGCTCGACGACGCGGCCTGGCGTGACCGGTCCCTTGGGATAGGGGACGCGCTGGCCGTCCTGGATGACGTCGGTGCTGATCTCGGCCCAGAACGGTTGGGAGTGGGCCAGGAAGTTCAGCTTGGGGAACGCGGCCAGGACGGTCTCGAGGCGCGGCAGGCCGACCTCGTCGGCGAAGCCGTAGTAGCCGCCGACCTGCGGCGCGATGTGGAACGTGAGCGGCAGGCCGGACGCCTCCACGTACTTAAAGAAGTTCATGCAGAGCGGATCGTCGAAGGGCAGGTTGGGGATGCACTCGCCCACGCCCTTGCAGCCGAGTTCCTTGTAGGCCTCGAGCAGCGGGGTGAAGTCTGCCGTCGCGTCGTTCGTCAGGTAGCGCGGGTCCATGTTGCAGAACGGGATGAGCCGATCGGGATAGCGGGCGCAGATCTCGAGGGTCTCCTCCGGCGCCACCATCGTATACCGCCACTCCGGGCTGAGCGTCGTCATGACGACGGCGCGATCGATGCCGGCCTCATCCATCATGCCGATCAACGTTTCGGGGTCGGGGTAGTGCGAGCCGTTGGGCCGGGTGAGCTTCGGGTGTCGTGCTTTGGCACAGTGAACGTGGATGTCGATGAGCATCGTGCGTTCCCTTTCCTTGCCGAGGATGGTGTCCGCGAAGGCTGTCCCCCATCCTTTCCGAGAGCCCGCGTCCCGCGGCCACTCGGAAAGGATGGGGCACCCGCCAACAAGCCGCTCGAAGATACCTCGGCGTCCCATCGGCTTCAATCCGAACACTTGGTCCCAGTGAAAAGGCCTTGTTCTGAATCCGGATTCTCAGGCTGAGGTGCTCAAGCTGATGCACTACGAAGACACGCCTAAGCCCGCATTTCCCGGATCAGTTGACTGCAGTGGTATGATGCACACTGATTTGAGCTCGTGCCCAAGGCGGCAGGAGCAAGATCGGCACGATGAGCCGAGCGAACGTGCGTAAGCGACCGCGTGAAGGGCCGTTCTCGTTTGACCTGAGGACCCGCTTTGGTAGGCTGGTTCCTTGGCGGCAGGCAAATGAGCAATGTCGGTTTCCTGACCCAAGAGAGACAAGACCATGAAACACCGGCATCCTCTTCCCCTGCTGCTGCCCGCGCTGGTACTGTTCTCCGCGTTCGCCCGCGGCGGGGAGATCCCGATCGAACCATATTCGTCACGGCCGACGGCTAGCGAGATGGCGTTCGTCACACAATGGAAGCAGTCCCTTTTGAAGCAGGGGGATGCGGACGCCAGGCGCTACGTCGCCGACGTTCCCTTCTCGTTCAAGTGCGGCGAGCGAAGCAGCCGCGAATGGGTCAGAATCGAAACGGCGAAAACCGCGTCGGGTGATTGGCAGGATGACAAGACCCGCACACATGTTCTGAGTTGGAGGGACGGCCAGACCTCGCTTTCTTGCGAGATGAGACTGACCGAGTTTCGGGGCCTTCCCGCATTCCAATGGGTTGTGCGCGTCAGAAACGACGGACAGACCGATTCGGCGAAGGTACACGACTTCTGGGGAATCGACACGTATTGGAATTCCGCCGACGGTTCGATGCCGGTTCTTCACCGATCGGTCGGTTCGCCGGGGCACGAAGATGACTTCCTGTTCATGAGCGAGGTCATGCACAATTCGATGTGGGACAAACGCCGTCGGATTCCGATGGACACTCCCACGAACGCCCAATGGGGGCGTACGCACGCCTACCTCAAACCGACTGACAAGCGCTCGAGTGCGAACTGGCTGCCGTTCTTCAACTATCAGACCGGCGGCGACGGGCTCATCACCGGGCTCGGCTGGAGCGGCGCATGGCGGGCCTACTTCCATCACACCGGGGGCGGGAAGTCGACGATTCTGGCCGGGGTCGAGAACCTCGATACGATCCTTCATCCCGGCGAGATGGTCCGCTCTACGCTGAACCTTGTCCTGTACTGGCAGGGGGAGATGCTGCACGGCCAGAACATGTTCCGACGGCTTGTCCGCGACCACTACTCTCCGCGCATCGACGGCAAGTTGGTCGAGCCGCCGGTTTCCGCAGTAGTCTGGGGGGGCATTCCGTCGAAGGAGCATCTCGAGATCATCGAGAAGATCAAGCAGTATGAGATTCCGCTTGATGTTTACTGGTTCGACGCCGGTTGGTACGGAACGGGGGTCAAACCGTCGCGTACGGTCTTCGAAGGGGACTGGGGAATCATGGCCGGCGACTGGCGACCCAATCCGAACTGGCATAACGGAACGCTCAAGCCGGTCAGTGACGCAGCCCATGCGGCAGGCATGAAGTTCCTCGTCTGGGTCGAGCCGTGCCGCGCCATTCACGGCCGGCCGATCACGCTCGAACATCCGGAGTACTTCTTGACGGGACATCGCGACGGCAAGATCCGCAACGGGCAAACGCTTCTGTTGGACCTCGGCAAGCCGGAGGCGCTCAAGTGGGCGGTGGACGTCGTCGCCGGTCTGATCGAGGCCTACGACATCGACTGGTACGAGGAGGATTTCAACATCGAGCCGAATCCCTATCTGGAAACGGCCACCGAACCGAACCGCTGGGGGATGAAAGAGATGCGGTTCATCGAGGGGCATTTTGCGTTCTGGGACGCGCTTCTCAAGAGGTTCCCGAAGCTGGCGATTCTCAATTGTGCCAGCGGTGGACGACGAATCGATCTCGAGTCGATTTCGCGCGGTCAGCCTCTCTGGCGAAGCGACTACAACTGCTTCCCCGAGGCGACGGCTGAATCGACACAGGACCACAGCTACGGAATCCTTCACTGGCTCCCGATTCAAGGCAGCATGATTCGAGGTTGGTCGCTCTACGACACGTATGAAGCCCGTTGCGCGCTGAGTCCGGGCATGGAGAATGCAATGGTCGCCAAGACGAAAGAGGAATGGCTCCAGATCAAGGCGAACGTTGTTCAGGCGAAACGCTGCAAGAGGTATTTCCTCGGCGACTACTATCCCTTGACCAATCAGCAGCGGAATCCGACCGCTTGGATGGCCTATCAGCTCTATCTTCCGGAAGAGAAGGAGGGAATGATCCTTGCTCTGCGTCGCGCCAAGAGCGACGTTCGCGCGATGAGGTTCGAACTCGTAACGATCGACCCGGCGAAACAATGGAAGTTCGAGGATTACGATTCCGGCGACACCTGGGTCGTTTCCGGCAAGTCGGTTCGCGAGAATGGGTTCGAGGTCGTCATCCCGAACCGGCGCGATTCCCGACTCATCTTCTTCTCGATTGATCGTCGGTGATCGCCTGCCGCAAGTGGCTCGGCGGTGCGCCGAAGCACCGAGTCGACTGCTCGTTCATCTCGGCTAAGATCACAATTGTCACGTCGGCCGTCTCTGTCATCTTGCTTGTGATAGAGAATTGCTTGCGATGTCGCCTTCCTGCTTGTCAAGAAGACGGCCTAACACTACAGCGCAAAGTAGGCTCAAGAAATTGGGCGGTCAAGTTCGATAAC
>CAYMLO010000129.1:0-29068 GCA_964390905.1 uncultured Planctomycetales bacterium | reverse complement strand
CGTACCAGGCGTCGATTTCATCGAGTTCGAGAGCTTCGACATCCTCGACGACAATGGGAGGACGTGACTCGCGGCCGTCGCAGGTCAGTCGGACGTCCGCGAGACTCAGCCCCTTGACGTGGCGACAGTAGAGGCCGTAGGCGGGCAAGGCGCCAAACATGTCGGCGCTGGGGTAGGCCTTGATGACTTCGGGGACCGGCTCGGTCGCGGGTCGGTAGGGTCCGCCGCCCTTGTAGGTGATCCGGACGTTCGAGAGCGTGACGCCCTCCACGTGTCGCCCGGGGATGCCCGTGACGCTGCAGGTGAGCGAGGCGCCTGTCGCCACGACGTTGCTGAGGATGACGTTCTTGAGCGTTCCCGGAACCGGCGTGGCCATGTCGCGACCCCGGTTCCCCAGTCGGATGAAGATGGGGGCCCGGACGTCGATCATCGTGAGGTTCGAGGCGACCACGCCGTCGATGTGAGCTCCGTCCACGCTCTCCAGAGCGACGCCGCTCGTCGCGGGGCGGCGTCCTTTCAGGCCTGACATGACGCAGTTGCTGATCGCGATCCGTTTGAAGTCGCCGCCCGATTCCGTGCCCAGCTTGAAGGCGTTGCACGCCGTCGCCAGGCGGCAGTTCGTCACCGTGATGTTCTCGCACGAGCGTCGTTTCCCCAGCGAGAAGCTGGCCTTCGGCACGATGGCGTCGTCCCACGACTCGATGTGGCAGTTGGAGATCCGCACGTCGCGGCACGCGTCCGGGTCGATGCCGTCGCAGTGGGCGTTTCGTATCACGACGCCCTCGATGTTGACGCAGTCGGTGCCCAACATGCTGATGGCGTAGTTCGGCGCGTTGAGGACGTGGATGCCCCGGATGTCCACGAAGCGACACCGCTTCAAGGCGATGGTCTTGGGTCCGCCGCGACGCGTGCGATTGCCGTCGATCGTACCTCGACCTACGATGCCGATGCGTTCCACGCCCTCGCCCCAAATCAGGGCGTAGTGGAAGTAGGTCGTCTCGCGGTCGGCGTCGTTCTTGAAATCGAGCTTCTCGTACGGGTCGTAGTCGGCGTTCTTCTTGCTGCCTTTGATGGTTGCGCCGGCGTCGATCCACAAGGTCACCCCGTTCTTCAGATGCAGGCTGCCGCACAGGTACGTGCCTGGGGCGAAGTAGACCGTTCCCCCGCCGCCGCCCGCGCACGCGTCAATGGCCTTCTGGACGGCGGCGGTGTCCATCGCCACGCCGTCGCCCCTGGCCCCGAATGCGCAGACCTTGTAGGCAACGTCAGTCGCCGACGCCGCTGCACAGGCCTCACCTGGCCAAGCGAGGAAGGCCAGCGAAAAGCAGACTGCCCTTGGCAATGAGATGGTTCTCCACACGGGAGCGACCTCCTCCGGGCTAGCCACCGCCGACACCGCGATCGCAGGGCCAGTACAACGCAGCGCCCGGTCAGGGTCAAGGAGGGAGGATCGCCCGTGGTCGGCGTCGATGCGATTCAGTAGCATGTTGGGGCTGTGACCTCGGACGGAAGATCTCTACGGAGGGCCGTCGGCCATGCGACACGTACAGAGTGGGTTGCCTGTCATGCTGGTGGTGGTGTTTGGCGTGAGGGGCGTCTTGTCGGCTGTTGCCGGACAGGCGTCGGATGAGTCACGTCAGCGCCGATCGCCTTCCTTCGCGTCGCAGGTCCTGTTCCGAGCAGGGGATCGCGGCTACAAATGCTATCGCATCCCGGCGCTGGTCAGGACGAAGCGCGGGACGATCCTCGCCCTGTGTGAGGCCCGCAAGCACGGCGGCAGTGACAGCGGCGACATAGACGTCGCGCTGCGGCGGAGCGTGGACGGCGGGCGGACTTGGACGGACATGCAGATCATCGCCGACGACGGCGCGCACACCATGGGCAACCCGTGCCCCGTCGTCGACGCCAGCAACAGCGTCATCTGGCTGCCGATCTGCCGGGATAACAAGCGCGTCCTGTTGATGAAGAGCGCCGACGACGGAAAGACGTGGTCGGAACCGATCGACATCACCCAACACGTGATGGACCCGACGTGGCATTGGGTCGGCACGGGGCCGGGACACGGGATCCAATTGCGAACGGGCCGGCTGATCGTCCCGTCATGGGCCGACCAGACGAAGCGGCTGGGCGAGATCCAGTTCTCTTACGTCTTCTACAGCGACGATCACGGACAGACGTGGACCCGGGGCAAGGCGCTGGACCGCAACGCGTCGGACGAATGCGAAGTGGTGGAGCTTCCCGGCGGGTCGCTCTACATGAACATGCGGAGCCGACAGAACAAGAGACGTCGGGCCTACGCGACGAGCAAGGATGGCGGACAGACGTGGTCCGTGGTGAAATACGACCCCCATCTTCCCGAGCCGTCGTGTCAGGGCAGCGTCGTCCGGTTTACGACCGCCGGTGGCGGCGGGAAGAACCGCGTGCTTTTGGCGACGCCGGCGAACCCCGCGAAGCGATCTCACATGACGGTCCGTCTCAGCTACGATGAATGCCGAACCTGGCCGGTCTCGAAGGTCGTTCACACGGGGTCATCCGCCTACTGCGACCTGGCGGTGACGTCGGATTCGGAGATCCTGCTGCTCTACGAAGCGGATAGCTACACGAAGATCGTCCTGGCGCGGTTCAACCTGGAATGGCTCACCGATCGTAAGGACCACCTGCCATAGCCCGCGCGCCTGAGGGTCACCATAGGTGGTCCCAGATCGCCTTGCCGCCGAAGCCCGTCAGGACGGTCCCGGCCAGGAGGTTGAGCAGTATCCAGACCCAGCCGATTCCGAGACGCCTCCCGAGCACGGCGCGATCGGCCCAGATCATCGCGTAGCACCACAGCCCGCACGTCGTCGTGCCGACCAGGGCGGCGGGTTCGACGATCTTGACGGGGTCCTTGACGGTCCACATGAGAACCATCCCGCCGATGCCGGCATAGAGGCACACGGGCAGACGAAACCGGGCATACCGCGCGCGCCGAACCCTGGCCGATAGCGGGCGGAGGCATTCGTAGGCCGTTCGGCTGTAGATCTCGAACGCGCCGTAGATCGTGCCCCAGAACGCCATCAGGATGCCCACCTGATAGAGGTACTTGAAGGGCGCCCCAAACTGCGTGAGGAACTGAACCTGAGGTTTGAGCAGGGCGAACCCATCCGGCACGAGGTGCTTCGGGTGGAGGATCGTAGCGCCGAGCAGGTAGAACGCGATCGTGAACAGGAGAATGCAGGCGAAGCTCACGAAGACGTCGATCACGGCGGCGCGGACCCACTGCCGACCCGCGGTCACGTTCGCGTCGCTCGGGTCGATGTTGGGGATTTGCGTCTGTGCGCTCTCCGTCGAGGACCGATTCGTGCCCAGCGCGCCCCATCGCTTCTCGCGGAAGAAGCTCAGGTACCCGATGTAGTCGTACGTGCCGCCGCCGATCGCGCCCATGAAGACCACCAGGGCCATCAGGACGGTGTGGTCGGCCAGGATGTTCGGGTACTTGGACGGCATCCAGTCGGCGTAGCGGGGCCATTCGACCAGGAATGTGCCGCGGGCCGCCTCGAGCCAGTTGACGGGGGCGAAGCCCAGGGCGACGAGGATCGCCAGGAGCAGCACGGCCACGATCGCCGTCTGCGCTCGTTCCAGTGTCTTGTAGGATTGCACCAGCGTCAGCACCGCGGCCAACGTCAAGGTGGCCGTGCCAAAGAGCCGTGCGCTGAGGAGCTGGGCCCCCTTTGTGCCAACGTCCAGCCCGACGACCCAGTTCGCCGCCGTACCGAGCATCAGCGCCAGTCCGCCCAGCCAGAAGGGGAAACAGAAGATGCTCAGCGCCCCCAGGAAGGCCGGGAACCATCCGCGCGGACCCGGCAGCCTCGCCCAGGCCTCCATCGGATGTTCACCGCTGAGGATCATGTATCGGGCGGCCGTGTAGACCTGGACGAGTTTGCAGACGACGGCCGCGACGATGAACCACAACAGCGCGTAGCCGAACAGCGCCCCGGTTCGCGACGCGAACAGCGTCTCGCCGCTGCCGATGGTCACCGAGGCGATGATCGCCCCCGGGCCGAACAGCCGGATCGCGCCCCGCAGCCCGCCCTTGCGAACGTGGGCGGGGGGATCGGGATAGCGGACGAGGGCTGCTGCTTGGTCTGTTGCCTTGGCATCTTGGTCGTTCATGCCGGGGGATTATCCCTGGCGGGACGCGTGAACTCAAACCTCATCGCCGGATGGCCTACTCCCTCGGCGGCTCTTCGGGGAGTCAGTGTCGCGCGCAACTTCCTGACGTGGTCGGCTACTTCTTCTTCAGGACGATGGGCTGCTGCTCAATCCGGGACAGCTCGAGCGTTCCCTCATAGCAACCGTACCTGGGATCATAGCGCCGGTAGACCTTCAGCGCCACCTGCCGGGGGACCGGCGCTTTTGCCGACCAGTCGAAGAAGCCGTCCCGGTCGCTGTAGACGTGCCACATGTTTAGAACCACAGAAGCTCCGGAGACGGGCTTGCCCTCGCTGTCCACGATCCGACCCCGAACGGCCTGGCCTGGCTTCAGCGAGAAGTCGACTGCGTCAGCGTCGGGCGCCGGGCCAACCTTGACCCGGCGACACTGCGGTGCGTAGCCGTTCGCCTCCGCGGTCAAGATCAGCTCCCCGAGCCTGACGGATTCGAACCGGAAGTGTCCCTGCTTGTCCGTCGTTGCTGTGGGATAGCCGTTCTCCTTCTGAATGGATCGGTAGCCCAGCACTGGCGAGCCGACGATCTTGGGGCCGATCTTCCAGGGATCCAGCTCGGTACTCTCTTCCCAGGAGTCGGCCCGGTAGCGGTTCGGGCTGCGTTCGACAGTTGCCCCGGCGATCGGATTGCCCTTCGCATCGAGCACCCGGCCCGTCAACGCCACACGCGCCGGGGAGACCTTCATGCGTTTGACGGTGATCGGGAACACACACGTCCCGCGCTCCGTCCCGCCGATGGCCACCAGCTTGTTCGGGCGGACCTTGACCCCGTCCACCTGGCCGGTGATGACGGGCTCCGGCAGATGGGAGAAGCTCACCCGGTCCTGCCACGTGTGGCCGTTGTCCAGACTGAAGGTGACGTGAAACCCCGGCCGGCCGTAGATGCACGCGACCACACCGTTGTCCAACACCTGCAGCGTGGGCCAGATGTTCATCAGGTGCGGTTTCGTCGGTACTGGTTTGGTCCAGGTCTTGCCCAAGTCATCCGACCAGCAGACGTACATGGGCCGGTACTGGGCCGGAAGGTGTGACGATTGCGTTCGGAACATGCACAGCATCTTCCCGTTCGTCAGCAAGGCGATGCTGGGCTCGCACGCCGCGCCGAAATCCCCGGGCAGCTCCGGGGCCGGGTCCTCCTTCAGTGCGGCGACGGTCGCGTGGTAGCGCCACGTATGGCCGCGATCCGTCGAGCTGGACAGTACGACCCGGCTCCTCTTGTCACCCACGAACATGCCGTACATCGGTGCCAGCAACCTGTCATCGTCGAGCTGAAGGATCCTGCCATCGAAGAAGGGCCAGATGCGGCCGCCCTCGCGCTTGCTGACGGCATCGGGCATGTAGACCTTCACCGGCGCCAGCTCGAACTGGGTGAAGTCGTCGCTGAACCAGGCGAACGTCGAGTGCAGCGTGAACCAGCCGTCCTTGAACTGGCCCTCCATCGGGGCAGTTCGGAACCACTTCTCGCCCAAATACTTAGTGCCGACGGTGGTGTACTTGAGCACGCCCCCGTTTCGGAGGGCGACATGACAAGCGCCACCGCCCCCAATCTCGGGCAACTTCATCTCCGCCCCCCAGGTCTCACCACCGTCCTTTGAGGTGCGATAGAAGAACGGGCCCTTGCCCGGCTTCGGATAAAACGCCGCCACCACACCCGACCGCGAGACCGCTACGGTCGCGGTGTTCTGGTAGGTCAGGCTGCTGAGCCTCGTCGGCTTGCCAACAGTGACTTTCAGTAGGTCGGCTTCCTCGGCCTCAGCTGATCGCACCGTTTGTGATGCACACAGAAACAGCAGCAGGGCAACAGGAGGCATTGCTCTTTCGAATGCAGGGCTCCGGGACATTCCGGTATCCTCTTCACCACGGGAGCAGAACATCGCAGACGAAACGCGTCTTGCGCTTCGTCGGCGTCTTGCCGGCTTTCATGTGGTCCCGCAGGTACATCGGATAGGACCCCGGGGGATTCGCGCGCGGCTGGACGTCCACCACCGTATTGCCCCGGAAGCGAAAGGTGTACTTCGTGTTGTACAGTGTGGCCCGTTCGATCCGCTCCTGGACCGGGAACGAAATCGTGATGACCTCCTCGGGTTCCAGGTCGCTACAGACCAGGTAGTTCCCCGACCACACGGGCTTGACCGTGCGTCCGGCGCGGTCGATCGCTACCTTGGCCCTGTCGACCCAGAGGGGGATCCGCACCGACACGATCCGGGCCTTCTTGTTCCTCAAGACGACCTTGCCCTCGAAGGGGAGGCAGCTGTCGATGTCCATCCAGGGCGAGGCACGGTTGATCAGGAGGTTGACCTGGGCAACGCCGTCGTTGCAACGGGTGATGGCCTCCCAGGCGTAGTAGAGCGCCTGTGTGCCGTTCCCGGTGCAACAGTGCATGATCCAGGCGCCCGGGATGTGTTCGACCAGGGCCTTGCCGGCGAAGCCGCCCAGATTCCGCTCGATCACGCGATCGGTCGTGGCCTGCGGCGGGCCGTGCTTGTGCTTGTCGCCGCCCACCGACGCCTTCCTCAGCAGCTCGACGTCGACGAACTGCTGCTCGACGAGCTGGTTGCGGACGTAGCGGTCCACGTCGTCCCAGTAGTCGCCCACGCCGGCGTCGCAGAGCGTGATGGCCAGCGCCACCATGTCGGCGATGCAGCAGCTCTCGCAGTGGGTGCCCGTCGTCGTGAGCTCGTGAAACCAGCCGATGCGGGGGATGCCGAAGTTGCGCGAGTAGTCATACCCGTCCCGGACGAACGCCATGAGATCGGCGTCCCGGGTCAGCATGGCGTGGCGGAGCAGGCCCCGCAAGGCCGCCACCCAGCCGTGGAAGTGCAGGTTCCAGTGCGCCCGCGCGGCGCTGTCGATGAACTTGGCGTCGGCCTCGGCCTGCCAATGGACCGGCTTGGTGACGAAGCGGGCCAGCCGGTCGGCCAGCTCGCGGGCCTGTTTGTCGTCGCAGACCTCCGCCCATCGCGCCAGTCCTCTCAGGACTGGGCCGATGTACAGGATCGTTGGATGTCCGACGGGCTCGGCCTTGGTCAGCCAGCCGCTCTTTCGGCCATAGCTGAACCACTCCCCCAACTCGGAGGTGGGATAGAAGGCGTAGTCCTCCTTCTGGATGGCGATCTCGCTGAACCGATTGACCATCGTGGCGATCCGCGTCTTCCAGACGGGGTCTCCGGTGAGATGATGCCAGGCCAGCATGGCCAGCATGAGCCGGACGTTGCCGTACAGATTGGCGAAATCCTCGCCCGCGCCGTGCCAGGGCCGATTGGCCTTGAGGGAGTAATACAGCCCGTCCTTCCCGATGGCCGAGACCATGGACTCCATGTTGCGCGTCTCGACGTCGCGGTTGTGGTTGCTGCCGCACATCACGCGCATCATGGGCATCGATTCGGCGAACTTGGGGTTGTTGGTCGGCAGCCCGGTTCGCTCGTGCTGCATGAAGGGCGGGTCGGCGTGGAAGCGGACGTAGAAGTAGAGCTCGTAGTTGGCGTCCGGGTCCAACGCACCGGTGAGGACGTTGAGGGCGATCTCTGCCCGCGCTGCCAGATCCAGCGTGTCCGGGACGGTCGCCTCATATCGCTTGCCTGGTACTTCCGTGCGCACGGGCCATGTCCACTTGGCCGGGTTGTCTTCTGTCCCGGCAGCGGAGAGGTCGCAGAGAACCAGGGCCAGCGCGACCATCCACAAGGCCCACTGCAGCATCGGCGTGCATCCTGTCTCGTTCACGATCAGGCCTCCTTGTCACGACGATGCGTCGGATCATACCGCCGGTGCGGTTTAGCGTCGATGCCACGCCCGAGCCGCGTGATTCATCCCGCGCGGACCAGTTTCCGCGCGGGATGAATCCCGCGGCTCGGGCATCCTCGTTCGCGTCCCGCAGCACCGTTACGATCTACCAGATGCACACCACGATCGATCACTGTCTTGATATCATCCACAAGCTGCTCTATGAGAACCCCAAGCGGATCCACGGTGTGTGACCCCCGCGACCTTCCCCGGGCGGCGCTGTCGATGACCGCCTGGTCGCATTGCAGGAGCCATCACGAATGTCGTCCGTAACGTCCATCCCGCGTGTTTCCGACAAGGCCCGTCAGTACGTCAACGAGGTGCTCGACTTCGGGTTCCACAACTGCAACTCGCCTGGCTTCACCGCGCGGCTGGAGCAGCAGTTCGCCGAGCGGTTCGGGCAGAAGTACGGCATCGCCCACGCCAACGGGACGGCCACGATGCACTCGGCGTTGCTGGCGGCGGACGTGGGCGTCGGGGACGAGGTGATCGTGCCCGCCTACACGGTCGTCGTGACGGGAACGGTGGCCCTGTTTGCCAACGCGCTGCCCGTCTTTGCCGACGTGGACCCCCAGACCTGGACGATCGACCCCGAGGACGTCCGCCGGAAGATCACGCCGCGGACGAAGGCGATCATCCCCGTGTCGATCTGTGGCCTGTCTGCGGACATGGACCCGCTCCTCGACCTGGCCGAGACGCACGGCCTGACGGTGATCGAGGACAACGCCCAGTGCGTGCTGGGTTACTACAAGGGGCGGGTGGTCGGCTCGATGGGCGACTTCGCGAGCTTCAGTTTCCAGGCCTCCAAGCACGTGACGTGCGGGGACGGCGGGATCCTGATCTGCAGCGACGAGGCGCTGGCCACGAAGGCGCGGAAGGCAGCCATCGTCGGGTTTTCGACGCTGACGGCCAAGCCGGGCGACACGATCGTTGCCGAGGAGCTCCGCTGCCATCCCACGTTCCAGCGGCACACGAGTCTGGGCTACAACTACCGCCTGCCCGAGATCGCCGCTGCGGCTGCCCTGGGCGAGCTGGAGCGGGTCGAGGAGCTGGTCGAGATGCGGCGGCGCTCGGCGTCGTGTCTCGATCAGGTGATCGCTGACTGCGACTGGCTGGTCCCACAGAAGACGCCCGAGGGGTACGTCAACAGCTGGTGGACCTACACGGTTCGCCTGGCGCGAGACGACGTGGACTGGGCGGCGTTCCGATCCAAGTTCGTCGAGCTGGGCGGCGACGGCTTCTACGGCGCCTACCTGCCCGTCTATCGAGAGCCCGTCTTCGCGAACCTAAGCGACCAGGTGCGGGCCAATCCGGGCCGCTATCCGCAGTTCGCCGGCCGCATGCCCGACTACCGCGACGTCCACTGCCCCGTCTGGGAGTCGATCCAGCCGCGCATCCTGCAGTTCAAGACCAACCACTACGACGCAGACACCGCGCAACGCCAGGCCGACATCCTCGCCGAGACGATCCGGCTCTTCTCATGAAAGGAACCACGGCGGTACCTGATCTGAAGTCTGGATCAATGCTGCAGCGATCGGGGGCCCAGGGATCCCCCAGTGTTCCTCAGGCCTCAGTCGTTCTCAATGGATGCGCCTGATCCACACGAACAGCCCCAGTAGACCCAGCACCACCGGGAGCAGCGGAGCTACGCTGCTGCCGCATTTGAAAACCGCAGTGATCTCACGATCCGCCATCATGACGATGGTCGTCGAGAGGTTGCTGTCGAGAACGGCGTAGTTTGAGTCCCCTGGGAAGTTCGGGTCGAAGATCCTCCAATGCCTGAAGGCCTTTCCCTCGATGGGGATAGCTGTGAGGGTGACCGGCGTTCCCCCTTCGTAGGCAAGCAGGTTCGGATCGATATCCACGGCACCCCACGCCTGGTTAACGACGTTCAGCGCTAGGGTTTTCGGGACAAGGTATAGATTGAGGAACTCGTCCCACCTCTGGTTTGGATCGGACAGGAAACTTAGGTAACTGCCATTGTAGTTGTCCCGGTCTGTTGCATATTGCCCCGTGTAGTCGGGCGGGAAGTAGATCCAGAAGCAGCGTTGATAGAAGGTTGTGCCCGGATAGTCCAGATCGGCCCACCAGTTGGCCAAGAGATCGTCTGTTATCCACTGTCGGACAGCCAGGCAGGCATTCTCGATGTTTGTATTTGACGACAGAATCTGGAGGTCGCGGCAGAAGTCATACAGGTCGATTACGTACTCGTAGTACGGGTTGCCTGAGGAACTGGGCTCGTCGGTATACCGGCGTGCACTGGCACGGGCTGATTCGATGTTCGACCGTTCCGTTGCCATATTGCTGATTAGAACGGAGGCGAGGTCTGAAACGGCTGCTGAAAGGGGGCCAACTGCACTAGTGCGAGCGGCCATGAAGGTGGGATTCTCATTGTAGACATCGTAGTGATCGCGATAGGCGGAAACGACATTCTCTGCCCAGACTTCAGGTGTAGTGGTGGCCGAAAGGTAGACCGGGTCGAGGATAACCTGGTATTCACATCCATCGCCAGGTACCAGCTCGGCTGAGGCAGCAAAATAGCGGGCGTACTCCTTGATTTCGTAGGCGACCTCTAGGCCTCCCATGAGGCAAGCGTCCATGCTAATCACATCAATTGGATTTGCACCGCTGTTGGTCGCATCATCCAGGGCTTGGCGAAGCTCCTGCATGAGGAGGGAATCTCCACCATCCACGCAGATGCCCTTGAACAAGGGGTTGGCTCCCATCGGGGCTCGCCATCCATCGCCGTGATTCCAGAGAACCAGGGCGTAGTGCTGTGCTGGGTAGTTCGTACGGGCCCAGTTGATGAAGGCCGTCAGCGTAGCGGGGGCGGCCATGTTGGCCTCGCCAATATCTTCGACTTGATTCGCAGCAGTCGGCTCCATGCCGTGAGTCACGTGGAACCGCTTCGTCGTGGTCCAGTCGCCGAAGTTCGGATCGCCGCCTGCTGCTCGGTCGAATTGAACGACGATGTTGACATGGGGATTGTCCACCTCTGCCATTTCGAGGAAGTCAGCGATGGCCTCATCCTCCAAGTCGTTGTCGCCATCTAGGTAGATCATGACAGTCCACGGAGGGACCTTCTCTGACCAGGCAGTACCACTCCATTCCCAAGTCTCGTCGCTGTACTGCGTGCCATCATACCCGCCGTACAGGACCGTAAGGCCGCGGTGACAATCGTAGGCCATTGCATGAACCCTACGCGGGGACGGGACTGGGCTCGAAGAAGCCGCATCGAGCCATGCGACGCCGTTCCACTCCCAGGTGTCGTTGTAGTATGCTCCTCCCCAATCGCCTCCAAACAGCACTGTGACACCACGTTGACTGTCATAGACCATTGCATGGTGCTCTCGGCCAGCCGGTCCGGTCGTTGATTGCAGAGACCACGCCGTTCCGCTCCACTCCCAGGTTTCTCGCTGTCCTCCACCCCCATAACCACCAAAGAGAACAGTGACACCGCGGCTGCTGTCGTAAGCCATCGCATGGGAGCCGCGGGGCGATGGGCCGCTCGACGACCTGAGTAGCCACGTCGTTCCATCCCATTCCCATGTCTGGCCATTGTGTTGCCCCGGACCCGTGAAGCCGCCGAAGAGAACGGTGACGCCACGATTGCTGTCATAGACCATGTCGTGTGCGAGGCGATTCGAGGGACCGCTGTTCGTTCTTAGGGTCCATGTCGTTCCGTTCCACTCCCAGGTGTCATCCATGTAGGACGGGTGGCTATAGCCGCCAAACAGCACTGTAACCTCGCGAGCAGAATCGTAGGCCATGGCGTGGTCTGTCCTCGGGGATGGCCCGGTCTCGGACGCACGCGTCCAAGCTATGCCGTCCCACTCCCAGGTTTCGCCTCTGGCATTTGTGCCGTCATAACCGCCAAAGAGGACGGTGACCCCGCGACTGCTATCATATGCCATGGCGTGATAGCCCAAGGGCAGAGGCTCCGAAGTGGCAGGGACTGGTGAAACGGCCAAGAACGCCGAGGCGGTGAAGAGAAACCAGAGGAACGGCGAGGATGCCGCCTGGATGACCAGGGCATGCTGATGCAGATGGCTTCTCACACCTAATTCGCAAGCAGGAGGTGTTCGCATGGTCTTCGCTCCTAACGTCGATTCCTGCGACGGACGACCAACACACATACCCCCTTTCCCACCGTCATCAAAGGCAGGGCGTATCGAATCCTACTTCCACACTTGAGCGCCGCTTGGACCTCCCAATCATGCGACATGAGCAAGTTCAACACCTGGTTCGCATCTCCAGCGGCGGGGTTCTAGTAGCCTGGGTAGTCGGGATCGGAACAGCGACCATCGCCTAAGCTCCTTTCCCTCGTTGGGAATCGCCGTCAACGTGACCGAGCTGCCCTCTGCGTAGACGCGGATAGCTGTCGGCTTGTTGGGATCGTCGTCGGGGTCGCCCAGGGGAGCTCGCCAGGTTGATCCTCCTCCCTCCCAGAGCAGTCGATGTGGCAGCAACGCCTCAAGTTAAGCTACCCGAGTCCCTAGGGCTACGTCAAGGGGATTCCTACTCGGGGAGTCGAATTGAAGGAAACGGGCCCTATAGCTGGCATTCTGCCTGGCTGAAGCCCGATGGGCCGCACGTGAAGCGGCGCTGTCGTGATGAAGGACCGTGCGGGATCAGACGCCGGACCTACGGCGGGCGCGTAGCATGGGCATCTTGCCCATGGACGTTCACGGGCGAGACGCCCGTGCCACGGGGGAGCGGATTCACGCACGGTCATTCAGAAGGCCACGTCGATGGAGCCGGTTGCGGCGGGGCGGACGCCTTTGAAGGTCTTGACCTTCTTGGCGCTCGGCTCGCCGACGCGGACGGTGTAGGAGCCGTCTTTGAAGACCTTGGGCCGAAACGATGTGCCCTTGATGCGCAACGTGTAGACGATCTTGCCGTCGGACTCGTCGATGACCTGGACGACCGGGTCGCTCATGCCCGCCACGCGAACCGTCGGGAGCCAGGCGTGGGCGCGTCGGGCGTAGTTGTCGAGCATGTCGATGGTCTTCGGCCAGCCGGGGAACTGGTCGCCGGGTTTCGGATCGGCCACGTCGACCAGCAACCGCCAGCACTCGATGGTGATCTGGCGGGTCTGCCTGTCGAACCGCACGAGGCCGTAGCCCGAGGCCTTGTCGTGCAGCGTGTTCAGCGCGCCGGGACGATTCTTGGCCTCAGGGTTGCCGATGGCGTGGACGGTCACGCGATTGCCCAGGCCGTCCAGGTATTCGCCCGTGTTGGGCAGGCCGCCCGCGGGGCGGTTCTTGACGGGTCGGCCTTCTTGATCTGGCCGCCACGAGCGTGGGTATCCAGCGGCGATTGATGGGACACAGAACGAGTAGCCCGCGTCGCCGTGCGCGTCGATGCCGTGATGGACGATCGATGCCAGGTGCTGATCGCCAGCGAGGTGAAAGGCGAACCCGCGACGAAGCGCCCGCAGCGCCCGGTTGCGGCCGCTCTGCGGCCAGCCGTTGGAGTCCAGGTCGGCAACCAGGAATGTCTTGGCCGCTCCGTGGTAGTTGGCCAGGTTGCAGAGGATCGTTTGCGAAAGCACGGCCTTCATGTCTACCCCGGTCCAGTCGGCCGCCCAGGCGTCGAGGAACTTCAGTTGCCGATCGCCGAGCAGCTTCAGCCCGGGCTTGTCGACGATTTTCGGATCGAAGTTCGTGTCCTTCACCCAGTCCGGCCGTCCTTCCCACGTGGCCACCGTGCCCTGGGGACCGGATTTGAACATCCTATCGGCGATGATGGCGAAGCTGACGCGGCCGTAGCGCAGGTCGCAGTAGTAGACGCTGATCCCTTGCTTGATCGGAGTTGCGTCATATGGGTCGGGCAGATGCGACGTCTGCGTGAGGTGGACGGCGTTGACGAAGTCCGGGTGCATCGCGTAGCCGCCACAGGGGTGGTCGCGCATGGCGATGGGGTTGCCGCCGTTGCCCCAGATGTTGCCTTGATAGACGTCATGGTCGTCCGGCATGCAGACGGTGGGCCGATCGCGCGTCACGTCTCGGAACGCCCAGCCCCACATGATCCACTTGCGCAGGTAGTTGACCACGGCCACGTCGACGGGCGTGCGGTGGATCCCGTACCCGCCTACCTGTTCATAGATCTGATCGCCCGAGAAGAACAAGAGATCGGGGTTGTGAATGGCCACGTTGCGGGCGACGCGGGCGTTGGGGAAGCCGGCGTCCGTGTTGCCCGTGAAGCCGGCGACGACCAGTTTCCGGCCAGTCGGCTCGCGGCGAACCGTGCCCGACCAGCAGTGGTCGCGCGGCTTGCCGTTGGCGCTGGTCAGGCGGTAGACGAGGCGGTAGGGGATGTCCTTCGTGTCGTCCCAGCCCTCGATACGGAAGGTCGCGGTTCGTGCCAGGGCGTGGATCGGCGCGGTGCCAACCGTCTTCCATCCGTCGCCGGTCTTGAGCTGCAGGTCGACGGTCTGTGGATCGGCCTTGCCGATCGGCGCCATCTGCGCCGTCATCTTCATGACGCGGCGGCTCAGCGTGTACTGCGAGAACAGAATCGGACCGAAGGCCTGGTCGTCGTGGGCGACGACCTTCGTGCCGGCGATTCGCCAGTCATCGAACCAGTGCCGGACGGGCGGACCGGTCTTGCGCTTCTTGCCGGCCGCACCCTTCTTGCCGAAGCCGTAGTCGTTGACCAGGGCAAGGTTGCCGACGAGTCGGTCGGACCGGATCTGGGTCTGCATCTTGCCCAACGCCGTGCCGCTGGCGGGATCCTTCGCCACGAGCGTCAGTGCATACCGAGCCCCGGCGGGCTTGGCGGTCAGACACAGCTTGACGACCTTCGCATCCCCGATCTGGGCTTGGGGGCGGGACCGGGAGGGTGACGCGATGAACAGGCTGCCGTCATCGGCGATGCCAGCGTCGATGCCCCTGCCGTGAAAGACCGCGCTTCGGTAGTCGCCCAGCTCGCTTCGGATGCCGACGCGGAAGCCGGCCGAGCGCGGGGCGGCCCCGTTGTCGGCCCGGCCGATCAGAACGCTCATCTCGAGCGTCCCCGCTTGTCTGCCCAATTGACGGGTGAGGATGTGGACGTTCCGGTTGGGACCGGGGCGGACGACCTCGAGGCGACCGTTGGCGATCTGCCAGTCCTCCATCGGGTTCGTCCAGTACTCGGGTCCAGCCCAGACGCGCTGCACGCCACTGGGGAACGCACTGGCAAACTCGCCGTCAGCGACGGCGATACCGCCTCCGGTCAAGACCGTTGCAGCCGCTGCAAGCATCGCATGGGTGGCCTTCATCGGTATCCTCCTGTCTGAGGGCCTCGGTCGGTTCCAAGAAGGATTTACCTCAATCCGTGCGTCAAGGGAAGGGGGGCGGTCTGTCACGCATCTGTCATGAGCGCGGTGACGGCCGCGCCCCGCCGGCTGCGTGCATTCGTTCGGTTTTCCCCTTGACGCCGCCCAGTTCGTGTTGTAAAGTATATGCGAGGATACTTAAACAAACGGGGTCGGGGCATGCCGGACGCCGACAGGTTGGCGCGGATCTTCAGGGTGCTGTCGGTGGACACCCGCGTGCGGATCGTGCAGCTGCTGACGGAGCGGTCCCTGTGTGTCAACGCCCTGGCCCGCAAGCTGAAGATCACCCCAGCGGCGGTGTCGCAACACCTCCGCATCCTGCGGGACGCGGATCTCGCCGAAGCGGAGAAGCGCGGGTACCACGTGCACTACCGCGTCAATCGAGAGACCCTCGCCGAATGGAAGGAACTGGCCGACGGACTGCTCGGCCCCGAGGCCGAGTAGCGCTGTTTTCCTGGCGGGTCGCGAGCAGGCCTGCGCAGGCCTGCTTGAGATGGAGGCAGATGATGGCTGCGAAGAAGGCATGTCAGAAACCAAACGAACTGAAAGGCAAGCCGCAGGCGTGTTCCAAAGAGCAGATCAAGAAATGCCATGGCGACGCCAAGGGTCATCCCTGCGTGGCGAAACCTCGCAAGACGACTTGACCCCTCAGGGCAGGGCGGGCAGATCGCTGCGGGGGGGGGCTCGCCCCTGAGGGGGATCAGTCGATGTTAGGACCGAGTTGTCTTTGGCGAGGACGGGACGGTTGAGCGCCAAACGACCGAAGCTGTTCGCCGTCATCCTGGTTCCAGTCTGTGCGGCTGGTGCGCTGGGTTTTTGGTGGTGGCAGACGCAGAGCGAGGGTGGGGAGAACTCGGCCTCCACCGTCGTCCGGGTCGTGCGGCGGGATTTCGCGTCGTCCGTGCTGGCCACCGGCGCGGTGCGTCCGCAGGTGGGGGCGGAGGTCCACGTCGGTTCGCGAAGTTCGGGCAAGGTGATGCAGCTGCACGCCAACATTGGGGATCTCGTCGAGAAGGGTCAGGTGATCGCCGAACTCGAGAAGGCTGACCTGGAGGCGATGGTGGCCCAGCGCCAGGCCGAGCTGACGCTTGCGCGGACCCAGCTCGCATCGCTCAAGGCCCTGCGCCCGAAGGAGGTCGCCAAGGCGGACGCGGAGGTCGCTCAGTGCGAGGCGACCGTGATCCTGACCCGAAAGGAGCTCGAGCGGGAGAACGGCCTGCTCAGGCATGAATTCACGACCCAGCTCGCGTGGGACCGCGCCCAGGAGCGGCTGGCGGTGGCCGAGGCGCAAGTGACGGCCGCGCGGAAGGCTCGTGAGGTGATCCGAACCCGCTACGACGAGGACCTCAAGCAGGCCCGGGTCGAGATCGAGCGTGCGAATGCGGCGCTCGAGCATGCCCGGGTACAGCTTTCGTACGCGACGATCACGGCTCCCATCGCCGGTGTGATCGCGACGATCTCGACGCAAGAGGGCGAGACGGTCGCGGCCAACCTCAACGCGCCCACGTTCGTCACGCTCATCGACCTGAACCGTCTGCAGGTCGACGCCTATGTGGACGAGGTCGATATCGGCAAGGTCCATCCTGGCCAACGGGCCGTCTTCACCGTCGACGCGTTCCCCGCGCGCGAGTTCGAGGGCAAGGTGGACGCGATCTACCCCAAGGCGGTTATCCAGGAAAACGTCGTCAACTACGACGTCGTGGTCGAGATCACGTCCAAGTACGGCGGGCTGCTGCGCCCCGAGATGACGGCAAGCGTGACGTTCTTCCTGGAGACGCGCAAGGGCGTGCTGGCGCTGCCGGCCAAGGCGATCCGCCGCGAGCGCGGCCGGACCACCGTGCACGTCTTGGGAGCGGGCGGCGAGCCCAGCTCACGGGGGGTCAAGGTGGGCTGGGACGAGGGGGGGTGGATCGAGATCGTCTCCGGGCTCGAGGAAGGCCAGGCCGTCCTGCTCGCCCCCGCACCGACCCAGACGGTCGAATGAACGGAGTCCCACCATGATCGAGTTGGAGGAAGTCGAGAAGACCTACGGCAACGGGAGCGTCGCAACCCCGGTGCTCAAGGGCATCTCGTTCGGTGTCGATGCCGGTGAGTACGTCGCGATCATGGGCGGATCGGGCACGGGCAAATCGACGCTGATGAACCTGATCGGATGTCTGGACCGACCGACCGGCGGCCGCCTGCGGGTGGACGGTGCTGACGTGGCGGACCTGGACGACGAGGCGATATCGCACCTTCGGAACCGGAAGATCGGCTTCGTGTTCCAGCAGTTTCACTTGTTGGACCGGACGACTGCGCTCAAGAACGTCATGCTGCCGTTGATCTACGCCGAGGCGTATCCGGATGACGCCGAAGCGCGGGCAGAGCAGGCGCTGGCCGCGGTCGGGCTGGAGGATCGGATGCGCTACAAGCCCGGTGAGCTGTCGGGGGGGCAGCAGCAGCGCGTGGCCATCGCACGGGCGCTGATCCTCGACCCGCAGATCATCCTGGCGGACGAGCCGACGGGCAACCTCGACAGGCGGAGCGGCTTGGAGGTGCTGGCGATCTTCGGCCGCCTTCACCGTGAGGGACGGACGATCATCGTGGTGACGCACGATCAGACCGTCTCGGAGCATGCCGGTCGGGTCATCGTCCTGGAGGACGGTACGATCACCGACGACCGTCCCGTGCCGGAGCCGCGACAGGCTGAGCAGGAGCTCGAGGAGCTCCGCAACGGGGAGGGCGTCTGATGAGGCTTCGTTGCATCGCAGGAGAGGGCATCCGGGCGCTGGCGGGCAACAAGCTCCGGACGTTCTTCATGATGGCGGGGACGATCGTGGGAGTCGCTGCGCTGACCGTCATCATGGGCATCGGAAAGGGCACCGAGAAGCAGGTCATGAAGCGGGTCCGGCACTTCGGCCCCCGCACGATGATGCTGATCGCGGGCGGGGGCAAGGACCTTCCGCCGCCCGACATGACCGTGACGACGCTGACGCTCGAGGACGCCGAAGCCGTTCGCCGCGAGATCGACGGCATCGAGCTGGTCTCACCGATGGCGTGGCGGTTCAAGATGAGCGTCAAACGTCAAGCCAATCAGCGCCAGTCGATCGTCTGGGGCGTCGAGCCGAGTTGGCACGAGGCCTGGCAATGGTACGCGATGTCGGGGGAAGGCATTGCCGATCAGGACGTGGCCACGATGGCCCGCGTGTGCGTCATCGGAGAGACGGTCAGGCGCGAGCTGTTCGGCGACGCCGACCCGATTGGCGGCCACATCTACCTCAACAAGGTCCGCCTCACCGTCAAGGGGGTCTTGCAGGGCCGCGGCACGAGCCCGATGGGCGGCGATTTCGACGACCGCGTGCTCGTCCCGATCACGACGGCGATGCGCCGCGTCATGAACGTCGACTACGTCGGGGCCATTCGCATCATCACCGGTGACGCCTCGCGAATGGGCGAGCAGGCCGACGCCATCCGGGAGCTGATCCACCGGCGCCACCACATCACGCCGCCGCAGGAAGACGACTTCCGGATCATCACGGCGGACATCATCGCGGGCCTCGCGCGGGGGACGGGCAAGACGCTCTCGATCCTCCTGATCGCCCTGGCCGCGCTCAGTCTGCTGGTCGGCGGGGTCGTGTTGATGAACATCCTGCTGATCTCGGTGACGGAGCGCACGGCGGAGATCGGCCTGAGACGCGCGGTCGGCGCGACCCGCGGGGACATCTTCGCGCAGTTCCTTACGGAGTCCTGGGTCGTTTCGTTCGCGGGCATGCTGCTCGGCAGCCTGCTGGGATGGGGCCTGTGCGTCCTTCTGCCGAAGGTATTCGAGCTTCCGGTGATCGTCTCCTGGGAGCCGTTCGCGCTGGCGCTCGGGTTTGCCTTGCTCGTGGGAACGGTGTTCGGCGTTCAGCCGGCCCGTCGGGCCGCCAGGCTGCATCCGGTTGAAGCGTTGAGATGAACGTCTCGAGAAACGTGCTGCTGTCGTGCGAGATCCTCGCCGCGCACAAGCTCCGCACGTCGCTCAGCGTGATCGGCGTCATCGTCGGGATCGGTGCCGTCGTGGTAATGTTCTCCGCGGGGCGCGGCGCAGAGGAGCGCATTTTGAGCCGCATCCGCGACATGGGCACGAACCTGATCGTCGTCAACGCGGGGCAGACGCGTATCGTGGCCGGTCGGCAGCGTCAGCTCGCCACAGTGACGACGCTCGAGCCGGACGACGCCGACGCCATCGCGGAGGCGTGTCCCTCCGTCGCGCGGGCTGCTGCGGCCATCAGCAAGAAGCTCTCGGCCAGGTGGACGTCGGAGAACACCAACACCAACGTGCTCGCCATGACGCCCGAGGGATTCGGAATCCGCGCCGTGGACGTTGCCGCCGGCCGGACCTTCACGGCAGAGGAGAATCGCGCGAGGCGTCGCGTAGCGGTTCTGGGGCCTACGGTGGTGGCGAACCTGTTTGGCCGGACCGACCCGCTGGGGCAGTCGTTCCGCATCGGGAGGATTCCGTTCAAGGTGATCGGTGTGACGGTGGCGAAGGGGCTGGACGTCAACGGCATGGACCAAGACGACCTGATCATCGTGCCGCTGGCCACCGGGATGCGTCGTCTGGTCAACGTCACGCATGTCGACATGGTCTACGTCCAGGCCCGCAGCGCGGCGGATCTCGGCGCTGCAGAAGAAGAGATCCGCGCCCTGCTGAGGCGACGTCACCGCCTGCGGGACAAACCGGACGACTTCACGGTTCAGAACCAGGCCACGCTGCTGGCGACCGAACGCCAGATCGCGCGTGCGACGACGCTGCTCATCGGGAGCGTGGCGGGGATATCCCTCCTGGTCGGCGGCGTGGGGATCCTGGCGGTCATGCTTATCTCGGTTCGAGAGCGGAGACGCGAGATCGGGCTGCGGCGAGCGGTCGGCGCCGTCCGTCGAGACATCCGCAACCAGTTCCTGATCGAGTCGGGTCTCCTGGCGACCGCGGGGGGCCTGTTCGGGGTGGCGGCCGGCGTCATCACCGCGCATGCGGTGTCATGGCTGGGTTACTGGCCGGCCATCGTCTCGTGGCCGGTCGCGGGCGCGGCGCTGGCCTTTTCGGTCATGGTCGGGCTTGTCTTCGGCGTCTACCCCGCGCAGCGGGCCGCCCGGTTGGAGCCCATCCAGGCGCTTCGGGCCGAGTAGGCTTCTGGGCAATCCCCTGACTGTCGACACGATGCGTGTGGCCGCCGCTTCTGCTCGGACCGGATGGACCAGCATTGCAGCTTCCTTCGCTCGCGACTAGAGTGCCGGCGGGTCTATCGATCGAAAGGAGTCGCCATGTCTGTGTCCACTGCTGCGCTGATGGGTTGGCTGGCGGCCGGAGCGCCCGCGCCTGATTTCCTCGACGAACACGACATGATCTGGGAGGTCGCGCCGAGCCGTTGGTTGGAGGGGATTCCGCTGGCCAACGGGCACATCGGCGCGCTGGTCTGGGGAGACGGGTCACCGCTCAAGATCACGCTCGACAAGTACGACGCCTGGGAGCGGCGGGGCCGCGTCCTCGGGGAGGGCGACATCACCTACGCCAAGCTCCGCAAGTTCGTCGAGACCGGCAAACAGAAGGAGGCCGTCGATAGTCTCGGCAAGGACCTGCACGAGGGCCGCAAGGGCAAGGTCCCGTTCCCCACGCGCCTGCCCATGCCCCGTGTGCAGATGGACTTCGGCGGTTCGATGCAGTGGTCGGAGGCGCGACTGGGCCTCCGCCGCGCGACAGCCGACATCCGCGCGGCCGTGGATGGTCAGCCGCTGGCCATCACGTTGGCGGTCCACGCGAAGCGGAACGTGCTCGTCATGCGGCTGGAGGGGGCGGCCGCGTCCAAGGCCAGGTTTCGCATCGGCCTGGACCACCTCGACGCCAACGCCAAGAAGTTGCTTAAGAACTGGGGCTATCCAGATCCGACCGTTACCACGGACGAGACGGGCGGCACGCTGCACGTCCAGGCCCCGACGGGCTACGAGTACGCGATCGCATGGCATCGCAAGGCCATCGCGTCCGGTGGGGGGGCACTGATCTGCCTGGCCCTGCTGTCGAACGAAGACGCCGATGAGCCCCTCGACGCCGCCGTGGACCTTGCGCGACAGGCGTGCGAGTCCGACGGCGACCTGACCTCACACGAGGCGTGGTGGGCCGACTACTGGAAGCGATCGTATCTCACGATCCCCGAGGCGCGGTTCGAAGCGCTGTATTACATCGAGATGTACAAGCTCGGCTGCCTGTCGCGCCCGGGCGGCTATCCCATCACGCTGCAGGGCCTGTGGACGCTCGACGGGGGCATGCCGCCCTGGAGCGGCGATTACCACCTGGACATGAACGTCCAGGAGTCGTACTGGCCCATCTACACGGCCAACCGTCTCGATCTCGGCGAGCCGCTGTACCGCACGTTCTCGGCGTGCATCCCGCTGTGGCGGGCGCAGTGCAAGCAGTTCTTCGGCTTCGACGGGATCTGGTCGGGTGCGTCGATCGGGCCGCGGGGCGAGCGGATCTACGGGTACTCCGCCGTGCAGCTCTGGCCTGGCAACGCGGCGTGGCTGACGCATCACTACTGGCTGCATTTCCTCTATTCGCAGGACAAGGCGTTCCTCCGCGACCAGGCGTTGCCGATCATGCGGCTGGCGTTCCTGACGTACGCCAACCTGCTCGAGCCCGGGCCGGACGGCAAGCTCCACATCCCCCTGAGCAACTCTCCGGAGTGGGGCGAGGGCGGCTTCAGCGCGTTCTGCAAGGACCCGACGTGTGACCTGGAGCTCATCCAGTTCCTGGGTCGGGCCATCCTGCACGCCAACACGGTGCTCGGGGTCGAGGACGCCCTGACGCCCCGCGTCCGCGAAGTGCTCAAGAGCATCGTGCCTGCGCATCGACGGGGGAACCGTCTGATGATCAGTGCCGGCGTGGACCTGACGCACTCCCACCGTCACCACTCGCACCTGATGGGCATTCATCCCCTCAGCGTTCGCAACATCGATGACGGCAAGGCCAACCGCGACCTGATCCGCGGTTCTCTGGCCGAGATCTGGCTCAAGGGGACGGGTGAGTGGACGGGTTGGGCCTTCCCCTGGATGTCGTGCATTGCCTCCCGCGCGCGGCTGGGCAACATGGCGTGGCAGATGCTGGACATGTACGCCAACGCCTTCATCAAACCCAACACGTTCCACGTCAACGGCGACCCGCGGATGTTCGGCCTGTCGCGGTTCACGTACGAACCCATGACGTTGGAGGCCGGCTTCGCGTCGGCCGCGGCGATCATGGAAATGCTGATCCAGTCGTACGCGGGACGGATCCGCCTGTTTCCCAGCATGCCCGACCGATGGCACGACGCGTACTTCGCGGACCTGCGATGCGAAGGTGCGTTCCTCGTGACGGCCAAGCTCGTCCAGGGCGAGGTCCGGTTCGCGCGGATCACGTCCGAGGTCGGCGGGCGCTGCAGCGTGGTCAATCCCTTCGCTGGACCGGCCGAAATTGTCCGCGTCGACGAGAAGGGCAAGGGGGGCGAGCCCGTCAAGCTCACAGGCGACGTTCTCGGCTTCGACACCGAGCCCGGCGGACGGTATCTGCTCTTCCCGGCGGGCAAGCGACCCAACGCTGCGGACATGACGCCGATGAAGTTCACGCGAAGCGAGGCGGAGCGGAACTTCTTCGGCCTCAAACGTCACCCCCCGTACTGATCGGGGCGCCGGCGTTTCCCTGTTCGTCTGAATGTCACTCGAGGAATTCGGCTTCGATGTACTCGGCGGCCGTGGCGAACTTCTTGGCTGCGGCGGCGAAGTCCACCTTCATGTGCCGAACGTTCGCGAGCTTGCACACGCGCGACGCCGCCTGTGTCTGGGTATGAAGCGGGATCTGTGCGGAGGGCCCCGCCGCCAGCCGCGCCTCCACGTCGGCGGACAGGAGGAAGTCCATCAGCTTCCCAGCGGCTTGCGGATGCGGTGCCCCCTTCACGACGGCCAACGTGTTCGGCAGGAGCAGTGTGCCCATGCCCTTGTCGGACCCGTCGGGAAAGACGATCTGCACGGGGGCGCCGCCCTCCTGTTCGATGGTGGCATCGTCCGTGTCCGTCAGGCCGAACGCCAACCGTCCAGACGCCACCATCTCCGCGCACGTCTTGTTGCCGGCCACGACGCGAACGCCGTTCTTCTTGAACGACCCGAGCAGGGCCTTGGCCTTTTCGTCGCCGAGCTTGGCGAACAGGCAGGCGACGTGCGACGCCGTCGTGCCGAACAGCGGCTTGGCGATGCCCGCGCGTCCTCGCCACTTGGGGTTGGCCAGGTCGCGGATCGATTTGGGCATCTCCTGGGGCTTGACCAGGTCTTTGTTGACGAGGATCACGCGCGCCCGGGCCGCGAAACCGTACCACTGCCCGTCGGGATCCCGATACTGGGCGGGGTAGTGCGTTCCCTGCGGCGGCTGGCAGGCCTGCAGCAACCCTTCGTCCTTCAGGCGCAGCGTGTTGAGGATCTCGTTGTTCCAGAACAGGTCGCAGCGGGGTCGCTTCGCCTCGGCGCGGATGCGGTTGACCAGGCCGACGGTCTTGGTCGACTCGGTGTCATAGACCGCCAGCACCTTGATGCCGGTCTTGGCCGAGAAGTCGTTGAGGATCGGCTCGGAGAACTGGCGGTCGAGGGCCGTGTAGACGACGACTTCGTCGGCGGGCGCGGACGGTGGCCCTGAATCGGCCTTGTCGCGACAACCGACAATGGCCATGACGGCCGCCAGGAGACCGGGAACCCCGAAAACCATACGAGAACGTGTGGTTGATAGCATGGCCATCTCGTCTAGACACTCCGTGAGGGGATTGACGTCGAACGCGCCAACCATCGTTTCAGGAACCATACCAGCACCGCCCAGGGCAAGACAACACTCGCCAGCGACAAGACGGCCAGCACGGCGAGGTCGCGGTAGACGCCATAGTGGATCAGCGTGAATGCCCGCACGGACGCCGTCGCCCAACCCGGGGGGACCACCAGCATCGTCGCGCCGAGCTCCGTGAAGCAGAGGATCACCACAACGAGCCACGCGACGGCGATGGACCTGGCCATGGCGGGCCAGTACACGTGTCGTTGTGCAGACAGCCAATCGCAGCCGTCGATCCGTGCGGCCAGCTCGAGCTCGATCGGGACGCGCTGGACGGCGGGCAAGAGCAAGAGCACGCCGATTGGCAGGAAGCGGACCAGGTAGCCGATCACGATCACCGCCGGCGAGTCACAGATCGCCCCCGGCCAGCCTGGCCGGTTCAGGATCCCGATCAGGCTGATCCCGATCACCGGGGCCGGTGATGCCAGTAACAGGACCGTGGCGGCATAGATCGGTCCGCGCCAGCGCCCACCGCGTATCGCCCCCCACGCCAGTCCGACCGCGGCGGTCACGATGATCACCCCGCCCGCGGCGGCCAATGACGCGGAGATCGACAGCTCGCCCCACACGGCCCTCGCCGTGCCGAAGAAGGCATCGACAGACCCGATCCGTCGCAGCAGGGAGTAGGCGGGCACGCCAAGCAGGATGGTCGGGAGCAGGACGCAGATCAGCGCCACCCCCGCTCGCCAGCGCCCTAATGCGATCACGCGAGGCCGGGCGCCCAGCTGCCACGGCGTGCCCTCGCCGAGCAGTCGATATCGCACCTGAAGCCAGACCAACAGCACCGCGAGTGCCACGAACACCGGCGCGGCCGTGATCAACGGGCCGGCTCGCGTGCGGGCCAGGGCGTACTGCGTGTAGACCTCCTCGGCGAACGTCCGGACCATCAGAATGTCCGTGATCGTGTAGTCCGTGCCGACCAGCAGCAGCACGAGGATGCCGAGGGTGGCGACCCCCCAACCCGCCTGCGGCAACGTCACGCGGAGCAAGACGGTTCCCGGGCCGGCGTCGAGCAGCGCCTGTTCTTCCAGGTCCCGATCGACCATCCGGAACGCGACGCCCAATACGACCGTCGCGAGCGGCGCGTAGATCAGTCCGTACAGAAGGCCACAAGCGATCGCCGATTCCGTCAGCGCCCCCACGGGGATGAACGAGATGACAAAGACCAGGCTGACGTAGACGGGAACGCACGCGCCCAGGACCGCGCCGCCGACGAGAAGCGATCGGCCTGGCAGATCGGTCCGCGCCGCGAGGATGCCATAGAAGCCGCCCAGCCCGAGGGCGGTCAACATGGCCACGCCGCACACAACGGCCGTGTTGCCGAGCAGCGTCGACCAACGCTGCGCGTCCACGATGCTCGCGGACTGTTCGGCGTCCGGACCGTCCAGCAGCCCGAACAGCGTGTCGACGACGGCGTAGCACGGCGGGCTGACGGCGATGAGCAGCACCGCCACGTGCAGCGTCGCAACGGCCGTCAGGATGATCCGTCGCGTCATGGGCCGGCGCCCCAGCGACTTTCGCGTGGGGGTGTTCAAAACGGTGCGGGACAATCAAGCGTGCCGCCGGATCTTCGCACAACCTGCGTGATGTGTAAAGCCGATGCGGTCAGCAGGTCGCGTTGGCGTACCGATGACGCGCCTGCCAGGGACCGATTCGCGGCTGACGCTGCCTCACATCATTACCATCGGCAGGGGTTTGAGCTCTCTGTGAATGGGATCAAGGACCATCCCTAAAGCTTCGATCGTCGTAGCGCCCAGCAGAAAGATGTCCTTCTCGCCGAACACGACGGGGGCAGCTCGCAGCTTGCCCTTGTATTCGAACAGTGCGTTGCCGACGGGCTTCTTGATAACCTCGCCGTTGGCGAGAATGAACTCCTCCGACGACGTGGGTTCAATGCCAAGCTCTCTCAAGACGTCCTCCGGCATGACGGAGTAGAGTGCGCCGGAGTCGACGAGGAATCGGTGTGGATCCTTCCTCTCCGGCTGCGCTGGGTTCGCGACACTGACCTTCAGGAACGTGATGGCCACCGCTGGATCCTCCTGTTCCCCTTGTATTGTAACCTCGTACCCAGCGCCCGGCTGAGAAAAACCCGATCGTGTAGTGAAAGCACCGGGGCTGCACGCCCCCACCTTCGTGCGCTAACCCTCTCTGAAGGCGGCCTCGACCAGGTAGCAGATGAGGTGGTAGGCGAACTGGTGGCCTTCCTGGATGCGGTCGGTCGTCTCGCCGTCGACGCAGAGGCACAGGTCGGCCGACGCGCGGAGTTGGCCGCCGCTGCCGCCGGTGAACCCCAGGATTGCCGCGCCCCGGGCGCGGGCCTCCTCGATGGCGAGCAGGACGTTTCTCGAATTGCCCGACGTCGACAACGCCCATAGGACGTCGCCCTTCTGCACCAGCCCTTCGACCTGGCGACGGAACGCCACGTCGAATTCGTAGTCGTTGCCGATGGCCGTCAGGATCGACGTGTCCGTCGTCAGCGCGACGGCGGGCAACGCTTGGCGTTCCCGACCCGGGCGGAGCCGGCTGATCAGCTCGGCGGCGATGTGTTGACAGTCGGCTGCGCTGCCGCCGTTGCCCACCAGGTAGACCCGCCCGCCGCTGCGGAGCGCGTCGATCAGGCAACGGGCCATCTCCTCGATGACCTGTCGCTGGTCGCGGACCGACGCGATGGCCCGCTGGTGTTTGGCGAGCTGCTCGTCAATCGTCTCGTTCACGGCGTGCCTCCATGCCCCGGATGCGGGCCAGGAGCTGCGTCGTGCTGTACCCCTGCATCATCGGCGCGACGGCCACCCGGCCGCCGGCCTCCTCGACGATCTCCTTGCCGCAGATCCACGTGGCGGCCCAGTCCTGACCCTTGACCAACACGTCCGGCAGGATCGTCCGGATCATGCTCTCCGGCGTGGGCTCCTCGAAGATCACGACGTAGTCGACGTCCTGCAATCCGCCGAGCATGCGGGCCCGGTCGAGCTGGTTGTTGATCGGGCGGTCCTCGCCCTTGCCCTGCGCCCGGACGGACTCATCGCCATTCAGACCGACGACGACGATGTCGCCCTGTTCCCGGCAGAATCCGAAGTACTGAATGTGGCCGGCATGCAGCAGATCAAAACACCCGTTGGTGAAGACGACCTTGCTGCCAGCGCTGCGACGCGGCGCGAGCTCGGCCATCAACTCGTCGAGGCTGCGCAGTTTGCCGACGCTTGTGGGGCCTTCCAGTGCTAGGTCCGCCAGGATCTCGTCGCGCGAGATGGTCACGGCGCCGAACCGTTCGACCGACAACCCGGCTCCAACGTTGGCCAGCCGAACGGCGTCCGCCAGGCCAGCCCCCGCCGCGACGGCGGCGCCCAGGACGGCCAACATCATGTCCCCCGCCCCGGTGATGTCATACACCGATCGCGCCCGGGTTGGGACCGGCGTGGGTTCGCCGTCGGCCGGGACCACCAACGCGCCATCGCGGTCCAGCGTGATGACCATGCCCTGAAGGCCAAGCTGATCGAGTAGCGGCCAGACCAGCTCGGCAAGCCCCTCAGCATGGTCGGCCAACGCGCCCGCGGCCAAGGCCAGCTTCCGACGGTTGGGCATCAGAACGGTCGCGTTCTGGTATGCCTGCCAGTCGCCTCCCACGACCGGGCTGATCACGACGGGGATGCCGGCCTGCCGACCGGCCTCTATCGATGCGCGACACGGCGCTTCGGGCCAGTCGCCTGCGTCACTGTCGCGGATGCAGACGGCCTCGACCCCATTGGCGAGGTCTTGCGTGACCGCGGCCATCTGGTCGGCGGTTTCGGGGGGCAGGGGCACAGAGCAGGCCTGCTCGACGCGCATCATCTGCTGGGGGTGTCGGTGTTGTGCCAACCCGATCAGCCGGGTGTGCGTCGTCGTCTGCCGTCCCGTTACGACGGTCAAACCGTCCGTGCGAACGCCCGCTTGGCTGAGGAGATCTACCAGCTGTTCGCCGGACGGGTCGTCGCCGATGGCGCCGCTGCAAACGACGTCCACGCCCAGTGCCGCCAACGCGGCGGCGACGTGGCCCGCGCCGCCGGCGCGGAGGATCTCGTCCTTCAGCCTCAGCACTGGGACCGGCGCCTCGGGGCTGATGCCCTCGGCATCCCCGTAGCAGTGGCGATCAAGCGCGAATCCACCCGCCACCAGCACCCGCCGACCGCCAAACCGCTGGACCCAATGGCTCACATCTTGAGACATGGTGCACCCGATCACTGTCCTATCATCCGTGTTTACATCAACTTGCGGCATGCTACCACCGCCGGGGGCGCGTGTCAATCGCCGAGTCGGATCGGACAGGGATGATTAAGTCGACAAATCGGGCCTGGTTTTGACGATGATCGTCCGGCGCCGACGTAAGTCTAGTCCGATAAAAAAGTATCAAGTTCCAGCACCGCCGAGCCGATCATAGATAACAGACATTATCGGGCGTGTCGCCCCCCACGCTCGGACCGCAACGGGTGGTCCCGGGCGGACACGCAGGCAGACAGTGCCCGAGGACGTGTGTCAGGACACGTCATTTCCGCCTCGCACGCCGGGTCTGTCAAGTCTAGGAGCGTTTCGATGAGGATCATCGCGATAGCCAACCAGAAGGGAGGGTGTGGCAAGACAACGGTTGCCATTAACCTGTCTGCCTGCTTGGCCCGCCAGGGACGGCGAACGCTCTTGGTGGATATGGATCCCCAAGGCCATTGCGCTGTCGGCGTCGCCGTGCCCGAGGAGCAGATCGAGAAATCGATGTACGACCTGCTGTGCACCGAATCCCCCCCGGGTTTTGACGCTGTCACCTGGCAGATCAGCAGCAACTTCGACCTCGCGCCGGCCACGCCCGAGATGGTGAAGCTCGAGCAGGAGTTGGCCGCCGCCCAGGACAGGGTCGACCGGTTGACGCGGATCTTGGCCGACGTGGGC
>CAYMLO010000128.1:0-29253 GCA_964390905.1 uncultured Planctomycetales bacterium | reverse complement strand
TCGACTGCTACTACGGCGGCGACCACACCTTTCCCCACGCCGCCGACATGATCCGCGCCAAGCTCGAGATCCTCGACGGGGAGCTGGCCACGTTCCTGCCGTCGGTCGCGAAGCGATGCGGGATCGAGTGATCGGTGGATCGCGGCCAGATCCTGCGTGGTTCTCTCGCGACGCAGCGATGCCGCCCAACATACCTTGCCTTGGGACTCGCCGAGGTCTACGCTGATTCCCCATGTCGGCGTGCACCATAGTCATCTGCGCGTTCTCGTCGGCGGCAGCTGCCGGCGACATCCCCGTCAAGACCCAGTCCACGCTCGTCACGCAGAGAATAGCCGCAGCGCATCGCCGATCGGACCGCATGCGAGCGCTCTGCCTGAAGGGCAGCAAGCGACACTTGTGTGCCTTGACGGGGCATGCCCCAGCGGAGGCCTGGGTCAACAAGCCAGACGCGTGGTTCTGGACGATCATGCCCTCGACGAAGATCAGGCGGGTGGTCACCGTCGGGGACGACCCGTTCGCCTCGCCGAAGCTGGGTTGTCCGATCCACGGATCGGCGATCTACAAGGTCAATCCCTTCTATCCGTGGATCGTGGACTGCGAGAAGCTGCCCTACAAGCTCAAGTGCCCGATCGGCGGCGAGACCTATCCGAGCAACGACTTTGCCGCAGGGGATATGAAGGGCGGTAGGTTTCCGGACGACGGCACGGGCTGCGTCGTTGACCAGAAGCGCTACCATTTCGTCGGCCTGTATTCCCACTACGCGTACGGCACGGTGATTCAACCGGCGATTCGGTCGTTCGGCCGGGCGTACACGATCACGGGGGACACGCGCTACGCCCACAAGGCTGCAATCTGCTTGCTCAAGGAGGCGTTTGAGTATCCCAATGCCACGGATCGAAGGGCCCGGACGTACAAGCCGGGCTACGGCCAAGGCTCGGGGATGATCTCGGATGTCGTGTGGTCCTCGGGCGCCTTGGTTTCCAGCGCCACCTGCTACGACGAGATCGTCGCGGGGATTGACGGAGACGTCGAGCTGCTGGCCTTCGCCCGCAAGCACGTCCCGGGCATCCGCACCAGCGATGACGTCAAGCTGTACATCGAAGACCGCCTGCTCCGGCCCGGGATCCAGGCCATCATCGATCGGCGCATCCAGCCCAACGTCGGCTGGGCTCAGGAAGCGATGGCAACACTCGGGCTGGTCATGAACGACTTCGGTCCGAGGCGGCCGAACACGACCGACGCGCTCGAGTGGCTCTACTACGGAGCCGGCCGGCTGAAGACCGTGGGCAACCAGTTCCTCAAAGACGGTTCGAGCTACGAGTCGACCAGCTACAACGACGCCCGGGCCGGCTTCCAGCGCGCCGGCGACCTGATCGCCAGGATCAAGGCGGTCTCTCCGGGAAAGGTGGATGAGGCCAGGTTCCCCGATATCCGTGCCAACGAAAAGCTCCAGCGGTTCACCGATACGTACAAGCCGGCCATCAAGGCGCTGGGCGGGGCCTACACGATCTGCGTCGGCGACGTTGGGTCGCCCGCGAGCATCACGAGGCAACCGCGCAAGACGGGTGCGGTCAGGCCGTCGGAATACCTCGATGGCTATGGGCTGGCGATCCTGCGGAGCGGCAAGGGCCCGAACCAGAGAGACGTCACACTGTTCTACGGCGGCCTGCGCGGCCATGCGCACTACGACCCGCTGATGCTTGGGATGCACGGGTTCGGTCGCGACCTGCTGCCGAACATCGGTTATCCGCAGTCCTGGAACTTCGCGTCCGCGTGGGAGTGGAGTCTGCTGACGCACAATACGGTCGTGGTCGATCGGGACGAGAAGCCCTGCTCGACGGTGATCGGATCGCTGACGGTCTGGTCGATCGCTCCGGGCTGTCAGGTCATGGAGGCGAGCAAGCGCCCCTATCGAAGAAGCGAACCACGAGGCAAGCATGGCCCGGACGTAACGGACTACCGCCGGATGCTCGCGCAGATCGAGGTATCGCCCGATGCCTGGTACGTCGTTGACATCTTCCGCGTCGCCGACGGCAAGGACCATCTCCAGAGCTGGCACGGCGCGTACACGCCCAAGCCAATGGACGTCGTCGGGACGTCCCTGGTGAAACAGGACAAGGGCACGCTGGCTGGGGCGACGGTCGCGTACGGTCAGCGATACAAGGACGCTTCGGGACGCCAACGATTCGACCCCTATTGCCATCTGAGGGATGTGGCGCGCGGGCCGATGCCGGGCGTGACCTCGGTCGCGTTTGACTATGACACTGACGATCGTCTCCATCTGCGCCTGAACTTCGTGCCGATGGGCGAAACGGAGTTGATTACGGCCCGGGGTGGCGCCCCCATCGCCCCGGACAAGCAGGTGCTGCAGTGGGCGTTGCCGCATCGAGCGGGCCGGCCGGGCCTGCGGTCGCAGTTCGTGACGATCCTGGAGGCCTACGCCGGGAGCCGAACGCTGGGACGAATCAGGCAACTCGGAACGGAGTGCGCCGGAGAGTCCGCATACGAGCCGATCGCGCTGGAGATCTCGGTGCCGGAAGGACGCGATATCGTACTGGCCTGCAGCGATTGCAGCTCGGGCGTGGCGTGCGGTGACGCCTCGCTGACTGGCAGGTTTGGCCTGATCAAAGAGCGCAACGACAACGTAGTCGAGATGCACTTGGTCGAAGGCACGCGACTGACGTTCGGCGAGAGAGCCCTGACGCTACCTGCCGCTTCGGCGCCGGCGAAGATCGCCGCCGTTGACCGCACCACTCGCACGATCGTCGTCGAAGGCAAGACGCCGCTTGCTGATTCGCTTGCGGGACGGCGCGTTGTCATTGACAACCGTGGTGAGCGGTTGAGTAGTTACCGCATCGTGCAGGCCCGGCCTGCTGGACCGAACCGGACGTCGCTGACGCTCGATTCATCCGGCGTCATCGGCGAGGGCATCGCCGTGGGTTTCGAAGACGGCGTCATCCGCAACGGGCCGGAGATCAACATGCCCTTCGCTGGCCTGTGCGAGATCGACAAGCAACTCGATCACAGCGACTGCTTCTACTACGGCGGGCACCTGGAAACCGGCAAACCGGGCGTGGACTACAAGGTCCGTGGCGTGACGGGGTTCCCCTACCAGGCCTGGGCGCTGTTGCACGAACCTGGAACGAACCACGTGCATCTTTGCGACAAGATCCCGGCTGCGGAGTTAGAGGCCAAGATCGGTTTGGGCACTGCGTGGACGATCTACGAATACGGCGTGGGCGATGACGTCGTCTTCGATCGGAATGCCTGCTGGCGAGCCCAAGACGCAAGAGCCCGCCAATAGATGCGCTCGAAAGCCCCCAGACCCTATCCGCTAGCTTGCAGAAGACGTCCATGGCACCTATGCCCGGGCGACGGCAGCTCGCGATCGCAGCAGCACTGGTGTTTCTTTCCCGCGCGGCTATACTCATCTGGGCGCCTCCGGGGATCGCCGTGTTGGGAGGCGCAGATGCTTGCGAGCATGCCAGCAACACCTGCGAGGTGGTCGAGAGCTCCGATCGTCGTTGATCTTGCTCTGCCGGGGAGGTGGTTTCCTTGTCTGAGAAACGGGTCCATGCAAGCGCGGTCTTGCTCTTGGTCAACATGACGGTCGGTGCGTGGGCGGCGCCGGAACCGCAGCCTTCCCGGGCGTCCGACCTCTGGCGTGCCAGTCAGGCGCGAGGGAAGATCTATGCCGATTGCGGGAAGAACGTCAGCCGATTGATGCGGGGCTGGATCGAGTTGAAGCGCGACCCGAAGACGCACCTGTACTCGCGCGGGAAGACCTGGGACTACCACAACGAAGCGGCCGATCACTACTCCTCCCTGGTGCTCATGGCGTTCTACGTCGCTCCCGAGCATAACGAGCCCGGCGGGACGTTCCATCAGACCATGGTGAATTCTCGCAAGCTGTGTGCGACGCCCAACGGTATTCCTGCTGTGTACAGCTTGAAGACGCACGAGCCAGGGCGAATGGCCACGTTTGGCGAGCTCTCCGAGTGGCTCCGCGACGGGTTGATACGGATTGTCGAGGTGATGGGCACCGAGAACATCTGGTACGAGGAGATGGTCCGGCTGACCGACGCCCTGCTCGCCGAGGCGGAGAACCGCGGCGGCGTGTTCCAGTCCTTCAAGGGGCATGAGCCGTGGGGCAATATGCTTCAGACGCTCGCCCGGCTCTACGCCATCTCGGGCGACGAGAAGTACCTCCTGGCCGCCGAGGAAATCGCCGATCGGTTGCTGCTCGACCCGAAGCACGCGATCAAGCGCGTTCGCTACCAGGATCACGGTTGTGAGCTCACGCCCGGGCTGGCCGAGTTGTTCATCTTGGAGAGCAAGCTCCGCCGCCCCAAGGCAGCGGAATACCGCAAGCCGCTGGAGCGCCTCCTCGACCGCATCCTGGTCGATGCCGCGCATCCCGTGACCGGGCTCTTCTGTGTCAAGGCCAAGGAAGCCGGCCAATGGAATCAGCCAACAGACACGTGGGGCTACGTGCTCTTCGGCCACGAGAACTACGATCGGGCCACCGGCATCGATCGCTATCGCGCTGCGATCACAAAACCCCTTCGCTGGTTGCTCGAAAGCCGGGCCGACTACGGCAAGTACGCAAAGACCCTCTGGCCCCGGGCGAGGTCGAGTGACGACTGGAGCGACTCCTATGAGAGCATGATCGTCCTGTGGAACCGCTACCCGGAGGTGGGCGACGGCTTCGCGTGGCTCGACTGGGCCACGTTGCAACATATCCACCGCCGACAACCGGCCAAGACGTTTGGCCCCTATACCGGCGGCCATTTCGACGGCAGCACTGGCCGCACGCTGTGTATCCACATGATGATGTGTTCGCAGGGCGTCCGTCACGTGCCGGTCCAGCCGGGGCTTTGCGTCGGTGCCGTGCAGCGGGACGGTGAGCTCCTCTTGACCGTGCAGTCCGACGCCCCCTATCGCGGCAGGCTGTGTTTCGATGGTCCCCGGACGGAACACCGGGGAGCAAGGATCGGCTGGGCTCGCATCAACGAGATGCCGCAGTGGTACGTAGTCCGGCCGGAGAAGGAGTACGCCGTGAGCGTCGGCCAGCGACCTCCCCGTGTTCTCAAGGGGCAAGCCCTTGTCGAGGGCATGTCGATCGACGTGGCTCCGGGCAAACCCCTGAAGATCAGGTGCAGGACACGTACCGGGAAGTGACACCATGCGGCAATGGATGATCCCGGCGGCTTGGGCAATCCTCGCGATGTCGAATGCCAAGCCGGTTCGTTGCGAGCAGTCCAAACAGGCTTCCACCAAGCCGACGACCAGGGAGCTCACGCGGCTGATCGAAACCGGGCGCGCCGAATACACGATCCACCTCGGCGGCAAGCTGGACAGCTTCAACACGGCCAGATACGTCAATCTCGACGGCCATCACATGATGGAACAGGCCGGCTTCCAGCCCAATATCGAGCTGACCCTCGAGAACGTCGGCCAACAGGACGTCGTCAATCCGCGTGTCGTGATCAACGACCGGCACGACTGGTTTTCCATCGATACGCTGGTCGACGAGATCGTCAAGCCGGGCATGACCGACCGCGAGAAGGCGTTTGCCGTCTACGAGGTCTTCCGCGACAGCTTCTACCACCACAACGCGCCGGAGCTGTACTATGAACACGGCGTCAAGAAGGGCGACGTATACGATCCGATCAAGCATCTCAACTGCTACGAGAACACCGGTTGCGGCCCCATGGCCATCTGCATGGCCACGATCTGGTCCCGCCTCGGGCTGAAATCGCGCGTGATCAACTTCGCCTCGGCTCACTGGGTCTCCGAGGTGTTCTACGACGACGCCTGGCACATGCTCGATGCAGACCGCAAGGCCTTCTACCTCAGCCGCGACAATCGGCGCGTGATCAGCGTGGCAGAAGCGGCGGCCGACAAGCCCCTCATTACCCGAACGCATCATCAGGGCTTCGCCGCACCCGATCATCCGAAGTACGACGCCTCCCGGGCTCGCTGCTACGGCCCCAACACGGGCACGCCGTACGAAGCGGCCCAGGGCCACACCATGGCCCTGACGCTGCGACCGGGTGAATCGATCGTCCGCCGCTGGGACAACATCGGCAAGTACCACGACAACTGGCGACAGAAGGAGACACCTCCGCCGAAGTTCGCCAACGGCAAGATGGTCTATCAGCCCGACCTAGCCAAACCTCACGTGCTGGAGGGAGCCGAGGAGCACTACAATGTGGCGCTGTATGCCACCGATGGGAAGCGGCCGTACGTCCACGCCGCGAAGGGCCACCGCGGGTCGGGATTGATCTTCAAAATGCGCAGCCCGTACTGCATCGTCGGCGGGCGCGTCCAGGTCCGTTTCGCCTGCAAGCCGAAGGGGGGGCGCCTCCCGAAGGTCCATCTCTCCTACGACGGGCGCACCTGGCGAAACGTCTGGCATGGACGCCGCGGCAGGTTGCGTGTGTGCGACGTGTCGATCGACGACTTCATCGCAACGCGTCAGATGAACGCGAGGTACGAGTACTTCGTCAAGATCGACTTCCTGGCGTTTGGCGATCCGACGGGCATGGGTATCGATTTCCTGCGTATCGAAACCGATATGGAGATGTCGATCCCTTCGCTGCCGACCTTGCACGTGGGTCCAAACAAGGTTGCCTACCGGGACGACACGGGCGGATCTCGGCGCGTCAAGGTGACGCACCGCTGGCAAGAGAGCTCCGCCAACACCCCACCTCTAGCCCCGGCTGCGCTCCGGTCTCCCGAGGAAGAACCGCCTGCGGGCTCACTGGCGCCCGTGCTGCGGTGGATTCCGGCGACCGATCCCGATGGCGACCCGATCGTCGACCACCATCTCGAGGTCCGCGACCGGCCGGACATGAGTCTGACGGTCGCACAAGACCTGGAACGCCTGACGTTTTCCGGCAAGCCCGAATGGCACGTGCCCAAGGGCTGGCTGATTGCAGGCAAGCGATACTACTGGCGCGTGCGAGCCAGAGACAAGCGTGGCGCCTGGAGTCCGTGGAGCCCAACTTGGAGTTTCACCGCAGGGCCGCCCACGAGGGCGTCCGTCGACTGAGCGGCCAGGAGCATCGTTCCGTCAGCGAGACGCTCCGCGATCCACCTCGCGTATCGACGCCTTCATCTCGCCGAAGTCGACGTGCACGACGTCCTGCCCGATTCGGCAGACAGCCTGGTTCGCATCCGCGCTGAATTCAATGCGCCGGACCCATGTCGCCGTCTGGTCCGCCGATTGGTTCAGGAAGGTGACGACGCACGACCAGTCGGGATCGGTCGAGATGCTGACGGGGGGCCGGTCGCCCACGAGGCTCAACCACTCCTGTAGCTTCGGCACGCGGCCCGCTCCTCGAACGCGATCGTGGTAGCGCATGACGTTCGGGACGTTCGGCATTCGCCGAACCACGTAGCCGACGCGCCCCCCGATGTTGAGCCAGTCCGTGTCCAGCTCGATGACGCAGTTCTGGCCGCCCTCCCCGACAACGCGCGTCGAGCCGTGTCGACCGTGCAGCCTCCGCTCGTTGGACCCAAAGCCATACTCGTGGCCGATGACGCCGGTCTGGCGATCCGAAATCTTCGCGCCCCCCGGGCCGCTCAGACGTTCGATGTAGACGGTGACGTCCTTGGCGAGCGAGGCATAGGCGAAGGCGTGCTGGACCTTGCCGCCAAGACGGCTCAGCGCCCCCACGACCCAGAACCCGTCGGGCCGAATCTCGTGTCGGATTCCCTCCAGCCGGGTGTGCTTGCTTGAGGAACCCTCACCGTTGATTCGACCCAAGTAGGAGGAGAAATGGGGCCAGATCACCCAGGTGCCGTTTCTGGGCATGGCCAGGGCCATCCGTTTGGGACCCCAGGAGAAGGAGGCGAACTTCGTAGGGGTCCGATGGAGCAGGGCGCGGGCGGACTCCAAGTAACGAACGCCCGTGACGCGGCAATTGAGCGCCTCCTCGGCCAGCGGCGCGACCTCCTGCTGCAGGAGGGCGTGCGCCATGTAGCAAGCGATCAGTCGCGTGGCGCACAATCCTCCGAACTCGAGGTCGCGGCGAACGTTGTAGAATCCGCCCTCTTGCCGCTGAATGCGGCGAAGCGCGCCGAGGGCGTCGCCCTCGAGGCGAGAGGCAAGACCGTCTTTGGTCAGCAGGCTGAGCATCGCGTAGATGACGGTATCCACGCACTGTGTGTGAACGACCTTCCAGTCGTTACCACCGAAGTAGATGGGGACGGCATCCCACGACATGCAGCTTGACAGGACGTCGAAGCCTTCGGGGACGTGATGAAGGCATGCCGCCGGCCTGGGGCGCCGTGCCACGAGGTAATGGACGGCGTTCTCGACCATCAGTCCCAACGTCGTCTTGAGATACCCGATGTGGACGAGCCCGTGGTTCTCCACCGTGAAGTCGGGGTGTGCGTTCACCGTCCTAACCCAGGTTCGGACGGGTACGCCGTCGTCGCCGAGGCGATTGTTCGTCCGATCCGCTGCGACAGATAAGGAGTTGTACAGGTATCGCTTGGCGGCCTGATCCCACGCCTTCGAACGAACGTGGTTGGGCATCATGTTGCAGGCCAACGAGACGATCTGGGCGTTCCAGGCGTTCTCCTCGGCGCCGGTGTCCTTAAATTCGCTGCTCTTGGGCCGTGCGCGAACGAACCGGTCCGCCTCGTGTTCGACCATTCGGGCCACCGCAAGCTTCAATCCACCGTCCATGTGTGGCCAGAGGATCCAGCCGGCCATGCCGGCCGAACGCGCCCACATGGCCGATTGCCATTGATCGCCCCAGGCCTTGCCGTTGAGACACGCTCCGCCCCCGGTGACGTGTGCGTGCGTCAGGTATCGCAGCGCGGCCAGGGCCTCTCGTCGGGATCGAGACCGCCGATTCACGTCGGCGCCACCCCCGGGCGGATCCGTCTCGGCGATGAAGGCGTTGACGAAAGCGGCATACGTAATCGGACGGACGTCATTCTCGGCGCTTCCACCTCTGCCGTAGTAGCCCATCTCCGGACGCGTCGGTAGCGAGCGGAACCGATCGAGCAGGATGGCGTTCCAGCTCAGGACGGAGTCGTAGTACGCCTCGACAAGCTTGCGCGTCCTCGGCAGCGCCTTTCCCGCCCCAAGCGCCTCGACGCCGAAGGGCGTGACCGCACCGAGGAGTGCGGAATCGCCGACACGGACCTCGCGCGGCTTGCCGAGCTTCGAGGCGGTCCGGCCGGCCTTGTTCGTCACGACAACGGGACGTGAACCGTCGTAGAACGCAATCTCAAAAAGCCTGGCGGTGCTGTCTCGGCGGCATGCGCGTGTGATGTATAGGCGAAGCGAGTTCGTTCGCGTCTTGTCGAAGCGAAACTCGACGGCCGAAAGCGTGTTGCCCTTGATGCTGGCAAGGCAACGCCACCGGCCCTCCGCGTAGGTCTGGATCGCTGCGTCAGCAAGCGCCAGTTCGGGATCCCGGTGTCCGTGGACGACAACGCGGTCCAACGCGACCGGACGAGCAAACCCAAAACAGACCCAGTGAACGGTCTGCGCCCTGGCGGAGGCCCAGCGGCTCTCCGGGTCGGTGCGGTTGCCGTCCACCAGGCGTTCGGCGCCGAAGCGCGTCGGGTTCAGGACGGAGTCCACCTCGATCGTGCATTCGACGGCCCCCATCGCTGCCGTGCACCGTCCGAGCGAACCGAGCAGGGCGCCCAGGAGGATCCAAGCGGCGACGGTTGAGCGGTACCCCGGATACTGTCGAATCGCCCCCCCTTCTCGACGACGAGTCAGACGGGGCATCCGTACGCGATGGAAGATTCCGAGCCAATCAACCACGTCGGCGTCGATCATCGTTGGCTCCCGCCTCCTTCCGGACCATCGTGTCGGCATGCAAGGCCCAGCCGATCTGCCCGTTCTGATAAGGGCACAGGCCGGTTAGGATAATGCTCCGCGATTGGCTACAACCCGCCTGTGTGACGTTCGCCCGCGCACGTTCCCGGCGCGATGATACCACGTTCCAGGCCGCGTCGTACCGCCAGGGGGAGGTCTTCAGGGAATGGCCCGGCTACCGACCACAGCTGGGAAGAGGGGTACCGGGCATGCGGAGCTCGCCAAGGCCCCTTGGGCCTTGCACGGCGATCACTCCAGGGGCCAAGCGATGTCAGAGCACTCCACTTCGACGCCGTCTACATAGCAGCGCCGCTCGACCGTCGTTGTCTCTATTCGGGAAGCAGCCCAAGCACCCAACCCGAAGGCGACCGGAATGGTCGTGGGCCACAGAACGGGACGCACGCCCACAAGGGCAATCGGCGCGTCACACCCGGAGACGGTGCATATCAAGCCAACGAAAACCAGTGCAATGAGCAGGCATTTCACCTCGAAGGAATACATGGATGACTCTCCGTCTTCCTCTACCCTTACGGGCATCACTGCGTCTGAATCGCCACGTAACGGAGCGTGTCTTCGCCCATGGGAGCCCTTCAAGATTGGGCAGTCTCATTCGACGGTACAACGTCTTGTACGCCGGATGGGAGGACCGATCCTGTCCCTCAGCGCGATCATCGTCAACACGATCGCACCCAACGGAAACAGGCCGATCGGACCACACCAACCAAAGCGCTTCGTCGTGACCGTCACTGCTTCCACAACGCTATCGGGGGCATTGGCGTCCCCACGCTCGACGTTGGGCTCTGGCGTACCACTGATCACCAAGATCGACAGCGCGGCGAGCATCAGGCCGTCATCGTCGCCCGAGACGCGATGCTCGATCGTCGCCACATGGGGTCCCGCCTCGAGCTGATCCGCCACGGCGGTAACCGTAACGGGCTGTGGGATGAACCAATTGCTACTGTCGAACGTCAGCTCGCCAGGCACCCCCGCGCCGTCGCCTACATCGAGCGAAGGTCCGGGGAGGATCGCGATGGTGACCGCACCTTCGGGTTCTGCGCTGAGGGCAAGGGTGTAGGTGCACGTGCCGCCGCTCTCGATCACCGCCGTAGCGCTGTCGAGTTCCGCGATCGTCACGACGGTGCCGTCGTTGTCCTCGACCGTGACGTTCACGGCGGAGATGCTGAACTTGTCGTATTGCTCATCAAGGCTGGCGGCCGCGTGCGTAATCGTTGAGGTGTGGCTGCCCTCTACCGTCGCGTCGTCCACCGCCGTCACGACCACCGAACGAGGCACGTCCCAACCGTCGCTCGCAAACGTCATGTCGATGGCCTGCCCCGGTCCCCCGCCGAGGTCAACCTGCTCGTCCGGATCGACCGTGATCGTCACATCGGCGGTCGGCCTGCTCTTCAGCACCACGGCGTAGGTATCAGATGTCGGGCCTGCCTCCGAAACGACCGTCGAACCATCGGATTCCAGGATGGCCACGCCGGCCATATCGTTGTCCGAGACGCTCACGGTCACGCTGTCGATCACGATGCCGTCGTAGCTCGCGTCGCTGCTGGCGGCGGCATGCGCGATCGTCGAGGCGTGAGCCCCCTCGACCGCCTCGTCATCCACCGCTGTCACGACCACCGAACGCCGAACGCCCCAGCTGCCGCTCGTGAATGTGATGCTGATTGTCTGCCCAGGGCCCTGGCCCAGATCGGTCTGGTCGTCTGGATCGATGGTGATCGTCACATCAGCGGCCGGCCTGCTCGCCAACACCACTTCATAGGTGTCCGAGGTCGGGCCCCCCTCGGAGACGACCGTTGATCCATTCGATTCGAGGACGGAAACGCCAGCCATGTCGTTGTCCAAAACGCTCACAGTCACGCTGTCGATCGCGATGTCGTCGTAGCCTGCGTCGTTGCTCGTAGCGCTGTGCGCGATCGCCGACGTGTGGGGGCCCTCGACCGCCGCATCGTCGACCGCCGTTGCCGTCACGGTCTGTGGCTGATCCCAGTTGCTCGCCGTGAACGTCAGGTCGATCGAGATTCCGGGGCCCCCACCGAGATCCGTCTGACGATCGGGAGTGGCGGTAATGGCGACGTCGGCCGTCGGCGTGCTGTGCAGCACGACGGTATAGGTATCCGAAATCGGGCCCGTCTCGGCTACCGCCGTCGAGCCGTCCGATTCCGTGATCGTGACGCCAGCCGTATCGTCGTCCGTGTTGGTCAGACTCAGATCATTGGGGTCAAGCCCGTCATAGTTGGCGTCCGTGCTCGCCGCGGGGGCCGTAAGGATCGTGTAGGCGATCGGGCCGTCCGCGATGGCGTCATCCGCGCCGGTCACGGTAGCGGTCTGCGGGGTATCCCAGTCAGACGGTGTAAACGTCAACGATGCCGGCAAGACCGTCCCCTCCGTCGTGTCGGAGCTGCTCAGGCCCACCGTGACCGCAACCGCGGGCTGTGTGTTCAGGACGACCATGAACGTTGCCGTGCCGCCGGCTTCCGTGGTCGATCCACTGATGCCCGAAACCGTGATGCCCGCCGTGTCGTCGTCGGCGTTCGTCGCGTCGACGTCATCCGGATCGAGCCCGTCGTACTTGGCGTCGGTGCTTGTCGCTGCGGACGTGTTGATCGTGTAGGCGACACTCCCATCAACCAGGTCGTCATCCACGCCCGTTACCGTGGCGGTCTGAAAATCGTCCCAATTGGCGGGCGTGAACGTCAATGACGCTGGGGAGACGGTCCCCTCGGTAGCGTCGCCGCTACTGAGCTCGATCGTCACATCGGCGGTCGGCTCGCTGTTGAGAACAATGGTGAACGTAGCCGTGCCGCCGGCCTCTGTCGTCAGACCGCTGATGGCTGAGACGGTTGCGCCCGCCGTGTCGTCGTCCGTGTTTGTGGCGTCGACGTCGTCGGGATCGAGGCCGTCGTAGTCGGTATCTGTGCTCGTCGCAGTGGCGGTGAGGACCGTGTAGGCAATGTCCCCGTCGTCCACGTCGTCATCGACCCCCGTGGCCGTTACCGTCTGGGGCACGTTCCAGTTCGGCGGGGTGAAGGTCACCGACGCCGGCAAGACCGTGCCTTCGGCCGTATTGCCGCTGGTCAGCCCGATGGTCACATCCGCTGTCGGCCGGCTGTTCAGCACCAGCGTGAAGGTCGCCGTGCCTCCGGCTTCCGTGGTCGAACCGCTCATGGCAGAGACCGTGATGCCCGCCGTGTCGTCGTCTGCGTTCGTCACATCGACGTCGTCGGGGTCCAGACCGTTGTAGTTGGTGTCCGCGCTCGTCGCGGACGCGATGACAATCGTGTAGACGGTATCTCCGTCTTCTGCGTCATCATCCGTGCCGGTTGCCGTGACCGTCTGAGGTGTATCCCAGTTGCCCGAAGTGAACGTCAGCGAGACGGGGGCCGCTGTCCCCTCCGTCGTGTCGCTGCTGCTCAGCCCCAGAGCCACATCCGCCGTTGGCTCGCTGTCGAGGACGATGGTAAACGTGGCCGTGCCGCCTGCCTCGGTCGTCGGGCCGCTGATGGCTGACACGGTGATGCCCGCCGTGTCGTCGTCGGTCACGTTGGCGGTGACGTCTTCGATGCTAATGCCGTCGTAGTTGCCGTCCGTGCTGACAGCCGTGTGGGTGAGGGTCGAGGTATGCGCCCCTTCCACGACCGCATCGTCCGCCGCCGTCACCGTAACCGTCTGCGGCTGGTCCCAGTCGGAGTCCGTGAACGTCAGGTCGATCGCCACGCCCGCCCCCGCCTCCACGTCCGTCTGATCGTCCGGGTCCACGGTGACCGTCACGTTCGCCGCTGGGGCGGTATTCAGCGTGACCGTGTAGGTGTCCGAGGTCGGTCCTGCTTCGTTGACGTTGGTTGATCCTGCGGACTCGACGATGTTGATCCCGGCGCCTTCGGACACCTCGATCGTTTTCTTCAGGAGGGTGGATCCGACGACGATCGACTCAGACTGGGGAACCACCCCGCTTCTGACGCACTCGAGGCCGCTGGTGAGTTTGACCCTGACCGTGTAGGCCAACGAGGGATCTACCCCGAAATGAGCGATGTGGGGACGCTGACAGCCATATCCTTCGCCGCCGGAGATCTCGCGAATGGCCAAGAGCGTGCTGCTGTCGCTGTTCCACAGTTCCACGCGACTTCCGGTTCCATCTCTGGGAGAGAAGCCGCTCCCGGCTCCCGTCACTTTCACCTTCAGGGCGTTGCCGTCGTTCAAGTCGTTGCGGAAGAACTTGCTGGCGCCGCTGGCGTTGGCGACAAACAGGTCCAGGTCGCCGTCGAGGTCGGCATCGGCAAACGAGACGCCGTAGCTGCCGCCGGAATCGTCGACGCCGGCAGTCGCCGCCACGTCCGTGAAGGTCCCGTCACCGTTGTTGCGGTAGAGGTTGTTTGTCCCGTTGCTGTGGGCAACGTAAAGGTCGAGATCACCGTCGTTGTCGTAGTCGCCCCATGCCACGCCACGCGAAGTCAATGAACCGGCCCCAACGCCTGCGGTAGCGGCCACGTCCGTGAAGGTCCCGTCACCGTTGTTGCGGTAGAGCTTGTTCGTCCCTGACTGTGCACCGTAGAAGTCGAGGTCGCCGTCGTTGTCATAATCGCCGAACGCCGTTCCGTTGTAGCCGCCAGCGTCGCCGGTAAGGCTGATTCCCGCGGTGGCCGTAACGTTCGTGAACGAGCCGTCGCCGTCACTGTGCCACAACGCGACCGCGCTGAAACGATGCAGAATGTCCGTGCTTCCGTCCCCGTCGTAGTCGACCACGACCGTAGTCTCGCCGTTGCCGCTCGGCGTCAACCCCAGGGCGTCGGAGCCCTGATCGGTGAAGGTGCCGTCGCCGTCGTTCTGGAAGATGTGGTTCCCGCCGCTCTGGCCAGCCGGGGCCCAGATATCCAAGAGACCGTCCTCGTTATGGTCGATCCAACCGGCCGACCCGAGGTTGGTGAAGCCTGCAAAGCCAATGCTCGCACCGTCGAGGAGCGTGAACGTGCCGTTGCCGTTGTTCCGGTAGAGGTACCCATTCTCCAAGGTGCGAAGCAAATCCAAGTCGCCGTCGTTGTCGTAGTCCCCCCAGACGGCCGCTCTGCTTCCGCTGCCGAGCGCCGGTCCTGGGGAAAACGTGTTGTTCCCGTTGTTGACGAAGAGGGTCCCTGGGGAACCATCGATCCCCACGACGAGATCCGGATAGCCGTCGCCGTTGTAGTCTCCCCAGGAAACGGCATAGGTGCCCGTGACGCTGCCGAGGCCCGCACTGGAAGTCACATCCGTGAACTGCGCCTGCGCCGTCCGGAAGGTCAGTGCGATGAGCAGGCTTGCTGCCAAATGGACGACGGAGCCCCTGGCCAACGCTCCGACCGATCGCCAGGCACTGCCGGCAACGTGAAGGCCTTCCGGTCTGCCCTTCGACAACGGTAGAGACATCAGGTTTGGGGAGTTGAATTGCCTCGCCATTTCAGACACCTGTGTGCGAGCTGTAATTCCTTGTCTGCAAACCAATCCGAAGCGTGTCTCCCCGCACCGATCGCCCGTTAGCGAAACGGCAGCAGACCCGGCATCCGTTCAGTCGACATCCGCTCGACGCCGGCAAACATCTTGCGCAGGACCTTTGGGGCCCTGGAGTTCGACAGTCTCATTCGAGGGCGCGACGTTTTGTGCGCCGTGTGCTAGGACCGATGCTGCACCTCATCGCGATCAGCGTCAAAGCGATCGCACCCAGCAGGAGCGGACCGAACGGCCCACACCAGCCATAACGCCTGGTCGTAACGGTCACTGCTTCCACCATCCCGCCCGGGCTGTCTTCATCCTGGCTATTGGGATCCAAGACCTCTGCAAAGACAATGATCGGGACGTCAGGAAGCGGGAGACCGTCGTAGCGCGCATCGGCACTCTCGACCCGATATTCGATCGTGCCCACGTCGAATCCCTCCTCGAGGTCGTCGGGCGTTGCGGTGACCGTAACAGTCTTGGGAACGGACCAATCGCCACCGTCAAACGTCAGCTGCCTTGCAGTGCCGGGGCCAGCGCCCACATCGAGCTGGCCATCCGGGGTGATCGTAATGGTCACTTCGCTGGTCGGTTGGGAACTCAAGGCCAAGGCGTAGAAGTAGGTCCCGCCGCCTTCAGCCGCCGCCGTCGCGCTGTTGGGTTCGGTGATCCTCACGCCGACGGCGTCATCGTCCTCGACGCTGACGATCACGGTGTCGATCGTGATCCCGTTGTAGTCGGCGTCCCCGCTCGTCGACGTGTGTGTGATTGCCGAGGTCTGAACGCCCTCGGCCACGGCATCCTCAACAGCTACCACGGTCACCGTCTGTGGCCGGTCCCAGTTCGCCATTGTGAACGTCAGATCGACAGGTGCGCCCGGGCCGTTCCCCAGGTCTGTCTGATCATCGGGGTCGACTGTGATCGTGACGACAGCCGTTGGCTTGCCCTGCAACACCAGCGTGTACTCATCTGCGGTCGGACCCGCCTCGGACACAGCCGTCGAGCCGTCGGACTCCGTGATAGCTACTCCCGCCACCTTGTCGCTCGTGTCATTGTCCTCGACATTGGCCACCAGGTCCGCGATGACGATCTCGTCATAGTAAACGTCGCCGCTCGTCGCCGAGTGAGTGATGGTCGACGTGTGGTCCCCTTCGACCGCAGCATCGTCCACCGCCGTCACCGCAACCGCACGCGGGACACCCCAACTCGCGGTCGTGAAGGTCACGTCTATGGCTTGACCGGGGCCATCGCCGAGGTCGGTCTCGTCGTCCGGATCGATCGTGATCGTCACGTCGGCCGTCGGCTCGCTGGTCAACACCACCATGTACGTATCTGACGTCGGCCCCGCCTCAGACACCCTCGTCGAGCCATTCGACTCGGTGAGGCTGACCCCCCCTGCATCGTTGTCCGAGACCTCAACGGTCACGTCCGCGATCGCCGCAGCGTCGTAGGCTGGATCGTCGCTGGTCGCTGAATGCACGATCGTCGACGTATGATCGCCCTCTGCCACCGCATCGTCCACCGCGGTGACTGTCACGGACTGCGGTTCATGCCAATTCGCGGTCGTAAACGTCAGGTCGACCGGGACCCCAGCGCCCGCGCCCAGGTCGGTCTGATCGTCCGGCGTAGCGGTGATCGTCACCCTCGCGGTCGGCCTGCTGTCCAAGGCCACCGTGTAGAAATCCAAGGGCGCATCTCCCTCCGATGCCGCTGTCGACCCGTCGGATTCGGCCATTCGGACGCCTGCGACATCATTGTCGGTCACGTCCACAGCAACATCCTCGACGGAAATCCCATCGTAGTCGGCGTCAATGCTCGTCACAGAGTGAGTCACCGTCGATGCATGAGGCCCCTCCGCCACGGTATCGTCCACGGCAGCCACGGTCACGGTCTGTGGCTCGCCCCAGTTCGCCGTCGTGAACGTCAAGTCGACCGAGACCCCCGCGCCCGCGCCCAGGTCGGTCTGATCATCCGGCGTGGCAGTGACTGTCACGGCGCCCGTCGGATCGCTGGCCAACGCTACGGTGTACGTGTCTGACGTGGGTCCCGTCTCGGAAACGTCTGTCGAGCCATCGGATTCCGTGATGCTGACGCCTGCCGCATCGTTGTCCAAGACCTCAACGGTCACACCGCCAATGTCAATGCCGTTGTAGCTTGCATCCCCGCTGGACGCCGAGTGGGTGATCGTCGATGTGTGAGACCGCTCCACGACGGCGTCGTCCACGGCCACCACGGTCACGCTGTGCGGCTCACCCCAGTTCGCTGTCGTAAACGTCAGGTTGACCGAGACCCCCGCGCCCGCGCCCAGGTCGGTCTGATCATCCGGCGTGGCGGTGACTGTCACAGCGCCCGTCGGCTCGCTGGCCAACGCCACCGTGTACGTATCTGACGTGGGTCCCGTCTCGGAAACGCCTGTCGAGCCGTCGGATTCCGTGATGCTGACGCCTGCCGCATCGTTGTCCGTCACCTCGACGGAGACGTTCTCATCAGCTATCCCATCATATTGAGCATCGCTGCTCGTCGCCGAGTGCCCGATCGTGGACGTGTGAGGACCTTCCGCAACGGCGTCGTCCACGGCGGCCACGGTCACCGTCTGCGGCTGATCCCAGGTTGCCGCCGTAAACGCCAGGTCGATCGGGACCCCAGCACCCGCACCCAGATTGGTCTGATCATCCGGCGTGGCCGTGATCGTAACGTCGGCCGCTGGCTCGCCAGTCAACACCACCGTGTACGTATCCGACGTCGGTCCCGCCTCCGACACGACGGTCGAGCCGGCGGATTCCGAGATGCAGACGCCCGCCGCATCGTCATCCGTCACGTCAACAGCCACATCCTGCACGGCGATCCCGTCATACCCGGCGTCGTCGCTCGTCGTCGAATGAACGATGGTCGATGTGTGGTTGCCTTCCGCGGCCGCATCGTCCACCGCGGTTACCACGACCGTACGAGGCACGTCCCAACTCTTGCTCGTGAAGATCAGCTCTATGGCTTGACCGGAACCCTCGCCCAGGTCGGTTTCGTCGTCCGGATCAATCGTGATCGCGACGTCAGCCGTCGGCTCGCTGGTCAGCACCACGGTGTACGTATCTGACGTCGGCCCCGCCTCCGACGCCGCTGTCGAACCGTCCGATTCGGCGATCTGGACGCCTGCAACATCGTTATCCGTGTTGCTCACCTCCACACCGTCTGGATCGAGGCCGTCGTAGTTGGCGTCTGGGCTGGTGGCGGCCAACACGATCTTATAGGCAACGTCCCCGTCGTCCACATCGTCATCGACCCCGGTGACCGTGACGATCTGGGAAGCATCCCAGTTCTCTGGCGTGAACGTCAGCGATGCGGGCAAGACCGTCCCTTCGGTCGTATCGCCGCTGCTCAGGCCAAGGGTGACGTCGGCAGTCGGCTCGCTACCCAAGCGGACCGTGAACGTGGCCGTCACGCCCATCTCCGAGGTCGGGCCACTGATGGCTGACACGTTGATCCCTGCCGTGTCATCATCCGTGTTCGTCACGTCGACATCACTCGCATCAAGCCCATCGTAGAACGGATCGGCGCTGGCGGCGGCGGCCGTGACGATCGTGTAGCCGACCTCGCCATCGTCCACGTCATCATCCACGCCGGTAACCGTCACGGTCTGAGGAACGTCCCAGGCCTCGGGCGTAAACGTCAACGATGCCGGCCAGACTGTTCCTTCGGTCGTATCGTTGCTGGTCAAGCCAAGGCCGACGTCTCCGGTGGGCTCGCTATCCAACACGACCGTGAACGTGGCCGTCCCGCCCACCTCGGTGGTCGGTCCGCTGATGGCGGACACGCTGATCCCCGCCGTGTCGTCGTCGGCCACGTTGGCCTCCACAGTCTTGATGCCGATCCCGTCGTAGTTGGCGTCGCCGCTCGTCGCCGAATGCGTGATCGTCCCGATGTGAGCGCCCTCGGCCACCGCATCGTCCACGGCGGTGACGACGACCTTCTGGTCCACATTCCAATCACCAAGGGTGAAGGTGAGCTTGATCGCTGTGCTCGGGCCGGCGCCCAGGTCAACCTGGCCATCCGGGGTGACCGTAATCGTCACCTCCGCCGTCGGCTGTGAGTCGAGCACGACCGTGTAAGCGTCTAGAGTCGGGCCTGTCTCGTCGACATCTGTTGACCCGCCAGACTCGGTGATCGTAACCCCCGGCGAGCCGTATTCGTCCGCGCCGATGTCCCAGGTCTTTCCGATCGGGCGGATCATCCCATCTATGTCGTCCTCAAAACCCTCGGACAGATCGACGCCGGCATCGATCGCGTCCGCGCCGTCTTGTAGATGCAGGTCTTCTTTCCCTACCTCCACCGACAGGAACTGGTCGGCAGAAGACTTGTCTGTCAAGGACGAAGACCCAGGGGCAGTGTCGTCCGACGAGAGGTTGTTGGAGGACGTCCCCCACCCGGTCCCGAAGAAGTCTCTTCCGGAGAGCCCCGCGTCCATGGCAACGACGTTCTTGGCGTTGATCGTTCCCGATCCCCCGTAGCGACCAACGCAGCCATATCCCGATGAATTGCTGTCGTCTTGCGTACACCGCAAGAGGGTACAGTTCTCGATGTTCAGGGTAGCGCCAGCCACCAGGTGTATCGCTATGCCGGACCGCGCGATGTTGTAGATGAGGCTGTTGCGCACGGTGGCCGTCATGTTCGAAAGCTCGAGCGTGATGCCGTTGCAATCCGGGTTGGTCACCTCGCCGTTGCCGTCGTCATGGATAAGGACGTACTGTATCAGCACATTGTCGGCCTTGATGTTGATGCCGTCATAGCTCCCGACGGTCTTGGTGCTCCAGTCCGTGATCTCCAACCACTCGACCCGGGTGTGGTCGTCCTGGATCAGGATGGCGTGCCCCGCCGCGGTTGGCTCGATCCTGACACCGAGCCCTGCGATCCCATTGTGGCGATGACCGGGCGCCACGGTGAGATGCATGTAGTGGTCGGCATCCGTCGTGGACCCGTCGATCATGACCAGTTCATCAAACGCACCGTCGTTGTAGCAAACGCCCACCTCGATCCGGTCTGTGGCCACCAGGTCCCCCTGGCGATCGTCTTCCCAGCCCTGGATGGTGGTGTACGCGCGGGTGATGGTGTAGTCCACCACGGTGTGAGGGTTCGTCGCTGGTGTTTGGAGGGTGACCTGACCAGCGCTGTCTCTAGACAAGATGAAGACGACTTCATTGGCGCCCTTTGGATCCAGGGTGAGCCGATCCCCTTGACCGACGTCGCCCGGAAGGTCGACCGCGTTGGAGAAGGTCACCGTGCTCGACCCAGCCTGAACGGAGGCCTTTCCTTCGGTATACAGGACGCCTCCGTCGGTCCCGATGGATCGGTAGGCAGTCGCCGCAAGGACTTGCTGCGCTTGGCAAGTCAGCAGGAGCGTCAGGACGACGGGGAACGAACGGACGAAGACCGCGTCCCTATGGAATGGTCCGATGGCATATAGACAGATTATTGGCGTCTTTTTCTGCGATTCTTGGCCGCTCTGCTCGCGGGGGAGCTTACAGATTATCCGTGGGGGGGTGCAGTCCGAAGCGCTGCTGCGCACATCCTGGAAGAAACCAGGCACTGCCTTGTCCTCGCGGCGATCGGACATGGGCCAGGCTTGTGGGAGTCCCTCGTGAATCGAACAATGCCATGTGCCTCTCTCGATCCCGATTGGCGGCCGCTTCTGGTCGACATGTGCAACCTTCCGTGAGGGATATGGCGTCGCCCTCGCCCCACCGTCGGCTCGGTAGAGAGATCGGCCGAGGACAGATCCAGCCTTAGTTCTTTTTTTGAAGTGTCATTTACACTAGCGCCCCATGGTGTTGCGCGCTGCAAGCTAAAGAGGATCCGCCCTTCTGAGCAAGGCTGTCGAGATTCGGAGGTGAGTCTTGATGCCATCGGCCGCCGTCGCCACCGTGTCGCGGTCGAACGGACCGAGGAGGGCGCGCGTGTTCTCGGCACTGACGCCCCTATGCGATTGTTGGCAGGATTATCCCGGGGCCTTCTCACGCCGTGTGAAGAGGTCGTACACGATGGGTACTACCAAGAGGGTCAGCACACCCGACGAGAGAATCCCGCCGACCGAGGCGATGCCGACGCCGTTGCGCATCTCCGCCCCGATGCCCTGGCCGAGTGCCAGGGGCATCATCCCCAAGACGGCGGCCAGCGTAATCATGACGATAGGGCGGAACCGTTCTGTGGCCGCCTCCACCATGGCGTTGTGTCGCGCCACGCCCTCTCTGACGTGAAGGTTGAGCTGGTCCATGATCAGGATGGCGTTGTTGACGACGATGCCGATCAGCATGACGGCGCCCATGAGGACGAAGATGGTCATGCTTTCTCCGGTCACGAATAGCGCCCAGAGCATTCCGATCAGGCCCAACGGAAGCGTGACCAAGATCAGGACGGGCTGCTTGAAGGACTCCATGATCGCGGCGAGAACGAGAACCACGAGAATGATCGCGCTGATCGCCGCCTCCAAAAAGCCGGCTTGGCCCTCCTGCATCGACTCGTACATTCCGGCGAACCGGTAGTCGTAGCCCGGAGGCAGATCCGCCTTCTCATCGATCGCGGCACTCAGTTCGTTCACGGCGGTCCCCATCGGCTTGTCTCGATCGAGGTTGGCGTACAGCTTCGACACGCGGCGCTTATCGACACGCGTGATCTGGACCGGTGCCAGTGATTCGGACAGATCCCCCAGATTCCCCAGCAGCAGCGGCTGTCCCGGTTTCCCCGGGAAGAGGAAGCGTTCGATTTGCCCCTTACCTTCCTCTTCTTCGAACTTGACGACGATGTCGTAGTTGCGAGCGTCCTTCTTGAAGGTACCCGCCTCGAGTCCCTCGAGATTGCCCCGCAGCGCAAGGCCCAGTCCGGTCGCGGGCATGCCCAAATCTCCGAGGGTCGGCCGTCGGGGAAGGATGCGTATCTCCGGCTTGCCCACCCGCACCGTCGTGTCCGGGTCCAACAGGCCCTGGTCACGCGAGAAGGCCTGGGCCTTCATGGCAAGTCCATCCAGGGCCTTCAGGTCGTCGCCGGCGATCTCCAACTCGACGTCCGATTGCTGACCGCCAATGAAGGAGGGCATGCTGACCGTGACGATGCAGTCGGGCAGTCCGGACACGCGAGAGCGCACGTCGGCCAACAGCTCATCGATCGTCAGCGACCGCTCGTCCCTGTCCGAGAGCTTCAGCAGGATCTGGGCGAGGTAGACGCCTTCCGATGCCTGCCCGAATATCCCCTCGACCTTGCCGATCGTGCTCAGCACGTGCCGCACCTCGGGCACGCCCTCCAAGATGGCCTCGACTTGTGCCACCCGTTCCTCGGAGCGCTTGAGGTCATACCGGGTGGGAAACTCGAGCTTGACGAAGATCTGTCCCTGGTCGGGGTTGATGAAGAACCCGAACCCCACCGTCTTGGCCAGGGACAGCGACTGAGCGAGAAGAACCACCACGCCCAGCAAGAGCAGGACGGCCACCGGTCGGCGCCGCTCGTTGAGAAGCAGCACGCGGCGATACCCGCTGACGAGGCACCCGAACATCCAGTTCCAGCCTCGCTCCATGAGCGTCAAGAGCGATCGTGCGTTCGCATCTTTGGGCCTGAGGATGACCGAGCAGAGGATGGGCGTGAGCGTGAAGGAGACGAAGAGTGAGACTGCGGTCATGATGACCATCGTCAGCGCCAGGGGATTGAGGAACAGCCCCACCCGGCTCGGCATCATGGCCAGCGGGAAGAGCACCACCACGTTGGTGCCCGCGCTGGCGAGAACGGCCACGGCGGCTTCGCTGGTGCCGAGACGGGCGGACGCCTTGACGTCTCCGGTCTCATCGAGACGCTTGACGATGGCTTCCAGCACGACAATCGAATTCGTAACCAAAATCCCTACCGACATTCCGATGGCCAACAAGGTCGACGTGTTCAACGTGAAGCTCATGAGCTGCATGAAGAACATGCCGATGACGATGGTCAGGGGCATGGTCACGGCGACGACCAGCGTCGACCGGAAGTTGTAGAGGAAGAGAAACAAGATCAGAGCCGTCAACCCGATTCCCTGTGCGATGTTCACCCAAGCGCTGTTGACGGTCTCCTCAATGAACCGCCCGTCGTCGGTGATCCAAGCCAAACGCATTCCCCCAGGCAAGCTTCGCTCCAGGCTGGCCATGGCTTGCTTGACACGGTTCACGACCCGAACGGGGTTGGCATCGGCCTTCTTGATCACCTTGATGGCCACGCAAGGGCATCCGTCAATGCTGGCCTTCTGCCGCACTTCCTCCGTGGCCATCGCCACACGTCCGACGTCTTTGAGGTAGCAGCGCCGGCCTTCTTCGTTGGCGATCTCGAGTTCCGCGATAGCGGCGACATCATCGTAGTCCGCGTCAAACTTCACGGAGTACTCGGTCCCGCCCTCGCGGACGCGCCCGGAAGGAATGATCCGAATGCCCTGTTGAACGGCCTGGAGCACGTGCGTGCTCGAGAGGCCCCGAGCGGCAAGCTCTCGCCGGTTCAACAGGACGTGGACCTCACGTTTCGCGCCGCCGATCAACTCCACGTCGGCCACGCCCGATATCACGGTGATCCGGTCGCGCAGGGTGTTGTCGGCGTAGTCATACAGCTCGTCGAGCGACACGTCTCCCGCCAGCGCCAACTGAATGACGGGCTTGGCGTTGAGGTCGTACTTGAGAATCTTCGGGTCTTCCACATCCTCCGGGAAGTCCGCCCGGATCAGATCCAGCTTCTCTCGCACGTCGGTGGCGGCGATGTCCACGTCCACCTCGAGATCGAACTCCAGGAAGGTCTGGCAAACGTTCTCCATGCACGAGGAGTTGACGTGCTTGAGGCCATCGATCGTGACCACCTGATCCTCGATGCGCTTGGCGATGTCCGTCTCGATCTGCGCCGGGCTGGCGCCGGGATACACCGTGAGGATCGTGATGTAAGGGACGTCCAGCTTGGGCATCAGCTCGAGCCCGAGCTTCCGATAGGCATTGGCCCCCAGCAGCGACAGGCCGATGATCAGGCAGGACATGGCAATCGGACGTCTGACGGATGCGTCGGACAGAAACATCGCTCAATCCCCCCGCAACACCCGTACCGGTGAGTCGGCTTCGAGGAAGACGCCCCCCATGACCGCCACGTCGGTTCCCTCCTTCAGGTCGCCCGACCGGATCTCGACGAATCCCTCCGTCTCGAGCCCCACCTCCACCGGGATCATCCGCGCGCGTGCGTCACTGATGGCGAACACCACCGTTCTGCCGCTGCGCTCTTGGATCGCGTCGCGGGCCACGCCCAACCCTTGACGACGTTCCAGGACGATTTGGACGTCGGCCATCGCGCCCGGGGCGACGGCCGACGGGGGGTCTTGTATGAGGCACTGGACCTCGAACGTGCGCAGCGCGGCGTCGATCGTCGGGCTCTTGTATGAGACGGGGTGTTCCCCGACGGCGACGCCATTGACGGCAACGTGCATCATGGTTCGGTCTGGCTCGATCTGTCCGTAGGCGACCGCCGGAAGGAAAGCCGACACCTCCACCAGCGACGTGTCTTCGATCCGAAGCACCGGTTGGCCCGGATTGCCCATCTCACCCGGTTCCTGGTAACGCTCCGCAATCCGCCCACTGATCGGCGCCTTGACCAGCGAGTCGGCGAGGTCCTTCTGTGCGATCGCCAGCGACGAGCGAGCCCGTTGCAGTTCCGCCTCATCCAGGGCGACCTGGGCTTCGGCCTGCTTCAGCGTGGCCGCGGCCTGCCTATAGCTCAACTTGACCTCTTGCATCTCGGTCTCGGCAACCACATCCCTCTCGCGTAGCGTCTGATAGCGCCGCCGGTCGAACTCGGACTTGTCGTACTCGGCCTGGGCCCGCTCCAGAGAGGCGCGCTTGACTCGCAGCGAGCTTTCGGCGACGGCGACGCCGTGTTTGCTCATCTCCACGGCCTCGCCGAGCTTGACGGAGTCGGTCTGAAACAGGCGTGTCTTCCCGGCTTCCACCTCGTCCCCCTCGTCGACGAAGAGGGCTTCCAGCACCCCCGCGACTCGTGGAGACACCATTGCCAAGCGCCTGGCCTGGACGTTTCCCTGAACGGTGAGACTCCGACGGAAAGTCATCATGCGCGCCTTGGCGACCACAACGTTCACCTGACGCGCGGGCTGCTCCGGTGCTTGCGCCGGAGCGGTCTCGCCATCGCCAAGCGCCAGAAGCGCTGCTGTGCCCACCACCGCCATCAGCGCACAGGCAGCCACCCCTCGGGCCACAAGGCGCTTCAGGCGCCGGTCCTGCCCTGCACGGGTCTGTGACTGCGTCTGGGCACGGCCTTGAGCCGACAGGTCATGGGATTCGGCCGCAGTCATTGTTCACCCCCCGCCTCGCGCTTCGTCAAAGGCGGCGCCAGCCCCAGCGCGGCCAGGCAGACGCGCGATATGTGCTCGGACAATTGCCCGATCTGGTAGGGAGGCCCGTCGGACTCGTCCGGAACCAACAACCGTAGCAGGGAACGGTGGACGTCATAGAACATGCATTGGCCCATGATGCTGAAGGCGAAGCGCCAACGAACATGCGCCGGCGTCTCGGGTGGAAACACCACGTCAAACGCGCGGAACAGCGACCCGAGGTAATCTGTGATCCGACTGCGGATGAGGTCTTGGCAAGCCGGCGTGGGGTCGTTTACTTCACGCGTCACCAGCTGGTCCTGCCATGAATCGTCCTTGTCCCGCAGGACGTGCTGTGTGAGATCGAGGATCAACCCTCGAATCCAGTCATCGACAGGCGTGCCAGCGGGAGGGTCGGGGGGCGGGGGCCGATGCTCTCGCACGTAGTCGAATGCGATCTCGACCACACGTGCATAGAGCTGCTGCTTGTCCCGGAAGTGGTAGTTGACGCTCGCAAGCCCGACATCCGCAGCCTGACAAATCTCGCGAACCGTCGCGTCCCGATACCCCTTCTCGGCGAAGATTCGTCCGGCCGCATCCGCGATCTTCGTGCATGTTTCGTCTGTCGCCATGCGTCACGCTCCTGAGAGAAGCGAATGAACATCTGTTTTGAACAGCCGTTCTTAACAAGTATATAAGACATGCGTTCAAAGTCAAGCGCGAGCCATGATAACTGTAAAATGTTTTCCGAAAAGTTCTTACGAGAAATCTGGCTCAGTGCCGAAGCACCGCAGATGACGGAACGTGTATGCAGTCGGCCTTGCGCCCGCTGAACAGATCCGATGCGTGTGCTAGAATCCATGGCGTTCCTGGGCTTGGCATGGAAGCCAACGGATGGCTCGCAAGCGGGAGAAGGGGTGGCATATGAAACCAACCATCTGCAAGGCGCTCTGCGTGGCGATCTTGGCCGGCCAATGCATGGCCGGTCAACCGAACCCCTGCGCAATACCGACACCCGAACAAATCGCCTGGCACCAGATGGAGATCCAGATGTTCTTGTGCCTTGACCCCTGCTCCTGGCAGGGCCGGGAGTACGACAATCACTCCACGCCGCTGAGCAAGATCAACCCGACGAAACTCAATACGGACCAGTGGTGCGCAGTGGCCAAGTCGTTCGGCGCAAGGCAGATCCTGTTCGTGGCCAAGCACACCGGCGGCTTCTGCTGGTGGCAGACCGCCACAAGCGACTACAGCATCAAGAACACCCCGTACAAAGACGGCAAGGGCGACGTCTTGGGCGAACTCGCCAAGAGCTGCAAGAAGCACGGCCTGAAACTCGGCGTCTACGTCTACCCCGGCGATGATCAATGGGGCGCCGGCATCGGCAGCGGAGGGCGCACCAAGGACCCGGCCAAGCAGGAGGCCTACAACAAGGTCCTTCGCCAGCAGTGGACCGAAGTGCTCACGAAATACGGCGAGGTCTCGGAAGTCTGGTTCGACGGCAGTTGTGTCATCGAGGTCGGTGATATCCTTCGCAAGTACGCCCCGAAGGCCATGGTGTTCCAGGGACCGCACGCGACCCTCCGCTGGCCGGGGAACGAGAAGGGCATCGCGCCGTATCCGACCTGGCAGGCCGTCAAGAAGAAGGACGCGATCACGGGCGTTTCCACCGGCCGGCACAGTGATCCCGACGGTGACGTGTGGCTGCCGATGGAAATGGACACGACGCTGCTGGACCACAAATGGTTCTGGGCGCCCAACACGGATCACATGATCAAGTCGCTCGATCAACTCATGAAGATCTACTACGCGTCCGTGGGTCGGGGTTGCGTGTTACTGCTAAACGCCACGCCGGACACGACCGGCCTGATCCCCGAATCCCACGTCAAACGGTACAAGGAGTTCGGTCGGGCAATCCGTCGCATCTACGAGAACAAGAAGGGCGAAACCGCCGGCAAGGGTCGGACGCTCGAGCTGAGATTCGATCGACCCATCCGGGTCAACCACGTCATCACCCAGGAAAACATCCGCCATGGACAGATTGTACGGACCTATGAGGTGGACGGCCTGGTCGAGGGCACATGGAAGAAGCTGCTCGATGGCAGCTCAATCGGTTACAGACGGATCGACGTGATCGATACGGTGTTGGTCGGAGCCCTGCGCCTCCGCGTCACGAAGGCCGTCGACAAGCCCGTTATCCGCAGCTTTTCCGCGTATGAAGTCTCTGAGAAAGGTCAGGCCCAAGTGGGGCTCAGTCGGGTGGACGGCGGCTGGCGGGAAGTCGCCGAGTGGAAGAAGATCAGGCTGACGGACCAGTGGCAGACCATCGACATTGATCTGACGCCTCACGTCCGCGCCCCGGGACAGTATGAGGTGGAGTTCCGAAGGACAGGCGGTCGGGCGGCATTGGAGGTACGCGAAGCCGTTGCCGTCATTGGCGGGACGGAAGCACCGCGCCTGATCACCAAGCTGGCTCGCCCACACGCATGGAACATCAACCGCACTGCCCAAGTGACTCTCGATCCAAAGGGCCAAACCGGCCTGCGAGTCATGGCCAGGACCAAGGGAAGCGATCCCTGGAGGGGCGCGCTCCACATACGCGGCTTGGATTAGGGGCACGCGCGGCTATACGTGGGCGCCTCGGAAATCAGGGAACGGTCAGCCAATAGACCTTGTTGTCAATACTGGCCCGGGCTCCAGTTGGCCTTCGGGCGGTCTATGGGAACGAGCGTCCCCACGAGACAGAGCACGTCATCGTCCGTCATGCTAACCTGATAGCTCAGCGCCCCATTCAGCAAGGGCAGGCGACGTCCGTCTGGGGGCGGAGACTCTGGCGAGGGGCGGAATCTGTCTACACGCCCAACGTTCCTGGGCCTGCCTACATGAATCGAAAGCCGTACACGTCGGCGTCCCGCACCATGATGTACAGACGCACCGTCTTTCCCTTGAGCGAGGCCAGGCTGGGATTCTTGAACTGGACATCATGCTCAATGCTGTCAACGCGAACCGGCTGGCATTCCTTCAGACGGAAGCCTTCCTCCAGGTGCGTCTTGCCGCTGCGATCCCGGACCATGTAGTTCGGCAGGATTGCCGCCGTGCCGAATATCGTCATCGGCTTGTCGAGGCCGATCCCGACGGCCACCTCGCCATGGCTGGCGTCCACGTTCAGTTGGAGTGTCTGGCCCGTAACCTTGATCGGTTTGGTGATCAGGATCTGCGGCGTGCGGTCCGCCGTGAGGCTTACATACCGGTTGTGCTTCTGTACGTACAGAGCGCCCTGGTGCTTCGGTGCGCGGCCGCGGTAGTAGTCCGGTCCCGCGCCATGGTCCCCATTGATCACGGTGCAGTAGAACCAGTCCTCGTCCCCCATACGCACCGGCGCGGGATGGAGCCTGACCAGTCGGTCGTAGCTGTCGTGCTCCTTACCGTGGGGAATCCAGGCCTCGCGACTGACGGTGCGGTCCCACGTAAAGCCCCCGTCCCGACTGGTGACGGTGCGCATCGCCATGGTTCCCTTCATATGGAGACGGCCGATGAGCTCCTGGTGGAATCGGGCCATGTCCGGGCG
>CAYMLO010000127.1:0-29698 GCA_964390905.1 uncultured Planctomycetales bacterium | reverse complement strand
AAGATCAGCAAGCTGGTGCAGGGCGGCAAGCCCGTCTTCTTCCTCTCGGTGCCGTGGGGGACGCATCACGTCGCCCAGAACACCATGTATCTCATGCAGGCATGGGCCCTGACGTGCGCCTGGAAGCTCACGAAGGACGACGCCTTCCTCGCGCTGGCCACCAGACAGATTGACTGGGTCCTGGGCCGCAATCCGTTCGGGCTGTGCATGATGGAGGGCCAAGGCAGTTTCAATCCGCCCAGGTACCACCACAGGTACCTCTCCATCCCGGGACATCGGCGGGGCGCCGTGCCGGGCGCCGTCTGCAACGGCATCGCACGGCGACAGCCCGGCCCTGACAAGCCAATATTCGACATGCGCACCAATACCATCCCCCAATTCGAGACCAACGAGCCCTGGCTCCCCCACAACGCCACGTACCTGCTCGCCGTCTCAAGCCGGTAAAAAAGGGGAAGGTAAAAAAGGGGACATTCTACTTTTTTGCCGGGGCGCTGGGGTTGCCTTGTGGGTCTGCGCCCCTGCGTGGGCGGCTAGGTGGTCGCAACGAGGACTCGATGCCGGGCGGAACGGCCGTCCGGCGGCGCCAGGTTTGGCCCCCTACGGGGTCCGCCGGTCGACGCTCTGACGCATCGCAGCCAACGCGTCGTCCGTCATCGGGCGATCCACCTCATCGATCCACCTGAGGGGGGACGGAGCATTCCGCGCCTTCAACACGCCCGGGCGCGCCCTGGAAAAAAGTAGAATGTCCCCTTTTCCGTGTCTTGTCGACAACGCTGCGACATCATACCATAACCGCTTGTGCCTGCCTTGAAGGGGTGTAGTGAGGGGGCGGCAGAGGCGGTTCGCATGGCTGAGTTCGCACGTCGTAGTCGAAGAAGGGAGACGACCATGAAACTGAGACACGTCGTATGCCTGGGACTGCTGATGGCGCTGTGCTCATGTAGTGACCAGAAGGGCCCGTCGCTCAACCCCGAGGCAAAGCCACCGGCCAAGCCCAAGAAGATTCTGTACTGGACGTACGGCACCGACCACAAGCACGATTGCCTGGCACTGAGCGAAGAGGTCGTCACCAAGCTAGGCGCCGATTCGGGTGTCTTTGCGGCCACAACCAACAAGGGCTACCTCAAGGAGACGCAAGACCAGATCGACCTGTCCTGCGTAACGCCAGAGTACCTGGCCCAGTTCGACGCGGTCATGTGGTTCGTGATGGGCCCATTGCCCAACAGCGATGCGGTCTACACGACCCTGCTCGACTACATCAAGGACGGCGGGAACTTCATCGGCATCCACAATGCGGTCGACCAGTTCTACAGGGGTGCCGGTTACAACGAGATGATCGGCGGCAGCTTCGGGGGCCATCCCTGGACGGCGGATGGGCCGGCGGTCACGATCGCCGTCGAAGATCGGAAGCACCCCGCCACCAAGATGCTGCCCGCCGACTGGAAGATCCAGGAGGAGATCTACCAGATCGGCCCGCCGTATTCGCGAAGGAACCAGCGCGTCTTGATGAGTCTGAACACGGCCAAGACAAACATGAACAAGCCGGACCTGCTCTACGGCAAGAACGGCGACTACGCCGTGGCTTGGTGTCGCACCTTCGGGAAGGGCCGTGTCTTCTATACATCCCTGGGCCACAGCAAGCGGACCTGGAACGCCCCGCTCTTCCAGAAGCACCTGCTGGGCGGGATCAAGTGGGCGTTGGGCCTGGAGCCAGGCGACTGCACGCCCAACCCAAAGTAGGTGCAGTGACAGGCGCGCAAAAAGGGCAAAAAGGGGACATTCTACTTTTCTGACGACCGCCAGCCGTCGGCGCGAGTCTGGCGACCCGGCAGAAAAGTAGAATGTCCCTTTTTTAGAGCCGCTCGAGGATCTCTCGTCGCGTGGCGCGGAAGGTCTTGATGTCGGTGTCGTAGCGGTCGAAATCCAGGACGTGTTTGGAGGCGAGTCGCTTCGCTGCGGCCGGGTCGCGCTCGCCCAAGAGACTGAGCAGTTCGTGGTCGGCGATGCCGTCGCGCATCGCTTCGTGGCGGATCGAGTCGAGCGGGCCGTCCTTGCCCGGGTAGACGATCCACGGATCGCCGGCGGGCAGGTACGGCGGACCGCCGTGGGGGCGGGTCGTGTGCGTGAACGGGCTGTCGGCCGTCCAGTGGTTGTAGCCCCAGTGCAGGTAGCCGGTCACGCCGTGCCGGTAGTTGATCCAGTGCAACAACCGCGTCTTGATCAGCGGCTGCTCGATGAACCGATTCGCGTACTCGCCCTGCGGGAACACGCACGTGTAGAACCACACCTCGTCGCCTGCGCGCTGGCGGGCCTGGTAGTGCTTGATGTCCTGGTGCAGGTAGTTGAGCTGCGGCACCCAGACGTCCATCGCGCCGGTCAGGTCCTTCGTGTGGCAGGCCTCGACGATGCGCAGCTCCGGGCCGTACTTGCGCGCGAGCTTGGCCATCGCCCGATACGTGCTGATGTTGATCGTGATCGGCTCGTCGGCCAGATGCTGCATGTAGCAGTCCAGCCACCCCTTGGCGCGGAGATGCTTGACCAGGGCGGGGAAGAACTGGGCGTAGAACGCGTCGGCCTCGGGACTGCCCGGATCGACGCTGGCGCTCTGGACCTTGCCGTCTTTGATCCGCTTGATCCGGACGACGAACGGCGATTCCCACCCCTTCTTGCGACCGCCGATGTGGCCGCCCTCGATCCGGCCGATCACGCCCTCTTCCTTGAAGATTGTCACCCACCGGTCGAACCGCGCGAAGTCGATCTGGAGCCGGCCGTCCTTGCCGGCCGTGAACGTGCCCAGCGACAGCGGTGAGATCAACGCCACGGTCTGCCGATGGTCGGCCATGTTCCGGGCGTAGCGGCGGAGCAGTGCGTAGTATTCCGCCGACTCCGGTTTCGGTTTGATGGACATATGCCGCCACTGCATGGCGAACCAGTTGGTCACCCACAGTCGGGAGCGCTTGATGACGGCCTGGTAGACGCGAATCGCCAGCGGATGCTTCGCCGACATCCCCTTGCCGCCGACCGTGCCTGTGATACTCAATTGGCCCCGGTAGGTTCCCGGCGATGCGTCCTGCGGGATCTTCACGGTGACCCAGATCGGTTGGGCCTGTCCCGCCTTGACGTCGATGGACTTGGACTCGAGCAGGGGGTCCGGAAAGTCGGCCGGCGGCTTGCGGAGTTGGTCCTTCGACGGTTTCTGGGTCGGGCGGTCTACCGGGACATACCCGACGAACCGCGGCGGGCGCGGCGTGAGCGTGCCTTTGCCGCCTTGAAGAGACAGCGGCGGCACGTCGGCACGCAGACCGGCGATGTCGGCCTTGCACCGCACGACGACCTGAAGACTGGCATGCTCCCCGCGGGCGACCTCGGCGACGACGTCGGAGGCGTCGGAGGGCGCGGCGTCGCGAAACACCTTGACCAGGGGATCAACCGACCAGACCTCGAACATGGCGGCCTCCTCGGCAAGCGCGATGGATGCCGAAATGAAGAGCACAGCGCCAAGCGAAACAATCGGGCGTGTCATCTCGTTCTCCCTCGTCGGTTCACGATGACAGCTTAGCCCCGCCGCGTGCGGCGGGGGAGGGGCCGCACGCGGCCCCGCTAAACGCGCGCTGGCATACCACTGCCTGAGTCGTTGATGACGTCCCACGTCTGTCGGGCGCAGCGCTCCCAGGAGAACGCGGCTGCCCGCCGGATGCCCCTCTCTCTCAAGTCGTCGCCCCGTTCCGCATCGGTCAACAGCTCGAGCATGGCATCGGCGATGGCCGATACGTCATGCGGGTCGACGAACACGCCGGCGTCCGCCACCGTCTCGCGCAGCGCGGGGATGTCGCTCGCCAACACCGGCGTTCCGCACGCCATCGCCTCCAGCGCAGGCAGGCCGAAACTCTCGTACAACGACGGGAAGACCAGCAGCGTGGCACGCTGATACATCCCTACCAGCGCCGCACGATCGTTCACCTGACCGACCCAATCGACGCGGTCGGCGCCGATGCGGGATGCGGCTTCCGCGATGTCCCCCGCCGACTTCAGCGCCAGATGCGACGCACCGACCACGGACAACCGGTGAGGGACGCGGTCGGCGATTTCTGCGAACGCCGCGAGCACCCCCCGGAGGTTCTTGACCGGTCCCAAACTCCCGACGAAAAGCACCACGGGCTCCCGCTGAGGCTGTGCGGGCGCCTGGAACGCGTCGGAGACCGCCAGCGGAATCGCGTGAAGCTTCCCCGCCGCCTGTGGGAAGGCGTCGGCGATCTCGCGGGCTTGGGCCTGCGAGACCGTGATGACCGCGTCCGCCTTCCGAATGACGCGCGGCATGAGGAAACGATAGTAGGCCCGGAACGCCCATCGATACGCCTCGGGCAGCTTCAGGACGCTCAGGGAGTGAACCGTCACCACCAGCTTCGTGCCCCGGGGCATCCGCAGGGGGGCGACGTTGCCCGGGCAGAACAGGACGTCGTAACCCTTGGCGGTTCGCGGCAATGCCAAGTGCTCCCACGCCTGCTGACCCCATCGGCCCGCGGCACGGGGTTCGGCCAGATCAAACCGCATGCCCAAGCGAGTCAGCTCCGCCATCAGATCGGTCACGTAACGCTGCACGCCATCGACGTTGGTGTGACGCAGACATCGACCGTCGATGAGGGTCCTCAAGTCCTCGCGTCCTCCCACGCCCGTCGCTGCCAGACCCGATCACGCTGATGCTTCTACGGATAGCCTTCATATGATATCATGCGTGTCAAGCGGCCCGTTTGCGGTCGGCCGGGGCCGTGCTCGACGTGGTGAGGGATCATCATTCATGAAGCGCGTTCTGGTCGTCTTTGGCACGCGGCCCGAGGCCATCAAGCTTGCGCCCATCGTGCATCGACTCCGCGAACGGTCTGACCAGGTCGCACTCACGGTCTGCTCTACGGGGCAGCATCGCGAGATGCTGGCCGACACGATGCAGGCGCTCGAGCTCAGCGCGGACCGGGATCTCCAGCTCATGCAGGCCGCGCAGCACCCGACCGACCTGCTGGCCAGGCTGCTGGAGGCGCTCCGCCCCCTCCTGGACGAGGTCGCGCCGGACGTCGTGCTGGTCCAGGGCGACACCACGACGGTGATGGCCACCGCGCTGGCGACCTTCATCGCCGGCGCCAAGGTGGGACACGTTGAGGCCGGGCTCCGCACGCGGGACAAGCGGGCTCCGTTCCCCGAGGAGATCAACCGCCGCGTCGCCGGCGTGACGGCCGACTACCACTTCGCCCCGACGCCGACCGCCCGCGACGCGCTCCTGGCCGAGGGTGTGGTCCCCGAAACGATCTTCCTGACCGGCAACACCATCGTCGATGCGCTGCGCTGGGTCCGCGACAAGATCGCGGGCCGTCCGCTGCCGTCCGAATACCGGCTGGACGGGGCGCGGCTCGTGTTGGTGACGGCGCACCGGCGGGAGAGTTTCGGCGAACCGTTCCGCGAGCTGTGCTCAGCGCTGCGCGACATCGCCGAGCGGTTTGACGACGTGCAGCTGGTCTACCCCGTTCACCTGAACCCGAACGTCCGCAGGCCGGTCCAGGAGATCCTCGGCGGATGCGAGCGGGTCAAGCTCGTCGAGCCGATGCCGTACACAGACTTCGTGTCCCTGTTGCTGCGGGCGCACCTCGTGCTGACCGATTCGGGGGGGATCCAGGAGGAGGCCCCCGCGTTGGGCAAGCCCGTGCTGGTCCTCCGCGAGAAGACGGAGCGGCCTGAGGCGGTGGCGGCCGGCGTCGTTCGGTTGGTCGGGACGGCGCGGGAGCGGATCGTCTCGGAGGCGTCGCGGCTGCTGTCGGACCCGTCGGCGTACGCAGCGATGGCCCGCGAGGTCAACGTGTACGGTGACGGCCAGGCCGTCGACCGCATCGTCGAGGTCGTCATCGACGGCAAGATGACCACGCCCCCATTCACGCCCTCGGCATAGGATTCAGATGACGCCTGGGCCCGACACCTCGATCCAGGACACGCCGACAGGCACCGGAACCGGGCGGCAGCAGCTCGTGTTCTTGTCCGGCACGGCGTTCGACAGCGTGATTGGCGGGCGGACGCGCCGATTGGCCGATGTCCTGTCCCGTCAGGGACATCGCGTGGTCTTCGTCGAGCTGCCGAGCGTGCGCGGCGCTCTGCACCCATTCCTGCGTTTCGGGACGCGTTCTTCTGCCGATGGTTCAATCCGTGTGGTCCGTCTCTGTCCGCTGCCCGGGTACGTGCGTCTCTGCCGGACGGCGATCGCACGGAGGTGGGAGACCTACGCGACTCGCCGGCTGAGTACGTGGATCCCCGATCTGTCCGAATCGATCCTGGTGACGTCTACCCCTCGATGGGCGCCGGTGGTCGGCGCGCTGCCTCACGCCGTTCGGTGCTATGACTGCATCGATCACGTCAAGGTCCAGGCAGGTCCCCGGGGGGGTGAGATCTTCGCCGAGTGGGACGAGTGCCTTCTACAAATGAGCGACGTGGTGACGACGGTCGCCGAGCCGCTGCGCCAGCACCTGATCACCCGCTTCGACCCGGACTGCGTCTTCATGGTCCCCAACGGGGTGCCTGCAGACTGGTTCGATCGCGCGTTCGAGCCGGTGCCGCGGTCAAGGCTTGCCGCGCGCCCGAATCGCGTCATCGCGGGCTTTCTAGGCTCGCTGTTTGAGTGGATCGACGTGAAGTTGTTGGTTCAGGTGGCCGAGGCCCTGCCGCACGTCGAGTTCGTGCTGGTCGGGCCGACAAGGCATGGCGTGCGGCTGGACGCGCTGCGGAGACTTAACAACGTTCGATGTCTGCCCGCGGTCGCGTTTGCGGACGTCCCGCGAGTCATCAAGGCCTTCGACGTCTGTCTGATCCCGTTTCGTCGGGACGTCATCGCCGAGCATGCCGACCCGCTGAAGGTGTACGAATACTGCGCGCTGGGCAAGCCGGTGGTCAGCACGGTCGCGTTCGGCGCGGCCGGATTTCCCGCTCCCATTGTAGAGGCAGAGGGCGCCAGTGAGTTCGCAGCCGCCGTCGAGCAAGCGGCGACCGAAGACACGCCGGAAGCACAAGCGCGGCGTGTCACGTTTGCGCGCGAACACACCTGGGAGCAGCGCGCGGGGGATCTCGTAGCTGCAGTCCGCAAGACGTAGCACCCGGACGAGTCAGGCTCGTCGGTGTTTCCGAAGCCCCCATGCGAACGTTGACGCTGGTCCGCGTGGCGGATAGCATCGGGTCGTCGTGCTGTGCTCCTGTCGTCCATTACCCGAACAGATCAGGTGAGCGTGATGAGCGATGAATCAGCGACACTCAGATTGCCCCCAGACGGCGAACCCATCACGTCCGATCCGAACGGGCGCCTGTCGGTGCCCGATCAGCCAATCATCCCGTTCGTGGAAGGGGACGGGACGGGTCCGGACATCTGGCGGGCGGCCCGGCCGGTGCTGGACGCCGCGGTCGCCAAGGCCTACGACGGCCAGCGGCAGATTGCCTGGATGGAAGTCCTGGCCGGCGAGAAGGCGTTCCGAAGCTGCGGGGAGTGGCTGCCCGACGAAACCGTCGCCGCGTTCCAACAGCTTCGCGTGGGCATCAAGGGCCCGCTGACGACGCCCGTCGGCGGGGGCATCCGCAGCTTGAACGTCACACTGCGACAAACGCTCGACCTGTACGTCTGTCTGAGACCCGTCCGGTACTTCCCGGGCGTGCCGAGCCCGGTCCGGCATCCCGAGCAGGTCGACATGGTCGTCTTCCGCGAGAACACCGAGGACATCTACGCCGGCATCGAATGGCCCGCCCGCACCCGCGAGGCGCGGAAGGTCATCAAGTGGCTTCGCAAGAAGATGGGCGTCGAGAAGATCCGGTTCCCCAAGTCCAGCGGCATTGGCATCAAGCCCGTCAGCGAAAAGGGCAGCAAGCGCCTTATCTCCGCCGCCGTCGACTACGCGCTCCGCTACAACCGCAAGAGCGTCACCCTCGTGCACAAGGGCAACATCATGAAGTTCACCGAGGGCGCGTTCCGCGATTGGGGCTACGAGCTGGCCAGGACCCGGTACCGCGATCAGTGCGTCACCCAGCGGGAAAGCTGGATGCTCGCCAATTGTGAGGACCATGCGGGGATCCCCCACGAGCAGAACGCCCGGCAAATCGAGCCGGGGTTCGACCTGCTCAACCCGGACGCCCAGTCGAAGATCGTCGAGGAGGTCCGCCGCACGATCGAAACCGTCTGGACGACGCACGGGGATGGCAAGTGGCGAGACAAGCTGCTCGTCAAGGACGCGATCGCCGACATCTTCCTGCAGCAGATCCTGACCCGTCCCAGCGAGTTCGACGTCATCGCCACGATGAACCTCAACGGCGACTACGTGTCGGATGCCCTGGCCGCCCAGGTCGGCGGGATCGGGATCGCACCCGGCGGCAACATCAATTTCAGGTCGGGGCATGCGATCTTCGAAGCCACGCACGGCACGGCCCCCAAATACGCCAACAAAGACCAGGTCAACCCCGGCTCGGTCATCCTGAGCGGGGAGATGATGCTGCGGTATCTGGGCTGGGACGAGGCCGCCGACTTGGTTATCAAGGGCATATCCGGCGCGATCGCCGCGCGGACGGTCACGTACGACTTCCACCGTCTCCTCGTGGCCGAAGGGCAATCCGCCACCTGCGTCAAGTGCAGTGAGTTCGGGCGGGCGGTGGTCGAGCACATGTGAGATGGGGGTCAGGGGTCAGGGTCTAGGGGCTGGAAGGGCCTCTTGCACAACGAGCGCGGTGGGCAGTCTGGACCGCTTTGCACGGCAGGGACTGATCCCTGTTCGCTGGGGTGAGGGAACGGAAGATGGAGAACATCCTGATCGACATGCTTCGAGCCGACCTGCAGGGCTTCCCGGATTCTCCGCTGCCGACGGGGTATTCGATGCGGCTGTACCGGCCCGGCGACGCGGACCTGTGGGTCGACATCGTCGATGAGGCGGATGAGTTCCTGACCGTCACGCAGGAGACGTTCGACAAGGAGTTCGGCTACGACCTGCCCGCCATGGGAGATCGATGCTACTTCCTGGTGGATTCGTCCGGGCGGGAGATCGGGACGACGACGGCCTGGTACGCGCCGAACTACAAGGGCGACGGCGTCTGCTACGGGCGCGTGCACTGGGTGGCGATCCGGCCCGAGGCGCAGGGTCGCGGCCTGTGCAAGCCGATGCTGACGGTGATCATGAAGCGGTTGGCGCAGTCGCACGACCGGGGGGTCCTGGGAACGTCGTCGCGACGGATCCCGGCGCTCAAATGCTACCTCGACTTCGGGTTCGTGCCGGACATGACGTCCGACCGGGCCTTCGAGGGTTGGTCGCAAGTCTGCTCGGTGATGAAGCATCCAAACTTGGACGTGGTGCCGGAGTTGCGGGCCCTCGACGAACAGGACAGGGCGGGCACGTGAACCTCTGAAACGATGGTACTGACCTTCTTCCTGTCTTAGACCTGACGCACATGACATTCGACGACTATCACGCACACACGAACCTCAGCTACTGCTGTGACGACGCCGTCACCCCGCAGCAGTACGTCAAAGCCATTCAGCGCGATGCGTCGCTGCGGCGCGTCGCCATGACGAATCACGGCTTCGCCATTTACTTCCCCGAAGACCTGGCGTGGCGATGGGAGTTCATGACCAACCCGTCGCTGTTCGATCGGCATCTGACCTGGGGCAACGAACGCCTCGTCCGTCATCTGGACGAGGTGGACGCCCTCCGCGACCAGGGACTGCTGACGGGCGTCGAGGTCGAGATGATGGCCGACGGCCGATTGACGGTTGACCCGAATCTCATCAACCGGTTGGACGTCGTCGTCGGCAGCGTACACTGGCTGCCCGTCAGTTGGCAGGCCGGCAACGACCCGGCCGAGATCCTCGACGTCTGGCTGGCACACGTGCAGCGCCTCCTTCGAACGGGCATCGACGTGCTCGGGCACCCGCTGCGCTGGCTCACGGGTCAGGTGGAAGATGTTCCCGACCACGTCGTCCCCCATGTGGTCGAGATGGCCCGTCAGGCCGGCGTCGCGGTCGAGATCAACGCCCACTACGTCGTCGAGACCGACGTGCCTTTGATCCGCGAGGCGGCCCGAACCGATACGGCCGTCACCTTCTGCACCGACGCCCACCGCCGAGACGAGATCGGCCAGTTCATCTACCACCTCGATCTGCTCAAGCACGCCGGCCTGACCGTCGACGACCTGCGATTCTGGCACCCGACCCGACGCGGCGATCTCCCCGGAAGCTGAGCCGCACGCACTCACATTGGAACAGCCCGGCAGGGCGTGTTGTCTACCTGACTCTACGTTGCCTGGATTGCCGATGCGGTCTACGATACTGCCCCATGGGGTGCGTCCGAGGCGAGCCTGATCTTCCGACGCCCAGCCGCCTGACCGGCCACGGTGCCCCCTCTGCCTGCAAGATCCTGCGGGAGTACGGGCATTGAGCACGGATTCTGACACGCTGCGCGCCGCGTTCCCCCCGCGACTGCGTCTGAACCGAAACTTCCTGTGCCTGTGGGCGGCGTATGGCATCAGTGCGTTTGGCGATCACCTCAGCGAGCTGGGGTTGATGAGCCTGATGCACGTCCGGGAGGGCCACGAACAGACCCGCGTGACGGCGGCGATGCTGTTCGTGTTCTTCCTGCCGTTCTTCCTGCTCGGCCCGGTGGCCGGGCTGGTGGCCGACCGCGTGCCGCGCAAGTACATTCTGATCGTTGCCGACCTGATCCGCGCCGGCATCGTCGCGTCGATCCCGCTGTTGCCGTTGCTGGGCGGTCTGGGCGAGGGGGAGGCCCTGCCGGTGCACCTCGGCCTGTTGCCGTTGCTGCTGATCGGCGTGTTCGCGACGTTCTTCAGCCCGGCGCGTCTGTCGATCCTGCCGTCCCTCGTGCCCGACGACCAGCTCGTTCGCGCCAACAGCGTCATCAACGGCATGGGCACGATCTGTGCGATGATCAGCTTCCTGGTCGGCGGATGGCTGGCGGCCAACTACCTGCCCTGGACGTTCCGCATCGACGCGATGACGTTCCTGGCCAGCGCCGGGTTCGTGTTGATGATCTTCCCGCCGCGGGCCCGACAGCGAACGGGCGCCACGGACATCGCAGGGGCGGGCGGCTGGTGGCGGAACATGCGAGATGGCATTCGTTACGTTGGCGGCCACCGGCGCGTCATCCATCTCATCCTGCTGACCGCGCTGTTCTGGATGGCCTCGTCCGCCTTCAACAGCGTGACGACGCCCTTGGTCCTGACGCGATACCAGATGCCCGACTACGCCGTGCTCGGTTACTTCCGGGGGACGTTGGCGGGCGGGATGGTTTTGGGTGCCGTCCTGTTGACGACCTTCGGCGAGGCCCTCCGCAGCGAAATCGCCATCACCTGGTCGCTCTTGCTGGGGGGCGTCGCCCTGCTGGGGTTGGCGTGGACGGACACCATCTGGATCGGGGCCGTGCTGGCGGTCCTGTTGGGCATCGGGGGGTCGGGCGTCATCATCAGTGTCAGCACGCTGACGCAGCGGATCGTGCCCGACTACGCCCGCGGTCGGATCTTCGGGCTGAGCGACTGGGCCGCCATGGGCGGGTTGCTCGTGGTGACCGGCCTGCTGGGCCTGGTCCCGTTTCGGCCCGGCGTCCTGGACGCCGCCGTACCGTGGATCCTGCTCGCCATGGCCATCTCGCTGCTGACCGCGTGGGCGGCGGTGGCGATCTACCGCCAACGCCGCGCGCCGTTCCGTCCGTGGATCAACTTCCTCAAGAACGTTCTGGACTTCTACTGCAGATGGTGGTTCCGGCTTCAGCGCGTCGGCCCGTGCACGCTTCCTCCCGAAGGCCCCGTCATCCTGGCCGCCAACCACAACTCGCCCCTCGACCCGATCCTGATGCTGGCCGCCAGTCCGCACCGTCTGTTCAGCTTCATGGTGGCCCTGGAGTACTACCGAATCCCGGGCGTCAGGTACCTCAGCGGGCTGATCGATTGTATCCCGACGACGCGCACCGGCGTGGACACCGCAGCCACCAAGGCCGCCCTCCGTCTGGTCAAGAACGGTGGAGCGCTTGGCATTTTCCCGCAGGGCCGCATCGAGCTTACCGATGAGGCCTTGGGCCCCAAAGAGGGCATCGCCCTCATCGCGCTGCGGACCCGAACGCCCGTCTTGCCCGTCCACGTCAGCGGCGTCCGCTACGACGACAACGTGCCGATCACGTTCTTCCGCCGCCACCGCGCCCGCGTCCGCTACGGCAAGCCCATCGACCTGAGCGCCTACTACGACCGCCCGCGCGACCGCGGCGTCCAACGCGAGGTCGCCGACCTGATCATGCAGCGGATCTCGGAACTGGCGCCTGCGGAAGCCGAAGGGACATCCCGCTTGAGTAGTTGATCAGGTCTGCCGCCGGCTCACGGTTGGCTGCGGGTTTGGGATGCTGGAAGGAACCCTCCCTCCCGACTCCCGTGTTCTCCTGCTACGAGCGGGGGACCCTACGTCGGGCTCTGATCTCTTGGGGACAGAGGAAGTCAACCACGACCCCGGAATCCGACAGCGCCCTTCGGTACGTCCACCACTTGGTGTCGGTTGCCTCCAGGATGGGCGGACGGTCCTCGTGGGCGCAGGCCACCGCAACGAACTTCCGGTCCGAAGGGTCGAAGCCCCTGAGTGCTGATGACCTCGGGAACTCCTCGTAGTCCTCCTGCGTCGAGCTCTTGGGCGTGATCTCCACCAGGGAACAGCGCGTCGGATTCCTGTGATTTGTCAGTACCCATTTCAGGAACGCACTGCCGACACCTGGCTGGCCTCTCGTTTCAAGGTTGTGCCGATACTCGGTGATGACCCGCCATCCGGTGTCAAGCGCGATCCGCCCCGTCTTCATCACTTCTCTCAGTCTGCCAACGCATGTCGCGGTACATTCAGGGGCTACATGTGAGTCCCCGTTCGCGACGACCGGGACGTTCGTATCGACGACAACGACACACACGCTATCCCTTCCTCTCTCGGCGCATAGCTGCGTCCGTCATGGCCGCCAGATCCTCCATGTCGTCTCCGAAGAACCCCTCAGGCCAATTCGATATGTTTCCGCACGGGTCAACGTCAAGCTCCGTCATCACAGCTCCGTCAGGGGCAAGCTCGCAGAAGTAAAGCGCTGCTTCCTCGGGGGCCAGTTCCTCCTCCGCGATGCGACGTTGCAGCCGACGTAGGAAATGCTCGGAGTGGCTCTCGACGATGATCTGCACGTTGCGGTTCTTGCCTTCCTCCCGGGTATGGATTACCTCGATGAACAGATCCGCCAGCGCTGCTTGTACCCGCGGGTGGAGGTGGATCTCGGGCTGCTCGAAGATGATCGTCGAGGACGGCTTCGCGTAGAAGCACTGCACCACCACCGGCAATACCTGGGAAACACCGAAGCCGACATCGGTGATGCCAACATTCTGCCTAGACGCGGACGTCCGAACCAAGACCTCGTACTCCTTGCGATGCCGAGCAATGGGACGGACCTGGAAGGACTCGATGAGCCCCAATCCTTCCAGCCAACGCGCCACCAGACCCTCGAAGGGCTCCGTTCTCTTATGCGGCCCCCGGCTCAGACGCCGCTTGCGGGCTGCCAGCAAGGCCTCTATCGAGCGCTCGCCCCGCCACCCCACGTGTTCTGGGTCCTCACCCGACCATACATAGGTTCGCTTCGGGTATTCGCGCAACGGCCCCAGGTAGCAAAGCCCCCTGAGAAGACGTTCCAGTTCCAGCGTCAGGTCGGGCAAGAATCCCGTGTTCTGATAGAACGCGACAGCCTCGTCAGGGAAGCCATAGAACCGTACGGGTGGCGGGAGGGGCCAGGGCCTCCCGGGGTTTCGTACCAGTTTGTATCCCTCGGCCTCCATATCGTACTTCTCAGGCTTCTCTTCCTGGCACGCCATGCGGATCCTCAGGCCGCTGTTCCGTGGATCGCCGAGGGTGTAGGCCAAGCTCCCAACCGTCAGGCCCTCTGTCTCCGGGTGTTGTTCCTGGATCGTCGCCTCGAACATCAGTTCTTTGCCTGAGCAGGTAGACTCGGACTGGGGATCCTTGACCTTCAGAATCTGCGGCAGGGACCACCTAAGGTGGAAGGACAAGCGGTCGTCTCGCTTGTGGTTGAAGACCAGATCATGGAAGGTCCCCAGGTCCACAAGGGTCTTACTGTCCCCGGGATGGAGGACGCGGCGGCGATCTGGCGATTCCGCAGTCTGCTTGAGCATCAGGAGGAGTTGGGTGATGCTCGTCTTGCCGGAACTGTTGGTGCCGAAGAACACCGTGAGGGGCGCCAGGCGAACGCTCCCAGTATCCCGCCAGGCCTTGAAGTTCTTGAGTCGGAGTTCGGTAATCATCTCGGTACCCTCGGTTCCAGGGATTGGGCGTCTCGCCCGCCGCTTAGCGATGACCGCAGGCCAGACCCCCTAATCGCATTTGGTACCCATGTCTGGGCTATCCGTCAACACATTCGCTTTCCCGCGAGGGTCGGACACGAAGTGCGCCCGATCCCCCTCCCGAATCGCTCCAACCCTTCCACCTGCAGACCGACTTGCGCGCTTGAACGTCTCCGCGGCGGGCAGTACAACCTGACACGGGGCGTGGGTCTCAGGAGAACCGCGATGCATGCCAAGGGCGACGAGCCGGCCGGTCCCACGCGTACGGTCCGCGACACGCTGGGCGAGATGCGCGTGCCGGCCGATGCCTACTACGGCGCGCAGACCGCGCGGGCGATGGAGAACTTCCCCGTCTCGGGCCAGCCCGCGCGGTGGGAGCTGTTCGAGGCGATGCTGATGATCAAGCGGGCGGCCGCCCTCACGCACGGCAAGCTGGGGGTGCTCGACGCGAAGATCAGCGACGCGATCGCGTCGGCCTGCGAGGACCTGATCGCCGGCGCACACCGCGACCAGTTCGTCGTCGACGTCTATCAGGCCGGGGCCGGTACCAGCCTGAACATGAACGTCAACGAAGTCGTCGCCGCCGTAGCCCTCGAGAAGATCGGCCAGCCTCGCGACCGGACCGACCTGATTCACCCGAACGATCACGTCAACATGTCGCAGTCGACCAACGACACGATCCCGACCGCGACGCAGCTGGCCGTCCGCATCCTACAGGTGCGACTCCATGACGTCCTGGGCGAACTGGCCGATGCCCTCACAGCCCTGGCCGAACGAACCGGCGACGTGTGGACGGCCGGCCGGACGCATCTGCAGGATGCCGCCACCGTCCGGATTGCCGATCGGTTCCGCGGGATGGCGGTGGCGGTAACGGGATGTCAAACCGAGCTCGATCACGTCTGCTGGCTGCTCCACCCCCTGCCACTGGGTGGCTCGGCCGTGGGCACGGGGTTGAACTGTCCGGCCGACTACGCACGCTTGGCCGTCGCACAGTTGTCCGACTGGACACACCTGCCCTTCGTCGTGGCCGAACACCTGCCGTCGGCGATGCAGAGCCAGTTGTCGGCCGCCGCGTACGCCAGCCGGCTCGGCGACCTGGCGATGGAGCTCGGTCGGATCGCCAACGACCTGCGGCTCATGAGCAGCGGGCCGACCAGCGGCATCGGCGAGATCCGCCTGCCCGCCGTCCAACCGGGCTCGTCGATCATGCCCGGCAAGATCAACCCGGTGATGTGCGAGTGTCTGAACATGGTCTGTTTCCGGGTCCAGGGCAACGGTCTGGCGGTGGCCCAGGCGGCGGGCGCGGGACAGTTCGAACTCAACGTCATGATGCCCCTCATCGCCCACTGCGTGCTGGAATCGCAGGCGATCCTGACAGACTACCTGCCGGTGTTCCGTACGAAATGCATCGACGGCATCGAGGTGGACGAGAACGCCTGCCGCCGGTACGCCGAGCGAACGGTCGGATTGGGGGCCGCGTTGAACCCGGTGATCGGTTACGAACGGGCGGCCGAGGTGGTCAAACACGCGGTGGCCAACAACCTGACGATCCGCGAAGCGGCGGCCGCCTTCGACGACATCGATCCCGCCGACGTCGAGGCCGCACTGGCCCAATGGCTGCCGCCGGCGTCTTGACCCCGGGGGACGGCACGAACGGGAGTGCCCGCCATGACCACGCCATTCGGACGACCGACCCGCTATCCGATCTGGGTGTGCCTGCTGGCCCCGATGCTGGCGGGCGGCTTGGGCTGGGGCATCCGCGGGCAGTACGGACACGAGAGCGGGGCGATGATCCCCGGTGTCCTGATCGGCCTGACGATCGCCCTGCTCATCGCGCCGGCGGCGAGCGGGCTGCGGCTGGCCAGGATCGCAGCCCTGACCGCCGTCGGCTTCAGCTTCGGGGCGTCGATGACGTACGGTCAGACGCTCGGCCTGTCGCATGACGCGGGGATCCGCGAGGTCGGATATTGGTGGGGGATGCTCGGTACGACGGTCAAGGGCGCGATCTGGGTCGGCCTGGCCGGGGCGTTCATGGGCATCGGGCTGAGCCGGCGGCGATACGGGGCGGCGGAGCTGGCGATCGTCCTGCTCGTGATGATCGGGCTGTGGCTCATCGGCGTCTGGGCGCTCAACACGCCGCTCGCCCCCGTCAACCAGAAGCTCCCCCGGATCTACTTCAGCGACTACTGGAACGCAGGCAAGCCGGACTGGGAACCCAGGATGGAGCTGTGGGGCGGATTGTCGTTCGCGCTGGTCGGGCTGCTGGCCTACCTCGCGTTCATCCGGCGCGACGGTCGGGCGGTCGCGATGACGTTCTTCGGCCTGGTGGCGGGCGGGATCGGATTCACGTCCGGCCAATCCCTGCAGGCCTACTGTGCATGGCACGCACCGTTCCCCACGGCCGCCATCGCCAAGTACATCGACGCGTGGAAGGTCATGGAGGTGACGTTCGGCCTGGTGGTGGGTCTGGGAACGGCGATTGGCTGTCTCGTGTTATATGGCCGCCGTGACGACGCCGAGCTGGAAGACGAGGTCACGCTCTCGCCCGTGACGGAGGTCGTGCTGTTCGTCCTGATGGCCGACGTGATGTTCTTGTGGAACCTCCGTTCGTATGCGGCGGTCGACGTGGTCGCCGATGTCGCCCTGACGATGGGCGTGATCCCCATCGCATGTATCATCGGCGGACGGATCTGGCCGTACCTGGGCGCGACGGTCTACATCATCATCCCCATCGCGGGCAAGACGGTTCGGTCGGCCGTCTACAACGAGGGCGTCTTCGAGGAGGGAACCGGCCTGACGCTTCTGTTCCGCCTGCCCCTGCTGATCATGTTGGTGGCGGGCCTGGTGGCGATGCGGCGGGCGGATCGATCGGCCACCGGATCGTCCTCGGCGGGTCTGATGTTCTTCGTTTCGGTGTGGGTCTTCACACTGCTGAGCAACGCGAATTCGTTCTGTCGCCGCGCCCTGTTCTGCGCCACGGACCAGCGGCGCGAGGAGGCAGGCGGTTGGCTGGGCCTGGTGGTCGAGTCGCTCCGGTCAGCCCTGGTGGTCGAGCTGACGTTCTTCGTACTGGCGGTGATCCTGACGGTACTGATGGCGCGGGCGATGGCCAAGCGATCCAGGTCGTGGACGGTTTCCGCTATGATTGAGACAGCGCGCTGAGCCGCATGCAGGATGGACCCAGCGCCTTCGAGTGCCTCATGAATACGTGCCCAGAATGTGGCAGCCCCAACGACGAAACGCTTACCCGCTGTGCGCGGTGCAACGCGCGACTGCCCCGCTCGGCCGATCCCGACGCCCAACGCCCCACGCCCGATGACGTCGAACCGGTCAAGAGCCACACGGGACTGGTCGTCTTAGCGACGCTGATGTTCGTCCCGTTCGGGTTGGTGGCGGTGGTACAATCGGCGCAGGTTAACGGCTGGTACGCCGCCGGTCAGCACGACCGCGCCGAGCGCGCCTCGCAGCTCGCCCGGCGCTGGGCGCAAGCGGGCATCATCGCCGGCCTGATCATCAACCCCCTCCTGATCGCAGCTGCCTGGTTAACCTGACGAGTGGGAGGAGCGGAAGTAGACTGCGGGGACGTCAACGCACCGACGAATCCTACGAAGACTGCAGGACACCTGGTCCGTAGACCTCGTGGCTGATGAGGACCCGGCTGATGTGCGAATCGGCGAGGTGGTCGAAGTCCTTGTCCATCGTCAGCAATGTCGCGGACGTCACCTTCGTCGCCGCCGCTATCCACACGTCGTTCTTGCCCATGGGCATGCCTTTCGACCTGCTGAATGAATCAATCTCAGCATACGCCTCGCAGATCTCCGGCAGGCTGATGTCTACCCAAACGAACTCCCTCAGAAGGTCCGCCATTACCTTGACCTTCTCATCTTCCCACTCAAACTGTCTTGCCAGAGAGAGGATTTCCCCCGCCGAGACAACGCAGATCAGCGGCTTGAATCCGGATTGGCGCAGGTGGTACGTCTGTTCCACGTATTCGCCGACCGGTCCAGCTCGAACGTAGGCAACCAGGACGCTCGTATCGAGCAGGTAGAGAGGCGGCTTCGCCATCAATCCAGTTCCTTGAGAGCCGTGAGGATCTCCTCCTCGCTCTCATCTCCGGGCCACTGGCCATAGATGGCGTTGGCGCCCGTCGATGCGGTCTGAGGCGCGCGCAGGCCCGCGAGGTCCACGTGCTGGGGCGTTGGCGTGGGCAGTTTCGAGAAGAAATGATCGCCGTCCGATGCCTCCCTCATTCCCTCGGCATCGACTCTCAGCAGAGAACCGGAAGGACGAAAGACGGCCGAGCCGTCGATTACGACCTGGCGTTCCCAGAGATCGCCCAACACCGACGATTCGCCGCCGACCCAAACGCCCCGCACTCGTTGACCGGGATCGAGGATAAGCTCAAACACGTTGTCGCTGGCCCGGATCATGTCGAGCTTCCCGGCAACGCGGACGCGGGATTCCGCTGGTGTCGTCTCGCGGAGCGACGTTGCGATTTCAGTGATCTGCCTGGTTATCTTGGGGGGGTTCCTGTCCCGCAAGCGATGCCCTCGAACCGTGATGGACTCAATGCCGCGCTTCATGGAACGGCTGAACCTCCTGAGCCTTTCAAGCAACTGCGAATCGAACCGTTCGCTGTCCACCACGCGATTGGCCACGTGATCCAGCATGTCACCGAGAAGATCAAAGCCCGTGTCGTCTTGACTCGGATGGCTCTCAAACAGCTGTCCCTGGCGATAGACCTCGTCGGCCACATCACCGAAGCGCGGAGCCTCGAAGGTCAACAGGGTCGTCTCATCGCCCTCGCTTTCCACACCACAGAACCGAACGTCGCAGGTCTTCCTCAGCCACTCTGGGGGCCGCCCTGGGGGTTGACTGGAATGCCGGAAGCCCATGCGGACCGAACCGGCGATCAGCTTCTCGATCCGAGCCAGGACACTCCCGGCGATCGCTGTTGGCAGCCGACCCCCGGAGCCCGGCGGCCCCTTCAACGCCAAGATGTGGTTTTCGGCAACCATGGTTCACCTGCCTTCGCGTCAGACCATCGGCGTCCATGTGGATCAGGCTTGGACCTCCTTGTTTCCCTATTATACCCGTTCACTAGACCCATCTCAGCATCGGCCTGATTGCCGCCATCAGCCGACGTCAACAGAGAGACCTGTCCTCGCCACAACAGCTCGCCGGAGAACTCGAACGAGACCTCGCACGCGACGGCCTGAGCGATCCTCGACCGCCTGCTCTGTCGACGGCAGCCGGGGCGCTGCCATGAGCATGGGATTCCGCAGGACCCACCTGGGTTCTGCACTTCCCCGGGACTTCCCGCCCCGCTTCGGGTGCGTGCGCCCCTCGGGGGCGAAGCCAATCATCGGACCCCAGTATCCGAGCCGATGCGATAGAGCGAAATTGGAGACAGAGAGATCTGACCCCGAACCCTCAACTTCAAGAGGCGCTCATAGACATACCCTCTGCTTCCGAAGGTCCTGCTTACAGCATCATCCAGCACGAGCTTCAGCGAGACCCAACCGCCCTCCAACAGTTGCCCTTGTACGGGAACGTGCCACTCGCCTTCATGTAAGCTCTTGGGGGCACCTGACCCGACAGTGAAAGCAAGCCATCCATGGCTTTGTTTTGAAGCTCGGTCTCGCGACGTCATCCGCACCTGGGCGTATATCTTTGCGTTGTGTTCGTACTTGGCGACGCATTCGATCACGTTCGCCAATGACTCATTGTCGGGGACCTTGTAGTCCAGGCAATACCTGCCTCGCGGCTCTATTCGTATAGTCCCAGGGACGTGGGAATCGGTAGCTAGGGCGAATCCCGGTTTCTGCGTCTCAGTCTGTGATTCCGTTGCCTCAACCTTCAGCTCCCACCCGTTCTCAGTCGGAGAAGAAGGTAAGTAGTCGAACGTGATCTGACCGACTTGCGTTAACTGGCCTGGGCTGTGTCCGCTACTGGGGAAGCGTCGGCCCAACAGGAATCCGACAACGAATAGCATGCCTGACGCTGCAGCAGGCAAACCGACGACTAGCAGACCAGTTCCCGTTTCGTACAGGTAGGCCAGGGCGCCCCACACGACCTGCCCGATGAACAATACTGCAGCCAGGGCAGACAGCCCCGCAAGCCAAGGGTCCTGTCTCTGCAGCCACGTTCGGATTCCCACTGGCCCTCTCCTCAATTGTCAGAGTATACCCCTCCCCAGCTCTCTCCGAAAGTCGTGTCGTGCTCATTGGAAAGGAAGTCTAGGCTGTCGGACGCATCAGCACCGCTACAACACGTCGCCGAAGAACTCGAACAGGACCTTGGCGACGACGGCCTGGCCTGCGGCGTTGGGGTGGACGCCGTCGGGGACGAGGTCGTGCCAGTTCGGGATCCGCTGGAAAGCTCGAAAGACGTCCACCACCGGCACGTCCTTCTTCTTGCCGACCTGGTGGATGATCCGGACGTACCGCTCGACCAAGCCGTTCAGGCCCCGCTCGCGGTAGTACGGCAGGTGGGCCAACCCATAGTGACGGCTCATCGGGACGGGCGTGACCAGCACGGGCCGGGCCTTGATGCCCACGATCCGTCCGACGATCTCCAGCAGATTGTTCTCGAACTGCTCCGGCACGACCCGCGGGAACGGCGCGGGCGGGCCGAACGGCCTGAAGAACCCGGCGTCGTTCACGCCGAACATGATCGTCACCCAATGCGGCTTGTGTCTCAGGACGTCGCGCTCCATGCGGTGCAAGGCGAGCGACGTAATGTCGCTGTCCGCTCCTGCGTTGATGACGGTCGCATCGAGACCCAGCCCCTGCTGCAGTCGCCGCTGGAGGACCTTGCGGTACGTCTTGGCCTCCGTCACGCCCTGGCCCGCTAGGCCCCGCGTGATCGAGTCCCCGAACGCTACGATCTTCACTGCGGTCCGTTTCTTCGCCATGGTTCTGGATACCCGTCATGCCGTCGGCGGCCGGACCGCCAACGGACAGGCCATTGCCTACACCTACAGCTCGACGCGGAACGTCTTGATCTCGTGCGGGCTGAGCTTGAACGTCAAGGTCGACCCGTTCGCATCGGCGGGGCCGACGCGATCTTCGAGGAGGTCCGTCTCTTCGGCACTCGAGATGGGGCGGCAGAACGTGATCTTGGCCGACCCGACCTTGCCCGACGTCTCCCACACGCGGACGACCCAGCCTTGGCCGTCGTAGGCTTGTTTGACAGCAGACGCCACCGCGCTTGGCGCATCAACCTCGAGCAGGGAGAACGACCGTGCCTTACCTACGTGGGGCTTGACGGGCCGCGTCATCAACGGCGCGTTGAGCTCGGCGGCCCGACGGACGGTCTGGGCTGGGTCCCAAGGGCCCTCATGCGGCCAGAGCGAATAGGTCACCGCATGCTCGCCGACATCGGCCACCGGGTCCGGGCGGGTGCTGCTCCGTAGCAGTGTGATTGCGATCACGCCGTCGCGGCAGTCGTGGCCGTAGCGCCCGTCGTTGAGCATGCTCACGCCATGGTCCTTGGCCGACAGATCCATCCAGCGCTGGGCCGGCACCTCCTGGTCGCTCGTTGGCTTGCGAATCCATCCGTAGGGGATCTCCCACGCGACGCGGTCGGTCGCGACGGCCAGCGGCCAGCGGACCTTCAGCATCGTCTGCCGGTCGCGCCACTCGGTCTGGTTGATCATGTCGATTCGATCGAGGCCGTCGTAAAGCGTGACGCGCTGCTCGAAGACTGATCCGCCGTGGACGTAGGTGGCTCGGAGGGCAGCCTGCACGGGTCCATTCGCCACGACTTCGACTCGCATGGGACGGTGGATGACCGTCCGCCCGCTCCCGGGCCTCAGCTCCCAGGCGTCACTGCCGCTCGTCTCCTCGATCAACTCCAGCCGATTGGCGGTCTGGCCGGGGGGGATGAGTTCACGGTCGGCTCGCTTGTCGGCCAGGCTGACGACGTGGCCGGTCTCTCCATCGATCCTGATCCGGTACAAGGCGTTCTCCAGCGTCGTCGCCTCGGCGCGAACGGCTGCATCCGCGCCGCTCGGTCGGGGTCGGATGGGTTTCCAATACGTGCCCTTCTCCCTGTACGCCTTGTATAGCTCTTCGGTTACCGGAACGGCGAAGTGATCGAGCACCCTCATCGGCCGACCGGACTTGCTTCGCGCCTCCAACCAGTAGGCGCGGACACCGACGGGCGGGACATCCCGGGCAACGAAGACGATTCGGCAACGCTCGAACGACTCATAGATCCGCATGCGACTGACGACCTGGCCAGGAACGGACCGACCGTCGGCGTCGCGGACGCGAACGCTCCCCGGCACGGTCTTGTAGTCAAGAATCGCCCACGCCAGGTCCGACCGCCGCCAGGACAGCGGGTTGTAGACCATCAGCGGCTGACCCTCGCCTTGCGTGTCGAGCGGATTGGCCAGGGCAGACAGGGCCGACTCGGTGATCGTCTCCAGGGCCGATTCGGCCCGATCGTAGACGGCGTCGACGTCGTCGTACGCCCGGCGGATGCTCGTGCCCGGCAGGATGTCGTGGAACTGGTTGAACAGGATGTCCTGCCAGGCCCCCTGCAACCCACGCCGAGGGTAGTCCGCCTTGTCGACGACGGCGGCCAGGGCGCAGGCCTTTTCAGCCGTTGTCAGCCATTGCTCATCCGTGCGATTGCGGCGTTTGACCTCTACTTGGCTCGTGTAACAGCCTTCGTAGGTGTAGTTCAGCTCGTCGCGATGCACGGGGAGCTTGCCGGCCGACGCTCGCATGGCCTCCACGCCTCGATCGGCCCGGTCCAGAATGATCTTGGGCATCTTTCGCATCCGACCGACGGCGTCCAGGATGCCCAGCTCCCGACGTGTCGGCCCGCCGCCGTGGTCGCCCACAACCGTGCCGGCGCAGATGTGCTTCATGCCCAGCTTGTTGAGCAGCGTGCGAAGCCGCGGGGCGATGGTAAACAGCTGCGCGGGGCTCTTGATGTCACCGAAGGCGCCTTGTACCACGTTCATGAGGGCTCGCGCGTCGAAGCACGTGACGCTTGACCCGTCGGGACCGATCCATTCCGAGACGATTGCGCCAGGCCCCCCACGGGTGATTACGTTGGACCGCAAGCCCGCCTTGCGCATGATCTGCGGCAGCGACCAGGCATGGCCGAACGAGTCCACGTTCCAGCCGACCGTCGCCGTTACGCCGAACCTGTCGCGGAAGTACCGCTGACCGTACAGATGCTGCCGGACCATCGCTTCGCCGTTCGGCAGGTTCTGGTCGGACTCGACCCAGGTCCCGCCGACGATGCACCACCGGCCGTCGCGAACCGCCTTGTTGACGGCCGCGAACAACGCCGGATCGCTCTGTTCGACCACGTGGAACATCCAGGCCGAGCTCTGGTTGAAGATGAAGTCGTCGCGCTCGCCCACGAAGCGGACGGCCTGGGCGAACGTGTCGCGGATGAGATCGCGTCCTTCGTAGACCCGCCATCGCCAGACGGGATCCATGTGCGATTGGGCCATCACGTGAATGGTGTATTCGTCGAGACGCGGCTGGCTCGTCGGCGACGAGGCGGCGGGCGTGGGCTGCCCCATCAGCCAGGGCGATTGCAGGACCGATGCCGTCAGAGCCGCAAAGATCCATCGATATCCGCAAAGCTGCACGGGCAGTCTCTCCTTATTGACCATCCCCCAGAGACGCGCAACGCCAGATTATACTGCCGCTGCTCTAGCCCAGCCAGGCGGACCTGCTGACGAACCGGAACAGGAGTTTGGTGGTGGCGCAACCCTTGTTCCACAGTACGATTGGAGATACAATTGGGGAGTGGAGATTCGACTGGGCGTGGGGACGAGGGTTGGCGCAGTAGCCTGACGGTCGCAGAAGTTCGCCCGGGGCTTTCGGCCGTTTTTCCGAGGCAGTCAGTAACGAACGCTCTGCATCTCCGACTGAGCACACCGCCGGTTGACGCTGTCGTTTCGGAGTGAGGCTGTGCCATGAACGACTGGTTCGAGGCCGAGCAGCGTGTCGAACGCGCGCAGCAGCTCTACGAATCCGAGCGGTGGCTCGAGGCGCTCGAGGAAATCACCGCCGCCATCGAGATCAATCCCCACAACAGCAGCTGGCACTGCAATCGGGGGTACATCCTCGATCAGTTGGAGCGGTACGAGGAGGCGATCAAGGCCTACGAGCAGGTCCTCGAACTCGATCCGAACCATTGCGAGGCGATGGCGGCGATCGGCGTCGATCTGACGCGGACGGGACGATGCGCCCGGGCGTTGGACGTCTTTGAGGAGTGCGCCCGCAAGTACCCCGACTACGAACCCGTCTACTGCCACCGCATCGTCACCTACGCCGAGATGGGCCAGCATGACAAGGCCGAGGAGATGTTCTACCTGGCCCAGCAACTCACCGAGGACTGCCCACACTGCTACTACAACGTGGCCATCTCCCTGATGGACCGCCAGAAGTGGGACCGCGCGATCTGGTGCTGGAAGAAGACGCTGGAGCTGGACCCGCGGTACATGGGCGCGCGGGCGCGGATCGCCGAGGCCTATCGGGCGAAGGGCGACTTCAGCGCGTCCAAGGAGAACTACCTGGCCGAGCTCCGCGAGGACCCGGGCAACGCCGATCTGCTGGCGGAACTGGCGGATCTGCTCCTGGAGATGGGGGAGACGAAGGCGGGGGCCGAGAAATACCGGCAGATCGTCGAGCTCGACCCGGAGAACGCGGAGGCCTACGCCGCGCTGGGCCAGATCGCGCTGGGTGAGGGTCGCTTCGAGGCGGCGCTGGATTCACTCCAGACGTCGGTGTCGCTCGACAACGAATGCCCCGGGGCGCACGAGTCCCTGGGCGAGGCGTGCCTGCGTCTCGGCCGGCATGCCGAGGCGAGATACCACCTGAGTCTGGCGCTGCAGCAGGACCCCGAGAGCCGCCACGCGCTGATGTCCATGGGCAATTGCCTGTTAGAGACGGGCCGACCGACCCAGGCCGCGGAGTTCTTCCGTCGACTGGTCGCGCTGGAGCCGAGTCTCCCGGGGCCCCACCACAACCTGGGGGTCTGCTGCTTCTTGCGGCACCGATTCGGCGAGGGCATCGCCCACTGCCAGCGGGCGTTGGAGATCCAGCCGGACTACGTCATGGCCATGCACAAGCTGGCCCTGGCCTACCTCCATCTGGGGCGTTGGAGCGATGCGCGACGGATGATCCGTCAGGCCTTGTCCGTTGACCCGAACAGCGCCCAAATGCAGCAGATCGCTCGCCGATTCCGGTGGTATCGCCTGGCCAAGTGGCTCCGGACGCTGTTCTGGCCGATAGACTGGGTGAGGGGCCGCTTGGGCTAACGCGGGTTCGGGCAGGGGCTTGAAGGTCAAGATCGGGCGGAGGGGAAGTTGTTTGTGATCGGAAATAGCTGATTCCCGTCGGTGCACGAAGACGCCCTACGACGAGCGGTATCCCAAGACTCGGTCCGATATTGGTTTGCGGGTAGTCACGTGCAACCCTCGACAGTCTGGGGGTATAATCTTTAGCAGCGATCGAGCGAACTGGTTTGGGGTAGGGAAATGTTGACGGGACGTTTGCTAGTAGGTGTTGTGCTGACGACGGCGTCGGTCGCCGCTGCTGCGGCGCCCGCGCGCAAGCCCAAGAAGTCCGGCATGGATCTGTGGAACATTGATGGGATGGTCCGCCAGGCCGCTGAGGAGATCATCCGACGCTACAAGCTCAACGACGAGCAGGCCGGCTATACCAGGCAGCTGTTGTCCAAGCGGGTCAACACGCTGCTGGACGAACATGGCGACAAGATCCGCAAGCTGTTCAGAGAGGCGATGGTCATGCGGATGTCGGGCAAACCGCCCACCGTGGAGGCCATCCAGTCATGGTCCAAGCAGGCCATCCCGATCTACCAGGCCGTCAAGCGCGAAATCCTGGAGGGCAATGAGGAATGGGGCCAGATCCTCTCGCCCGACCAGAAGAAGACGCACCAGAACGACATCAAGGACATGATGGACGACTTCACCCAATACGAGCAACGCCTGGACCGCTGGAGCAAAGGCGGGTTCGACGCCAAGAAGGACTGGATCAAGCGGACCCATCGGACGGCGCGGACCCGGACCCGGCGGACGACCCGGATCAGGCCCAAGGGCGATTCGAGCCACGTGATCGTGAAGCGCCCGCAGACGCCGCCAGCGGTCGCCCCGAAGGGGCCATCCAGGTTCGGGGCCAAGCCCGGGAAGGACCCCACCGCGGCTCAGCAGCCGCAGAACGACGTCGAAATGGACCCCGAGCACTTCTGGGACGTGTACGTCCGCAACTTCGTCACCAAGTACCGGCTCGATTCGGGCCAGTCGGGACAGGCCCAGACCATTCTGAAGGACTGCAAGGAGCGGGCGCGACGTCATCGCACCGCACACCACGAGGAGTACCTGGAACTCCGCGCCCGAATCCGCAAGCTCCGCGCGGACGGTGGGAACGCCGAAGCCGCCAACGCAGCCAACCGGGAACTGGCCGACCTGGACGCGCCCATCAGCGATCTGTTCGAGGAGCTCAAGGGACGTCTCGAGAGCATCCCCACCAGCGCCCAGCTCCAGAAGCACCAGGCGTCCCGGGAGGGACGCTAGCGCAGTCGCCAATTCCCGCCGTCTTCTCATCACATGCTGGCATGGCGTCAGCAAGGGCCCGACCTCTGTAGGTTCGCTTGACAAGCCCCCCCCCATCTCATGAAATCGCCAGAGTAACCATGAGTCCGCAGGGCGCACGCCGTCGCAAGGAGGTCCACGGGGCATGGCGGAATGGGACGTCGCCAAGAGCAGCGGCCAGTGCAGCCGGTGCGATGCCGAGCTGACGGAGGGGCAGGAGTACTACGCCGTGCTCCTCGAGACCCCGGAGGGTTTCGAGCGGCAGGACTTCTGCCGGGCCTGCTGGGACGAGCAGCCGGCTGAGCGGTTCTGCTTCTGGAAGTCGCGGATGCCCGTGCGCGAGGAGAAGCACAAGAGCCTGCTCGTGGACGATGCTGTCCTGATCAACTTCTTCGAACGGCTCGAGCGAGAGACCGACCCGGTCCGGGTTCGCTTCCGGTTCGTGTTGGCGCTGATCCTCATGCGCAAGCGGCTGCTTCGCTATGAAGACACGGTCCGCAAGGACGACGCAGAGATTTGGCAGATGCGCTTGACGGGCACCAGCAGCGTCCACGAAGTGGTCAACCCCAAGCTGAGCGACGAAGAGATCACGGAAGTCAGCGGCCAACTCGGCGTGATCTTGCGGGGCGACGTCGCGGGCGATCTGGCGGACGGCCTCGACCTGCCTGACGCAGCGGGCGAAGGCGTATCCGGGGACCTGCCCTCCGAGGCGTTGGAAGGGCAGACAAACGCGGAGACCCCACGAGAGGAGCATCCTGCCCCATGAGAACGCGCGTGACGAAGGTAATATGGCGGGACGCGCCGAACCCCTGGCTGACGCTGGGCGCGGTGATGGTGGTCTTGTGGATTGTCGCGGGCTGCGTCAGGCCTCCCCCGCGGCCCCCACCGCCCATCCCAGAGGAACCGGTCTCGGCGGAGACCGTCATCGAGCGGTACAACGCCAACGCCGATCGAATGCCTTCGGACGTGCTGTTCCGCTCGTACCTCAGCGCCGAGGCTGGCTTCATCGACGAGGACGACAAGATCCACCATTTCGACGGAAGCGGCCGGCTAGATTTCGTCAAGCCGACGTACCTGTACCTGGGGATCGAACACGGCCTGGGCGGCAACATGCTGGAGATCGGGTCAGACGGGAAGCGCTACTGGCTGTACTACAGGCAGAGCAAGAAGGTCTGGTGGGGCAAGTTCGAGCATCTCGACCGCGCCGAAGCGCGTGACATGCTGATCCGGCCTGAGCGCGTCATTGCGGCGCTGGGCCTGACGCGGCTGCCGGTTGGGTCGGGCCGGTTGTTCGGTCCGTGCTTTCTCGTCCCTGATCGTTTGATCCAGCACACGCTCCACCCGCAGTACATGCTGAGTTACTACTGGCAGGCTGAGGGCCAGACGCCCCGGCTGGAGCGGCAGTATAGCATCAGCCGGGCATCGCCGTTCCTGGCCGAGCGGATCGTGTTCGGGGACAAGCACGGGCGGATGGGATGTGTGGCCACGCTGGCCCACCTCGGCCCGATCGGCGTGAGGAAGAAGGTGATTGAGGGGCCCGCCCCCATCATGCCACACCGGATCTACCTTCGGCTGGCGAACGAACGGAACTACCTGAGTCTGAAGCTCAATCGGCCGAGGCTGGATAGGATCCCGTCGGGGCTTCGCCCGCCCAAGTGGAAGAAGATGCCCTATGCCGATTCCAAGCCGCCGGCCGACTGGGAGATTATCCAGATCGACGAGGCGTATGACCGTGAGCCAGGCCGCTGAACCGAACCCCGCACGTCCCACGTCCCCCCTCAAGGCGGCGATCGTCGGGGGATGGCTGGGCGTCTTGCTGTTAGTCGGTTCGGCGCAGGCCCAGTGGTCAGAGCTTCGCGTAGCGGGCGGCAAAGAGTCGCTGTGGGTGCTGTTCGACGCGCGGGGGACAGAGGGCCTGGAGACACGCGTCTGGATGCGTCAACCTGATCAGGGCTTCCGGCGTCCCCGGGAGGGGGCTCGTCAGCCGATCAGCGTCTCGGCGATCGCGGCCTCTGGCGCTTACCTGCACCTGTTCTATGCGGGCGGCGAGCACTATCGCGTCGGGCCGAGTCGGATGAGCCCCCGGCTGATGCTGCCCGGACGGAGCGTCCCGCTCTATCTCGCCAGCGACGCAGCCAACGAAGCTCTCTACGCGATTGCCCCTCGCGCAAAGCCCCCGGATGCGCCCTCGACGACGACGGCGGCCTCGAGACCCCGTGCCGCGACCGGACCCGCCGCGGTTGCCAGCCAGCCGTCGGCTCCAAACGGTCCGGCGAGTCGTGCCTCGGCCTGGTCCCTGTACCGCCACCGCCGCAGCGCCTGGACGTCGGTGTCAGAGCTGCCAGACTGGTTCGCCCCCGAAGACCGGCACTGGATATGCGCCGACCAGGGCGAGATCCATCTGTTCGGGCTCCGCAGCGGGCCGGACATGCCCGTCTGGTATCGCCGCTGGTCCTCTGAGCAATGGGGCCGGGCCGAGACGCTTCCGCTGCCCCCCCAGGCCAACCCCGCCGCCGCGATGGTGATCAACACGTACCTCGTGCTGATCACGCGTGTTCCGGCCGATCAGGCCGGCGCGGGCCCCAAGCTCCTTGCCCTGCGGCGGGTCCAGGACCGCTGGGAGTCGGCAGAGCTGCGGGCCCCGAACGACAAGCCCATCGAACTACCTCACGACCGCCTGGGGGCGGCGACCTTCAACGAAAAGATCGCGCTGGTCGGCGCGCTCGGCGAGGGGGA
>CAYMLO010000126.1:0-29792 GCA_964390905.1 uncultured Planctomycetales bacterium | reverse complement strand
TCACCAGGCGGCAACTGGATGATGACGAAGACGACCACCGAGATGATCAGCAAGGTCGGCACCATGATCACCAGGCGCCGAGCAATGTAAGGATGACGGACGGCGGCCAGGGCCACGCTGACGACGACAATCCCCAACACCAGATACCGGATCATCGAGCCGATCCGTTGACCGGGCGTCCGGACGACGGCGGTCTTTGATTGGGCCCCCGGCCGCGGCGTGGTCTGGAGAATCGCGTTTCTCGTCTCCTGGATCGCACCGGGCGAGTCGTTGGGGCGCTCGAAGTAGTAGGTCTCAATCCCCGCGTTGCCCGGGGTGAAGAAGATGTGCCCGTACAGGGCGTTGTCGGGCACGTTCCTGAATCCCCTCTTGACGACGACCAGCTGGGGCGGCGGGCTGGAGATATTGATCGTCCATAAGTTCTCCGCCGCGATGTCCAGCGCCTCCTTGAAGATCCGCCGCTGCTCGTCGAGCGTGGGCGCCTGGCGGGCCTGCTCGTAGACGGTCATGGCGCGGTACATCGGGTGATCGCGCGGCGGCCCGACGCAGCCGGACTTCCGGGCCTCTTCGTTCCCATAGTACCCGCCGCGCATGAACCATCGCCCCCATCCCACGGCGTAGAACGACTCGGTGTGATGCGCGACGAAGTAGCGCGGGCAGCCCAGCGGGAGGTAGTCGCTGGCGGCCGTCCACACGTTGAAGTCCATCTCCTGGGCCATCTTCTCGGCGTAGAGGAGCGTCCGCGAGCGCTCCCGCTGGATGACCCGCACGCCCACCTTCGCCCAGTCCTCGACAACGAACTGCGCCGGGCCATAGCCGGTAAACGCACAGTAGTCCAGATAGAACACCATCCGCGAACCATCGGGAAACGTGCGATAGCCCTCGTAGTCGCGTCGCGTCAGGCCGATCTCGTCCAGCAGTCGGTTGGCGCGGTCCGGATCATATTCCGTAAAGGCGCTCTGCAGCCCAGGATGATGGAACGGCGACTCCGGGCCGGGCGCGACCTGTGCGGGCTCGACCTGATCGTTGTACTCGGCCTTGATGATGGCCTTGCGGTCGATAGCCAACGACAGCGCCTGGCGGAACCGCTTGTCGCCGAGCAGCTGGGCCTTGAACTTCGTCTCAGGCCGGTCGGGATCGACCCGGCGGGTCAGGTTGGGGTTGATCACGAAGAACGACCGCGTGGCCGAATACCAGTGCAGGATCCGCGTGTCGCTCCGCTCGCGCCGGCTCATCAGCTCGGTGTAGTCTTTGTAGCGGATGTGCCGGGTCTGCATGCTGACGTTGCCGTTGGCGGCGCTCAGGCCGAGCATCTGGCCGGCCAGGACGTCGAACTGGACCCGGTCGATGTAGGGCAGCTGGTTGCCCTCGGTGTCCACCACGTAGTAGTACGGGTTGCGAACGAACACCTGCGGCGGGTTGGGCTTGTAGGTCCGGTAGATCCACGGCCACATCCGCGGGTGCTCGGTGTTCTGCCACTCCTTGACGAACGCGTAGAGGGCCCGGCGGCTGGGCAGCTTGTGGGCGGCCATGGCCTTTTCGATCACGTCGTCGTCGCCCAGCGCGGGGTGGTACTGCCGCAGGTAATGCGCCGGCATGTTGACGATCCCGCTGCTGTATTGCGCCAAGCTCTCCAGGAACAAACCATACGGCACGGGGAACGAGAACTTGATGCGCAGCTCGTCGATCTTCTCGATGGTCCCCGGCTTGCCCGCCGTCTTCATCCAATCCGGCACCACGCCGTGGAGGGTCTCGTCGTTCACCTCGTGGTCCCACCAGTACAAGATGTCGTCGGCGGTGAAGGGGTGGCCGTCGGACCATCGCAGCCCCTTGCGGAGCGTGACGACGAACTCGCGCTTGTCGGGCGAGGCGTCCACACGCTTGGCCAGGTGCGGCTCGATCGGGTAGGCGAAGGGCGACCATCGGACCAGGGCCGAATACGAAAGCCGCCAACTGATGACGCTCACGTCGCTCGGCGTGGTGGCCACGCGCAGCCACGTGCCGCCGTACGTGCCGATGCCGTCGACGCCGGTCATCACGATCGGCTCGGGCCCGACGCGCTCGTCAACGGGCGGCAGCTCGCCCGCCCCAACCAGCTCGGCCAGGATGGGCGACTCGCCTTTGGGGTACCACTTGGCCGCCTCGCCTTCGCTGTGGTCCACGTCGCAGTGCAGGGAGGGCAGGTTGTCCGGGTCGAAGCGGACGTCGCGGGCCTTGATGGCGGCCTGGAGCTCCTCGAGCGGGTAGGCCTTCTGTTGGACGGACACGTCGGGCCTGACCAGCCAGCCAACGATCCAGAGCAACGCCGCGAATCCCGCCCCGGCCCCGAGGAACCCGAGGATGTACAGGAATCGCGGCCGTCGCCCCATGCCGTCCACCTCCCGCAACCGGCGAACCATCCTATGTCGGAGATGCGAAAGATGCCATGGTGGGGACGGGGCCCGAGCGGGCCGGGCGGGCCGATGGGAGGATCACCGCGGACTGGAGGCGCCAGGCCTACTTGCGTTTGGAGGCAGGGCAGGACGTGGTTGGCTGCGTGACTGGCGCACGTCGGCTCGGCATCGTGGCGGGGTCGGCGAAGTACTCGCGAACTACCTTGCCGTTCTTGTAGGTAGCACGGACCGCCCCGGGACCTTTCGAGAAGCTCTGGAATTCGTCGTGCTTGGCCTGGAGCTGGTCCACCGTCGCCTTGTCGATCTTGCCCATGGCCAGCAGCTTCTTGGCGTACGGCAGCTTCGCGACCGGCGGTAAGGTCGGGTCAGCGATGTACTTCCGCGCCACCGTCACGTATGCCGCCTGCACCTCCGCATCCGCGCCTCGCTCGAACAACTCCTCGAAGTACCGCTGCCTCCACACGTAATCCAAGTCGGGACGGAGTGCGTTCTTGCGAAGCAGCCTCATCCCCAGCTCGTGGTCAACGGGCTTGATGACCGGAGCGTCATCGCGCTGGGGTTGCCCAGGGAAGTGCAGCGTGAAGCCCAACAGGAACCTGATCGCCCTGAACCGGAGACGTTCGTCCTTCGACTGGGCCGTCGTGGAAAGCATGTCCGTGAGCTGCTCTTTGGCGAACCTCGAGCGATCTGCGATCACGGCCATCCCAATGAGATCGGACTTGAGGGACAACGCCGTCTTGGGGCTCTCCACCAGCTCCCTGACCAGCGACGGATACCCCTCCCACCCGCAGATCGCCCGCAACAAGGCGTTCGTCGCCCCAATGCGACGGTAGTGCGCGGCATCCGGTCGTCGAATGCGCCGCTGGACTGCGGCTATTGCCTTCTTGTCACCGTCCGCAACCAGCTTGCCGATCTGTCCACTAAGCACCGTTATCCGCTCGCCAAGCTCACGCGTCGGTCGTTGTCCTGGGGTGCAGGCCTTCTCCAGTTCTTTGATCAACGCATCTATCTGGGCCTCGGCCCCAGCGGCGGATGCGCCGACCCCGACAACCGCCAGCCAGCTCAGAAACATCAAGCGTCGCCACATCGCACGCTCTCCTTGTGACACAGCGGAACCATGAGGTAACCGACCCAGGCTGATCGGTGGCTGCGTGGACTATCTCGGAAGCAGGTTGTAGACCTGCTCCTGAGAGTGTCGCTCTGCTCCTCCTATCTCCGGCGGGGCAACCGCTTTCTCGGGGAGTCCCTCCGCCGCCATCAGTCTGTTGTAGGCCGTTGCCAAGTTGGCTTCCTTCTCATTATTGTACCATCCCTGAACAGTGTTCTTCGCCGGTATGATTCCAGTGGTGAGTATGGCATTCACTAGGGGACCCAAGACAGGCATCACGCCGACCCACGCCTGAATTGTCGTGATGTAGTCATTTATCGTATTGATGAACTCTAACTTTGATTTGATCCGTTTGCGCTCCTGAAGGTACAAGTTCTGAAAATCCAGAGACTTGTCCTCCTCGTACGGACCATCGGGCGTGGCGATGGTGGTCGACACGGTGACGCCCGAAGGATCTGTCGACGTCACTGTGACGAGCAGCGCACCGTAGTTGCCATTGGTTGTGAAGGTCAAAGGGACACTTCCCGCTGTCCCGCCGTCGGGGTTGAGTGAGCCCAGCCCTGATCCGAATGACTGGGTAGACAGCCATGCATTGACCTCGCTCTGCACGTCGAAGCCGACGCTCGCCTTGCCCTCAGGAAGCCCCTGCACGATAACCTGGGCGGTTCCGCTCATGGGCGTACAGCTCGCGGCCCCCGCTCCGAACGTAGCCCCCAACCCGCACAGGGTGTCTATTGCCCCCTGTAGGTCTTTGCTGGCCGCCGTGTACTCACCGAGGATTTGACTCCACTGTTCATACTGAGTGTCATCTGGAATTGGAATACACCCTTCATTGCCCTGAAGAAACACAAGTACGGCAAAGAGCGTGGTACCGAACGGGATCAGCTTCTCGCAGAAGTCATCATAGGCCGCGTCTATGGACCCCTGTCCTGGGTACATCTCATCGTACTGAATGCTCGCCTGCTGAAATGCCACCTGGCCCGCCGTGATGACCAGGTCCACGACGATGACTTCGATGGTCTTGGAGCTCGTTCCGAGGCTCGCCGTGATCGTCCCCGAGCCAACCCGCGTGCCTCGGACTGTGATCTGCGCATCTGACTGACTCACTTCCTCGATGTCGCCAGCGACGCTGAACTCCACCATGTCTCCGTGCCCGCCTGGCACGGTCGTGGCGGTGAACGTCGCGGTCTGACCGACGAAGATCTGTTCATCCTCGGGGGTCACCGAGCCCACCGCCACCACAGGGAAGGACTCCGTGGCGGTGTCATGTTCCGTTCCCTTGATGTACGTTACCGTAACACTTCCCAAGCCCGGGGTGTCCCCCGCCGTAAACGTAACGAACTCCTCGGGCCCTGAGACGATGCCAAGCTCCGCTGCCCAACAGTAATCACCTCCCTCGGGGTTTCCCTCTGCGCTGAAATCCCTTGTCCCGCCGACAGGAAGTGCTGACGTGGACCCATGGATTTCCACGGTCACCGGAGGACTGTGGGCGCATACAGCGGGAGGGACGGGGAGGACAGTCAAGGCCCACACCCAACACACACGGAAGAACTCCCTACGCAGGCATGCGATGCGTATCGCATTCGACATGACACTTCCTCGCGCCTGATTGACCACGGCAGTCGGCAGCACGTCTACCCGGTGACGCGTATCGCCCGCCCCGAACAATCCACTACTGCTGTTGCTGGGCACGCTCCTCCTCGGTGCGACGGCGCATCTCGCGCCTCAGCTCTGCGGCTTCCTCGGTTCGACCCATCTTCGTGAGGGCGAGATACAGGGTCCCCAACTGTTCCCTAGTGAGCGCCTCGACGGGCGTACCGTATCCGTACCGCTCGAGCAAGGGACCGGCCAAGGCGTTGGCCTCGTCATGGCGTCCGAGCCCACGGAGGCAGCCCACGATTCCGGACGTAAGCACTCGCCCCGACACGTCCACCACGGCTTGCCCAGCTTGGCATCGCCGCTCGAGCTCCTGGTAGAGATCCAGGGCCTCTTGGTAGCGGCCCTCCTTCTGGTAGAGCCCAGCCAACCGCTTGAAGACGACCTCGTTCCCCACGGACCTGGACTGGTACCGATCCCGCCACCTCTCCAGGCAGTCTATGGCGCGCCGGGGGTCGCTCGTATACAACAGGCGGCCCAGCTGCTTCAGCGCCAGCTCCTCCACAGCCCAGTGGCGGCTCTCTGCAGCACGCTGGAAGTGCTCGACGGCTTCCGGGCGGCGCCCCTGGCGCCTCGCAAGTTCGCCCAAGACGAGGCATGCAGAGGCCCCCCGCAACGGCTCGTCGGCACGTCGAGCTTCTGCCTCGGCAGCCCGCGTGAGCTCGTCGATTCGATGCCTGCTCTCCGCATCGGTGCGACACTTGGCCCAGTCAATGCCAAGGAAGATCGTGTCCATGATTTCCTCGGCATCCGTCTCATCAAAGAAGTACTCGCGCAAATCCCAGAGCCGGTCGAGCGCTGGCGCGTAGGACATCGATTCGACGTCCCGAACCACGAGACTGAGCTGTGCGGCCACACCCGCCGCTCTGCTTCCCGGAACGCTGGTCTGTATGTCGGTGCACAGCTGCTTGGCTTCGTCGATCCGCCCCCTAGAACCGTAGTGCCAAACCATGCGACACACGGCCCAAGCAGCGGGCCAACCGTCAGGATCGATCTTGCTGGCAACGCGGGCCGTGCGGACCATTCCTTCCCGGTCAAAGCCGTAGTACTGCCACGTCATCAGGACCTGCACGGCATGCTCACCAGCCGACGTCCTCGGACCGCGTTCGAAGGCCGTCATCGCGTAGGCCACACACGACAGGTGATCCCCCAACTGCCGATGCCAGCCGGCCAGGACGAGCATGCCCCCGGGCGTCTTGATCGACAGCGTCGGCAGCGCGGTACTGAGCCACTCCAGGAATTGCGCAAGTAGTCCGCCGTCGCCGCTCGTTTCACCTCCGGAGGTGCTGGCGTATCCACTCACGAGTCCGGACCGTTCGGCCTCGGACAGCTTGCCAAACCAATCGAACGTCTGCCTCCGGACCGTGTCGTACCCCTCGTGGTCAAGCTCATTGGGATGGGCCTCCAGCCCCATGATGACGGTTCGCAGCGCGTCGGCGTGCCGTCCCTCATGAGCGAGCACCTCGGCCTGGGCCAGTGAGTCCGCCAGCGGCAGGGATTGCCCATCGTCCGCGGCGACGGCAGGATTGACGTCGCCAATCCATGGCGCCAACAGCACTATCAGCACCCCCATACGCTTCGACCGAATCTGCGCGCAAGGCATGTCAGGCCTCCTTTGTCCGCTGAAAGTCAGGTGACTTCGGTCTCCGTGTTGGTCTGGCTTTTTAAAATCATTCGTGAGCCTGGAATGATCAACCCTCCACGTTTTGCGGCCTATGAGGCGCCTCCTCACGCTTATCAGAGGAGGCGATGTAATTCTACATCCCAAAACTGTCCTAGACAAGGGAACTCGTCGATAATATCGCTCGTCATCGCCTCGCTGTGCCATAATTCACGGTGTATCTGGCACGCCCCGGGCCGTCCAGGGATTGCAGGGAGGGAGAAGCCCCAGGACGTCGCTTCTATCAGACGCGACGCCCCTCGGGCAAATCCAGTTGAGTCTGGATTGGGGGAGCACTTCAGATCGACCAGGCTAAGAACAGCTTGGGGGCGCTACTCTGTCCGGGGTCGTTGGATGATGGTCTGGAGCTGGCGCTGGGTCCAGGGGTCGTTCGGGACGAGGGCCAGGATGCGGCGGTACTGCTCGGCGGCCTTGGCGGTGCCATCGGGCGTGCGCTCCAGGGCGCGGGCCAGGAGGGCTCGGGCCTCGACGTCGTTCGGGTGGCGGTCGAGGACGCGTCGGGCGGCGTCGATGGCGTCTTGGGGCCGATCGGTCTGCAGCGCGACGTAGGCGAGCACGAGTTGCGGCTCGACGCCGTCGGGCTCGAGCTCAGCAGCCTTGTCGGCGGCGGCGGCCGCACACATCAGGTCGCCCGAGCGCAAGTGGGCCTCGGCGAGCATCAACCACAGCGCCGTGTCTTCGGCGTACTCCCTGACGGCCTGCTCGAGGGTCTGGGCGGCCGCTCGGGTCTTGCCGGCCCGGAGCATGGCGGCTCCCAGGGCACGAAGCGTGTTGACCGATGGCTTGGGAAGCTGACCCCTGGGCAACTGACCCGTCTGTTGCCTCGTCAGGGGCAGGAGCGTCTCGATGGCCTCTTCATAGCAGCCGGCGGCCAGCGCGGTGACGCCGGCCTCTTCGCGAAGCAGCGGGTTGTCCGGCGCCAGCTGAACCGCAAGCAGATAACTTTCCGCCGCCTCGGTCAGCCGTCCCATCAGACTCAGCACCTGACCCCGAAGCGTATGGACGGCCGGTGTCTGGCTGAAGTCCATCCGCCGCGGCGTGATGACGGCCAGCGCCTCTTCGCACTGGTCCGCGGCGATCAGGGACTCGACGTAGGTCAACAGGTAGTCAAGCTCGTCGGGCGCGGTCTGGTAGGCGTCGCGATAGTGGTTGAGGGCCTCGTCACTTCGGCCCTGGCCTTCTGCGATCAAGCCCTGCAGGTAGAACGTCTGGGCCGACACCGGCGTCCGGATCAGGACCGCGTCCAGCATGGCTCGCGCCTTGGCGTTCTCGCCCTTCTCCAGGTAGATGCGGGTGGCCAGCAGGTACCCCTCAACGAACTCCGGATCCAGCCGGATCACCTCGTTGCACTGCTTGAGGGCGTCTTCGATGGCGCCGCTGTCGAAGCTCCTCTCGGCCAACTGGAGCTTGACCCTGGCCCGCATGTGGCCCCATCGCTGCTGGGCCTCGTCAACACGTTCATTGTGCGTCAGGTCCGAGCAGCCGACCAGCAGGAGGACCCAGCCAACAGAGGCGACCGCCGCGTATCGAATTCCGTTGCCCGTCATCGTATGGCATCCTCCCTCCCGGGCTCGCCATCTGCGGGATTGACCGGAACGTCATCGGCGTCCGTCGGGGTCGGGGATCCGGACAGGCTCGTTCCCGGCGCCGGCGGACCCATCGCACCGGCCTGCGGGCCGCCCATCAGACGACGCGAGATAAAATCGCGAACCGAGCCGATCTTGTAATCGCACGAGTGCTTGCCGACGATCTTCTCTTTGAGCTTGATCGCCGGCAGGTACTTCGGGGAGATGTGCAGGCTCATCCGAGCGTCCCACAAGGCCTTGGATCGCCGGCCCGCCTTGAAGTGCTGCTGGGCCATGTGGTAGTGGGCCATCGACAGGCGTTCGCGGCCGTACATCTGGATCCCTCTGCGCATCCCGATTCGCAGCTGCATGGCCTCTTCGGCGAGCTTTGCGCCCACTTTGGCGTATTGCTCCTCGTCCTTGATGACGTGGACGGTCATGAGGATGATCACTTCCTCGCGCGTCGTGTTGTCGTTCGTCGAACGGAAGAGCGCCCCCACGCCGGGAATGTTTCCCATGATGGGCACCTGGCTGCGAACGGCCGTGGTGGCCTCGCGGAACAGTCCGCCGATCAGGATCGTGTGGCCGTCGCGGATCAGGATGTTGGAGGTGACCTCCGTGGTCGTCTCGAAGGGCAGATTCGATTCGTTCAGCTCCCCCGTGCTGTCCTCGGGATGGATCTCCATCCGGACGTAACCGTCGTCGCCGATGAAAGGGCGGAAAACGAGCTGCGTCCCGGTCTCGAGAAACTCCACGGTCTGGATCGCCGTGGTCTCGGTCACCGTCGTGGTCAGGTACCCGTCCCGCCGGCCGACGATCACCAGCCCGCGCTGCTTGTTGAGGGCGAGGATCTTGGGATTCGCCAGGACCGTCGTGTCGGTGACCGCCTCGAGGGCCCGCAGGAAGACGGCGATCTGATCCTTGATGACGCCGAAGCTCAGCCCGCCCAGCGGCACGTTACCGTTGAAGTCGGTCCGCAGCGCCGTGTTGGTGTTGTTGAGCTCCGGCTGCGGGACCCTCCCGGTAGTAATGTCCGTCACGCCGGTCGATTGAGAGGCCAGCATCTCGAAGTCGACGCCCGACACCATGTTGAAGTCGATGCCCAGCGCGTTGTCCTCGCCGAGGTCAGCACGGAGAATGGTCGCTTCGATAAGCACCTGTCTCGGCCGGACGTCGAACTCCCGGATCACCTTCTCGACTTCAGCGATCACGCTCGCGCGGTCGTAGATCATGAGGGTGTCGGGGCCCGAGTGCGTGTTGCCGCCGGCCTCCGTCGCGCTGGTGTCCAGTCCGGTCGCCGCGTCGGGCGTCATGGACATCTTGCCCTCTTTGCTCAGCAGGGGCTGGATCAGGGACTGGAGGTCCTTCGGCGTGACGTAGTTGAGGCGGAACAACCGGGCGACGAAGGGCTCCTCGACCTCCTCTGCGCGCATCTTGGCCAGCTCGCCAAGCGTGTAGACGTAAATGAACCGGCCGCGTTCTTCGTAGGCGCAGTTGTTTGTCCGGAGGATGGCGTCGAGGGCCTCGTCGAAACTGACGTCGTACAGATCCGCCGTCACCGTGCCCTTCACCTGAGGGCCGGCGATGATGTTCCGCTTGCTCTGTGCGGAGAGCATCCGCAGAATCGTCGAGAGCGGGACGTCGGCGACGTGCATCTCGACGCGGTCTTGGCCCTTGACCACGACGGTCGAACCGTCGACGGATTCGGCCTTCGCCGTCGTCGTGGGTTCTTCAGCAAGGGCAATGGAGGGAGCGATCACCCAGCCGAGGCATAACGACAACAACAGCCTCGACGCCCGACAACCGCCAGAGGGGGACAGCATCCTGCTGAACATGGCCCGGTTCGGCTCCTCCTGAGCTCAAAGGCCATTCTCTTCCTTGACGTATCGCTGATAGGATACCCGCCCGGGGGGGAATTGCAACCCCTTTGCCAAACAGATTTTCAGTTCTTTCGCAAGCCCGCACAGCTAGCGCTTGGGCGACGGGGTCCCGCGCCGCGCCGGACGCGCCTTGTCCGCTTCCACCACCTGAACCTTGAGCGTCCCCGTCGCAAGCGTGTCGCGGATCTGCTTGAGCAACTGGGTGGACTCGATCGCAGCACGGTAGGTCGCGATGCGCTGGGCCGCGGGGTCGGGGATCTGCGCCTCCGCGCGGGGCGGCCTGAACAGCTCGCCCGCAGCCAATCCTGCCAGGACCCCGCCGGCAAACAGCAGCGTCTTGGCCCGATAACCTCTTCCGCGAGACGACGACGAAGACGATGGCATGACAGTCTCCCTACCTGCGCCCCCCATGGCCGGCGCCATGGGGAACTCATCCATCGGCTGACGACCGACGCCGAGCTGGTGTTCAGTGAGCCCTGTGCTTTGGGGCAGGGCTTGGCCGTCAGCAACACCTCCCGCCTGCCTGACACCGCAGGCTTCAGGCGTCAGGCCACAGGGCTGGCGCATCGAATCACAACCGGAGGCCTGAGGCCTGAAGTCTGGGGCCTAACGTCTACGGCGACCCGCAACTTCACGGGTGACTGACCCCTAGGGACTCAGCACGCGACGCCAAGTCCCCGGCAGGATGTTCAACCGGGATGCACGATACCGCTTCGGCGGGTTCAATGCCAGGTTCGCGTCGTAGACCACGGTGACGGTGTCCTTGACCGTCACGATCCCTTCGACAAGAATCGCCCCCTCCACCCGTGTTGTCTTCTTCAGCTCCGTCGGGGCGTCGACGATGTGGATGAGCCCCTTGATGACGCTCTCATACACGTCATCCTGATCGGAGTCCTCCTGGCCCTCATAGGGAAGCCCAGCGGGATTGAAGTTGACCTCCAGGCCATCCTCGTCCAGCGGGTATTCGATCTCCAGCTCGACTTCCTCCCCGCCGGTCACGATCAGGGCCGGGTAGTCCGAGCGGTGGGGCTGCCAGACGATCCCCTTCTTGATCTCGAGCTTCTTGTCGGCAGCCATGTCCACCACCAACGTCCCTTCGATGCGGCACTCCTCGATCTGGATGGGATGGCCTTCAGAATCGATGTAGTAGAGCCCATCAGGGTTCACCGCTCCGTAGGGGTTGCTGATGTGGCTCAGGATGACCTTCTCGATCTTGTCACCCCCGATCGCCGACCGGGTGATGACGGTTGCCTGGCTGACGTAGTACGCGACCGTGCTGGAAGCAGGCAGCTCCTTGGGCAAGGCGTTTTCGGTGATGTCCCCCGTGATCTCCCCGTAGTTCTCCACCGTGTCGGCGGCCGCGTCACCGTCGATCGTGGCGGCTGACCAGACGAGAACCAGACCATACTCGAGACCCTCACTGAAACTGCAGAAGGCTGGACCGTTGGTGACGGTCAGCGTGTCGCCGCTCTCAACAGCCAACCCGCCGACCGCGTGGACGGCCGCCTGCAGGCAACTCAGCGCGGGCGGCTCGGCCAACACGGTGTAGTGATAGACAGCCGACCCGACCTGGCCGGTAGTGGTGATGCGAACTTGCTGGTCTGGATCGTTGGCCAAGTCCCCGTCGATCTCGTCCACGATCTTGACCGAGCAGGTGCCGTCTCCCAGGTTCAGGGGCCCGACGACCTCGCCGCTGACGTAGCCCGAGGTCCGCCAGTCCGCCAGGAAGGCCGTCGCCCCGATGCAGGCCTCGACGGCAGATCTGGCGTTGAGCCGGGCCTCGTTCGCGTTGGCAGCGCTCCCGGCCGCGCGGCGATGGATCCGGGCGACCGTCAACGAGGACAAACCGATGATCGCCACGATCATCGCCGAGCCCAGGACGAGCAAGTAAGCCGATCCTCGCCGCCGGCGTCGAATGCGCGATCTCAACTGGGCATTCATGGCATTTCCCTCGTCCGACCGCTGATGGCCACCAACGAGGTAACCTCTTCGCCGCTGCGGGAGACTGTGACGGTGATGCGTTTGACCCCCATGTCGACGCCGACCACCCAGTGGAGGGCGAGCGGACTGACGTAGACGACCCCCACGGACCGTTCCCAGCCGCCCCGGTCCGGGATGACGGTGCCGTCCGCCATCTCCGGCGGGGAGGCCGACCACCCGTCGTAGTCGTCCACGTCGTCAAAGCGGCTGCGATCCCCTGCGGCCAGCTCGCTTCCAGTCGCGCCGAAGCTCCCGGGCGCGACATCGGGGTCCTCGTATGGCTTGCTGAGGATCTCGGCCATGAGCTGTTCGGCCAACTTCTGGCCGATCTGCAGGTCCTGGTTGATCTGACGAGAGCGCACCACGCTCCAAAGCGTACTCAGGGCTGACACCATCATCACGGCCACGATGGTGACCGAGATGGTCACCTCCACCAAGCTGAGCGCGAGCCTGCCCGAATGGGACGTCGCCGTAATGTCACGTGCGCGGATCATGAGCCTGGCACCAGTGGCCTGTTGAGCATCTGGACGGCGGTGTCGACCCGCGTCGCAGCCTCCGGTCCGGTGCGAACCGAGACGTGGAGGCAGGAGACCCGCTCCACGCCTCCTCCGTCTTCCGGCGCCGTGACCGTGCCGTAGACGCAGAACCGCAGCGACTTGCCGTAGGGGGACGTCCACGACGCACCCTTGGTCGCCGTTTCGACCATGTGGGTATTGGGAGGGGTATCCCCTCCGTCGTCGTGGTACTCGATCTTGCAGCAGTACGCCTCCCAGAAAGGATCGCTGGCGAACTCGAAGACCAGGCAGAGGCCCTGCCCCGGAGCCAAGCCTGAGACCTCACTGAACGCCACCTCATACCAAGGATCATAGGACGTGCCGAAATCCCACTCGGACACGGTTTCCTGCTCCAACACGTTGCTGGTTGGAAGCCCCTCGGGAGTGGCCTGGCGCAACTGGATCTTGACGGCCCCGAGCCCCAAACCGTCGATCCTCGCCCGGAACCCCACCCGCATGACCCGCCAGCTTGTGGCGCCCTCCGGGAGAACCGGCTCGAAGTACTGGCCGACCCAGTGCTGCTCGTCCACCCGGAAGTCGAAGAGGTCTTGGTAGGCGTCGAGGCCAATCAGCATCGTCGTATCGCCCTCGACGGGGTCCCCACCCCCCCCTTCGGTCGCCAGATCGTAGCCCAATTGGAACTCCTGGACGTCATCAAGGATGGCTACGCTGTTGCCGTCGTTGTACTGCCGCGTCAGCGAATCGCCCGGCGTTTCCGACCACGCGTACCGGATGAGCTCATCCTCCTCGTCCCCATCGCGATCCGGAACCGCGAAGGCCAGCACGGTCGCCGACTGCTCGGAGATGGACAGGGCGGAGGAGACGTCTCGAACGATCTGGTCGGCGGCCGTCGTCGCCGCGTGGACGTTGGTGGCGGGGTTGCCTCCGTCATCGATTGCCTGGGAGGCGAGCAAGACGGCCGACGCAATGCCCACCATCAGCACCGCCATCGACGCTGCGCTGACAATCACCTCGGCAAGCGTGAACCCCGCCCGAGTCGGCGCCCGCCGACCGCGGCAGGTTCGGCGAAGTGACGAAGCGGGCATCGGAGCCTCCCCTAAGGTCTGGAGACCCGGCCGGTCTCCCCATCGACCGAGAGCGTGATCTGGCGCTCCCCCGCGCCGATGACCAGTGTGCCGCCGCTGTCGGGTTTGCCGTAGGCGTCGAAGACAATCTCGGCGTCGCCGTCGAAGTCGGCCGATTGGATCGCGACGCGATAGGGCGGACCCGACAGATCAACCCCGTAGGTGCTGCTGGGGCGATCCGGATCCTCCATCCCGGGCAGCGCGTAGCCTCCCGTGCCCGGCGTGAATTGGACCGACTGACTCGCCCCGGTCGTGATGGCATGCTGGCGGGCGAGCGACAAGTCCGACGCGACCCGGTCAGCGGCGGCCTCCGTCTGGCAATTGACCGTCGACCCGCTGAACGCGGTGACGCCCACCGCCAGCAGGATCCCCACGATCACGATGACGACAACCAACTCAACCAACGTAACGCAACGGGGCCGCGTGCGCCGCGGCCCCTGTACTTGCGCTTGAGATCTGGGGGTCTCTACGTGTAGCAACGCGGGCGGTCCCCGTTACCACTGATCATAGGTCGTGTTGGGATCGGACTCGGTGTTGTCGTCGCAGTTGGCGATGATCTCGCCCGTGGTGTAGTTGTAGATCCACCCGTAGTCGCCTTCGCTGTCTACGACCGGCCCGGAGTTCCCGACCTTCACCGCATTCAGCCCCGCCTTGTCGCCGACCGGCAGAGCCGGAATCTGCTTGCGCAGATAGGGCCCGTAGATGAAGCCCCCGGTCGTCGACGTGTGGGTGCTCCCGTCCTTCTTGCTGTACTTGAGCAGCTTGTCCGTGAAATCGGCCTCAGTGTCCCCGGGAAAATCCCCGGCGTGCTCAGCCGCGTACATCTCGATGGCGGACCGCAGAATCGCCAGGTTCTGGCGTACGGCCGATTCGTCCGCACCCTTCGCACCGCGGCTGATCCGAGGCACAGCGATCGCGGCGATCACCCCCAGGATGACGATCACGATGACCAACTCGACCAGACTGAAACCCCGCTTTTCCTTCGCAGTCATGTGAACCCCCTTCGTCCAAAGACGAAGAACCATAGGCCGAATTACCTCCTTGGGAAGACCCCGCTTGGGTCATCCACCAAGATTATCGTTGATTCCCGACGCCGACTTTAGGATTCAGTGGATTGGGTAGCTTCAGCTCGAAATCCTTGCCGTCCTTCGAGAAAAGCGCCCGATAACGCTCGATCCTGCAAAGCTCGTGCCCATCGAGACGATCTCCTACCCGCAGCAGACGTCCGTCAATGACGGCCCGCGGATCCGTCGGATGAAGCAGCGTCCCCTCCAAACGATGCGACGTCGCAAACGCGTCAGCGGCCACCCGGGCTTGCTCAGCCTGCCGTCGCTTCGCCGCCTGCCTAGCCTGGTTCACAACCGCCGTCTTCCGCTGATAGACCGCGAGCATCCGCCCTGAGAGGCCGAACGCGTCCCGTTTCGCAGCGTTCGTCGCGGACTTCAGAGCATCCCCAGACGGGGCAAACGTCGATCGGGACGGATCGAAGATCGCGGCCACTGGCGGGACGTCCCCGAGCTCCCCCTCGCCATCCGCGCCCCCCGGGATCTTGGCCCTGGCGCCCATTGGCCCGATCGCGGCGCTGGCGCTCTGGGGTGTACACAGACGGTCGATCACCAGCCCGGTAAGGGCCGCCAAGAGGAGGAATCCATAGAGCACGGCCTTCTTCTGGCTGAGTCTCATGGCTGCTCCGCCGACAGTGCCGGAGTGGCATCCGGATCGCTGAAGTAAAACCGCTGCGAGCACTCGAAAAGGCAGATCACGTTGCCCTTCTCGTCCTTGTCCTTCGACGCACGGATGGAGAAGTTCGTGATGTCGAAGTATGGCACGCCCGACTCGATCAGCGCGAACCACTGATGCAACGCCAAGAAGGTCGCCCGACCTTCGATTAGGAACGAGGCAACCTGATACGCTTCCCTCTTGGCGGTTGCGACGGGCTGCAATCGCGTCAGGATAACGCCGCACTCAGAAGCGATGTCGTGCAACCGGCAGATCAGGTCGTCCACGGCGTGCGAGTCGGGCAATCGGGTGCGCGTCTTGCCGAGGCGATCGGTGACCTCCTCGATCCCGCGCCTCGTCGTCGCACACTTCGCTTTGAGCGTAGCGACCCGGACAGACATCTCGTCCCGTTGCTCCAGGGCATGGTCGCTGTTTAGCGAATCGGTGAGGGGCTCGTGGATGGCCAGCGCATAGCCGGCCAAGGCGACCACGGCCAACATGGCGACCCCGGCCAGGTCAACGTCGTATCGGCGCCAGTTCCCTATCTTGGTCACCATCGCGTATGAATCACAAAGGCCACGGCGTAATCGTCCATGAAGGGCCGCCGGCTGGTCGACTTCAGCTCGCAAAGCCCGAATCCGGCGTGGTCGTCCAACGCGCCGAGAAATCCCGCCACCGATTCGTGGTCCGCGGCGATCCCGTCGATGAAGAACCCACGCGCCGTGCCCGCCTGACCGTCTGGCTTGGCCGCCCCGCGGAGCTGACGGAGACGCTTCTCGGTCTCGTTCCGGTCGCCGCCGAGTTCCACGTTGCGCGGCGGGTTCGACGCCAGCCTGGTTAACATGACCCGGTCAGGCAGGTGGGCAGACAGTTCCGCGAAGGCTTCACTCCATCGATGCTTTCGACGGAGCCCCTCGTTCAGCGCAACCTGACGCGCCAGGGCTCGTTCTTGCTCGGCCAGCGAGGCCAGGTCCTTGATCAACCTTTGCTCCTCATCCCGCATCTCCTCGGCGTCCTGCACGGCGCGTCGAGCCTCGTCGGCCTGCAACCTGAAGAACACGGAGGACAGGCCCTGGGCAACGGCAACGGCCATCGACAAGGCGATCCAGACCTTGAAGCGCCGGGGACGCTTCGTCTTGAGCTTGTATTCGGACGGGAGCAGGTCGACCTGGACCGTCATCAGTTGTACTCCCCGTAGCTCAGCCCCAGACAGGTCACCATTTCCACGAGCACATCCGCGGCGAGCGCCGGATGATGCCTGCTCGCCGCAACAAGCCGATCCGCACAGGCCCGGCGCACCGGAATGCCAAGTAGCTTGCCGAGCAGCTCCGGAAGTCCGTCCAGCCGGCACCCGCCCCCCGCCAGGACCACGTGGCTGACGCGCCGGCCGGGGTAAAGGTCCATCGCGTAGCGGAAGGACTTCTCGATGTCCTGGGCCATCCCGCGCACGATCGGGCTCAGCGCCCCCAGAAGGATGTTGGCCATGCGTTTATCGTCGATGGGGCCCTGCTGCGCGAGCATCGGTCGATACCCGCCGCCCTCGGCGCGGATCCCATAGTGCCGCTTGTACCGCTCCGCCATGGCGGGCTCGACGCCGAGTTCGTTGGCGATCCGGCGCGTCATCATGTCCCCGCTGGCGGGCAGACTTCGAACGTAGACGGGGGTCTCGTCAAGGCCCAGATAGAAGCGGCTCGAGCGGGCGCCGACGTCGAGGACCCCCCACAGCCCCTCCGTCTCCAGGTCGCTCATCACCCGCAGACAGGCGCGCATCATGGCCAGCGGAGCCAGATCGATGCCGACACAGACGCAGCCCTGCGCGTCCACCCACTCCAGGAACTGTCGGATCATCGCCTTCGGGGCCGCCGCTACCATGAGATTCGGGCCGTCCACCTGCACAGGCGGCAAGGGCCAGACCGCCAGCTCGGCCGTCTCGATCGGAATCTGGACATGCCGAGCCACCTCGTGCCGGAGGCTGCGGATCAGGACGTCCTGCTCCTGCCCCATCAGCTTCTCGGGCGCCTTCAGGGAGCAGACGTCGACGTCCGGCGGGCCCAGCGACGCAACGATCCTCCGCCCCTCGAAGCCGCTCAGATCACTCAGCCGTGCGAGGGACAGGCCCGGCAGGCTTTGATCCTGGTCCCCAGAGTCCTCCTGTCCGTCGTCTTGCCGGGCGGGCAGAGGCTGGTTCAACCAGTGTCGGATCGTGGGGGTGCGCCCGTTCCTGTCCAGCTGAATGGCCCGGAACGAGGACGTGCCAAGGTCAACTGCGATCGGGGTCGTGCTTCTCAGTCGCCGCAGCATCGAACCACCCCACAAGTCAATGGCCGCTCACCGCGCTGGTCAGATCGAACAACGGCAGAAACAGGGAGATCGCGATCGTCCCAACGACCAGGCCCATCGCGATCAGGATGAACGGTTCGAACAACCGCGTCAGCGCCCCGATGGTCTCGGCGTTCTCCTGGTCCAGGTAGTCGGCGAGGTACAGCAGCGACTCCCCCAACTGCCCGCTCTGCTCACCGGTCGCGATCGCCGAGGACATCGTCACCGGCACGATCGAATGCCGTGCCAACGACTCGCCCACCGAATTCCCGTCCGCCACCGATTCGATGACGTCGTCCATCATCGCGCTGAAACGCGCGTTGCGCGTCGAGGACCGCGACAGACGCAGCCCTTCCAGTAGAGGCACGTTGCTTCGGACCAAGGTCCCCCACACGCGGAAGATCTTGGCCAGGATCAGCCGCTGGGTAATCCGGCTGAGCAGGGGCAGGCTAAGGACGATCTTGTCCAGGACATCCTTGGCCCCCGGCAGGCGCGGTACCAGAAACGGCACGGCCAGCGCAACGCAGATGAGGATTGCCACGAGGATCTGGTTTCCCTCGATCCATCGGGACACGCTGATCATCATGGTGGTGATCCACGGCAGCTCCGTGCCTAGCGTACTGTAGAGATCGTCGAACTTCGGCAAGACATAGAACATCAGCACGCCGACGACGCCGATGGCCATCAGCAACAGGATCACGGGGTAGACCAGCGAGCTGATCAGTTTCACCTTGATCTCTTGCTGGGTCTTGGTCATCACCGCCAGGCGATCGAAGGCTTCCGCGGTCGACCCGGTGCTCTCGCCCGCCGCCAGGATGGTCCGGAACGTCTCGTCGAAAATGTCGGGGTGTTCGGCCATGGCGTCGCTCAGCGACGCACCGTCCTCGACCTTGCTGCAGACGTCCGAGACGACTTGGCGCCAGCGGGTCTTCTCGATCTGCGACTGAATCGCCGTCAGCGCCGGCACGACCTGGCTGCCAGCGTGGAGCATCATGGCCATCTGTTGCGTCAGCAGCATCCGATCCCGCGCGTTGCCCGGACGCCCGCTCAAGATCGATCCTACGCCCGACGACCGTGTACCGGCGCTCTCCTGGCCCACCTCAACCACGCGGGTGACGAACAGCCCCCGGGAATGAAGCTGCTCCGTCGCCTCTTCGACCGTGGTCGCATCGATGATGGCCGAGACCTCCTTGCCAGTCCTGTCAACGGCTTCGATGGTGAATGGCACCAGACGTACTCCCCGGCGACTCAGACGGCGCCCGCCTCAGCGGGCTGTCTAGCCGGTTTCGCCTCAGCTCGGATCTTTTCCTGCGCCTCCATATGCGTGACGCGTAGGACCTCCTCCAGCGTCGACTTGCCGGACTCCACCAGCTCGAGCCCTTCCTGACGCAAGGACCGAAACCCCTTGTCGACCAGGTGGGCCTTGATCGCCGACTCGTCGATCGAGCGGTGGATGAGCCTGTACATCTCGTCATCCAGCTCGAGGACCTCGTAGATTCCCGCCCGTCCCTGGAATCCCGAGTCATGACACTTGGTGCAGCCTGCACCGCGATAGAAGATGCCCGGCCCGGACTCGTCCCAGCCGGCCTGGGCCAGCAGAGAGCGATCCGGCATGTACGTCGTCCGACAGGCCGGACAGATCGTTCGCGCCAGACGTTGGGCGATCACGCCGTTCAGCGCCGAAGCGATCAGGTACGGCTCCAAGCCCATGTCCGTCAGCCGCGCGATCGTCCCCACGCAGTCGCGCGTGTGCAGGGTGCTGAGCACCAGGTGCCCGGTCAGCGCAGCCTGGATCGCCACCTGAGCCGTCTCGGCATCCCGGATCTCCCCGACCATGATGATGTCCGGGTCCTGCCTCAGGATCGATCGCAGCGCCCGGGCGAACGTCAGGCCGACCTGCTCCTGGACATGGATCTGGTTAATCATCTCCAACCGGTACTCGACCGGGTCCTCCACCGTGATGATGTTGACCGTCACGGAACGCAGGAGATCCAGCGCCGAATACAGCGTGGTGGTCTTGCCACTCCCCGTCGGGCCGGTGACCAGGACAAGCCCGTGAGGGCGGAACAGCATCCGCTTGAACGCCGCCAACGATTCGTCCCTGAAGCCGAGCTGCTCCATCTCCACCCTCAGGCTGGAGCGATCCAGGACCCGGATGACCGCCTTCTCTCCCAGGATGGTGGGCATCGTGGACACCCGAAGGTCCACCTCCCGTCCCTCGGCGATGGTGCACACCCGCCCTTCCTGCGGCAGGCGCTTTTCGGCGATGTCCATCTTGGCGAGCACCTTCACCCGCGAGACCACGCCCGCGTGCATCTGGAGTGGAGCGGTCAGCAACTCCCTGAGCACCCCGTCGACGCGACATCGCACCCGAAGGTGTTTGTGGTCCGGCTCGATGTGGATATCGCTGGCGTTGTCCCGAATGGCCGAAAGGATGGAGAGGTTCACCAAATTGACCGCGGGGGTACCATCCATCCGGTCCAGATCCGTCACCGCGCTGGTGTCGGCCGCCTCGCGATCCACAAACTCGACGTCCTGCTCGCTCAAAGAGACGAGGAAGGAATCCACAGAGACTTCCTCGGCCATGTAGCGTTCGGCGAACTCGTTGAGGTTGGATTCCAGGACGAGCACCGGGTTGATCTCGCAATCGGTCAACGAAGCCAGGCGGTCGATCAGGGGCAGCCGCTGCGGCTCGAGCATGGCGACGGTGAGGCGCCCCCCTACCTTGAAGAGCGGCAGCACCTTCATCTCCCTCGCTTCCTCCCGGTCGATGAGCTTGGAGACGGCCGGATCGATCAACCCGTGGCGGAGGATGCATCCCTTGACCCGAAGGCGCTTCGACAGCACCTCGAGCAATTGGGCCGGCTTGATGACGCTCATCTCCAGGAGCGTCTCACCGAGCCGAGCCCGGTTCGTCTGCTGCAGCTTCAGCGCGGTCGCGAGATCCTGCTCGGATATCATCCCGGCTCGCAGCAGCAGCTGACCGATCTGTTCGGACCCCTCGATCATGGTCAAGCCAAACCCCGAACGGCCTCCTCCACCGATAGATACACCTGGAACTGGCGATCGAGATCCGTGATCCGCAAGATCTCGCTGCACGTCTCGTCGGGCGAGGCCAGCTTCAGATGGGCCCCGCCGGTCGTGCAGGTGGTCTGGAGCTCACAGAACAGCTCCAGGCCCGCGCTGTCCACGAAGGGCACCTCGGAAAGATCGAGCACGATGTGACTGGAGCCGTTCCCGACGGCCTCCATAACCGCCCTGCGCACATCGTCGCACTCCCCCTCGACAACGGCGTCGCGGGGAGCCACAACCGTCGCCCGGCCGTGCTGGTGTGAGCTGGTCTTCATGCCTTCTCAGCCACCGTCGAGGATTCCTTGGAACGGGGCATGAGCTCCACGTCCCGATTCCGTGCCTCGGCGATCTCATCGAATGCCCTCAGGAGCAGCACCTGGGGAGGCACGGGGTCCAACCCGCTGCCCGCCAGTCCCGCACGAAGCGTGAGCGGCATGCCCGGCAGCCGCCTGTGGAACTCGGCCTCCGCCGCCCCGAGGATCTTGCGGGTGATCAAGTGGGCGAGGGAGACGTCCAGCCGGCGGAGCACCGCGACGAAACGATCGTCGCTGAACCGGCCCAGCACATCGTCATGCCTGAGACGAGCCCGCATCGTATGACCAATGGCCTCGATCACCTCATTCCGGATCTCCCACTGTCCCCCGTCGTCCATGCTGCGGATCCCCTCCACCACGAGCGCCAACATCACGACCGGCTCCTGGGCCGCGTAGCACTCCTCGACGGTCCGGTCCAGCACCGCCAGGATCTCTACCCGATTCAGAACTCCCGACGGTCGGTCCACCAGACGTGCGACCCGAAGCGCATCCGCTCGACGCAGATGCACCCAGAACTCCTCCACCAGATCGGCCGCGAGATCCAGTCGTTCCTCCCCAACCGATTCGTCCTCGAACTCGCCGACCGTGATCAGCCCACAGCTCCGCTGCTCATCTCGAATCGGCAGGGCCCAGGCGTAAGCGACTTCGCTGGCGCTGGCCAACTCACGAAGGAGCTCCCCTGTATTCGGCGATGACGCAACGAATCGGCGCTTGCTGGTCAGCACATGGTCCAGCAGCCCCCCCTCGTCGCTCAGGCTGCCGACGTCCGCATCGTTGGCACCGTTCAGCGGGCGCAGCTGACCGCTTCCGCTCAGGCGGTAGCACCGGACACGCCTAGCCCCCACCAATTGCCGCAGCAATTCTCGCACGTGGGTGTCGAACGACGCCCATGGATCGTCTTGGTGATCCCACTCCGACATCCAATCGCGGTATCTGCCGAGCGCGTCGCGGATCTGTTCCTCCCCACCCTTCGTGAGAAACATCCGCGTCGCGCGGGCGCCCAGGTCGTGCGAGGAAACTGTCGCAGCGCTGCCGCGCCCCGAGCCCCTGGGCGTCGGGAGCCCAAAGAACGCCCCGGACAGCGTGCCGAGGATCGCAATGGCCAGGGCCGACCCGACGTTGGCCACGTTCAGAACCTCCCCCCCGCTCAGCGGCCCGGTGACCCCAAGTTTCGCGACCACCCACAGCACGCCAAACAGCATGCCCAGGAGCAGTCCGCCCCTGGCCCGGAAACCGGCAGCCAAGGGAACCATCGATACCGTCAACAGCGCGGTTCCCAAGGGAAACAGCGTCGGCGCCTGGCAAGCCAGCCACAGGAGGGTCACGGCTCCCAGGGAGCCGACCGCCCCCAGACGCAGGCGTTTCTGCACGACGTCATCCGTCTGCCAGCTCATTCAGCGTGCTCCCGAGTGTGGCCGAACAACTCACGAAAACGATCCGGTTGCTGCTTGCGAAACGCCTTGAACGCCCTCTCGAACGCCGCCATGCACTTCGGATCGATCTTCGTGCCCGTATCCTTCCGCATGATCTCCAGCGCCTTGTCGATGGGGAAACTCCGGCGGTACGAACGGTCGGAGGTCAGGGCGTCAAACGTATCGGCGGTGTGCACGATGCTCGCCCCCAGCGGGATCTCGTCGCCCTTCAGGCCGTCAGGATAGCCCGTGCCGTCGGGGGTCTCGTGGTGATGCAGTACGGTCTCGCGAACGGCCTTGAACGACCGGAGCGGCTCGATCACCTGGTAGCTCATCTTCGGGTGCTGTCGGATCAGGTCGAACTCGTCGTCCGTCAGGCTGCCCGGTTTGGTCAGGATGCCGTCGCTGATCCCGATCTTCCCCACGTCGTGGAGGATGCCGGCCCACTCCAGGTCCTGCAGGTCCGCCGCCGTCAGTCCCATCTCCTCGCCGATCAGGTGCGACAGGAACCCCACGCGCTCGGAGTGTCCGGAGGTGTACGAGTCCTTCTTGTCGATCGCGCTGACGAGGGCCAGCACCGCCTCGAACGACAGTCGCTTGAGCCGCTCCATCAACCGCAGGTTCGAGATGACCTGGCCACCGTGGCTCAGCACGGAGTCCAGCATCCTCATGTCGCCCGACAGGAACTCGTCGCGGCCGGAACCGCGAGCCACCACGACCACGTCGCTGACATCCGCGTCGCTCCCTAGCGGGCCGGCCATCACGGACGTGGGCTGCCCGTCCTGCGGACCGGGCAGCTGGCCGAGAACCACGATCTGCCGATCCCTGGAGACCTTCTTCAGCACGTCCTGCAACCCCTGTTGCAGCCACGGCAGTATCGTGGCTCGATCCGATCCGTCGTCGCGGCACCACCAGTGTGAGTCCCCATCCTCCGAGAGGCAGCATGCCCAGTCGCACGACAGCGCCTCGGTCAGGATCCGAACGAGGAAGAGCTTGATCTCTTCGACGTTTCGGACCTCCCCCACGCGTTTGGTGATATCGAAGATGACGTTGAGCTGCTCATAACTGCTGATCAGCTCCATCGCCAAGCCCTGGCTTTCCTGGGTGAGCCGTTCGAACTGCTGCCACAGGCTGGCAACGGCCTCGGTCTGCCCCGACGCCGCGTCGTCCGTCTCCTTGCCCGATGGCTGCAGGACCAGAACCGTCGGGCTCAGCCCGTCCCCCGGATAGACCGCGACGTGATGGCCCTGCTCGCATGGACGAATCCCCTGCACGCCCTCGGGCACGATTCCCTCGACCAGACCGCGGATCAGCGAACACCCGCCCTCCACCCCGCCGCCTTCCGACGCGGATAGGCATGTCCGGACGCAGGTTGGCGGGAACGTGGTCGTGTCCTTGCTGAACACGCCCGCCTCCATCCCTGTCGCGAGCGCCAGGGATCGCCCCGGATCCGAGGTCGTGCCCGGCCCCGGATCCACCGGATTACGGGCCAATGGCGTCATGCTTCGCGGTCACTCCCAGCTCGCCGTCTCCCCCCGCGGGCTCGCCCCGCGAGCAATCGAGCAAGTGCTCCACCTCAACCGTGAGCTTCGAGGGACTGAACGGCTTGGGATGAAACACCACGTCGAGCCCCTCCAGCCGGTTTCGGATCTCCGTCTGATCGCAGCGCGACGTCAGCACAATGGTCCCAACACGAGGAAGCCCCTCGATCGCGCAGGTGGCCACCAGCTCGATCCCGTCCATCGCCGGCATGTTGACGTCGGTGATGAGCAGGTCGGGGACGTGCTTGCGGACTAGCTCCAACGCCTCCCGGCCGTTGCTGGCCTCGTGCACCACGTGACCGTGCCTCCTGAGCCACAGGCTGACGACGCGGATGATGTGAAGCTCGTCCTCTGCGATGACGATAACGGCCATCACTTGCCCTCCCCTGACTTGATAGCGGGCGAACGACTGACCGGCAGGAACACCGTGAAGGTCGACCCCTTGCCCGGCTCGCTCTCCAACTCGATGATCCCGCCATGCGATCGGACCGTCTCTCGAGCGATGGCCAACCCCAGCCCCGTTCCCGGCAGCTGCGCCACCTTCTCGTCAGACGCTCGATAGAACTTGTCGAACACCTTCGCCTGGTCCTCCGGGGCAATCCCCAATCCCGTGTCGCGCACGGTGATCTTCAGCCTCGCCCCGTCCTCGACGCAGCTCACCTCTACCTGTCCACCCCGGGGCGTGTACTTCACGGCGTTGCCGACCAGGTTCGTGAATACGACGGCCAGACGCTCCTTGTCGCCGCGGATCGTCGGAACCTTCGAGGGCATCGAAAGGGTCAGCTCGACGTTCTTCTCGTCGGCGGACGCCTGCATGTCCTCGACGACCTGGCGGATCAGTCGGGCCGTCTGGACGTCGTCCACCTCCAAACGTGCCGACCCGGCCTCGAGCTGCGAGACACTCAGGATGTCCTCCACCAACCGGGACAATCGATCCGTCTCGCTGATGATGACGTTGTAGCATTCCCGCAGCGAGTCCCTGTCCTCCAGCACGCCTTCCGACAACGTCTCCGCGTAGGCGCGGATGTTCGTCAGCGGCGTGCGAAGCTCGTGCGTGATGTGGTACAGGAACTGATCGCGTGCCCGCTCCTGTTCCTTCTGATGGCTCATGTCGTGCAGGAACAGCGCGGTCAGGCCGTGTCCCTCCTCTTCGTGCGTCCGGACCGCCTTCACCCGAACCGTCACGCCGATCGACTCCAGATCGAACACGCGGTCAATCGACCCGCCGGCCCTGGTCCGGAGCGACTCCAACGACGCGTCGAACACGTCCGTCACGCCCTGATCCAGCAAGTCTTCTCGGCTCTGGCCCAGCAACCGCTCCGCAGCGGGGTTGACGAACATGACGGTCAAGTCCTCTGCCACCATCATCAGACCGTAGGACATCTTGTTGAGCAGCTGGGTCACCCAGTTGGAGTCGTAGCGGGCGACGGTCTCCAGGGCCTCCTGCTGAACCCGAAAGGCCTCCAGCTCCTGCCGGGCCTCGCCCACCTCCGCAATGAGCCGGTTCCACCCCTCGGACAGCGTCCCGTAGGCGTCCTCCAGTTGCAGCTGCACCAAATCCAGCTCGGCCTGGCTAGCCACCGCCTCCAGGTTGCCGCTGATGATCTTCATTGGACGTCCCTTGCGGCGGGAGAGGCGCGCGACAACACAACCCGCCACGACCGCCGCCGCCGGAATCAACACGAACGGCACCCATTCAGAAACGTCCGAGAACATCATGCCCTTCCAACGTGCAGCCCCCCCAAGGCAACCCGAGCGCGTCTCCACAATGCCAGACAGGATCTCCCAGACCCTCTCTGTTCCCGTGGCCGGGCCTGTCGGGAGGAGCGCAGCCGTATACCAGATATCGAAGCAACCCTGCGGGGAGTTAACTTAGCCCCGTCGTCCGTTCAGTTTGGGACGGGCGATGCGGCGCTTCGGGCCAACCCATTCAGGGCCAATCGCCCACCGCGCGAGCCGCTTGCTGCCGCAGGAGCGTGGGCGAGAGGGCCAAGACCGCGCCGGCCGATCCCGTCGACAGAGGCGATCGGGAGGGAACCAAATGCCGGGGCGGATTCGGCCACTCCTCCCGCGGTCCCATAATGGCCACAAACCATCCGCCAGATCAGGTTGACGCCGAGGATGGGTGTCGGTTCTCATGTGGCGCCGCCCGAGGCTCCGACCGCAGGAGGCAACACCATGAGAACCCGCATCAACGCCCTGCTCGTCCCAGCGGTCGTGCTGGCCGGTCTGACCTGTCTGCCCGCGACGCTGCTCGCCGAGACGGCCACCCTCTACCGCGACACTTGGGGCGTGCCCAACATCTACGCAGATTCGGAGGAGGCCGCCTGCTTCGCCATGGGATACGCACAGGCCGAGGATCGGCCGAGGCGACTGTTCGACAACTACCGCCTCGCCCTTGGAAGACTGGCCGAGGTGGCCGGCCCCCGGAAGCTCACCAGCGACCTGCGTGCGCGCATCGCCAGGCACACCGAGATCTCACGGAGGGGATACGCCACGCTGTCGGCGAAGGTCCGCGCCTGCATGGAGGCCTACCAGGCCGGCATCGAGCGATACTTCAAGGAGCACCCGAGGCGGCTCCCTGACAACGCCCTGAAGCTCGAGCCCTGGATGGTCATTGCGCTCGGGCGGGCAACCATCCACCCCTGGGTGCACGGACAGGCCTACCAGGAGTTGGCCCGTGCGAGGATCGAGCTCGAGCCGCTCGACTACCACGGCTCGAACGAGATGGCGCTGTCCCCGTCGAGGACCAAGCAGAACGTGCCCATCGCCGTCATCGACCCACACGAACCGTTGTACGGCCCGACGCGATGGTACGAGGTTCGGATGTACGGCGGACAGATTCAGGTGGCCGGCGTCGCCGTCGTCGGGACGCCCGTCATCGCCCTGGGACACAACGCATACATCTCGATGGCCCACACGACCGGCGGGCCCGACGTCGCGGACATTTTCATCGAAACGCTCAACCCGCAAAACCCCAGACAGTACAAGTACGACGGTCAATGGCGAGACGGCACGCTCGAGACCATCAAGATCGCCGTCAAGACCGCCAGCGGCAAGATCGATCACGTCACCCGGGAGGTGCTATACACCCACCATGGACCCGTCGTCGCCAAGAAGGGCGACAGGGGCTATGTGATCGCAACCCCCTACGCCGACCAGGTGGCCCTGGGCGACATGGTCTACAAGATCTGGTGCGCCAAGAACATCAAGGACGCCAAGGCCGCCCTGGCGATGGCCCAGTATCACCCGCAGAACGTCATGATCACCTGCGTCGACGGTGACATCTACTACCAGCGGACCGGCCGCGTGCCGATCCGCCCCGACGGCTATGACTACACCAAACCCGTGCCCGGCCACACCTCCAAGACCGAATGGAAGGGCCTCCATGCCACTGACGACCTCGTCCAGATCCTCAACCCCAAGTGCGGCTGGATGCAGAACTGCAACATCTCCCCCCGCGTCATGTTCCGCGATAGCCCGCTGACCGAGGACAAGTACAAACCATACCTCTATATGGAGCCGAAGGCCTTCGGGATCAGCTACGGCCTGCACCAGCGCGCCGCCTCCGCCTACCACCTCCTCGACAAGGTCAAACAGGCGACGATCGAGGACGTCTTCGAGATCGCCACCTCGCCCGAGGTGTATGGGGTCAAGCCGTGGCAGAATCGCCTCAAGACGGCTTGGGCGAAGGCCCCTGCCGCAACCAAGCGTAAGAAAGACCTGCGTGCGTTCGCCAATGCCATCCTCACGTGGAACGGCCGGGCCGAAAAGGACTCGACCGGCATCCTCTGTTACCACTTCTGGAAGCAGGAGCAGTCCCACGCGATCCGCATGCGGGCAAAACTCGGCGCCCCGCCGCCACCATCGCTGACCGACCGACAGGTCATCAAAACGCTCGAAGCGGGTCGCCGAAGGATGCTTCGCCGCTGCCGAAAGATCGACGCCAAGTACGGCGACATCTACCGCTTCGGCCGCAAGGGCGGCACGCGGACGGCCCCCGCGTCGGGCGGCAGCGTCCCCGCCGTCGAGACGGCCCGCGCCATGTACTTCAGCCATCTGACCCAGGACGGCAAGTACATCCCGACCGTCGGTCAGAGCGCCTTGCAGGTCGTGCTGATGACGCGTCCCCCGCAGTCGTGGACGGCCGCCCCGCTCGGCCAATCCGACGACCCCGACTCGCCGCACTTCGACGACCAGGCCATCAAGCTCCTCAGCGACCGGAAGCTGAAGAGCACCTACTTCCTGGACAGGGCTGCCCTCCTGAAGAACCTGGAATCCAAGAAGGTGTTAGCGTACGGAGGATGACCCGCACCAGCTACGACCCGGCCCTCACGCTCCCCAGCCGCGGCGACAACAGCAACCCCGGCCTGGTCTGGAACCCGGACGACAAGCTCCTCTGGATGAGCTACTACTCCTCCCACGAGGGCAAAACCAGCATCTACCTGACCAAGATCCGGTTCGACCGCTGAAGCCCCGCAACAACCAGGCCCTTGCAATTTCCCATACAATCGGGTAGAAGCCCAGCGTTGCAGATCGCTTCTAACGATTCAAAGTCTCGTCTTCAATATCCGGGCTGGGGAACCGTGCTGGGGGGATGGTGTACCGGGCGTCGCCTTACCCAACGTTTCACGCGCGGGTCGACTCCAGCACCAATGGAGGACACGCATGAAGCCGCTTCTCACACTGAAAACCAACAGCTTGCCCGGGGATATTGACATTCATAGCGACCTTCTATCCGTTCTACCGTCGGCATTGTCGCGGAAACGTGCTCTGAAGGCCGGCAGGGAGAAGCAGAAGAGAATGCAGGATAGCAAGGGAGCGGGCCGTTGCCTGCTCTGTGACCCAGCCGGAAACAAGCCTCCGGGCTCGTCACCGTGCGACATCGTCATCGCGAATCGTGTTGCGGACTTCGTGAATGACTTCCCCTACTTGCCAGCGGATCAACGCGTGCTCTTTCTGTGGCACAACGACAAGAGTGTCAGACAGGCTCATCTGCACCGATTCCGCCTGAGAGACCTACGCAGGATGGAGCTGTACTGGCTCGTCCGGGGCTGTATTGTGCGAGGAGAGCAGTATAGGTCACCAAACCCCAAGAAGCATGGGGATGACCAAGCGCCCGATCTTCTGAGACGCGCTCCCGATCTGATGAGGATGGTGGTAGGGTTCAACCTTGGCGGACTGGCAGGACAGTCGATTCCCCACTTCCACGTCCAGTACGGCTGGGAAGTCGTTCTGAATCCGAGGAGCTTCTCGCCTAGCCAGCTGCAGCTCTACTTCGAGGAACTCGTAGACTCGGATCTGATCATTTGGCAGAACGACCAGGTGCGAATCGTAGCGCCCTGGACCCCCATGGGCCAGTTCGCGATAGACCTCTACTTCGTTGGGAAGTATGACATCTGTGACTTATCCGACGACGATCTGAAAGTATTCGCAACATTCGGGCACGCTATTATTCAGAAATATATCTCTCTTGGAATTCAGAATTTGAACGTAGTTTTTACAAACTCCCC
>CAYMLO010000125.1:0-30249 GCA_964390905.1 uncultured Planctomycetales bacterium | reverse complement strand
CCGTGGATCGCGTCGCTGTAGTTGTGGTGGCTGGGCGCGCCCCGCCAGCGGAGGTCCTTGTATTCGCCGGCGCCCTGGTACCAGTAGTCGGCGAACGCCTCGTTGGCCCGTTCCTCGGCCGTTGGGCCGTGGCCGTAGAGGTAGCCCCGGGCCTGAAACCCGCGGATGCCGGTGACCTTCTGACAGCGATGCACGCCCTCGAAGATGGCGTTGACGTGGCCGCGGACGGCCTTGATCTCGTCGGGCGTGCCGGTCTTCTTGATGAACGCGTAACGGTAAGACTCGCCGGCCAAGTGGTTGGCCGTCCAGCAGACCGTGTGCATCACGTTGGACGTCCCGTGGGTCGAGTGGTCGGGCGTGCCGCCGTCCGGCGGGACCTCGACCTGAGACGGATACAACCCGTCGATCCAATGCCACTTGCGGACCTGGGCCTCGAGGATCCGCGCCTTGGTCTCGAGCGACTGATACCACGAGTCATCCGCCCCTCCCACCGGAGACGATCCGATCAGCATCATGCCGGCGGCAACAACATAGCCCGTCTTGCGAAGCATGGTCTTTAGTCCTCCCAACACAGGGCGCCCGGTTGCACTTGCGACGCGTCCGACTATCTTATGGGCACGGTCCCCGACGGCAATCACCAGACATATTCCGACAATAGGTGACACATCATGACGATCGACAACCTACCGCGCAGCGATTCCGGCGGCGATCTGGGTCGCCGCGGCTTCTTGCAGGCGTTTGGCGCGGGATTGGCCGCCACCGTTGCCCCCGACGTGCTCGGCGAACAGGCCGCCAGCAAGCGGGGCAGCCGCCCCAACATCCTGTTCATCATGGCCGACGACCTGGGGGCCGAATGTCTCGGCTGCTATGGCGGGACCAGCTACAAGACCCCGCACCTTGACGCGCTGGCCCGGACGGGCATCCGATTCGCACACGGTCACAGCACGCCGCTCTGTTCGCCCTCGCGCGTCCAGGTCATGACCGGGCGGTACCCGTTTCGGACCGGCTGGCCGACGATGATCAACGCCCGGCCTGCGGACAAGCAGTTCCTCGATCCCCGCGAGCGGACGTTCGGTCACGTGTTGAAGGCGGCCGGCTATGCCACGGCGCTCGCGGGCAAGTGGCAGCTCTGTCACTTCGAGGAGCGGCCCGATCACGTCCGGCAGTGCGGGTTCGACGACTATTGCTGCTGGATGTGGCGGTACAAGGGTAAGAAGACGCATCGCTATTGGAGCCCCGCGATCTGGCAGGACGGCAAACCGCGGCAAGACGTCCGCGACAGGTACGGACCGGACGTCTTCTGCGACTCCTTGATCGACTTCATGACGCGCAACCGATCCAGGCCGTTTCTGGCCTACTATCCCATGACGCTGACCCACGGGCCGTTTCTGCCGACGCCAGACACCAAGCGCGCCGGACGCGAAGGGAAAAAGCGGCGGGGCGGCGGGGCCAATTACGCCGCGATGGTCGCCTACATGGACAAGCTCGTGGGCAAGCTGGTCGCCGCGCTGGATCGCCTCGGCCTGCGCGAGAACACACTGATCCTGTTCACGGGCGACAACGGCACGCCGCGCCAGATCACGTCGAAGGTCGGCGCCGCTCGGATCCAGGGGGGCAAGGGCAAGATGACCGAGGCCGGCACGCACGTGCCGCTGATCGCCAACTGGAAGGGCACGGCGCCGGGCGGGCGCGTCTGCGAGGATCTGGTCGACTTCAGCGACATGATGCCGACGTTCGCCGAACTCGCCGGCGCGGACCTATCGAAGGGCGCTGCGATCGATGGTCGAAGCTTCGCGCCGCAGCTTCGCGGGCGGCAGGGCGCCCCCCGCGAGTGGATCTACTGCCAGCTCGGCAAGGCTCGCTGGGTGCGGACCGTTCGCTGGAAGCTATACGCTACCGGGAAGCTCTACGACATGAAGGCGGACCCGACCGAGGCTGCGGCGATCGCGCCTGGCACCGGAAATGAACACGCCGAGGCGGCACGCAAGCGCCTCGGCGCGATCTTGGCAACACTCAAGTAGACCCCCGTCCCGATGGCGTCGGCCGATCAGCGCCGGGCCCGGGGCCTGGACAACACCCACACGCCGGCCGCCAGCGTCAGCAACAGGGGTGCCGCCGACGGGAGACACACGCCGTTCGGGCCGTCGTCGGCCGCCATCGTGGCGGTAACCGTGAACTGGTACCCCGTCTTGCCATCCTCGGTCTTGTGGGTCGGCAGCTCGAGCTCGAAGGTCCCTCGCGCGGGGATGTCCCAGGTAGACCCGACGGCCGGCGCGCCGGTCACGCCCGCCGGCACCGCGTCGAGGCGGAGCGTGAACGTCGCCTCGTCGCCGAACCGACCGACGATGGCCAGCTCCATCTGATCGTCTTCGTAGCTCGTCGGCGCCCACACGTACATCGTCCACGTCTTGCTCTGCCCCGCCGCCGGGGTGGACCGGTGGTCGCGATAGTAGAAGCCTGTCGGGCCCGACCAACTGGCGCCGTTCTCGTGATACACGGCACCGAACCCCCGGGTCGTGCTTCCCGCCCCGATCGTGTAGTCATAGGAAGTATCGTAACCGTCCGTTGCGCCCGACCGGACGCCAAGCTGGCCGGACTGTCAGCCGCAGCCCGTGCCCGGAACGGCGACCTCCGTTTGGACGTACGACGCGGCGTGGCAAACCTGCGCGACGCACAAGCACGCCATGGCCGCCAGGGACAGACGTGCCCAGCCCGGGCGGTCGGGATTGGTCCTCCAAGACACCCTGCGCGTCAGTCTCGCACCCATCCTCATTGGGGTTTCCTCCCTATCTCCCGCGCCCGCGCAACCAACCTTGAACTCACCGTATAGGAGCCACACCTTGATTATAGCCGTCCATCGGTCACATCACCACGCCATCGCCAGAAATCGGCCCCCCTGAACCCCAGACCCTAACCCCTACCCCCCATCATCCAAGCAGCAGACGTCCCCGTCGCTGCAGATCACGACGATCTCACCGAGCCCATCGCCGTCAAGGTCGGCGAAGCAGGGCCCGCCTACGCTGCCGGTCAGTTCGACCTGCCACAGGATCCGTCCCGCGTCGGCGGCCGCCTCGACGGCGACCAACCGTTTGCCCGCCGCGAAGAGGAACTCGTCCCGGCCGTCACCGTCCAGGTCAGCCGAGACCGCACCCGTGTACGGCCCGGGGGGGATCTTGACGGTCCACAGGTGTTGGCCGGTGGCGGCCCGGTAACAGCGGAACCCGTCGGGGAACGGCGCGCCGATCGCCAACTTGCCGTCGCCGCAAACGTCGCCCAGGCCCGGAAGCACGCCGGCCCGGGGCACGTCGCCGCCGGGCAGGTTCCACACCTTCTTGCCGTCCAGCGTCAGCAGCCCCCAGACGTACTGCGACGGATGGAACACCTCGAGCGTCCCGTCGCCATTGACGTCGGCGACGATGGGGACGGCGTAAGCGGCCCAGTTGGGGAACACCTTGCCGGGGTTGGTGAAGCGGATCACCTTGCCGGTCCGGCCGTCCGCCCGCCAGTAGCAGTCCGGGTATCCGCAGAAGATCTCGTCCAGTCCATCGCCGTCGCTGTCCGCGAAGGCCAGACCGCTCCCGCCGTAGCCCGTGTTGCCGGCTTGGGTCTGCTTCCACAACCGGTGGCCGTCCGTGCCGCGGAGGGCGTAGGCGATGTCGCTGTGCATGATGCTCCGCATGACCGACACGTAGACGTCGCACCGCTTCGGATCGGTCAGGTGGGCGACCCATAGGTGCGTCAGCCCGCCCATGCGGAAGATGTAGCGCTGCCCGTGGATGTCGTCGTAGTCGACGTGCCAGACCGTCTTGCCCTGGCCGTCGACGGCCGTCACGCGGGCCTTGCCGGACGGGGCCTGGCCCGCCACGACGACCTCGCACGTGCCATCGCCCGTCAGGTCGGCCGCGGACAGACAGTTCGCCGCGTCCAGCCAGGGGCCGTGTCCTCGGCCGGGACGCCGCCACCGCTCGCGCGGTTTGCCCTGCCGCGCGGTGGGCGGGGCGATGGCGACGACCTCGTCGACCGCCGAAACCGCCAGGACCGTCAGTTTGCCCCGTCCATGTATGTCCGCGGCGATGGGCTGGGTCGGGCGAGGCATCAGTGGCTGGACCGAGACGATCTTCACGCGGCCGCCGTCGGCGCTGGCGACGGCCTTGCCGCGCCCGTTCGACCGCCATTCGAGCAGGACCTCGTCTGTCCTGTCGCCGTCGCCGTCGGCGATCGCACGGACCTGAGTCGACGCTGCGGCCGGCGCTTCGACCGACCAGCCCGTCCGGAACTCGCCGTTGCCGTCCCGCACCACCACGCCGAACGTCTCAGGCGTCCCGACGCCGCCGGGCTGGACGCTGAAGATCAACCCCCGTTGTCCGTCGAAATCCCCGCAACAGACCTGGACCGCTCCGCCGGCCGATCGAAACGTGCTGCGGTCGCGCGGCATCTTGAGCACGGGTCGAAGTGGCCAACGGGCGGCCGGCTGTTGCCATAGGGTCTTCAGGCCGCCGGGCGCCAGGTGTGCGATGAAGGCCCGGCCGAATCCCTGGCAGAAGCGTCCCTGCGTGTGAATGCCCACCAGCTCCCGCACGCCGTCGCCGTCGAGGTCGACCGAATCGTTCAGGAACACGCGTGCGACGTCCCACCGCACGGTGCCCGTCAGCGCGTCGCGGATCACCAGGTGCCACTGGTCGTCGCCCTTGTCGTTGTAGAGGTTGTAGACGACCTCGACCTTGCCGTCGCCGTCGAGGTCGACCAGGGCGTCGAAGGGCGTATTGATCATCCTGGGGTGCGCGCGGATGTTCAGCTCGATCTTGTCGCCCCACAGCACTTGGAGCTTGCCGTCTCGGTAATCGCAGACCTCCACGGCGATCTGGAACAGCCCGACGTCGAGGAACTCGTCCGCGCCGTCGTGGTCGATGTCGGCCACGCCGATGAAACCGCGACTGCGGTGGCCGTAGACGCATTCGCACTTCAGCTTGCCCGTCCGCGCGTCGTAGACCATCACGCCGCCGTGCCCGGCGACGAAGATGTCCTCCGTGCCATCGCCGTCGACGTCGCCGAAGCAGAGGTTCCACCGCTCCCAGGCAGCCTGGCCGCCGGACGTTGACCAGACCTGGCGGGGCTTTCCGTCCGGTGAGTCCCACACGCGCAGCCTGCCTCGCTTCTTGTCGTGTTTCCCTTGGTACGTGATCTCTTGCGGTTCGGGCAGGTCGGGGTGGATCCGGCCGACGCGGCGGTCGGCCGCCTCGCTCAGCTCGAGCGTCTTGCCGTTGCGGAGCGTGTAGACGAACGGCTTCATCCCCCACTTTGGCCCGCATTTCGCGATGTAGCCTTTGCCGATCGGGTCGCGGGATTGTGTGGTGACGCGCTGACCCGGCTTGCCGCGGTCGATCACCAACAGACCGCACATCCCCGTGAGCGGATACCGCCACGAGACGACCGGCGCCTTGGCGAACCCGCCCTTGAGACGGCTCCGACCGGTGAGTGCCGGATCGTGACGCCACACGGGCCAGTCGTTGTCCGCCGCCCAGCACGTCGAAGCGACGCCAATAAGCACCGCGACTGGGGCGCGTAACAATCTAGGCGGGGCGGTGCCCCATCCTTTTCGAGGGGCCGCGGAACGCGGGCCCTCGGAAAGGGTGGGGGAAGGAATGGCGCGCGAACCGTCTCTTCCCCGCCGATTCCGTCCCCCACCCTTGACTCCCCCTCGCGTTCCGCGAGGAGCGTGAAGGATGGGGCACCCCTCCGATAGCCCGCCTAATCTGTCACGCACCCCCGCGACTGTGATCGATGCGGCTGCGATCCTGCTATTTGCCATGCGCTCTGCCCCTCCCGGACTGCTGGCGGACTGGGATGACGTAACTCCGCTGCCGGCCGAACCCGTCGATCTTCAGTGTGTCTGAGATCGTGACCTTGGCGAAGCTGCCGTGCCAGTGCGTCGCCGCCAGCGTGATGTAGTTCACGCCGCCGTGGATGGTCCAACGGTTGCGATGTTTGTGGCCGGCGAAGCAGACGAGCACCTTGCCGTCGGCCCGAAACATCTCACGGATCTGCCAGCCGTTGTCGATGTACGAGCCCTCCTTGCCGACCGGCGGGAACGGCACGTCGCCGCCCTCGCGCGAGCCGACCTTGGGCGTGTGGTGCAGCTCTTGATGGCTGAACACGACCTTGAGCTGGTTGCGGTGGGCGGCCAGATCCTTCTTCAGCCAGGCCTTCTGGGCTGCGTCGAGGTGATACCCGCCGGCCACGCCATCGTGGCCGGGCTCAGGACAGCTCGCGTCGCGCGGGTTGTTGCCGTCCAGGACGATGAAGTGGACGCCCTTGACGTCGAACGCATAGTGGCGGTGCGGGATGCCCGTCCGGGCGATGAACTCCGCCTTGGTGATGTCCTCGCCGCCGTGCGGGCGGACGTACAGGTCCTCGGGCTTGATCCGCTCGTCCCCGCCGCGGAGCCAACCAACGTCGTGGTTGCCCAGGACGTTGTAGCGGGGACACGGCACACGAGCGAAGACGGCGACATGGTGGATCAGCCCCCGCAACTGACCGTCATGCAGCTGGGGCGTGCTCACGCCGCCGCGATCGCCGACCTGGCAGGCGAAGTCTCCCAGATCGATGGCGAAGTCGGGTTTCCACTGGATCATGGCCTCGACGAAGCGCTGGAACTTGGCCTCGTTGTCGGGGGAGTTCCGGCCCATCAGGTGCGGATCGGCCGTCATGCCGAACCGAACCCCCTGCCCCGCGGGCCGGCCCGTCGTGTCGTCCGACGCAGCCCGGGCGCCGTCGGGCATGACCGCGCACGCGCACAACGCCAGCGAACCGCACAGCAGGCGGTGTCTTGCGAACGCCAGGGGTCGCATTGGCGCGCCTCCCATCCTCGTGGGGACCGATCGATTCGCCCGAAGGACCGCCGCGTCGAGGCGGTTCGATCAGGGCTCGATGCGGGTGCCCAGTAGGGCCAGGAACTTGGCCAGCCAATCGGGATGCGCGGGCCAGGCCGGCGCGGTCACCAGGTTGCCGTCGACGTGGGCCTGGTCGAGCGGGACATCCTGGTACTGTCCGCCCGCCGTCTTGACGTCCGGCGCGACGGCCGGATACGCCGAGCAGGACCGACCCGCCAGCACCCCCGCCGCCGCCAGCACCTGCGGGCCGTGACAGATTGCGGCGATCGGCTTGCCCGACTCGGCGAAACGCCGGACCAACGACAGCAGGTTGTCGTTCAGACGGATGTACTCGGGCGCCCGTCCGCCCGGGATGACCAGGGCGTTGTAGTCGTCGGCCTGGACGCCGGCGAACGTGGCGTTGAGGGTGAAGTTGTGGCCCGGCTTCTCGGTATAGGTCTGATCGCCCTCGAAATCGTGGATGGCCGTGCGAATCGTCTGGCCGGACTGCTTGCCCGGGCAGACCGCGTGGACCGTGTGGCCCACCATCCGCAGGGCCTGAAAGGGAACCATGACCTCGTAGTCTTCCACGAAGTCGCCGACGATCATCAAGATCTTCTTCGCGCTCATGGCGTTTCTCCAGCCGTTGATGGGATACCCGCCGTCTACAGACTATGCAACATTCTGCATCGACGGATGGCCCGGTCAAGGATCGCCAGAGCGCTGTGCTTCATGGGTACGTGCCGTACTGCTCGGCCAGGTCGGCCAGCAGGCTCAACCGGTCCGGCTCGACGTGGGGCGCGACCGAGCAGGCTGAGCTGAGGATGTAACCGCCGCCAGGCTTGCCGACCTCGAGCCGCCATCGGACGTCCTCGACGAGGCGCTCGCGCGGGCCGGACAGCAGCGTGTTGACCGGATCGATGTTGCCCTTGATGAAGGCCTTGCCCGCCAGGAACGTCTTGGCCTGGTCGAGCTCGACCGTGCCCAGCGGCGGCGGGTCGAGCGTATCGATGCCCTGGGTGCCGGTCTCGAGCATCAGGTCGAGCCGGTCGCCGATCGCGCCGCAGGTGTGCGTGTAACAGAAGACGTCTTCCTCCGCTCGGATCGCCTCGGCCAATCGCCGTTCGTAGGGCAGGACGAACTCGGCGTAATGGTCGCGGCTGATGAACCCCGCGCCGGCAAAGGCGGAGGATATCAGCACGGCGTCGACGCCGCAGCGGACTTGCCGTCGGGCCAGCTCGATCGCGCCGGCGGTCAGGCGGTCGAGGCAGGCGTGTACCTTGGGCGGGTCGTCCAGCAGCGAGATCGTCGCGGCTTCGTACCCCAGAAACTCGAGCCACTGCGAGAACGGCGAGAACACCTCGCCATGCACGGACACGTCCTGGCCCACGCGCCGCCGGACGGCCTGGAGGGTGTCCAGGCAATAGGGCGGGAAGAAGTCGTCGTCGGGCCGGGGCTCGGTCTCGAAATCCCACGTGAAGGGGTAGCAGACGCCGGTGACGTCCCACGGTTCGACGTAGCACAGCCGATCCGGATCGACGTCTTCGAACGCCGGGACGGCGGGCTGGCCAGCCGGCGGCGTGTAGTGGGCGTTGTCGTCGTGGGGCAGGCGGGTCGAGCCGCCGTTGCGCCAGTGGATCAGGTCCTCGTCCGGGCCGGGATCAGTGCGGTCGACGCAGCTCTCGATGTCCGCGGGCCGGCCAGGCAGGTTCACCAGGATGCCGTCGAACCGGTAGCGTCGTTGCAGCCGGACGAGCGCTTCGGCGAACCCCTCGCTGGTGAACCAGATCTCGAACGGGCTGAGCCCGGCGTGCAGGAAGTAGTGCCCCAACGCGAGCTGGCACATCACCGGCACGCGGTCCGGCACGCCCAGGCCCATCGCACGCTTCATTCGCTGTCTCGAGTCCATCGCGGTGGTCCCACATCAGGCGCGTGGACATGGCAGCGCGCCACGGTCATTCGCCGCTCTTCTCGGCGTTTTGATCCTCTTGGTCTCTTTCCGGGAGCTCCTCGATCTGCTCGGGCGACTCGATCGGTGTGGAGAGGGTGTACTGCCCGTTGAACCAGCGGCCCAGGTCGACCAGGCGGCAGCGCTCGCTGCAGAAGGGGAGGTCCCTGGAGCCATGAGGCGAGGCGGCCGAAACCGCCTTTCCGCAAGTCGGGCATCGCGACGGACGCATGCGAGCCTCTCCATGCCCTGGTCTGGCGAATCGCCCAGGCGGGTCGCATTCGCTCAAGCGGCGGAGGATTTCTCGGCCGGGGCCTTGTCGGTCTTGGGGGTGTCCTTCTTCTTGGCGTCCTTCTTGCCGTCCGACTTCTTGTCGCCGCCGGACATGGATTCCTTCTCGGCCTTGGCGGCCTTCTTGTAGTCTTCGCTTCGGTAGTCGGTCTGGTAGAACCCGGAGCCCTTGAAGATGATGCCCGCCCCGGTGCCGATGAGCCGCTGCAGCTCGCGCTCGCCGCACTCGGGGCACTTCTTCAACGGTCTGGCGGTGATGGACTGAAACGCGTCAAACCGATGGCCGCATCCGGCACACTCGTATTCATAGGTTGGCATGAGCTACCCCTTGTCGTCGGTTCGTTCGTCTTTCCCCTGCTCGGCGTCGACCTCGCCGGCCGGTTCGGCATCCGGCGGCGCGGACGAGATGATGACCCTGGCCGGACGCAGCACCCGCTCTTTGAGGCGATACCCTTTCTGGACCTCCTGCAGCACCGTCCCGTTCGGGTGATCGGCCGAGGGCTGCTGCGTCATGGCCTCGTGGCACGTCGGGTCGAACGGTTGGCCTACGGCCTCGATCCGTTCGACGTGATGCTCACCCAGCACCTTGAGCAGGTGGTCGTACACGATACGGACGCCCTCGATCAAGGCGGCCGCGTTCGTTCTCTTCTTGGAGGCGACGCCTTCTGCCTGGGCGGCCTCCAGCGTTCGCTCCAGGTCGTCCACAACCGCCAGCAGCGACCGGGCGAAGTGGACGTTGGCCAGGTGAACCGCTTCGTCGCGGTCGGCCCGCAGCCGGCGGGCCTGGTTCTGCGCCTCGGCCTTTTCCCGAAGCCATTTGTCCTTGAACTCGTCCCGCTCGCGTTCGGCCCGTTGGAGGTCGGTCTCCGGCTCGGCTTCGGGACGGTCCTGTTTGGCCTCCGCCGGCTTGGCGGTCTCGATACGCTCGGCGTTCTGATCCGCCGGGCCATCCGGGGTTCCTTCGGATCCTTCCGTTGCGTACTCGGCCACCTCGTCCGGCGTGGCGATCTTGATCTTCTTGGCTTGGCTTTCATCCGTCATGGGCGTACTTCCGGTTACGGCTCTTCCTGGTCCTCCTCGCCCGCGAAGAACTCGACCAGCTTCTCGATCCACCCCTTGGACTCGGGCAGGACGCTCTTGTCCTCGGTCTCGGCGAACTCCCTGAGCAGATCGCCCTGCTTCTTGCTCAGCCGCTTGGGGATCTCCACCATGACCTGGACCAGCTCATCTCCTCGGCGCCCGCTTCGCAGGTCGGGCATGCCCTGACCGCCCAGGCGAAACGTCTGGCCGAACTGTGTGCCTGGCGGAATCTTGACCTCGGCCTTGCCCGAAAGCGTGGGGACCTCGACCGAAGCGCCCAGCGCCGCCTGCGTGAAGCTGATCGGCAGCCGACAGAGCAGGTCCCGGCCATGCCGCTCGAAGAACGGATGGGGCTTGACGCGGACATGGACGTGCAGGTCGCCCCGCATCATGCCGTCCTCGCCCGGCTCGCCCTCGCCGCGGATCCGAATCGCCTGACCGTCTTCAATGCCGGCCGGCACCTTGAAGGTCACCGACTTGGGCACCTGGCGCCGTCCCTGCCCCCGGCATTCCTTACAAGCCGTTTGGGGGATCGATCCCCGGCCGCGACATTGCGGGCACGTCGTGACGACCCGCCCGAAGAGCCCGCCGAGGCCGCCCGCTCGCTCCACCTGTCCGTACCCCCCACAGGTCGCGCATCGGATCCGCTGGGTGCCGGGCTCCGCCCCCGTCCCGTCACAATGACTGCACAGGTCGTTGCGGCGGAACTCCAGCGTCCGTTCCGTCCCGTCTGCGGCCTCGTTCAGTGTGATCTCGACGCCGGCCTCCAGGTCGTACCCGCGACTGCGCCGCCGCCCGCCGCCGCCGAAGATCCCGCCGCCGAAGATTTCCTCGAACATGCCGAAGATGTCGCCCACGTCCATGTGGGAGAAATCGTGCATGCCCGCCCCGTCCAGCCCCGCGTGCCCGAAGCGGTCGTAGCGACTCCGCTTGTCGGGGTCGGCAAGGACCTCGTAGGCCTCGGCCGCCTCCTTGAACCTCGCCTCCGCGTCGGGGTTGTCTTTGTTTCGGTCCGGGTGCCACTTGAGCGCAGCCTGGCGGTAGGCCCGCTTGATGTCCTCGTCCGGGGCGTCCCTGGAGACCCCCAGCACCTCGTAGTAATCTTGCTTCGTGGCCACAGGCATCGCTCAGCTAACGACTCATCCCCCCCTTCGATCGGCACCCCGACGGCCATCGGGGCAAAAAAGGGGCGGACCTCGGCGTCCGCCCCATGACGTCTCTGACCTGGCGCGGGCACTTTCGTCAACGCGGAGGCCCAACGGACCTGAACCGGTTGACGGGCCCGGTTGCCCTAGCGGACGCTACCGACCACCTCTTCCTGGTCGTCCTTGTACTCGGTCACCAGGACCTCGGTGGTCAGCATCACCCCGGCGATGCTGGCGGCGTTCTGCAGGGCCGTTCGGGTCACCTTGGCCGCGTCGATGATGCCGGCCTTGACCATGTTGACAATCTCACCCGTCCGACCGTCGAACCCGAATAGACCGCCCTTCTTGCGGATCCGGGCGACCACGACACCGCCGTCCTCGCCCGCGTTCTCGGCGATCTGCCGGGCGGGCGTCTCGAGCGCCCGTGCAATGATGTCCACGCCGATCTTTTCGTCGCCACGGGCCTTGGCCCGAACGGCCTCGACGGCCTCGGCCGCGTTGAGCAACGCCACGCCCCCGCCGGGGATGACGCCTTCCTCGACGGCGGCCCGCGTCGTGTGGAACGCGTCGTCGACCAGGTCCTTGCGCTCCTTGACCTCGACCTCGGTCGCGCCACCGACGTTGATGACGGCCACGCCGCCCGTCAGCTTGGCCAGACGCTCCTGCAGCTTCTCGCGGTCGTAGTCGCTGGTCGTCCGTTCGATCTGCGTGCGGATCTGCTCGATTCGCTGATTGATGTCGGTCTTCTTGCCGGCCCCCTCGACGAGGGTCGTGCTGTCCTTGTCCACAATGACGCGCTTGGCCCGGGCGAGGTGCGACAGCTCGACGTTCTCGAGTTTGATGCCCAGATCCTCGCTGATCACCGTGCCGCCCGTCAGCGTCGCGATGTCGCCGAGCAGCGCCTTGCGGCGGTCACCGAACCCGGGCGCCTTGACGGCACAGGCCCGCAGGCCGCCCTGCAGGTGGTTCATCACCAGCACGGCCAGGGCCTCGGCCTCGACGTCCTCGGCAATGACCAGGAGCGGCTTGCCGACGCTGACGATCTTCTCCAGGAGCGGGATCAGCTCGCGAGCGTTGCTGATCTTCTTCTCGTGGATCAGGATGTAGGGATCTTCCAGAATCGCCTCGAGCGTGGCCCGTTCGGTGAAGAAGTACGGCGAGATGTAGCCCTTATCGAACTGCATCCCCTCGACGTGCTCCCACTCGGTCTGGAGGCTCTTGCCTTCCTCGATCTCGATGACGCCGTCCTTGCCGACGCGCTCGAAAGCGTCCGACAAGATCCGCCCGACCTCCTCATCGCCGTTGGCACTGACCGTCGCGACCTTGGCGATGTCATCCTTGCCCTTCACGGGCGTGGCCTGATCGGCCAGACTGGCCACGGCAGCCTCGACGGCCAGGTCGATGCCCCGCTTCAGGGCCATCGGGTTCGCCCCGGCCGTCACGGCCTTGAGCCCCTGGCGATAGATGGCCTCGGCCAGGACCACCGCCGTCGTCGTGCCGTCGCCGGCTACGTCGGACGTCTTGTTGGCCACTTCGTTGACCAGCTTGGCGCCCATGTTCTCGAACGGGTGCGGCAGCTCGATCTCCTTGCTCACCGTCACGCCATCCTTGGTCACCCTGGGCAGGCCGAAGGATTTCTGGAGGATGACGTTCCGGCCGGTCGGCCCCATCGTCACCTTGACGGCCGCCGCGAGCTGCTCCAGCCCCGCCAGCGCCCCCTGACGGGCTTCTTGTTCGAATAGCATCTGTTTGGCTGGCATGCGTTACTCCCCTTATGCCCAGATCCACCACCGGTCTGGCCCGGCCGTCGGATCGGAGCGGGACCGCGCATCCTGGCGGCCGCCCGACCCGCACGGGCCCAGCCGGCGGCTGTCGTCTGGCTACTTGTCGATGATCGCCAGGATGTCGTTCTCCCGCATGATCTGCATCGTCTCGCCGTCCACCTCGACCTCGGTGCCGGCGTACTTGCCGTAGAAGACCTCGTCGCCCAGCTTGATCGACATCTCACCCCGCTCGCCGCTTTCCAGCAGCTTGCCCGGGCCGACCGCGCGAACGATGCCCCGCTGGGGCTTCTCCTGCGCGGTGTCAGGCAGCACGATCCCACCGGACGTCCGCTCCTCCGCCTCACACTGCTCGACCAGGACACGGTCATCGAGCGGCTTGATTTGCGTCTTCTTCTTTGCCTTCGCCATCTTTGTCGTCTCCCAGTAATCTAAAGCCCAATCGCACGAGCCTGGATTGTCGCTCACCCTTCGCGGCGGACGGGCATTACATCCCCATGCCGCCCATGCCGCCCATACCACCCATGCCACCCATGCCGCCCATGTCGTCCATGCCGGGGCCTCCGGGGCCGCCCGGTCCCGGACCGCCTTCGTCTTCCTTGGGCTTCTCGGTCACGACGCAGTCGGTGCTCAGCAGCAGGCGGGCGACGCTGCTGCCGTTTTCCAGGGCGGCCCGGATCACCTTGGCCGCGTCGATCACGCCGTCGGCCACCAGATCGCCGTACTCGCCCGTCTCGGCGTTCAGGCCGAAGTTCGCGCTGCGGTTCTCGAGCACCTCGTTGACGACGACCCTGCCTTCCATGCCGGCGTTGTCGGCGATCTGACGGAGGGGTTCTGCGAGGGCCTTGCGGACGATTTCGGCCCCAGTGGCCTCGTCGCCCTTCAGCTTCAGGCCGTCCAATGCCGCCTGCGAACGCAGAAGCGTGACGCCACCGCCCGGGACGATGCCTTCCTCGATGGCAGCCCGGGTCGTGTGCAGCGCGTCCTCAATGCGCGCCTTGCGCTCCTTCAGCTCCGTCTCGGTGGCCGCGCCGACGTTGATCTGCGCTACGCCTCCCGACAACTTGGCCAACCGTTCCTGTAGCTTCTCGCGATCGTAGTCGGACGTCGTCACCTCGATCTCGCGGCGGATTTGCTCGCACCGCCCCTGAATCGACGACGTTTGCCCCGCGCCCTCGATGATGGTCGTGTCGTCGTTGTCGATCCGGACGCGCTTGGCCTGCCCGAGATCCTCGATGCCGATGCTGTCCAGCTCGATGCCGAGGTCCTTGAAGATGGCCTTGCCGCCGGTCAGGATCGCGATATCCTCCATCATGGCCTTGCGGCGATCGCCGTACCCGGGGGCCTTGACGGCCGCGCAGGTCAGAATGCCCTTCAGCTTATTGACCACCAGCGTGGCCAGCGCCTCCCCCTCGACGTCCTCGGCAATGATCAACAACGGGCGCTTGGCCTTGGCGATCTTCTCCAGGATCGGGACGAGCTTCTGGGCCGAGCTGATCTTCTCCTCGTGGATCAGCACGAACGCTTTGTCGAGCACGGCCTCCATCGCGTCCTGGTCGGTGATGAAGTGCGGGCTCAGGTAGCCGCGGTCGAACTGCATGCCCTCGACGAACTCGACCTCGGTCTCGAGGCTCTTGCCCTCTTCGACGGTAATCACGCCGTCCTTGCCGACCCGTTCGAAGGCCTTGAACATGATCTCGCCGATGGACCGGTCGTTGTTGGCCGAGATGCTGGCCACCGCGACGATGTCGTTCTTGGCGATCTTGACCGGCTTGGCGACCTTGCCGATGTTCTCGACGACGGCCTTGATGGCCTTCTCGATCCCGCGGCATAGGGCCATCGCGTCCGCGCCGGCCGTTACGTTCCTCAGGCCTTCCTTGAAGATCGCCTCGGCAATCACCGTCGCCGTCGTCGTCCCGTCGCCGGCCACGTCACTGGTCTTGCTGGCGGCCTCCTTGACCAGCTGGGCCCCCATGTTCTCGTACTTGTTCTCGAGTTCGACCTCCTCGGCCACGGTCACGCCGTCCTTGGTGACAGTGGGGGATCCCCACCCCTTGTCCAGCACCGCGTTGCGGCCGCGAGGCCCCAAGGTGCTCTTGACCGCACGGGCCAGTTTCTCAACGCCAGTCAGGAGGTCTTTGCGGGCCTCTTCTTTGTAGGCCAACTGCTTCACCGCCATCGATGACTCCTCCTCGAGCTTCCGACTCGGGCCAGGTAAACGACGATTTAACTCCAATTTCCCCGCCAAATCGCGCCCTGGCGGGGACCATCCCTTTAGGCATGAGGTGGGCTTGCAACCACCGTGCCAGGCAGGGCGCCGGGAGCAAGTGAGCACTAACTTTTTTCTGAACAGTGAGTTGTGGGAGCCGGCCGCGCCGCTGGGCTCAAGCAAGCCCCTGCCACATCGGCAGCGGCGACGGGCCAGAACTCACAGGCCGTGCCATTATGACAGGATTCCGGATCAACGACACGGGTCTGCGACGGGGCCTCGCACCGCGCCGAAGCGCCGTGGGCTTGCCCTGACCCGCACCGATCGATAGACTTTGAGGTCTGGCGCTTCTGCATTAAGGAGACAGTCGTGGCAGGACCACTCGAAGGCAAGACCATCCTGATCGTCGATGACGACCAGGACATCCTGACCGCCATGGAGACGACGCTGACCGAAACGGGGGCGACGATCACCACGGCCACGGACGGCAATCAGGCCCTCACCGCCTGCCAGCAGCATGATCCGGATCTGGTGGTGCTGGACATGGGGCTGCCCAAACGCAGCGGGTTTTTGGTCCTCAACGGGATCAAGCCTGGCAAGAAGGCCGGCACCCGACCCCTGGTGGTCGTGGTGACGGGCAACGCGGGCAAACGTCATGAGGTCTACGCCAGGAGTCTGGGGGTCGACGATTACCTCAACAAGCCATTCCGAATGGAACGTCTGGTCAAGTCGGTCGAGGACCTGTTGGCTTCGTGACGGTCGAGCGTTCAGCTCAGCAGGCGGGGTATTGATTCGCGGCGCCGGGTCGGTTATGGTAGCGCAGAGTCATGGGATGAGATAGGACAAGATTGGGTAGGATTGGATAGGGTTCAGGTCGCAGAGAATTGTCTTTGGGAGGATCGGTCGACCGGAGGTCGGTCGGCAAGGTCGGATGGTTGGGTGTAATGTCGCTGAGTGTTGCACGGAAGACGGAAATTGTAGGCGAGTACGCTATCCACGAGGGCGATACGGGGTCGGCCGAGGTCCAGATCGCGCTGCTGACCGAGCGGATCTTGACGCTGACCGAACACCTCAAGGCGCACAAGAAGGACCACGCTTCACGCCGGGGCCTGCTGAAGATGGTGGGCAAGCGGTCGGCTCTGTTGAAGTACCTCACGCGGACCGATCAGGAAAGGTACCAGCGCGTCATCGCCAGGCTGGGGCTGCGGAAATGACCGCAGCCGGGGCCGGACGAACGGCCCGTCGCCCTGACCGGTCCGGTGACGCTTCGGCGCTTTCCGGCATTCCCATGTTCGATGCAGTCCGACGCACCCTGCGACGGTGATCCTCCGCGTCGACGCACCCGATCCGTATCCACAAGAACACTGGAGCATGAGATGGTATCGTTCAAGGTTGAGAAGGACATTGGTGGCAGACTCCTTTCGATCGAAACGGGCAAGGTGGCCAAGCAGTCCGACGGCGCGGTGACGGTCCGCTATGGGGACACGGTGATCCTGGCCGCGGTGGTGGCGACGGAGCCCCGCAAGGGCATCGACTTCTTTCCGCTGACCGTCGACTATCGCGAGCGGATGTACTCGGCGGGGAAGTTCCCGGGAGGGTTCATCAAACGGGAAGGTCGCCCGACGAACAAAGAGACGCTCACGATGCGGATGATCGATCGCCCCGTCCGGCCGCTGTTTCCCGAAGGCTACTGCGACGACTTGTTGATTCAGGTTTTTGTCCTGTCGGCGGACCTGGAAAACGAGCCCGACGTCCTGGCGATGACCGGTGCGGCGGCGTGTCTGGTCCTGTCACCGATCCCGTTCACCGAGCCGACGGCGGCGGTCCGAGTCGGGCGGGTCGACGGCGAGTTCGTCGTCAATCCGCTCGCCAGCCAGATGAAGAACAGCGATTTGGACGTGGTGGTGGCGGGCCATCGCGAGAGCGTCAACATGCTCGAGGTGGCGGCCAAGGAGGTCCCCGAGGATGAGGTGGCCGAGGCGATCGCCTTCGGACATCAGCACATCAAGCAGATCTGCGACATGATCGCCGAACTGGCCGCCCAGGCCGCTCCGGAGAAGCCCTGGCAGCCGCCCGAGCCGAACACCGAGCTGATCGAGAAGGTCTACGCGATGGCCAAGGATGAGCTCTACAAGTGCAAGACCATGGAGGGCATGAAGCTGGACCGCCAGCGGGCGTGCGAGGCGCTTCGCGAGCGGGTCATGGACGAGCTGTGCCCCGAGGACGCAGAGGACCTGTCCTACGATCGCGCCGACGTGTTCAACATCCTCGAGAAGGTCGAGGAGGAGGTCGTGACGCATCTGGTCCTCAACGAAGGCCGGCGGCCGGACGGCCGGGCGCTGGAGGAGATTCGCGAGCTGAGCTGCGAGGTGGGCGTCCTGCCGAGGACCCACGGGTCGGCCCTCTTCTCGCGGGGCGAGACCCAGGCGCTGGTGGCGGCGACGCTGGGAACGGCGCGCGACGAGCAGGCCGTCGACGACCTGGGTGAGGAGTACCGCAAGAAGTTCTACATGCACTACAACTTCCCGTCGTTCGCCGTCGGTGAGGTCAAGATGCCGCGTGGTCCGAGCCGGCGCGACATCGGGCACGGTGCCCTGGCAGAGAAGGCGCTCGAGGCCATTTTTCCGGCGCCAGAGGACTTCCCCTACACCGTCCGCGTGGTCAGCGACATCCTCGAATCGAACGGATCGAGCAGCATGGCCAGCGTCTGCGGGGGCACGTTGTGCATGATGGACGCGGGGGTCCCGATCAAGGATCCGGTGGCCGGCATCAGCATCGGGATGTTCCATGACGACGAGAAGCACGTGCTGCTGACGGACATCGCGGGGGAGGAAGACCACTGCGGTGACATGGACTTCAAGGTCGCCGGTACGCAGAACGGGGTGACGGCGGTGCAGCTCGACCTGAAGATCCGCGGGGTGAGTCAAGAGATCATCCGCGAGGCGCTGGCGCAAGGCCGTGAGGCCCGCATGAAGCTCCTCCGCGAGATGCTGGGAACGATCAGCAAGCCCAGGGCCGAGATCAGCCGATGGGCGCCGCGGCTGCTGACGATCAAGATCGATCCGGAGAAGATCGGCAAGGTGATCGGCCCGGGGGGCCGGGGGATCCGCGCGATAGAGGCGGAGACCGGCGCGACGGTCAATATCGAAGACGATGGTACGATCCAGGTGGCCTGCACCGACGCGAGGGGCGCCGAGGCCGCTCTCGAGCAGATCCAACTGATTACCGAGGAGGTCAAGGTCGGCAAGGTGTACAAGGGTCGCGTCGTCAGTATCAAAGACTTCGGAGCCTTCATCGAGGTCCTCCCGGGCCAGGAGGGCCTGTGCCATATCAGCGAGTTGGACGACGGGTACGTCCGCAACGTGAACGACGTGGTCAAACTTGGCGACGAGGTGTCCGTCAAGGTCATCGCGATCGACGAGCAGGGCCGTGTCAAGCTCTCGCGCAAGCAGGCCTAGTTGGGGCCTGCGGTTCGTCGGCGGACGCGACGTCGCACACCAGGCCCGGAGGCTGACCATTTGGTTGGCATCGCGTTTGTCATCGGGCTTGTCTGTGGCATCCTCGTGACTTGGTGGGCGGTTCGCGCCCGCCGATCGGGACAGGCGCGAGGCGATCAGCATCGGACCCACGCGGAGGCCGCCGATCGTCTGGCCGAACTGGCGACGCTGACCGGCGGCCTGGCGCACGAGATCCGTAATCCCTTGTCCACGCTGAAGGTCAACCTCCAACTGCTGAGCGAGGATTGGCGCGGCGCCGACGAAGCCGCCGAGTCGGACCTGTGCCGACGAAGCCTCTCCAAGATCGAAACGCTCCGCGGCGAGGCCGACCGCCTCCAGGAGATTCTCGACGACTTCCTGCGCTACATCGGCCGACAGGAGTTGCAGCCAACCCGCGCCGACCTGAACGACCTGGTCGATGATCTGCTGGTGTTCTTCCGCCCGCAGGCGACCGCCCAGAAGGTCCAGGTCCGCGCGACGCTGTGCGCCGAGCCGCTGACGTGCAACGTGGACGTGGCCAAGTTCAAGCAGGCGCTGCTCAACCTCTTCGTCAACGCCCAGCAGGCCATGCCCGACGGTGGCGAGCTGATGATCCGGACCAGCGCCGATGCCGAGTCCCGCGCGTGCATCGAGGTGATCGACACCGGGTGCGGCATTGCCCCCGACGAGATGGGCCGGATCTTCGAGCCCTACTTCTCGACGAAGCGCGAGGGCACGGGGCTGGGCCTGCCCACCGCGCGGCGCATACTCCGCGCCCACGGCGGGATGATCGACGCCCACGCCGAGCCCGGCCGGGGCACCAGCTTCACCCTCCGCCTGCCGCTGGCGAGCGGCCAGGAACGAGATTAGGGGAGCCGCACGCCGCTACTGTTGCTGGCCCGTGTATCGGTATCGTTCGATGATCTCGTCCTGGTGTGCCTTCGACAGGCTGCAGAACCGCGCGGAGTAGCCGCCGACCCGAACCATCAGATCGCGGTGCTCGTCGGGGCTGCGTTGCGCCTCGATCATCCGGTCCACCGGGGTGACGTTGCCCTGGAAGATGTGACCGCCGTTCCGGAAGAACGCCAGCATCACCGGCCTGACGAACTCGGGTTTGGCCCAATCGCTGGCGATGTCCCACAGGGTCGACCCGCCTCCGGAGGCGAGTTCGAGGGATAGGCTCGTGACGTCGTTGACGGCGGCGGTGATGCCCTTGACGGCCGATCCGGACTGCGGTGAGAGACTCTGCGCGAGCGGTCGGCCGGCTAGACGGCCGTCGGGCGTGGCGCCGACGCGCAAGCCGAGCTCGACCGTTTGCGTGAAGCCCAAGATGACGGGCCGGCAGTTCCCACCCACGGGATTGCGGTGGCGCCTCAGGGGGTCGCAGAATGAGCGAAACACCCGATCGACCATGGTCGTAGCCTCGGCCTCGCCGCTGCCGAACTTCGGCAGCCGTCGCAGGTACGCGTGCATCTGCTCGTGCCCTTCGAAGTTGGCCCGCAGCGCCGCCAGGAGTTCCTCGCCGGTGTAGCGGGCCTCGTCGAACACCGCCTTCTTGAGGGCGTAGAGGCTGTCCCCCACGTTGGGGATGCCGACGCCCGATCCGCCGTAGTTGCCGTAGCGAGCGCCGCCGTCGTTGAGCGTCCGGCCTCGGTCCAGGCAATCGTGCGTCATGCTCGACAGGAGGAATGAGGGCCGGTACTTCGCGTAGTGGGCCAGGTAGATGTCCAGCCGACGCATCAGGATGCCCAGCTCGCGGCCGATTTCGCGCTCGAAGGCCTCCCAGAGCGCTTCGAAGCTCGTGTAATCGGCCAGCGTCGTATCGACGGGGGCCACCTTCTGGCCGCCCAGGAACAACTCGCCGCCGTTGAGGACGGTTTCGAGCGTGAGCGGCACGTTGTGGAAGAAGGAGAACAGCAGGTCGCTGCTCATCCCCTGCACACCGACTTCCATACACCCGCCGGCCGCCCAGTGCCGGGCGTCGGCCGGGTGGGTTCCATCCTCGATCAGCGCCGAGATGATCGCGTCGTCGCCATAGACCTGGCCGCGGTTTCCGGATTCGATGACGTAACGCGTCGCGAGGTCGACGAAGGCGTGCGGGGCATCGTCGTGCAGTCGGACATAGACCGAAGGATGCGTCTGGTTCAGCTCCAGGATGGCCTCCACGATCATGCTCGACAACGGATTAACGGCCGAAGATCCGTTAGGGTTCCGCCCGCCGACGACGATGGCCTCGACCCAGCCGTCGGCGTCTCGGATTCGTTCGTCGAGCTTGATGAACAGCTCGATGATCAGCTCGCGGGCCTCGGGGAGGGTGGTCCGACCGGCCAGCAGGTCCGATTCGAGGTAGGGCCAGAGATACCAGTCCATTCGCCCCGGGCCGTTGCCGCCGAACGGATTTTCGAACATCACCGCCAGGTACTGGAACAAGAACGCCTGGACCGCTTCACGGAAGGTTCGGGCGGGCAGGGCAGGGACGCGCCGGCAGATCGCGGCCATCTCCCGCAGCTCGTTGCGTCGCCGCTGGTCAGGATCCTCGCCCGCCAGTACCTCGAGGCGCTGGGCGTGGCGGGCTGCCCAGGCTGCCAGGCCGTTGAGCACGATCTCGACGCACCTGTAGAACTCGTCCGCTGCCGGATCGCCGTTCGCGACTCGCAACTGATCGATCTTGCTGAGCACCCCTTGGGTGCCCAACGCGAGCATCAGGCCCCAGTCCCAGGTCACGTGTCCCGGGAACGCACCGTCGCTGACGATGTGGAGGTACGGTTCGTTTTCCGGCAGGAGGCGGCGGACCTCCCGCGCCGCCGTCGGGAAGACGGCGTAGTCGGCCCAGCGGGGGTCTGAAGGGCTGTCGGACACATCCGGCCGGCCGCTGCCGGGGACGAGGTGGTAGATCTGACCGACCAGGCGTTCCAGCTCGAACACGTAGACCGGTTCGTTCTCCAGTGTGCGGGCGAACGATCTGGCCTGTCGCTCGGGGAGCGGCAGATCGGCGTAGTGCTCGAAGAAGGCCCGCGTCCAGTTCGTCTCTTTCGGGCTGGTTCGCGGCTCGGCGCTTCGGGCGATGGCCTGGCGGCGATACGCTTCGAGTCGAGGCGTCATGTGTTCCCCGCAGGATGTGCTCTGGTCCCAGGCGTCGTCACGTGCGACCCGGATCCATGATCTCCGTCTGGGGCGGTTGGATCAAGCCGATGCCTCGACCGGGCGGCTCGCTGAGAGGGCCACGGTTGACCTGTCCTGAGCCCATCATTAGGCTTGCCTATGGTTCGGTGTCGAGCCATTCGACGCGAGGAGGAGCGCTATCAAGGCGTGTCAGATCACGGCGGCGCAGCGGGTCGAGATCGCCGACGTCTCGCCCCCTGCAGGACCGGGCGACGGCGAGGTCCTGCTCCGCGTCGAGGCGGTGGCGATCTGCGGCAGCGACCTGCACATCTACAAGACCGGCGTCAGCGGGGGCGAGGCGCTGACCGAGCCGATGATCCCTGGACACGAGGTCTGCGCGGTCGTCGAGGCCGGCGAAGGGTCCGTGCCGGCCGGCACGCGCGTGACGGTCGAGCCGGCGATTCCCTGCGGAGAGTGCGAGTTCTGCCGCCGCGGCGATCCGAACCTGTGCCCGAACCACACGTTCCTGGGCCTGCCCCCTTGGCCGGGGGCGATGCGAGAACGGTTCGTCCATCCCGCCCGTCTGGTCGCCCCCGCGCCCGAGGCGATGCCCGTCAAGGCCGTTCCCCTGTTGGAGCCGTTGGGCGTGGCCGTGCACGCCGCCGACCTGACGCACGCCCGCGCGGGTCAGACGGTGGCGGTCTTCGGCCTGGGTGCGATCGGGTTGATGGTCCTGCAGATCATGCGCCGGATGGGCTGTCGGGTGGTGGCGTGCGATCCGGTGCCCGAGCGGGCCGCCTTGGCCGAGCGCTTCGGGGCCGAACGCGTCTTCGCAACCACGGGCGGCGCGTCGGTCGAGGGCATCCTCGATTGGACGTCCGGACGGGGGGTGGACGTGGCCGTCGAGGTGGCCGGTCCGAATGACGCCGTTCGGGCGGCGACCGAGGTCGCCGCGCCCGGTGGTCGTGTGCTCATCGTCGGGATCCAGCCGGACGACGAGATTGCCTTCCGCGCCGCCACCGCGCGGCGGAAGGGCTTGACCGTCGCCATGGTCCGGCGATCTCGCAACACGCTGGCCCGCGCGATCGACCTGTGCCGCACGGGCCAGGTCGACATCGATCCGCTAGCCACGCACGAGTTCGACATCAACCGCGCCGCCGACGCATTCGCCCAGGCCGCCGCTTGCGGTAACGGATCGATCCGCACGGTCGTCCGGCTGGCGTGATTGGCGACGATCGGCGGGATCCGGGAGCCAGCGCGGGAGGACTTCGGCCGATGGCCAAGGGACGGACGCGGCGAATCATCGGGCTGATGAGCGGCACGAGCTGCGACGGCGTGGACGCCGTGCTGACCGAGATCGCCGGGCGCGGTTTGAAGATGCGCGTCAGCGTCATCGCCCATCACCATCGCTCCTATCCTGCTGCGCTGCGGCGGCGACTGCTGGCCGTGATGGCGCCGGCGACGACGGCGACGGAGGAGCTGTGTGCGCTCAACGTCGCGGTTGGCGAACGGTTCGCCGCCGCCGCCGCCGAGCTGATGCGATCCGTCGGCGTCGGCCCGTCGGACGTCGATCTGATCGGCTCGCACGGGCAGACAATCTGCCATCTGCCACCGACCGGGAGACGACGTGGATCGACGTTGCAGATCGGCGACCCGTCCGTCATCGCCGCTCGCACCGGCGTGTCGGTGGTCAGCGATTTCCGCCAGGCGGACGTGGCGCTGGGCGGCCAGGGTGCGCCGCTCGTGCCGTGGACGGACTACGTGCTGTTTCGCGACCGGCGACGTTCTCGCGTCGTGCAGAACATCGGCGGGATCGCGAACCTGACGTACCTGCCGGCTGGCGGCGGGCCCGAAGACGTCATCGCCTTCGACACGGGGCCCGGCAACATGGTCATCGACGAGGTCGTTCGCCGCGTCACCGGCGGGCGGCAGGCCTACGACCGCGACGGAAGGCGCGCCGCCCGGGGGCGCGTTGATGCCCGACTGCTGCGACGATGGCTGCGCCACGGGTTCCTGCACCGCCGGCCGCCCAAGAGCTGCGGACGCGAACAGTTCGGTGCGGCGTTCGTCGATCGAACGGTCACCGCCAACGAACTGGCCACGCGAGGCGACGACGTGATCGCCACGGCCACCGCCCTGACCGCTCGAACCATCGCCGACGCCTATCAACGGTTCCTGCCGACGCGCCGTGACCGGCCGCGGATCGACCAGATCGTCGTGTCCGGCGGCGGGGCGCGCAACGCGACATTGATGTCCCTGCTGGCCGACGAGATGCCAGGCGTCGAGATCGTGCCGATGGACCGGTTCGGCATCGGCGACCAGGCCAAGGAGGGCGCCAGCTTCGCGATGCTGGCCGCCGCCTGTGTCGACGGCGTGCCGGCGAACCTGCCGCGGGTGACCGGCGCGTCGCGCCCGGCTATATTGGGGCGCATCACGCCGGTCTGACGGATCGGCGGCGATACGGAATCGATCATGGCCCTGATGGACCGCGGTCACCTCTTGACCGAACAGCGCAACCGCCGCTCGGCCGACATGGACCGGATGTCGGTCGCCGAGGCCTTCGACGTCACGAACGCCGAAGACGCGCTGGTCGCGGACGCCGTCGCCCGGTGCAAGCCGGAGATCTGCGCAACGGTCGAGCGGGTGGTCGCGGCGTTCCGACGCGGCGGCAGGTTGTTCTACGTCGGGGCCGGCACGAGCGGCCGGCTGGGCGTGCTCGACGCCGCCGAATGCCCGCCGACGTTCCTGAGCGATCCGTCGATGGTCCAGGGCATCATCGCGGGGGGCGAGACGGCGCTGCGTCGTCCGGTCGAGGGCGCCGAGGACGACCTCGAGGCCGCTCGGGGCGTCATCGACGAACGTCAGATCGGTCCCGACGACGTCGTGGTCGGCATCGCCTCGGGCGGCACGACCCCGTTCGTCCACGCGGCCCTGGCCCGGGGCAAACAGCTCGGCGCGACGACGGTCTTTTTGGCCTGCGTGCCCGCCGATCAGGTGCCCGATGAGGCGGATGTCTCGATCCGCATTCTGACCGGCCCGGAGGTCGTCACCGGCTCGACGCGGCTCAAGGCCGGCACGGCCACCAAGATGGCCCTCAACCTGATCACGACCCTGTCGATGGTCCAGTTGGGCAAGGTGCACGGCAACCTGATGGTCGACGTCGATACGCGGACCAACGCCAAGCTCGTCGACCGTGCGATCCGGATCATCGGGATGGAGACGGGCCTGGACCGGGACGAGGCGGCGGCCCTGCTCGAATCGGCCGGCGGGCGGGCGAAGGTCGCCATCGTCATGCACCATCGCCGCGTCGACGCCGACCGGGCCGAGGCCCTGTTGCGACAGCACGACGCGATGATCTGGCGCGTCCTGGATCGGTCGGATTCGTCAGGAAAGTAGCACGGTGGCCACGCGCGTCCTGATGCTCATCACTGACCTGAAGACCGGCGGCGTGCCGCTGCACGTCTACCGGCTGGCCACGTCGCTCGACGGAGCTGAGTTCGACGTCCGCGTGGCCTGCCTTGCGCCGCCCGGCGAGGTCAGCGATTCGCTCGATCGGGCGGGCGTGCCGACGTTTGCGTGCGACGCGCGGGGGCCGTGGGACGTTCGGGCGTTGTGGCGGATGGCGCGGTTGATCCGGTCGCAACGCCCCGACGTACTGCACGCGTTCTTGTTCCACGCCAACACCGTGGCGTGCACACTCAGTCCCGCGTGCGGGCTGCCCCCCGACCGCATCATCAACGAGATCCAGACCGTGGAGATCGAGCGCCCGTGGCATCTGAGGCTGGGCGGGATGACCTGCCGTCTCTGCCGATGCGTGGTCGGCAACTCGCCGGCTGTCGTCGAGCACCTCCGCCAGGCCGCCCACATCCCCGAATCGAGATTGGTGATGATCCCGGGCGGCGTGGACGTCGACCGATTCGCGCATGCGACCCCCGTCGATCGGGCGTCGCTCGGCGTCCCGCCCGATGCCAGACTCCTGCTGTGGACCGGCCGGCTCGACCCGGTCAAGGGGCTGGATGAACTCATCGAGGCGGTGGCCTTGATGGACGACCCACAGGTGTTTCTGGTCCTGGCCGGTCAGGGCGCGTACGAATCAGCCGTTCGAGGCCGAGCGGTCCGGGCGGGTCTGGCGGATCGGGTCCGACTTCTCGGCCGGCGCGACGACGTGCCCAACCTGCTCGCCGCCGCGGACCTGTTCGTGTTCCCCTCTCGGACCGAGGGCCTGCCCAACGCGCTGCTCGAGGCGATGGCCGCCCGTCTCCCGATCGTCACCACCGACGTGCCCGGCTGTCGAGACCTAGTCGCCGACGGCCAGACGGGACTGATCGCCCCGGTGGACCAGCCGGCCGAGCTGGCGCGTCGCATCCGCCGGCTCATCGACGACGCCGACCTGGCTGCGCGCCTCGGCCAAGCCGCCGGGCAGCATGCCGCCGATCGGTACAGCTTCGACGTCACCGTCGCCAGGTACGCCGCCCTCTATCGCGGGCTCGTGCGTCGGTAACGTCGGGTCGATCCGAACAGACAGAACAGTCTCTTCATCTACAAGGCGCAAGAGGGTATCCTTTGCGACGCCCCGCCGACGCGCACGTGTCTAGTGTGTTTCGGTTAGCCCCGCCGCGTGCGGCGGGGGAGGGGCCGCACGCGTGGGTGCCCCATCCTCCAATGCGATTCGGCGAGAGCCGAAGCGGACTGGAGGGTGGGGGACGGATCGCACGGCGAATGGGCTCGAATCCGAGGCGATCGGTCCCCCACCCTTGCCCCGCGAGCGGCTGCCGCCGCTCGCAGGGCAAGAATGGGGCACCCCTCCACAGCACGCTGAACACGCACGCCGACCTGTCGCGCAGGAGCGCGGTTGGGATCGAGCGTCGGGCTACATGAGAGGAGGCCTTAGCGATGTTGGTCGTTTTCGTTCACGTTCACGTCAAGCCGGACTGTGTCGACGCGTTCAGGCAGGCCTCGGTGGCCAACGCCCGCAAGAGCATCAATGAACCGGGCATCGCCCGCTTTGACGTCCTTCAGCAGCAGGACGACCCGACGCGGTTCGTCCTCGTCGAGGTCTATCGGACCCCCGACGACCCGGCCCGGCACAAGGAGACCGAGCACTACCAGACCTGGCGGGACACCGTCGCCGACATGATGGCCGAGCCCCGGTCCAGCACCAAGTACGACAACGTCTTCCCCGACGACGCGGGATGGGGGTAGTCCAAAAAAAGACTCCTGGAACCTTTTTCCAAGACCTTTTTCCAAGGGGCTCCCCATGACAGACCGCGAACATCAAGCGCGGGCCGATCGGTGGACGGTTGCTATCGCGGCATCGGTGTTGCTCGTCGCAGCAGCAGGCAGCTCGGGTGCCCAGGACCCCAGCCTAAAGGAGTTCTTCCGACCGGCGCCGGATCTCGCAGCCAGCTCTCCCCCTGACAAGGTCTATCCGCAGGGACGGATCTTCCCGATGACGATGTTCTCGGTCGGGGGTATTTCGGGCGGCAAGGCGCCCGAGAAGGATCTGCAGGCGGCGCTGAAGCGCTACAAGGCCTATGGGTTCACGATGATGGGTCCGCAGTATGAGCTCAACGATCGCATCCTCGACGACGCCAAGGCGCAGGGCCTGAAGGTCCTCTACACGGTCGGCATGCCGCTGAAGTTCCATGCGAAGCCCCCGCCGGAGTTCACCGCCCAGGACGTCGAGAAGGCCATCAAGACACAGGTCCTGAAGGTCGCCAGGGACCCACAGATCGGCTGGTGGTATCTCCAGCCCGAGGAGCTTCGTTACTGGCGGAAGAACGAGATGATGTACCTCGAGACGGCCGCCGACACAATCCGCCGGACCGATCCGCTCAAGCGTCCGGTGTGGATGTACGATCCTGGCCACCGCGTGGCGGAGGGCCTGTCCCACACGGCCAAGCGCCTGGACCTCTGCGGCAAGGGCCTCTACACGAACTACTCCGGCCAGCGCGATTCGCGGATCTGGGTCCGCTGGTCGATCGAGCAGGAGATCGAGGGCATCAAGCAGTCCGGCGCGTCGGCCATTCCGATCGCCGTGCCCGAGATGTTCCAACAGCCCGACCCCGAGCACCTCGTGATGATCCCGAAGTGGGTTCGCCACGACGTCTACCTCAGTCTGGTGGCGGGCGCGAAGGGCGTCGTCGTGTTCTCGCTGCGGAAGCGACCGAAGTTCGCCGCACACGAAGCGTACTACAGCGCCTACGGCCAGGTGGCGCGCGAGTTGTGCCAGACGCCCGGCCTGGGGCAGGTGTTCCTCTTCGGCGAACGGCGCAAGGACATCCGCGTCGAGGTGCTCGAAGGCCCGAAGCAGATTGCGCCGAAGGAAGGGACCGGCGGCATTCGACCGCCCGCCAGGAAGTACCTCCCGGCCAGCATTCTGGACGTCGCCCACAAGACCGGCCGCTATCTGTTCACCGTGAATTCCGCGAACGTCCCGGTCCGCATTCGCGTGAAGGGCCTGCCGGACGAGAAGATCTTGGGCGAGGACGTATTCGGAAGCACCCAACCCCTGGAGATCAAGCAGGGCACGTTCGAGCTGCAGTTCGACCCCCTCGACGTCAAGGCAATCCGCTTCAGACCGGCGGGAGGCCGGGAGTCAAAGCCCGACTGAGTCGGGAGAGAACTCCGGTCCCCTTTCCCCCCCTGACCCCCGGTCTCTTCTCATCCAGGAGAGATGACAGGAAGGAGGCGGGTGCGACGCCCCAGGAAGTCCCCCATGCATTAGCATCCCAGCTTCTTCAGGATGATTTGGACGAACAGCGATTCCAGAAGCTTGTATCCGAAGTGCCCAAGAAGAACGATGCCCGCAGCTAGCACGGCAAGCAGTGACAGAACACGAGGGGAGAATATCGGATAGGGAAGAAGCTCCCTATCCAGCTGTTTGGCCAACAGCGTGGCGTCCCTGAACTTGTCGCGAGTCTGCCTCCAATTCTCATGATCGCCTTTGCCCAAACGCCCGTCCACGACCAAATCCTCAAGCTGCACCATCTTCGCAAATAGCGTATCCAGCTCCCTCCTATCCTTCCCCCAAAGGCGCTTTGTGAGCGGGAGCGGAAGAACTCGGAATGTGTTGTGACGGGCCCTCAGATCCGCGTACAGCTCCTCCGCGATGAACTCGTAAGTTTCCCTCATGACCCGGCCCATGTGACTCTCGATGTGTGGACCTTGATAGGCCACGTCTTCCTCTTCAACTAGGCTTACAACATGAGAGAACGCGTGCTCCATCTCATCGAGGATGGCCGTGTCAGTTTCCCCTTTGTGGACCTCGTAGCGAATGCGGGCCTCGACGGCCTCCCGGTAGAGGCGTGGGAGTTCACTCTTGAGCCATTGGACCCAGGGCTGCTCGCCGGGAGGCCCATTCGGATCTTCCGTCATCAGCTGCCCTTTTCGAGTCTGCTTCGCAGGGGGTTTCTCAGCAGGGCTGTCACCTTCTTTCTGACCCCCTCTACTTGGACGCAGTGATCGCGACGTGTTACGGCGTTGTAGAACGAAGAGCGTGGGCGCCCCAGATTCCTTGATCTGTCGGGAACCCCCTCCGAAGACTTCAGGGCCTCCGAAAGACTCCGGAGCTGTTCCACGGAGGGTTTGGTGCCTTCTCGGTCAAGCCCGTGCTGCTCTGCAACGTTGTACCTTTGCTGGCGGCTTTTTGTCTCGCGGGACGTCAACAGCGTTCTGAGAATCCCCATGGAATCCTCCTCTCGCTAGGCTCACCTTCCCCTGAAGCAGTTGGGCATCCAACTGACGAATGACTGCACTATCTGGGTCTAGTCGCGCGACAGAAACGCGCTACGAGGCAAGAAGACCATAAACGAAGCTACTACATTATATTACGGCTTCGGCTCAGCTGCAAGCGAAATCGCTCGCGATTGAGACGAACTGATTCTCTGCCGATGAGCAATGAAGCATCCCTGCGTCCTTGAGGAACCATGAATCATCCGTCGGCTGGTCGACGGCATGGCGATGCCGTTGCGTTGTACCTAACTATCGGTCACGCCGTTGTCAATACCCCAGGCGACAAAAACGGCGGCCGACGGAGTACTATTGCCACCTCTATTTGTCATAAAATCAGACTGCGCCCGTGGCAAAGCAACGCAAGGAATCCCCACAGCCGCCCGGACGGGGCGCGGCGATCGAGTGTGACGGCGCATGGCGGAGGCCCGGGCAACAACAGGCTGGAGATCAAACAGGGCACGTTCGAGCTGCGGTTCGACCCCCTGGACGTCAAGGCAATACGCTTCAGACCGGCGGGCGGCCGGTAGTCATCGTCCGACTGAATCAGGAAATGACTCCCGACCCGAATGGCATGAAGCTAAGCGCATACGTGTCCTCCTTGGCGATGATACCAG
>CAYMLO010000124.1:0-30284 GCA_964390905.1 uncultured Planctomycetales bacterium | reverse complement strand
GTGGCCTTGGGGTCGAGACCCCCCGCCCGCAGCCGCCTGATGTATTTGCCGAGGTTCTTGGTTCCATGTGTGAAGACGCCCATGAGGTCGGTCGTGACCAGGACATCAGCCGCGATCTGTGCGTCGTCCTCGCGCATGCCCGTTTTGAGCAAGGCATCGATGCAGAAAGCGTCGAGGTCCTCCCGGGCCATTCGTTGGGAAGAAAAGGGGACATTCTGCTTTTTTGCCGACGTGTCGAGGTTTCCCTCTTCCGTCGTACCAGCGGAGCAAGAAAAGTAGAATGTCCCCTTTTTTTCCTTGCTCCCCACGCCGTTGACGATGTTGGGCAGCGGCTCGCCGCGAACGGCACGCGCGACGATGTCGGCGGCTGATTCCCTCAGCGTCTGCACGGCCTTGGCGCTGGCCGACGCGACATGGGCGGCCAGAATGACGCTGTCCATCTTCAGAAGCGGGCTATCCGGTGGAATCGGTTCGGGGTCGCACACGTCCAGGGCTGCGCCGCCCAGATGACCGCGCTCCAGCGCATCCACAAGGGCGGGCGTCTCGACAAGATTCCCGCGGCTGGCATTTACCAGGATGGCACCCGCCTTCATCTTTGCAATGGTCTTGGCGTTGATCATCCCCTTGGTCTCGGCCGTAGACGGGCAGTGCAGCGTGACGACATCGCACAGCGGCAGGATGTGGTCCAGCGCGGTCGGCACGCAGCCAACCTGCTCGATCTCCGCAGGCGGTACCATCGGGTCGGCCACCAACACGTGGCACTTGAACGACACGAGCCGCCGACAGACCTCCCGGCCAATCCGCCCGAATCCAACGACACCGACCGTTAGGTCCCGCAGCGTGTTCATGGCCGACAGCGGAACGGGCAAGCGCCATTGGCCGCCTCGCACGTCAACGCAGTTCGCAACGACCTGGCGGGTCAAGGCCAGGATGAAGGCCAATGTGTGATCGGCCACCTCGTCGATGCAGTAGTCCGGCACGTTGCAGACGGGGATGCCCTTCGCCCGAGCGGCATCTAGATCGACGTTATCGACCCCGATGCCGTACCGCACGATCACCCGTGCCTTCTGCATCGCGTTGACGACGTCCGCGTTCACGGGGGCGAACTGCGTGATGACGTGGTCTGCATCCGCGACCAGCTCGATCAGCTCAGCGGGTGTCTTGCACCGCCGGCCGACGACGTCGCAGCCAAGCGGCCCCAGGATGCCGGCTTCGACGTCGAGTGAGTCAAACGTGTAGTCGGTGATGGCGACTTTGATCATGTCTGCAACACTCCGTGTGGACTCGCCTCAGGACTTGGCCAGCGTATTGCCGTAGGCCATGATCACGGCGGCGCCGATCAGGATCGCTATGGCCAGGTACATCTGAATCCGGGGCTTGCCGTGTACGCCCCGCCACTCACCGCTAACGAAGCCCAGTCCCTGCGAGCCCGTCATCTGCATGGCCTGCTGGATGCCCCATCCGATCGACCCGCCCAGAGCGCCCAAGAGAAGCATCCCCTTGCCCATGAGCGTCACCGCCACACTGAAGTTCACGCCGATGATGATGGCCAGAATGAACTCCTTGCCACTTTGGGCGAAAACGTTCCAGGACTTATTCCTGGTCAGCAGATAGGCCGCGTAGGCAATGTTGACGATGGCTCCGGCGAACAGTCCCACCGCAAACGCACCGAACGTGGCCGGTATGCTCCCCGTACCGACCTTGACCTTCAGCGTGTCGGACGGTCGCTTCTCGGCCAACTCGCTTTCGATTCGCCTGGCGGCCAATTGGGCCGTGAGACCGCCCACCTGGATCACGCCAACTCCGTCCATTGTGATGCTGCCATCTTGGGCGACGCCGTACTGACCTGACAGGCCTTTCGTTCCCTTTACGGCGACGCTTATGGCGCTCCCGGCGTTGACCATGCTAAGGTTCGCGATGATGGATTCCTGGCTGTAGACGAACGTGAACGCCGTGCCCGTCGAGAGGACGCCCGCGATGACGGTCATAATCAAGCCGCCCAAAAAGCCGCCCGACGGCTGCTCGAGCTTCTTTAGCTCACGATCGCGACCAAACCCCGCGAACGAAGCAATGATCACGCCAATCAGCATCACTCCTACACCGGCCAGCACGGTTAGGCCCGCCTGTGAGCCAAGTCCGGCGGCATCCTCAAACTGACCGGAGCCCTTGAAGACCATCGGAACAATCGCGCCGACCGAGACGCCGAGCCCTGCCAGGATCGCGCCGGTCAACGCTACGCCGATCCGGACAAAGCACAGACCGCACAGAACGTTTGCGATGCCCCAGCCGAAGGCGAAGATGTTGCCGATGATGAGGCCCCGGAGTGGAACCGCCTTGAGCCCTTCGATCACGTTCGGGCAGCCCAGAAACGTGATCGCCCAAGGCATGATGATCAGGCCGACCAGCATGCCGATGAACCACCAATGCTCAAACTGATACTTCTTCATCAGTTTAAACGGCCAGGCCCCGCTGCCCATGATGAATCCACCGAGCCCAGCCGTTGCGGCACCGAGCAATGTTGTCGTGTCGATCATCCGGTCGGTCTCCCTCGTGCCCCCTGCTGCCGGTTCGGTCATACGCCCGGAAGGTATCCAGCGCCAAACCTGGCCGTCGATTCGCTGCGAAAGTCGGATATCAACGACATCAACGACGTCGTGCCGCCGTCGGCCACGATCGTCTGGCCGACGATGTACTCCGCGTCGGCCGAGCACAGGAACACCGCCAGTTTGGCAATGTCCAACGGCTCGCCCGGGCGGGCCACCGGGACGGCGTTCTTGGCGGCCTCACGGGATTCGGCCTCATCGAAACCCGGGAGGGCCTTGTGGTAATTCTCGACGGTGACCCAGCCTGGCGCGATGGCGTTGACCCGAACGCCCTTGTGGGCGAGTTCGACGGCCAGCGCCCGCGTGTAAGCGATGATGGCGCCCTTCGTGCCGGCATACACCGAGTGTTCCGGCGCTCCCTGGACGCCATGGATCGACGTGATGTTGCAGATCGCCCCGCCGCCCCGCTCGATCATGCCGACCACCACGGACTGCGTGAGGAAGAACTGTGCCCGTACGTTCACGTGGTACATCATGTCGAACTGCTCGCGCGTCACCTTGGCGAACGGCTTGTTGAACGTGATGCCGGCGTTGTTGACGAGGCAGTCGATTCCGCCGAGCAGCTCCATGGCCTGATCGGCCAACGCCTCCACTTCATCCACGGACGCGAAGTCGGCCTTGAAGGCGGCGGCCCGCCGCCCCATGGCTTCGATCTCGGCGACGGCGCTCTTCGCGCCCGCGTCACTGTGGGCGTAATGCAAGACGACGTCGGCGCCCTGTCGCGCGAACTCCAGCGCCACTTCGCGCCCGATCCCCGTGCCCGATCCGGTCACCAATGCCTTCTTGCCGGCGAGCCTTCCGTTCGTGCTCATCGTGTCACTTCCGTTTGTAGCTAAGGACGACGGCCCCGGGCCGATCCGCAATCTCGACGCGGACGCCCTTCTCAACAAGTTCCTGACCGCTCATTTCGGTCTTGCCTTCCGGTTTGTCAACCGGCGTCACGACGTATCGCGCATCGGTGTCGAGGCCCCGCAGCGGCAGGCGGGCGACCTCGTAGATGCTCTCGGCCCGGCGGAACACCTGCACCATGCCTTCGCCGGTCTCCGGCAAGTCAAACTGCCAGGCCATCCATTGGCTCCGGTCACGAGTGTAGGGCGTCAGCGGATAGTAGTCGCCGCAGTAGTATTGGCTGATCGTGCGGAACTGCTCGAACAGCCGCCGCAGGGTCGCATAGTCGATCTCCTTGACGCGGATGTCGAACCCGCAGCCCAGACTGGGGGCAGCGTTGCTCCAGAACGCATACGGCTCGACGGCCGTGAACCCGCCGCCATAGTACGGCGCTTTCGAACTGGCCACCGTTCCGGTCCCGTGGAACGGAAGCCACAATGAGATGCCGTACGTCATGCACTGGTGTCCGACCGGCTCAAACGCGTAATCGCTCCGCCACAGCGGTACGGCACGACGCATCGTCTCCAGGTCGTTTCGCCGCCCACCCGACGCGCACGAATCGATCAGCATGTTCGGGTGGCGGCGACGCAACTCGTCCCAGTACGCAAGGTAGCCGGTGACGTGCTTGATCTCCGTGATGCCCTGACGATCTGCTGCGTCGTTGCCCCGCCAGTGCCCCAGCGGGTCCATGTTGAAATCCTGCCGATACAGATCGATCCCTTGCTCGGTCAGGAGCTTGTCGATGTGGTCGGTGAGCCATTTGCGGGCCTCGTCGTTGCCCAGATTCAGCAGGCCACCCTTGCGCCCGCCCAAGACCCACTCGGGGTGGTTCTCGGTCAGCCAGGTTCCGGCGGTGACCCGCTCCGGCTCGAACCACACCAGGATCTTGACGCCCTTGGCGTGTGCATGGTCGCTGATCGGCTTGAAACCACGCGGAAACCGCTTCTTGTCGATCTCCCACGTACCGACGTTCGGCCAACCGGTCTTGTTGACGTACCATCCAGCGTCCATCCACCAGTAGTCGAGCTTCAAACCCTCCTCCAGATACCGGTTGATGTGCATGATCTGATTCTGTTCGTTCGCGCCGATCATCTCCTCGTAGGCCCGCGAGCTGGACGCCAGGATCTGGGGCCGGGGCAACTTGCCGCCCGGCTTCGGCATGCTGTGGGCCATCATCCATCGCCGCCAGATGTTCTGGGCGCGGATCCAGTCGCCTTTCCAAAACTGAAGCACGATCAGCGGCGTGCGGACCTCCTCGCCCGGATGCAGCTTGAAGTGCGTCCGCTCCTGACCGGCCACGATGTGGATCAGGTTCGATGCGTCCCGAGTGAACTGGGCCGCCCACTGGCCCGGCCAGCCGACCACGACGATGACACCCTCGTCGAGGCCTTCCAGATTGAGGTAGGACATATCGCTGTTCGTCGGACGCCCCCCGGCGGCGCTCACTCGCTTCTTCGCGCCGGGCGGCAGGACCGTCTCGAGCGGGCCGTAGTCCGAACCGTTGGCCGGCGAGCCGACGGCATGATGCAGCAGAAAGTTGCCGATCCCGCCGCGGTCCACCCGAACGTCCAGGGCCTGGATCTTCTCGATGATGGGCGTGTCGGCCGGACCGGTGTTCTTGAAGTACAGCGTCCACTCGATCGTCGGGAAGTCCCCGTACGCGATCCCCGTGCAGCGGACCGTCAGGCCCGTCTTCGAATCAGCGTACGTGACCGTGTGCTCGATTCGATGAGCGTCGAGTTGCTTGGCCGATCGCTCGACCTTCCACGTCTTGACCCGTTCTGAAAACGGCTTGCCGCCGTAGACGAACGAGAACGGCGGCTCGGTTGTGCATGCGCGGCGAACGTCGATCAGGGGCAGGTCTGCCAGCCAGATCTCGCGTCCGTCGGCAAGGATGGTCTTTGCATTGGCCCAATCCGCTTGGTCGCAGCCGATCCCGTCGCCCCCGTCACCCACCTCGAGGACGAATTCCGTCGCGCCGCCCAGGTCCACGCTGACCGGCAGCGCCGGCATGCCCTCCTTGCGGACGTCCGAGCCAAACACTTGCTTTCCGCCGACGCTGACCGAGAAGGTCACGCTGCCTCGTCCGCCGCGGGTCTGCTCGTTGCTGTCCACGCCCGCTACCGCGGTGAACGTCTTGCCCGGCCCCGGAAGGCGAACGACGACGTTGCTGACCGCATGGCAGAACAGACCGCGGGGATAGGCCTTGCCCGCGATCATCAAGGGCCTCCCGAACCGACCGTTCTTGCCGACGTGATCGTTGTTGGCCAGGACGATCAGCCCCACTCCGTCCGGCGGCGCCAATTGAACGCCTTCGAACTTGGCGGCCGCCCAACGACGGGCCTCGTGCATCTCCTCGGGACTCACGGATGCCGCCAGGACGATGCCGTTCGCTGCGAGTGCCATGAATGCACCTACCATAGGACAGACCTCTCCTTCCTGTCGATCCACGCTCAGCCGCCGGGCCCGTGATGCCGGTCCGGAACGGCAAAGAGCAGCTTGGCGAGCTTACGCCTGGACTGCGGCGCTGACTGTGAGACAGTCGCACGCGGCCACTTGCCCGGAGCCGGTGGCGCAAGTGATTGGAACACACCCACCGGCCAGAAACGAAGGCGTTCGATCCCCTTCGGCACGGGCTGGCGGTATTGCACGTAGGCACGAACCGTACCTCGCGTCGTGTATCCGATGTTGCCCTTGCCAGCGCCGAAGACCCGATAGCCCATCAGCGTACAGTCCTCCAGATCGACGTGGAGCTGCTTGCCGTCGAGGGGCGTGTGGATGATCCCGGCCGAGGGCGTACCATGCGGCTGAGAGAAGTTCAGCACGATCAGAGAACATCGCTTGAATTGGACACGCGTGTAGTCCGCAAAGCCCGGATAGCCGCATTCCAACGCGTTGTCGGGCGCAACGAGCGTGCAATCTTCGAAGATGGCGTCGGGCGTATCGGGCATCTTCTTGTGTGAGGCCCGGACGTATGCCGCCCCCGCATCGCCCCACCAGTCCATGCACAGGAAGTAGGACCTGCGAAAGACGACAGGCTCGTCAGGCCGATTGACGTGGCCCATGACAGCGGCCCCGGCGAACCGACCGATGCCCACGCAGTTCTCCACGAGCGCCGAGAACTTCGTGCCGTCCTTGCACGTCATGTCCCAACCGATGCCGCCCTCGCAACCCGTGGCGTATATGTTCCGGAAGATCCATCGGTCCCAGATCGCACCCGAAAAGGACGGGTCGCACCGCCACGGTCCCCACCAGTCAACGCTCTTGAGCCCCCATTCGGCCTTCGCATCACCGGAAGCGACGATTTTGAAGGGGGGATTGCCCGCCTTGACCGAATGATCGGTGCGAACGATCACCTCCGGCGCGCCGGCGTCGACGACGACCCACCCCGTCGCGCCGGATCCGAGCTTGCCGTCCACGTCACCGACCAGAACGTTGTACGCCCCGGGCGCCCCCGGGTGCGAGGGATAGAGATTGGCCTCGTCGTACACGTCGGGACGGACGATCACGCGATGCCCGCCCTTGTCGTCCGGTACGGCCTGCAGGCCCGCCTGGATCGCGTGGAAGCCCTTGGCCCAGGACGACCCGTCTGTGTTGTCGCCCAGCTTCGAGACGTAAATCGTCTTGCCCCTTCGGCCGCCCTCGACCGACGCGCCATGAGAAAGCTGCACCTCAGCCGCTGCGAGCGCAACAAGGACACACAGGCAACCGCACGGCCCTGATCTCTCAGTCATCAAACGGCGATACATCACAAACATGCCACTGCCTCCACCCAAGGGGTCCTTGTTGACAGACGTATAAGCTTATAATATGATAATAGAATGATGGCCACGGTCAAGCGCCAGACGCTCAGCGAGCAAGTCGTCGCGCGGATCAAGCAGTACATCGTTAAGGAGGGGCTCGGGCCCGGGGACCGACTCCCCACCGAGCAAGAGATGGCCGATCGCTTCGGCGTTAGTCGCATCAGCGTTCGTGAGGCGACCAAGGCGTTGAGCTTCCTTGGCATCATCCAGGCCGCTCCCAAACGGGGTCTGACGCTGGGCGAGGTGGACATGGATCGCGTCACCGAGTTCCTGGGCTTTCACTTCGCCCTCAATGACTACCCCAAAGGCAAACTGCTCCAGGCCCGGATGGTCATTGAGCTGGGCGCGTTGCCCTTTATCTCGCAGAGCCTCCAGGAGGACCCCGGGCTTCGCGAGCGTCTTACAGAACTCATCGACCGCATCGATGAGGCGAACGGGCCGGACGATTTCATCGAGGGTGACATCGCCTTCCACCGTGCCCTGGTGGCCACCAGCGGCATCGAGCCCTTGGTGGCCTTTGCGGATCTGTTGCACGTGTTCTTTCGCGAGTTTCGTCAGAGCGTCGTGCAGGCAGAATGGCGATTGGGCAATCAGAGCCACCGTCGCCTGGTCGATGCGCTGGCCGCCGGCCAACTTGACGCAGCCCAAACCGAACTCCACAACCACCTGGAACACTACAAGGGTCACGTCTAACGCCTGTCTTCGTTCGCCCCTTGCGTGGCGTGTCTGGTTGGGGCCTCCTTGACAACTTGCGGTCGCAACGGGTCGGCGAACAGCCCCACCCTCTCCAAGGGAATTGGCCGGAACCCGGGAAGTCGCTTGAACACCTCCGCGTCCGGGCGGAGGCGGAAGTCCCGTTTGGCCGCATCAACGAATCCCGGATCGCCGTCGGTCACCCAGTTCTCCTCCGGCTTCCATTGCCAGTTGCCGCTGCTGACTTGGCCGCACCTGACGATCAGGTTGCGCGTCGCCCGGTTGACGCGCGGCTGGCCTGGCTGCGGGTTCATGAAGCCCACGAGGCCTGGGTAACGTGTGGTGTAGGGCGGCTTGGTGATGTCAACTTCTTTCAACAGGCGGGTCCGCCAAAGGCAGCCCGACCCGCCGTCAATCGCCTCCCTCCAACGCTTGTCAGGCCACGGGGCAGAGCCGAGCGCGCGTTTGCATTCGATGAACACGTTGTTCTCCGCCACGTTGTCGTGTCCGCCGTGGGAGAAGACCGTCCCAAACGACCCCCTACCCGGCTCGCCGCAGCGGAAGAAGACGTTCGCGAAAACCGTGTCCCCGCCGTCCCCGTCGTCGAAGTAGACGGCGGCGTTGCCGTGGCCCATCGGGCTGCCGATATGGTGCCAGAAGTTGTAGCGGATCATGTTGCCTCGGCAGGAGGGGTTCCGGCCCTTGTACAGGGCGCCGCAGTCGTCCGTCTCCATGCAGACGTGGTGCACCACGTTGTATTCGAAGACGTGGTCGTTTCCGTGGAGGCCGACGGCCATGTGCGGCGCGTCGTGGATCAGGTTGTGCGCGGCGCGGTTGCCCACACCGGCTAGGCGGATGCCGCAGGCATATGTGAATTGATGCCGCGAGAACTGCCAGATGTGGTTGTTGACGACATGATGACCGCCCGGCCTGAGCGTCTTGCGGTCGCCGCCTTCCATGGCCAGCCCGCCCGTGCCGGTATCGTGAAGGTCGCATGCCTCGACCTTGTGGCCGTTGCCGCCCGTGACGCCGATGCCGAGCTGCCGCGTGTTGCGGACCTCGCAGGCCTGGATACGGTTGCCGCATCCGCCGACCACGTCGATGCCGTTGCCCAAAGACGCCTCCACGATGAAGCCGCGCACGACGACGTGTTGGGCGTCCTGGAGCTTCAACACCGGTCCGGCCAGCCTGGACAGCACGACGCGCGACCCGGACAACCTTGCAGGTGGCCAGAAGTACAGCAGCCCGGCGGCAGGGCCGATGGTGTACTCGCCGGGTCGGTCCAACTCCTCGAGGAGATTCAAGGCGCGGTATCGGCGGGGCGACGGGTTGCCTTGCTGGACGCCGTAGAGGTGGGGCTCCGCCAGTGTGATCTGGCGCTTCTCGCGATCGATCGACTTGACCTTGATCGTCTCTTCGTACCAGTCGTAGCACCAGTACCCCAGCAGCCACACGCCGGCCTCAACGTTCCAGCGAGATGGCCGATCTCCCTCATACGCAAAGACGCCAGGTTTGCCTGACGTGTCGCCCGATCTGGGGCGGGCGCCGGACGCGATGATCTTGGCAATGGTCGTCCAACCCTCGTTGGGCCAGCGGGCCACCGTCATCCGCTGGTCATTGAAGAACAGCTCGGGCACGGCCGGGACACCCCGAAATCGGACCGGGTATTGGGTCAGTTCCTTCACGCCCAGTGCCTTGAGATCCGACCGCAGCACATGCCCTCGTGCGGCTGCGTCGAGGCGCGCCAGGACCTTCTCGTCGGTCACGGGACGGAACGACTCGGGCGGTAACGTCACCCCCCCGGTCAATCGAACGTTCTCGCCCGGCCCAGCCCGCCATACCACCGGGTGCTCTTGAGTGCCGGAGTCTCCCTTACCCAGCGTGAACGTCTGTGTCAGCGGATAGGTTCCGGCACGGACGATGACGTTCCGGGCCCGGTCCTTGGGGGCCTTTCGTACTGCGTCCCTGGCCCGCCGGAGCGTGGCAAAGGGCCCGTCCGTCTTCGCGGCGTTCGGCGCAGCGAGCTTCCCCGACCATGCGTCGTTGCCGTCGGTGGCGACGTAGAGGTCCGCCCCCAGCGCCATGCCCGGCGCTAGCAGGAGGTGCACCAAGCCGAATCTGAGGACAGCTCGATCGAGCAATCGGTTCATCTCGGTTCGCTCCTTGAAGGGCGTCCTCCGCCCGAAGCCAACTCCGCAGCGTTTCCCAGCCGCGGGCACATCGCCGCTCTGAATCCGGCGACCGCATGAATCCCATCATACGCCCTGGATTTGCTCCCGTACGTAAGGCGGCCCTGCCAGTTTCGCGCGAAGGCGGCGCGAGCAGATGGGACGATCATCCACGCACGAGCGCCTGGATGTGTGCTTGCCTGTCTCACCTGAGGAGATTGGCCACCACGATAATCACCGCAAACAGGAAGCACCCTTTCATGGCGAAGACCGGCATTTCCTCGTCAAGCGAGCGCCGCGTTGGCAACGGCAACCCACGCGCCTTGAGCACCTTCTCGATCTCGCCGGCCCAGAAGACGCAGACGATGCCGGGCAGGGCAAGCAGAAGCGCCAGAGCCGCCGCAAGCGCCACAATGAAAGCGTAGATGTCTTGCCACCAACCGCGGGGGGCAGGCAAAAACTCAATCAACGCCGTCATCATGAACAGAAACCACACGATCCAGGTGCGCACGACGACTCTGGCCCTCCGGTAGTGGCGATGCAGCATCTCCACCGAAACGTCGGATGGGTACTGCCAGAGAACCGTTTGGGCTATCCTGCGGAGCATCTCCTCCCATTCTACCCGCCAGGGATGCCCGTGCTCCAGTGGGGCAAGCCGCTGGGGACACCCGCCGCCTTGATTAACACCGCCGGCTCCATCACACTCGCCGCAGACCCGCGCCATGCCCCGATGACGGTCCTTGATCTGGCTAGCCGGCCACAGGTATAAGCTCGCGGAAGTCAGCCGAGGACGTCCTCGGTTGGCACGGATCGCATCGATGGATGCAGCGCGCGGTTAGAATCTCTGGCGAGGACAAGAACGTGCGAAACCAACGGAGGCTTCTGGCGGCGACGGTGGCAATCATGATCACTCAGCTTTCCAGTGCGGCGAATGTTCGAACCACTCCGGTCATCTCGCTCGACGGCCAATGGCTATTGGCGACCGATCCGAAGAACGTCGGACGCGACGGCAAGTGGTGGACGGCACCGAGGCCCGACGCCAAGCCGACGAAGGTCCCGTGGATCATCCAGGATGCCTTTCCCGGCTACCACGGCGTGGCATGGTACTGGCGGGAGTTCGAGGCGCCGGCGAATCCGAATCCCGGCGGGCGCACGCTGCTTCGCTTCTGGCAGGTTGACTACAAGGCCGACGTCTGGCTGAACGACGCGCCCGTGGGCTCGCATGAGGGCGGCGAGTCGCCGTTCGTGTTCGACGTCACCGGCGTCGTCAAGCCGGGTGAGACGAATCGCCTTGCCGTCCGCGTCCTGAACCCCACGCACGAGCCCATCGACGGGATTGTCCTGAACGAGATCCCGCACAGAAACAAGGCCCTGCCCTACAAGTCGGGCAGCGCATGGAACCAGGGCGGCATCTGGGACTCCGTGGAGCTGCTGATCGTACCGGCCGTGCGGATCGAAGACCTTTTCGTCCGGCCGGACTGGAAGACCGGACAGATCCGCGTGAAGGTGAACCTCCGCAACGCCGGGGCCAATGCCGTCAAGGGATGTCTTCAGCTTATCGTCGCGCCGGCCGCCGAAGGCCAGACGCTCACGGCCAAGGCCCTATCGCCCGAGCTGAAGGCCGGCGACACGCTCATCGAGACGACCCTGAAGGTTGAGGACCCGCACCTGTGGGACCTCGACGATCCATACCTCTACCGCGTGACGGCCAAGGTCATCATCGCCCCCCCCTCACAGGACAACCCGAACGTGGGGGGCCACGAACACGCCGTCCGCTGCGGCTTTCGAGACTTCCGGCTGGCCGACGGCTACTTCCGTCTGAATGGTAGGCGGATCTACCTGCGATGCTCGCACACGGGCAACTGCTGTCCGATCGGCCTGGAGATGCCGCACGACCCGGACTACCTCCGCCGCGACCTGATCAACCAGAAGATGATGCGGTACAACACCATTCGCTTCATCGCCGGCGTGCCCAAGCGGTATCAGCTCGACCTGGCCGACGAGATCGGCCTGATGGTCTATCCGGAGGCCTATGCCGGCTGGTGCCTGGCTGACTCACCGAAGATGAAGGAGCGCTTCAACGAGTCGGTCTTCGGCATGATCCGCCGCGACCGGAACCACCCCTGTATCACGATGTGGGGCCTGCTGAACGAGACGCCGGAGGGGCCGGTCTTCCGCCATGCGGTCAGTGTGCTGCCGGAGGTCCGGAAGCTGGATGACTCGCGCGTCGTGATGCTCAACAGCGGCGCTTGGCACTCCCACGGCGGCGGCGTGGCCGGCATCCGTGTCTGGCGCAACAACGAGCGCGACAATCCCTGCGTCACCTTCAACGGCACCGACCACGTGATCAGGGCACTCGGGATCACATGGCAACCGGGGCAGTTGGCCTTCCACCCCGGTCAGTACGGCGAATATGCCGTGGTTCGCTGGACCGCGCCCGCCGATGAGAAGGTCGAGCTGTCGGCCGCCTACAAGACCATCGCCGAACGCGCCACCACGGACGTCCATCTACTGCACAACGGCAAGCCCCTGTTCGACAGCCTGATCAACCTCGAAGGGAAGGGGCCGGAGGCGAGTTTCTCCGTCGCCATCGACGTCAAGGCGGGTGACACGATCGATTCCGTCTGCGGGTGGGGGAACAAGAACTACGGTGCGGATACGACCGCGCTGACCGTCGTCGTCAAGTCACCCTCCGGCAAGGTCTGGAACGCCGAAAAGGACTTCTCGATCAAGCAGAACCCCAACGGCCCGTGGAGCTGCGGCATGCTCAAGCCGGCCGACAAGCCCGACATCAAGACGTTTGCGCTGTTCCCGTTCGGCAAGACCGAGGAGAAGATCGGGTGCATCAGCAATCCGGGTTCGATGGTGTGGGAGGACATCCTGAGCGATCAGCATCCCTACCGGCGCGTGCCGCACACGGCCAACGTCATCCAGGAGCTTCGGACGATCCACGGCAACGGCAAGCCCCTGTTCATCTCGGAATGCGGCATCGGCAGCGCGATCGACCTGCCGCGGGTCGTTCGCTGGTACGAGCAAGTTGGCAAGACCGAGGTCGAGGACGCCAAGCTCTACCGGAGCTGGTACGACCAGTACATGTCCGATTGGCAGCGGTATCGCCTGGCCGAGGTCTTCGATCGGCCCGAAGACTTCTTCAAGCAGAGCATCGCCCGAATGGCCGGCCAGCGGCTGCTCAGCGTCAATGCCGTTCGCGCGAATCCGAACTGCATCGGCCACAGCATCACCGGCACGCTCGATCAGGGAATGACGGCCGAGGGTATCTGGACGACGTTCCGTGAGCTCAAGCCCGGGACAACCGACGCCATATTCGACGTGTGGGCGCCGCTACGATGGTGCCTGTTCGTCGAGCCAGTGAACGTCTATCGCAACACGCCGGTGCGACTGGAGGCCGTCTTGGCCAATGAGGACGTGCTGGCGCCGGGCGAGTACCCCGTTCGCCTCCAGGTCGTCGGGCCGAACATCACGCGAGTTTTCGACAAGACGATCTCTGTCAAGATCGCCGATCCCAAAGGCAAGCCCGAGCCGCCGATGGTGTTACCGGTCTTCGCTGAAGACGTCGTGATCGACGGGCCGCCGGGGACGTATCGCTTCCTGGCCACGTTCGAGAAGGGCGCAGCCGCCTGCGGCGAGGAGGTCACGTTCTTCGTCGACGTCGCACCGGCCGACATGCCGAAGGTTGACGCCGAGGTCGTCCTGATGAGCCACGACACCGCGCTGGCCAAGTGGCTCGCCGAGCGCGGCATCAAGAACCGCCCGTACACGCCCGGGCAGCAGACGGCCCGCGAGGTCATCTTGGCCTCGGGCAAGCCCACCGGCGATCCGGCCGTCGTGTTCAAGGATCTCGCCCAACGGATCGCCCGCGGCTCGACGGTGATCTACCTGACGACCGACACCTACGCCAAGGGCAAGGAATCAACGGGCTGGTTGCCGCTCAAGACCAAAGGCAGCGTCAGCGGCCTCGCCAGGTGGCTGTACCACGCCGACGAGTGGTGCAAGCGGCATCTAATCTTCGAGGGCCTCCAAGCGGGCGGGGTAATGGACTACAGCCACTATCGCGAGCTGATCCCTGACGTCGTGTTTATGGACATCGAGCCGCCCGCTGACCCGGTCGCCGGCGGCATCAACGCATCGTGGGGCTATCAGTCCGGCCTGATCGTAGCCGTGTACGAGCTCGGCGCCGGTGAGTTCATCCTGAACTCCCTGCGCATCCGCGAGAATCTGGGGAAGGTCCCCCAGGCCGAACGCTTGCTGAGGAATATGCTCCGCTTCGCCGCGCGCGACGCAGCCAAGCCGTTGGCCGATCTGCCGGCCGACTTCGACGCGCAGCTCAAGGCGGTGGGCTACTGATGAAAGCGCCGCTCGTACATGCCCGGGGCAGCACCGCCATGGAGTACGGTGCCCGTGACGCCGCTTTGGAGCTTGCGGACGGTACCCATCGTCCGCGGCGCAGCTCGTCGCGGGCGGTTCTGATGCCCCCCGCGACCCAGAGTGTCGCACTGGGCGAGCGCACTGCACGTGACAGCTATCTTCGTCGTCGCAAGGCAACCAACCCCACCGTCACCAGCGGGATCGTCAAGGCGTGGGCGGGAACCCACGAGCAGGCAGACATGAAGCCGTTCCGCGAGTCAACGCATGGCAGGTGCGTGGCAACCTCTCGTGGGATCAAGTGCGCTCAGGTAGAGGTTGGGTACATCGAGCGGACTCAAACCGGTCGCGCTGTTCGTCGTCCTTGGGGGCAGCGAGAGACGTGCGTGTCGAGGTGCCGAGAATGAAACTGACCATCGAGGTCGAACAAGAGGATGACGGGCGGTGGCTCGCCGAGGTCGTCGACCTTCCGGGATCGATGACCTACGGGCAGACTCGCCAGGAAGCTATCGCCAAAGCGCAGGCCCTTGCGCTGCGTGTTCTGGCCGATCGACTGGACCACGGCGAAGAGGTCCCAGAAGTGGTCGGGCAATTCCTGGTGACGGCGCGAGTCGGTGGGGCACTGCCAAGGCCAAACGTGTCCTGGCCGCCCTACTTCGCATTGGCTGGACGGTGAAGCGCCGAGCCGATGAATCGCATCGTGTGCTCTCGCGTCCGGGTTGGCCCGATCTGGTGCTCGCGTTTCATGACGGCGAGGAGATCGGACCACGGATGCTGGCCAGGATTGCCAAGCGAAGCGGGTTGCGCCCGGAAGACCTCTAGCCCGTATGCCCGGGAGGAGCCCTCCCCGTGAAACATTCCAAGAGCGCAGGGCCCCGGCCCTGTGCTGACACCGGTGCGGGCGCCGTGCCTGTTCTCCTGTTGACAGCTGATCTCCGAATACCGATAGCTGGCGGCTGATAGCTACTTCTGCCGTCTCCACATTGCCACCACCCCGCGACCGCCAGATCCGAGGCATAAGCCCATCACGACACGAGAGTGACTCCGAAGCAAGAGTTAGGTATGGTGTTCCTCGATCTGTGGGGGAAGAGAATGGCTCCAGCTGGAAACACAGATTCTGAAAGGGACTTCACATGTCTCGAACCGTCAAACCTGCTCGTGTCGAATGCCGCGGATCGATCTCGCGGCGGCGTTTCCTGGCCGCAACCGGCACCGCTATGGGCGCGGGCTTGGCGATGCCCACGATCGTTCGCGCATCGGCCTTGGGGGCGGGGGGAACGGTCGCCCCCAGCAACCGGATCGGCGTGGGAGTGATTGGCTTGGGACGCCAGGCGCTGGCGTACAATATGTGGTCGTTCGTGACGGCCGCTGACGCACAGGTCGTCGCGCTGTGCGACGTGGACCGTTGGCGCCTGCAACTCAACAGTCAGTACGCGGCCAAGAGAGCCAAGCTCTACAAGTGCGATCTCAGCGCGCTGAAGGACTGCTTCCGTACGACCGATTTCCGCGAGGTACTCGCCCGCAAGGACGTCGACGCGGTGATGATTACCACGCCCGATCATTGGCACGTTTCCATGGCGCTGGCCGCGATTCGCGCGGGCAAGGACGTGTGCTGCGAGAAGCCGATCGGGCTGTGCATCAGGCATGGCCGAATCCTGGCCGACGCCGCGGCGAAGGCCAAGCGGGTGTTCCGCACCGACAGCGAGTTCCGCTCCAACTCCGTTTTGTTCTGGGCCGTGAGCCTTGTTCGAACCGGTAAGATCGGACAACTCAAGAAGATCAAGACGGTGGCTCCCTGCTGGAACAAGCCACTTCCCATGCCGCCGGCCATGCCCGTGCCCCCGGAATTGGATTACGACATGTGGCTCGGCCCGGCGCCCTTGGCGCCGTACACGGAGCAACGGGTCCATCCACGCAAGGAGGTCACTGGCAGCTACACGCGGCCTGGCTGGTACGGAAACCGAACCTACTGCGACGGTGGCATCTGCAACTGGGGCTATCACACCTTGGATATAGCCCAGTGGGGCAATAATACGGATCGGACGGGTCCAGTCGAAATCGAAGGCCGTGGCGAGCTTCCGCCCATCGACGGGCTCTGGAACGTCATCCTCAACTTCGACGTCCGCTATCGCTACGCCAACGGCGTGGAAATGCACTACCTCAATGCCGATCAGAAGAAGGGCGGCAGCCGTGTCTACTGGATATTCGAAGGAACCGAAGGTTGGATTCGTGCCTCGTATTCGCCCCACAGCCTGGATGCGAAACCCAAGTCGATCTTGACCGCGGAGGTCAGGCCCGAGGAATTCCCGTTCACGCTGAAGCACGAAAAGCGCGACTTCCTCGATTGCGTGAAATCCCGCGGTCAGACCCTGGAAGATGCCGAAGTCGGACACCGTTCCACTTCGGTCGGCCAGCTTGGATACATCGCCTGCCAGGTGGGCCGGAAGCTGACCTGGGATCCGGTGGCCGAACGGTTCGCCGACGACAACGAAGCGAACCGGCTGCTTTGTCTGCCCCCGGGCCGCAAACCGTGGAACGTGACCTGATCGGCTGGGCCAGGGCGATTCGGAAGGGACTCATCCCATGACCAACAACGCCGTGCTACAGGTAGACCGGAACGACTTCAGATCGTCGCGCCGCCAGTTCCTCGGCAGCGCGATGGGCGGCCTGGCAGCGGGTTCACTCGCCGAGGCGGCCGCACGCGCCGACGCCGAACCGGGAACGAGGCGGGAAGCCCGCGGGGGCGAGACGCAAGGACTTCGAGTCGGATGGTCCATGACGGACATCACGCCGCCCAAACCGGCGTCTATGAGGGGGTTCTTCAAGAAGAGGATCTCCACCGGCGTGCGCGATCGGCTCATGGCGACCGCCCTGGCGCTGGAAGGCCCGAAGCTTGATGGCGTCGCCCAGCAGTCAATCCAGATCTCCTGCGATCTGTGCGGGGTCGCGAAGACAACGCAGGAGGACGTCAGGCGGCTCGTCAAAAAACGTCTCGGCGACTTCGATGTCGGCAGGCTGGTGCTCTATGCCACCCATACGCACCAGGGGCCGTATGAGAAATCCGGGCGCTTCGGCACCAAACATGACATCACGCCGCAGGAGCAGGCCAAAGGGGCAATGACAGGCGACGAGTACGCTGCGCTGCTTGCCGACAAGCTGGCGGAGGCGGCAGTCCAGGCATGGACAGGCCGCAAGCCCGGCGGCGTGAGCTGGGCACTCGAGCACGCCGCAGCAGGATTCAACCGCCGCTTCGTCTATCTCAACGGCGCCGCCAAGATGCTGCGCCCCGTCGACACGCCGGAGTTCGACTGCGTCGAAGGCGTCGAGGATCACGGCCTGGGGTTGTTGTTCTTCTGGGACCCCCAGGGGCAACTGACGGGCGTGGTGATCAATGTGGCCTGCCCGGCGCAGACCGAACAAGGCAGCACGATCATCTCGGCCGATTTCTGGTGCGAAGTTCGCGAGGAGATCGCCGCGCGGCACAAGGGGGTGTTTGTTCTCCCGCAATGCGGCGCGGCGGGCGACATCTACCCCAAGGCCATGTTCCGCCGGCGAGCCGAGGAGGCCATGGCCAAGCGCCGAGGGATCCCTTGGCGGAGGGAAATCGCCCGCCGGATCGCCGAGGGGATGGAGCGGGCCCTGCCCATCGCCCAGTCCGACGTGGCCAAGCACCCCATATTCAGGCATGCGGTCGTCCAAGTGAATCTCCCGACCCAACCTCCGTCCGTGCGTCCATCCTACGTCTGCGATCCGGTCGATCCGGCCGAATGCCACGTGATGCGACTGGGAGACGTTGCCATCGCCACAAACCCCTTCGAACTGTTCACCGACTACGGCATTCGAATTCAGGCAAGAAGCAAGGCGACGATGACGCTGGTCGTACAGCTTGCCGGCCAGTGCAGCGGCTACTTGCCTTCGGCCAGAGCCGTCCGGGGAGGCGGCTACGGCGCCGACAAGTATCTGGTCGGCCCGGATGGCGGCCGAATCCTGGTCGATCGTACGGTGGAGGCCATCAACGGTCTCTATGATGCCCCCAAATGAAGGACGCAGGATGCGAACATGTGCAACTGTGACCGACCCCTGGTGGTCGCAGCCCGCTTTGCATAAGGAATACGTCATGCTTCGAGGAGTTACCGGCCCTCATGCCCAACGCAGCGGATCGCTCACGTGGCGGTATATGCTCGCACCCGTCGCCTTCTTGTTGTGCCCGCACGGCTCTTCGGTCGCGTCGCCGGCCCGCGAACTGGCGGTGGGGGTCGCCAGTGTCGACATCACCCCGACCGGCCCGGTGGCCCTGGTGGGCCAGTGGGCCCTGCGGATCTCCAAGAAGGTCGAGACGCCATTGACGGCCAACGTGCTTGCCTTGGAGTCGCGCAAGGGCGACCAATCGCTTGACGCGGCCGTCATGATCTCGTGCGACCTGGTCTGGGGACCCGACGAAATCCTGAATCGCATTCGCGTAGAAGTGCACAAGCGATTGCCGGATCTCGACGTGAGGAAGATCTTCCTCAGCGGTACGCACACGCACACCTCTCCGGTTCTCAAGGGGGGCGAGGAATGTCTCTACCAAATTCCCAAGGAGGGTGCTGTACAGGTGGAAGAATACCAGGCGTTCCTCGCCCGGCGGATTGGCGACGCCGTGGTGCAGGCATGGACCAGCCGCGCACCGGGCAGCGTCACCTGGGGGCTCAGCCACGCCGTCGTCGCCTACAACCGCCGAACCGTCTATGCCGACGGCTCGGCCAAGATGTACGGCCGGACCGACCTGCCCGAGTTCCGCAACCTGGAGGCCGGTGAGGATCATGACGTGGGCGCCCTGTTCTTCTGGGATAAGGCAGGAAAGCTCATCAGCATCGTCGTCAACGTGTCGTGTCCGGCCCAGGAAGTCGAACACCGGCAGACGATCAACGCCGACTACTGGCACCCGGTCCGCGAGTCGGTTCGCAAGCGATACGGCCAGGACGTGTGCGTTTTGGGTTGGATCGGCGCCGCGGGCGATCAGTCACCCCACCTGCGCTATCGGCAGCGGGCCGACGATCGCATGACCAAGTTGCGAGGGTTGGATCGCCTGGGCGAGATCGCCCGGCGCATCTGCCGTGCGGTCGATGAAGCCTACGAGGTGGTCAAAGACGACCGGAACGACGACGTTTCCCTACGCCACAAGGTCGAGACACTCCGTTTGCCCGTTTGGCGGGTGAGCGACGCACAGTATGCCGAGGCGAAAGCCGCCCGCCAGAAGTACGCCGATCAGATCGCCAAGGACGCTGCGAAAGCGGTCAATCTCTACGCCAAGATGAAATGGCAGGAGGCGCTGGTCCGACGGTACGAGCGTCAGAAGGCTGATCCGCAGTCGACATTCGACATGGAACTGCACGTGGTGCGGCTCGGCGACGTCGCCATCTGCACCAACCCGTTCGAGCTCTACACCGACTACGGCATCCGGATCAAGGCCCGCAGCAGGGCGGTTCAGACGTTCGTCGTCCAACTGACCGGCGGCCCTGGGGATGGAAGCCCCTATCTTCCGACCGAGTCGGCCGTCCGCGGCGGCGGCTACAGCGCCATGGCCCCGTCCTGCAACGTGGGCCCCAAGGGTGGTCAGATCCTCGTGGACCGGACCGTCGCGTTGACCAACGCCATGTGGAAGAAGGCAAACTAGTCTCTGAATCGGCCGCTGGCCTCATCATCCCGGACAGCGTTCTCGCCTGGGACAGGACCAGATCGGGGCTGGTTGCCAGACGCTCCGAGATTCTGAATCCGCTCCCGGTTCCTTGCGCTGTTACTGCGGCTCTCTCTTGAGCCGGTCCTTCCCGCCGGTCAACCAGCCCAGTGAAAACCGTGCGAAACGAATCCACTCGCGGCGGTGTTCTTGACCCCCTTCATAGACCAAACCGATGTCGCCCCCCGGGAGAGCGACCAGGGAAGAGTACGAGGACGGACCGGCATGGATGAGCTTGGTAACCGGCCAGGTCTTGCCCTCGTCATAGCTGAGCCGCACCGTCATCCTCGTGCGTTTGACAACTCCGTAGCGATGTCCCGATACGTCCGGGTTGGCGAAGAGCAGCCTGTTCTTCCCGTTCGATTCTTCGCTCGTATACCGGATGAAGCTTGCCTGACAGGGACACTCATTCAGGGCGCGGTCGTAGTGGGGCTTGGTCCACGTTTCTCCGCCGTCGGAGCTCAGCGCCACGCCGCGGCAGCTCTGCCCGGTGTTGTCACGCATGTTGAGCATAAGACGGCCATCGGCGAGTTCGACGACCTGACATTCGTTTGAAAAGGCCGTGACACGCTTGCCCATCCTCCAGGTCCTGCCGCCGTCGTCGCTGTAGACGGTTCTTGCGTGGAAGCCGGTGCGAGTCTCTCTGTGGTACGTTCCGCTGTAGCCCGGGATCACGAGCCGACCGTTCTTTAATTGGATGCCTACGCCCGGACCCGGGACGAACGTGTCGTCGGATGGCGCAATCCGGGTGCTCACATCGACAGGGGGTGACCACGTTTTGCCATGGTCCTTGCTCGTGATGATGAGAGGACGGTGCCGCCCCTGCGCGATCTTGTGTGCGCTAACACAGAAGAGGAGAACGGTGCCGGTCTTCCGATCTACGACAGGGCACGGGTTCATGATCGCTTCCTTCCCTTTGCCGCGAATCAACACTTGCATCGGCAACCAGGTCCTGCCGCCGTCTCGGCTACGTTTCAGGACCATATCGGTAGGGCTGGCGTCCCTGATGCTCTGCTTCCGTGCCTCGCAGAAGACCAGCAGGGAACCGTCCGGGGCAACGATCATCGCCGGGATGCGAAAGGTGTGGATCGCGCCAGACCCACTCACGAAGACATCGGTCTGGCAAAGCGGCTCGGGTTCCGTCTCGCTGGCGGCCTCCGCAGAACCGGTCGTTCCTGGCCCACCAAGGGCCATCGCGATCGCAAAGAGTACGGCAATCTGAGGGCGTGTCATTGATACGTCCTTTCTTGGTGACGTTGCATGCGAGAATCGAGCGGCCATTTCGCAATGCTAGGCATTGGGGACAGGCAACTGCGTCGCCTTTTCTGTCAACGCGCCCATTGCTCGTAGTCCTTCAGCAGTTCATCGCCCTGCGGGGCCGGGAGTACTTGGATGCGGACGTTCAGCCCGTATTCTCGATTCTTCTTGGCATCCTCGACGTACCAGACGAAGCCTCGCAGGCCTCCGGGATTCTCAGAGGTAGCCCCGACGGCGAGAAGATCGACCGGAGCGCCGGGCTTGAACATGAAGACCAGGAGTGTATCGCCGATTCGGCTACACAAGAGAGGACGGCGGTAGCCAGCGCCCGCGTCGGCGCCCGTTTTCGGCCTGAGCACCGTTTCCTTGGTTCCCGAGAGGGTCAGGGCCGTGAGGCCGTCCGGGCCGGCGAACGAGATATCCGGGGAGGCCTTTCTGTTGAGGTATGCCACGGCTCTCAATGAGAGATCTCCGTAGCCTTCTTCCAGCGGGATGATCCGCAGAGTCCAATCCAAAGCGTTGGGCGCCTCAATCCGGTAGTTCATGCGGATTCCGAGATACCGCTGCTTCTTGGCGCCGTCCTGGTACTGCCAGCGCTCGATGGCGGCCTCCCGATCGCCTGGTTTCCTGAGATCAGCCGGGAGGGCTTTCCGGAGAGGCCCGAACACCATTCCCTTCTTGTCATCTAGCAGATTCGCAGGGCCGCGCGAGCAACCTAGTCGCCACACCCCCGGATAATCGAACAGCCCGTCCATTCTTCCAGAGTGGGGGAAACGGTCGCCCACGCGGACCGACAGGTTCCCGCTCGCGATGTCGACATGATGCTTCGACCACATGTAGCGAAGGCGCATGTCGCCGTCGATGCCCGAGATGATATTCGGCCGGAATCCCGCCATGCCGTATGCGCCAATGTCCTGCGGCAGGGCGACGCGTTTGTCGCTCAACACGGCGTACAGCCTAACGAGGGCGAGCGGCAAGCCTTGATTCACACGGCTGAGTTGAAAGACATTCGGCCAATCGAAAAAGAACCCGTTGTTGAAGAACCGAACGAGAGCGTCATCGGCAACGCCTCGCGCCGCTTCCAGATACCAGGAATCGCGGTCGGCATCATGAAGATCCAGCAATCCTTGGATCAGGCAGGCCGCAAAGTCCGATTTGCGGTACTCGTCGGCGACTCCCGAGAGAGTCACCGGGCTTGCCCGGCGGATCTCCATGATGTCGAGCAACCTCTCGGCGGCCTGTTTGACGCCGGGGCCCCCGCCGAGCTTGTGTCCTCGGGCATAGGCCAGAAACAGCAGGGGTAGGCCTTTGTTCACGTAAAACCTCTGGGGCAGTATGTAGTGCCCTTTCGGATCGGTCGGGATCCAGCGGGTCTGGGAGAAGCGGATTCGCTCGCACGTATCCGTCCTGCACATCTCGAAGAAGGCCTTGCTCTGGGGGTCGTAGCAGTGCTTGGCGTACGCCAGCAGGTCCTCCATCGCCCAGGTACGGAACTTCCTGGCGGGCTCGCCCGAGAGCCTCTCGGACAGAAACAGTTGACATAGGGCGTAGGAGTCGCTTCTCCTCCCGTAGTCGATCAACAGGTTCGGGACGCCGACGCCGAGATGGCCGAGGCTCATCCGATAGGCCGGTCTGTCGTAGGTCGGGTCATGTGCCTCGAGGAGTTCAGGTGCAAGCCCGGTGTTAGGGTCTTTGAGTTCGGCGAAGCGTCCCGCCAACCCGACGGCCCTGTCCCGCCACATGGGGTCGTGCGTCTTGGAGAACAGAAACGCCGCCGCATAGAACAGATCCGCTCCGGAAGCCGTAAACGCGAGTTCCCCCATCCTGACCTTCCCTCGCGGCTCGGAACGGTCCATCTTGGCATGGCGGCCGAACATCAGCCACGGGCTGTTGAGGTCCACGTGCGCCCGCCAGTAGCGCTCGATGAACCTCCGGGTGGCCTGTGGATCGACCTCGTATAGGAAGTCGTAATAGGGAAAGTCGCGCTTCAGCTCGTGGCTGTTGTGAGGGTCGTATCGGGCCTTGTCCGTCTTCAGGTCCCAGTAGACGTGGCCTCCCCAGTGGATCAATCCGGACTTGGCGTGGACCAGGTGTGTGAGAACATGCCTGGTGGCCTCGGTCGCCGCCCGGCGGTATTTCTCGTCTCCGATTGTGCGCGACAGGGCAACGAGTCCTCGCAGCAGGTTCTGTTGGTTTGCGAAGTTGCAGGTCACCGCCCCGTTCACGGCGACCACGCCCCTCTTGCTCTGGACATCGATACCGTCGGCGAAAAGCGAAGTCTGTTGTCCGTAGTCGTCGCGGCCATATCTCAAGACGTTGTCGTAGAAGGTCACTACCGAATCGCGGTATGCGTCCGGCCCCGCCGCCAGAGACGCGTGCTGATCTGCTCGAGCGACAAGCAGGGCAACGAGAACCGTGCCCAGGAACCTGCGGTTGGCATGTGTCATGTTCCAGTTCCTCCGGAGCGCATCGCTCACCTGGCCCGCCGGAATTCACCGCGATGGCGCCGAGTTCATTGGCGCCGCTTCAGCCGGGCATCGAGTTCGCTCAGCTTGAAGCGGACGCTGACGATCGAATGCTTCTCCGGGCCGGGGCGATACTTGATGTAGGTGGTGGCCACCAGCGTGCCGTCGGGCAGCATATCGAGCCCGGGATAGCCGCAATCGCCGCCGGCGTAGCTGTGCAGCAGCTTCACGCGGTACTGGCCTTCGCGGCCGTTGACGATGTCGTCGTAGGTGCCCACCCAGGCCACGAAGTGTCCTTTGGTCGGGCTCTTCCCCGCGGTGTCGCGCATCACCACCACCAATCGGCCGTCAGGGGCGTAGCAGGGATTATGGCGGTCGCCCGTCAGACTGGCCGTCAACTCCTTCGGCGCCGACCACGTCTTGCCCTCATCGTTGCTGGTGATGTATAGCGAATTCAACCGGCGTCGGTTCTCGCGCATCAGCAGCAAGAGCTGCTTGCCGTCGGGCGAGCGGACGCAACTCGGTTCGCAGGGGTCCGCGCCGTCGATGTTGGGGTCGAAGCGTTTCTTGGATTTAGCGTAAGCCGTCTTGTCCTTGCCCTCGACGATGCAGATCATCCGCGCCTCGCCCCAGGTCAGTCCGCCGTCGTGTGACGCGGCCTGCCAGACACTCAGCGGCGAAGCGTCTCCGCGGCCGGGCGCGCCGATGTGATACCAGGCCAGCAGGGCCCGCCCGTTGTCGATCGGTTCGACCGTGAGCGGCGGTACGCCGCAGCCCTTGATGCCGGTCGGCCCCATCGGCGACCAGGTGCGACCGTCGTCTTCGGAGATGGCTCTGGCCATCCCTCCCATGCCGCAGGCCAATACGACCAGCCTCACCTTGCCGTCGGGCGCGATCAGCCGATGAATGGTCGGGCAATTGCTGACCTTCGTCCAGTTCTCCGGGACGTCGAGCAACTTGCTCCAGGTCCGGCCGCCGTCGTCGCTCCGCTTCAGCGGACCGCACACGCCACCGTGGTTGTACGTCCACACGGCCCACATCGTCTTGCCGTCCGGCATCAGCAGCGTATCGACGTGGCCGTGGTAGATGTCCTTGGTCCCCTGGGCCACGATGACCCGCCGGTCCGTCTCCTTCGAAATGTCGATGACCGGGATCGTGTAGTTCTTCGGCAAGCGCGGCTGCGGCGTCTCGTCGGCGGTTGGCGCAGCAGAAACCTGCGCCGACTTGGTTTCATCGCCGAGCAATGCCTGACCCATCGCTCCTAGGGCTGCCAGTACCACACATCCGATCAGTTCAGTCTTGACTGCGTAACGTCCTAACATGTGGGTCTCCATTCCTAAGGAGCAGAATGCTCCCTCCTCGAACCGACGGTGTCGGTCGCGCCGGTGAATCCAGGCCCGCCGGCGCCCACGTAGCCGTAGCTGGCACCGGACGCATCGGGGCTGACCCAAAACGAATAGAGTCTCCCGTTGCGGAGATGGAACCGTAGCCGCACGGGCTTCCCAGCGAGGCTGGACAGATCTTCGCGTTCTCGCCATCGGACGCACACGAGCGTGTTGTCCGCCCGAACGGGCTTGCAGTCCGCTGTCGAGTAGCCGGGCACCACTTGTCCCTTGTCGTCGAGCACTTCTGCTCGGAGTTCTCCTCGAGCGGCATCGACGTTGACGAACAGATGCTTGCCTTTGAAGCGGAGCTTGCGGGTCGTGAGCATTCCGCGGTCCTTGCCGGCGTCCATCGATGCGAATCCGTCACGCCGCAGCACGGCAAGCCCCGTGCTGGCATCGCCTTCTGGGTGACAGTTCTCCGGGCCGAGACGTGCTTGGCCTGCGCGACCACTGACGTAGAAGTAGAGCTTGTCGCCAACCACCAGGCAGACGCCGCCGGCGGACTGGATGTTCCCCCAGTTCCAGTCGCCCCGGCGGTCGGAATGGGCGATGAAGGGCTTGCGCAGCGGGCGATGCCAGTGGAAGCCGTCGCGACTGAAGCCGATGTAGAGCTGATTACGCTTGGGTCGCCCAGTTTGCTTGCCCTTGTAATACGTCTCGAGAATGGAGAATGCCCCGAGCATGACGCTCTCGTAGGCGACCGCGTCGAGGTTGTAGACCTTCGGTGGGCCGATGTCGGGCTCGGGCCAGTGCGGGTCGAGCCTATCCGTCGAGACCCAGATGGGCGGCGTGCTGTACTTGGGCCACATCGGCGATTTGAGCAGGTCCGACTGCTCCCAATAGAGGCGGAGCCGTTCGTCCTTCGCTGCGCCGACGACCTCGCCCACGCCCTTGATGCTGTAGACCCAGACCTTGCGGAACGGGTTGTAGAAGACCGTAGTCCGGTCGTTGCAGGGACCCGCCCATCGGACCTCCTTACCCCAGTGGATGCCATCCGCCGAGAACTGGATCACCAGCCCACGACGCGGCACCTTCTGAAAGCGAAACATCTTGTAGCGTCGATCCGGGTTCTTCTCGTCCAGGTCGAGCCAGATCGTGCACGAGTCGCGGTTGCCGGGGTGGGTGATGTTCGTGCCGGGCTTGATGTCCAGGTCAGCTCGGGTCCAGTGGATGCCGTCCCTCGACGTCGCGTAGGCTGTCGCGTGGAGCGTGCCGGCCATGTACCACATCTTGAACAGCTTGTCGGTGGGGTCATACCACACGCCGTCGCTGTAGGGGATCGCGTGCGGACCCGTGTAAGTCTTCCACTTGCCCGCCTTCTCCCAGGGTTTGTCCGGAGAGAGGACCGGGCTGGCGGGATGGTACCTTGCCGCATGCGACGTTCGCTTCAGCGTGGTCTTCTCGATGAGGAAGTCATCGACGAAGAGCTGCCGACCCACGTCGATGGGGATCACCCCTGGTGGAGATTCCAGATAAGGCGGGGTTGCCGGCACCATCGTCAGCTTGCTGCGCTTGGGCGGCCAGTCCTTCGGCAATTCAATGCCGTTGTACAACGTCTCGCTTGGCACAACACTGGACAGCATGTAGGTCAGCACGAGTACTCTCATACTGGCGCCTCACTCGGTATCTGGGCAGACCTGAAGCGCGTTTCGAATCGCACCCAGACTCCTTCGCCCGGACTCAGTGGATGACGCGCCAGCCTTCCCTTGCCGTTCGGCATCAGCAGCGTATCGGGGTGGCCGTGGTAGAGGTCTTTGGTCCCTTGGGCCGCGATGACCCCCTGGTCAGCTTCGTTCGAAATGTCGATGACCGGGATCGCGTGGTGCTTCAGCAATCGCGGTTGCGGCGTCTCGTCGGCGGTTGCCGCAGCAGAAGTCCGAGGCGGGCCACCTTCGTCACTCAACGATGCCCGATCCATCGCTCCCAGAGCTGCCAGTATCACAGAGCCGATCATTCCAGGCTTGACTGCGCAACGTTGTTGCACGTGGGTCAGCATTGTCTCGAGACTCCCCCGGTGATGATCGTCGGTGGCATCCGTCCACGTGTCCGGAGGTTCCTTGTAGACAGTTCCTGCTGGCAGTTCAAGTATCAAGTGTACGTAGGGGTAGTGCGCGGGCCACAAGGGGACATCATGAGATCAGCGAGCGCCAAATTGGTGGACACCATACCGGTTTCGGTCTCATCCCAGAACCGGGTTGGCTCCAGCGCAAGAGATAGGTATGGTGTCCCCCGATTCATTTGCCCAACGGCTTCGTTCTCCGAGCAAACCTGTCCCGCTTTCTGTCCGGCAGCGGTGTTTCTATGGTCTTGCCGTTCTCTTCAGGACGCGGTCGTTCGGGTCGAAGAGGACCTCCTGCACACCGAACGGGACATCGAGCGTCCATTTCGCTTCCCTGTCAGTCACGGTGACGGTACGGCGAAGCGTTTCTCCCTGCGAGCCCCTCATGGAAAGGGCGCCGGTGAGCCGGTAAGGCTTCTGTTTCTGCTTCTGTCGGAGGCTGAGCGTCAGAGAATCTTCCCGCTGGGAGAACTGGACGGCGATTTCCGGGCAGCCCGCTTGGAAGAACCATTGCTCGAAGAACCAAGAGAGGTCTTTGCCCGAGGCCCGCGAAAAGGCCCTTTCCAGGATCGTGTACCCGTCCTCATCCTTGTCGAACTCCTGAAATGCCTTGCGCCATGCCGAAAAGAAGGTCTCATCGCCCACCTCGGAGCGAAGCATGTCCAGTACTACCGGCACCTTGCAGAAGGCGATGCCACGGTAGGCTGGCGTCCTGTAAACGCCCGGGTCGGCGACGGCCCTGTCCGGTCCCAGTGCCGTGGAGGACAGATAGGCGTCGGCGCAGTAGCGCATCATCTTGCGGTAGGCCTCTTTGCCGTGTCGTTGCTCGATGAGGAGCGAGTTGGTGAAGGTGGAGACCCCTTCGGCGAGCTCATTGGGCAGGGGTACGCTATAGAAGTTCCATTGGTGTGAGAGTTCATCAGCCACGACGAGCAAACTCAGAGCGCCTTTCCCTTCCGGCCGGCCGTTGGAAAGGTCCACATTCTGGATATCATCGAAAAAGCCGTCAGAGATGAGGATCAGGCCCGGCAGGCTCACGCCCGTCTCCTTTTCTTCCGGCGTGACGTGGGCGAAGCGCACCCCCTCGAAAGGCAGCGGGCCCATCATCTTCTCGAACAGTCCCGCGCACTGGATGGCCAATTTCAGACGCTGCCGGATAAGTCTCTCCTCGCCGGGGTACCCATAGAATGTGAGGGGCAGGCCCAGATCGGATTTGCCCTTCACCATGATGTACCTCGCCACGGCGAACCCGAAAGGCAGGAGCCTGGGCCGGCGGACCTCGGACCGGTAGTGAAACGAGGATTTGCCCTTGCGGGTTCCCGTCTTCACCAAACGGCCGCCGGTTACCGCCGTGTATGCGGAAGGCACCGTAAGAACGATGTCCATCGCCGCGTCGTTCACCCGGTCGATGGGGTAGTAGCAGATATGGGATGACCAGCTGGAGCGCTCCCGCACCTGTCCCAGCATGCCAATCTCCTGAACCAGGGATTGGTCCGTGCTCTGTTGAAAATCGTCCGAAGAGGTCCTCACGGTGAGAACTCTCTCTTGGCCCGCCTTCATGGGAGTATCAAGCCGGATTGAAAGGACCGCCCCACCGTCGCTTCCCCTCTTCGTCTTCCAGTCCACCTCGGCTTGTGGCTCGACCCCGTCGATGCGGACCACGCTATGACGAAGCTTGATCTCGGAAAGGCCCTCCTTGATCGCGCGGACCGTGAGGTGGTCGCAGGTCTTCAGCGAGTGTCCGGGCGGATTGATCTCCACGTGTAGGTCATGGTGGGAGATCTCGAAGTCGGGCTGTCCTTTCTTGGACGCCGCCTTCCTCCTAGCCCGGACCTCATCAGGCGTGGACAGGTCGGCTTCCGGTGTCTCCAGGCGCGCCTCGCCCGTGAAGCTGAAGGACTGTCTTATCTTCTCGAGTACCACCTTGGTCTTGGCATCCTTCCACTCGGCATCCGGCGCCGAGAGCTGGAAGACGAGGTAGAAATCACCGCGCCGAAGGCCGTACTCCAGGTTAGTGGTTCCCGTCGTCGCGTACTCGAGGCGTTGAGCCTTCTTGCCACCTAGCGTGTCCGTCTCGTAGGCAACCCGGTTGTAGCCGTCGCCCGAGGCGGCCTTGATCTGGCTCTCCCTGCTGAGCAGGCCCTCGGGCAGGATGGCCGCGGGGAGACAGAGCACGGCGCACCGCGTGCGCATGTCCTTTGAAGGCGAAAAGACGAGCACCTTCGCCATCCCTTGGCTCCGGTCAAAGAGCTGCCACTTCTTGTTTGGCAGGGCGATGGAAACGCCGAGTTTCTCATCCGTCCAGGTGGGGGAGGCGCCCTCCAACTTCTGCGACGCCGCGCACAGCGTGAGGCCGAGCATGAGTACCTGCAGCACGTCTGGTCTCCCCGTGCTATCTCACATGTCCCATTCGAGTACAGTTTGATCGGGCAACACCCATTTCGGTGCCTGACCCCACAGCCCCCCAATCGCCATATTCTAACGGAACCCTTGCCTTGTGGAACCGACTCACCAGACGATCCTCCAGTCGCTTGACAGGCCGGATTATTCCAACGGCTATTGACAAACTGGGCAAGGACCGCGGCGATGCTCGGGCTGTCCTTCCCGACGACCCGTCCTCGTTTGACCCGAGTGCCCGGTTCGGTGAACTGTCTCGCTGACGGCAGGCAAATGGCAAATGTCGTATGAGGGATCTCAGGAGAAGCCCGTGATGCCTGAGCTGATGATGAGGCGTCGAGCGTTCTGCCGGAACCTCGTTCTCGGTGCGGCCGGGCTGGTGGGTAGAGTCGAGATCTGGCGCGGTGGTTTGGGTACGGCCTATCTGTTTTGCGGCCCTTTCGTCTGCCGGGGCCTCACGAGCCGTC
>CAYMLO010000123.1:0-30482 GCA_964390905.1 uncultured Planctomycetales bacterium | reverse complement strand
CCCCATCGACGTGCACGCGTCGGCCCTGCCAGGTGATGGCACCCGCGTCGGCCTGATGGATGCCTGCCAAGATCTTGATCAGCGTGCTCTTGCCCGCCCCGTTCTCGCCGATCAGCCCCAGTACCTCACCCGCACGAAGCTCCAACGACACGTCATCCAGCGCCTGCACGCCGGGAAACCGTTTGCTCACGCCCGCCACGCGCAGCAACGGTCCGTCCGGCGGTGGAGTGCCGGGGTCGTTCTGCTCGGCGATGGTTCCTGCGGCTATCGGGGCCATTTGGGAAGAAGGTGGATCGGAGAGGGAATCCGGCCATGCTACGGTGCTGCGACCGGACCCAGTTCATCCGCCGTCGCCGGCTCCTGGTTGGCAGCGGCCAGGGCTCGATTCAAAGCCTCCAGCGATACGCGAGTCGGGGAGGTGATCTCGATCCCGATCGCTCGACCGTCTGCCGCGAAATCGATCAACAGTCCTTCCTCGTGTCGCACGGCGTAGGCGCTCGTGTCTCCCGGATTCCTGGGCAGGTACAGGTAAGCGGCAAGCGGATTCCCGCTGCGAAAGGTCACTTCCAGGTACCGATGATGTGTCATCTTGCCTCCAATCTACGCGACCGGATACGCCGTAACGACCACGAGCGTGCGCTCGTCGGAATCGGGCTCGACGACGACCTCCCACGCACGCCCACCGAATCGCGTCTCGACGACCCAGCGGCCCTGCCCATTGTCCTGATACTACCCCGAGGCATCCTCCAACATCAACGTGGGACCCGCCTCATTGAACTGACGGTCCGTGATCCGCACGACGAATCCCTACCTGGGTTCTCCTACAGATGCTTGACGAACTCCTCGGTCGTCATACCTGCGGCGCGGATCAACGAGCGCAGCGTGCCGGGCGCAAGTTCACGATGCTGAGAGATGGACAAGCTGACGATGCTGCCAGCCTTGAGCATAATCACATGGCTGCCGCGCTGACGGTTGACCACCCAGCCGGCCTGCTTGAATGCCCTGACGGCCTGTCTCCCCGACAGGACGGGCAAGGATGGCATCAGAGCGAGACCTCGACTTCGCGGATGGCAACGGTCAAGGGCATGTTCGCGTCGGCGCGCGCCTCGAGACACCCGTGAATGGCTTCGCGGATATTGTCCAACGCCTCGGTTTCCGTGCGTCCCTGAGAGATGCACCCGGGAATGGACGGGCATTGGGCTACAACCATCCCGGTCTCGTCACGCTCCAGACTCACGATGAACTTCACTGCGATACTCCAAGACCTAGGCAACGCATTCGGCGGCGGCACAACTCTTGTCGCTGCAATTGTACCACACCTCTAGCCTCACCGTGGCTCTCCTGGGAAAGGAGCGTCTCGGGCATGTAGATCACCGGCTTGCCGGGCCCGGCCTACGGATCTTCTTCATCCGCGGGCCTCGGGGCAGGTGTCACATGGCTGCGCTTCTGCGGCCGGAGACGCGATCACCCCTTCCCTTGGGCCAACTGGGCGGCGAGTTCCTTCTCGAAGGCGTCGACGTCGGCCTTGCGGATGATGCGGGTCGGGACGTAGACCAACTCCTTGGCGGGCACGACGGGAACGTTCATCCGTTTGGCCCGGGCCATCATCGCCAGTAGCCCGATCGATCGATACCCGAACTCGAAGGGCTGCTGGACCACGGTGGCGCGGATCAGGCCCTCGCGGACGCCCTGGAGCGTGGCGGCCTCCTCGTCGAAACAGACGATGGGCACCTTCGATCCCTGCTCCTTGACGACCTTCACGATCGCCGGGCCGTTGTAGGACCACAGCCCCACCAGACAGCCGAGGTCGGGGTACTTGCCCAACGCCGCGCGGACGTTTTCCTGCGCCTTGGGCCGAAGTGTCTCGTCCGTGTAGGGCCTGCCCGTCACGATGGTGATGCTGGCGTCCTTGATGACCTCCAGCATGCCCTGGTAGCGCTCGCGGGCGTTGGCGACGTCCATCTTGCCGACGAAGACCGCGATCTTGCCGCCCTTGGGCAGGACCTCCTTGATCAGCCGCCCCGCCTGCCGGCCCGCTTCGACGTTGTCCGTGCCGACGTAGGCGACGCGGTTGCTCTTGGGCGCGTCGGAGTCCTGCGTGACGACGGGCATGTGCTTGGCGGCCTCGTTGAGGATGGCGACCTGGCTCTCCGGGTCGAGGGGGCTGATGGCCAGGCCCTGGACGCCCTTGCCGATCATCGCCTCGATGGCCTGTTTCTGCTCGGCGGTCGTGGCGTGGCCGGGCACCTCGAAATGCACCTCGACGCCCAGCTCTCGTTTGGCCTTGGCGATGCCGGCCTTGGCGTAGGTCCAAAAATCGCTCGGCGCGTTGATCAGGAAGGCCAGCTCGATCTTCTCGCCGCCGCCGGCCGTCGGCGAACCACCGGCCGCGGGCCGGTCGGCCTGGTTCTTGCATGCACCGACCCCAATCAACAGAAGCCCGGACAGCAACGCCGCCGCGCACCTTATCGATGATCTCGCTCGCATCGTCGGTCCTCCACGTATCGTGGCGGCACTGTAGCACACGCCCGTCACAGCGCCCAGTCGGTGGTGCTCCGCGTGCGGTCGGGTAGCTTCGGTCCCCAAATTCGATTTCAATGGTGATCGGATCAGTCCGGGCGGCGTCCGGCTCGAGAATAGGAAGAGGAAACCAGATGAACGCTCGCGAGCGGTTCTGCGCAACGATGCGCTTCGAGAGGCCGGACCACGTGCCCTATTTCGAGGAGGGCCTGCGGGACGAGGTGCTCGAGCGATGGCGCGAGCAGGGCCTGCCCGCCGATGCCGATCTGTCCGAGATGTTCCACACCGACCGTCGCGAGCGGCTGGAGATCAACATCGAGCCGCTTCCGGCGTTCGAGCAGTGGCCGACGTCGCGACGAGACCTGAACGATCTGCGTCGACGTCTCGACCCGACGGACCCGGCCAGATACCCCGACGACTGGCAGGCACGGGTCGAGCACCTGCGCGACCGCGACCACGTCGTGGAGCTGCTGGTCCACCGCGGCTTCTTCTTGTCCATGGGCGTTCGCGACTGGCGGCGGTTCGAGCGGGTGATCTACATGCTCAGCGACTCACCGGCGCTCGTTTGCGAGATGATGGCCATCTGGGGCGAGTTCGCGGTGGGCCTGATCGCGCACGTGCTCGACCAGGTCGACATCGACTACGCGGTCTTCTCCGAACCGATCGGCGGCCGGGACGGCCCGCTGCTGTCGCCGTCGATGTACGAGTCGTTCGTGCTGTCCAGCTACGGACCCGTCCTCGACGCGTTGCGGGCCCGCGGCGTCGAGACGGTCTGCCTGGTGACCTACGCCAACGGCCGGCTCCTCGTGCCGAGTATTCTGAAGGCGGGCTTCAATTGCCTGTGGGCGTGCGAGGCCTACGTCAAGTCCATGGACTACCTCGACCTCCGCCGCCAGTTCGGGCGCGACCTCCGCCTCATCGGTGGGATCGACCTGGACGTGTTGCTACAGGACAAGCCGGCCATTCGACGCGAAGTCACCACCAAGGTCCCGCCACTGCTGGCACAGGGCGGCTATGTTCCGCTGGCCGACGGACGGGTCCGGGAGAACGTGCCCTTCGAGAACTACGTCTACTATCGAAAGGTGCTCGCAGAGGTGACCCAGGGCGGGTAGCGTCCGTCCCGATCGCCGCCCGGCCTACTGCCCGCCGGTCATGAACTTGCCCAGAAACGCCATGAGCGGACCGACCAGCTCCATGCTCCGGCTCATCAACGCCGGGTCCGACCGTCTCGGATGCGGTGGGATCTCGCGGTAGTTGTCCTTCTTGAACTTGGCGCCGGTCGGCTTGTGCAGGCTGGCCTGCAGCGACGCGGGCACGTCGATCTTCTGCCACTTCATCACCTTCTCGTAGCGCCGCGCCGCTTCGTCGTACTCCAGCGTCTGGAGGATGAGGGCGTGACGATAGACCTTCACATGCTTCATCCCGTGCCGCGGATTCGGCCCCAGACCGGGGCAGACGAGGTACTTGATCCGTCCCAGCTCGAACTGCACGTCCACGTGCAGGTGTCCGCAGAAGGAGGCGATGACGTTGGGGTGCGCCTCGAGCATCCGTCGCGTCTTGACCGCATCCAGGAAGGCCGGCGGCAGGAGTGTCTCGTGCATCATGAAGAGCGTGGGTCGGTCCTTGTTCCGGTCCAGGTCGTCGCGCATCCAGGCCCAGGTCGACTCGTCGAAGACGGCCCGGCCCTCCACGCCGTAGGCGCAGCGGTCCAGCGTGGTGAATAAGAAGTGCATCCCGCCATAGTCGAAGCTGTATTGAAAGGCGCCGAAAACCTTCTCGAAGTCCTGGGGCCAGTCGTCGCCGGGGATGATCACGTAGGGCGTCTTGAGGTGCTCGCGGAGGAACCGCTTCATGAAGAGCTGCCTGCGGAGCGTGACGGGGGGCACGCGGCCCTTGTGCTTGAACTCGGGGGCGTGGGCGTTGTTGTCGCCGGTGACCATGACGAAGTGAGGCTTCAGTTCCCTGTCGACGCAGCGAAATGCGCGCTTCAGGAGGTCGAGACGGGACGCGTTCAAATGGAAGTCAGACAACCACGCGAAGGTGAAGAGCGGCGGCGTGTCGACGTCGGCCCAGTCAGGGCGGCGCGCCTGCGGCTTGAGCTCCATTCCCTGAGCCGCCTCGTACATCCGCGCGTGGACGGAGGGCCCACGGGCCCAGCCGGTCTTGGCGCCGACGAGGATGCCCACGACAAGCACCCATGCCGGCGCCCCGTTTCGCATGCCGTGTCTCATCCATCACCTCCCCATCCGCGGGGTCGACCCGAAGCGGCAATGTAGCCAATCTGCGTATGCCTTTCCAGGCGATGCCCGGGACGTGACACGTCACGAGAGAGGGGGGATAGGCATCGGTTCGCCGAGGTCAGGGCATGAAGATGGCCGCCAGCTCGTCGGGGTCCACCGACTTGCCCCGCTGGGCGAAGACCTGGCGGATGATGAGGTTAGACAGTTCCGTCCCGCCGGGCACGATCACCTGCCAGAAGTCCTCCGCGGCGGGGTCGACATGCCGATAGGGAACGGGATCACGATAGAGCGCGACGTGCCCGTCGTAGTACGACAGGTTTCCCATCTCATTGGCCGCAATGGCCTTGAACTTGAGGGTCTTGTCCAACGTGCCGTGGTACGACCCGAGCCCGTCCCCGCAGATGCATTGAATGCACTCGATCCCCATCCAGAAGTTGACGAGGTGAGCACCGATCGCGTTGTCCTGACCGCCCGTGCCGTCCAACTGGTCTTCCGGGATGGCGCAGTGGTAGTCCCACTGCTCGTCGAACATCATCCACATCTCGGACGTGGCGTAGACGTTGCTGGGTTTGAGGATGGGCCCGCAGGTCAACGGCTGGTCCGTCCCGTCTCCCGGGAAGGCGGACGATAGGCACTTGCGGCAGGTGATCCCGCGCGTGTAGTTGAAGGCTTCCTGCGACTTGCTTCCCGGTCCGGACCGCTCGAACTCCGGGCACCGATAGATATCCTCAAACCGGGTGTACGCAAACAGCCTGCCGTTCTGGACGGTCACGTGCTCCGGCCAATCCTCCTGCGGCGACAGCCAGATGTCGGGCATATTGGGCACGAGCCAGTCCTCCAACCTGGCCCAGTGCTCGGCCGGTTGCCCCCAGTAGGACTTGTAGTTGATGGCGTTGATGCTCTCATAGCCCGTGCCGATGAAGGGCGGCGTCTCGTCGAAGTCCTCCAGATACAGGAAGACGGCCTTGGTCATCTGCGCGATGCGCGAGGCACAGACTGCGGTGCGGGCCTGCTTGCGGGCCTTGCTGAGCGACGGCAGTAGGATGGAGATCAGCAGCGCGATGATGGCCACCACGACCAGCAGCTCGATAAGCGTGAAGCCGTTCCCCCCGGCCCCGCGACGATACATGCCGTCATCCCCGGTCGGAAGCTGTGACACAGAGCGCTCGAGACTTGACGCAATGAATTATACGCCTGCCCGAACCGACCGACAATGGCGGGCCGTCGTACCAGTCGGTATCCTACGCGACAGGCTGAGGTGATCGTCCCACGCCCTGCGGTCCCTCCAGGCCCGGGGTTGGGAAGCAGCAAGGAGTTGTCGATCGTGCAGAAGGACAAGCTGAACGTCGCCATCGTCGGGACGGGGCGTTGGGCCCGCTTCGCACACGCCCCGGGTGTGAAGGGGCACCCCCGCGCGGAGCTCATCGCCGTCTGCAGCCGAACGCGGCCGAACGCCGAGGCAATGGCCCGAGAGTTCGACGTTCCCCACGTCTTCACCGATTATGCCGAGCTGATGAAGATGGACGGCCTGGACGCCGTCGTGGTGGCGACCACGAACGTGACACACCACCCGATCTGCATGGCCGCCATCGAGCGGGGGCGGCACGTCTTCTGCGAAAAGCCGCTGGGCATGAACCTGGCTGAGACCCGAGAGCTCCTCGAGGCCGCCGAGACGGCGGGCGTCAAGCACATGGTCGCGTTTACGTGCCGATGGTTGCCGGATGCGATCCGGGTCAAGCAGTTGATGGAGGCTGGATACGTCGGGCGCGTCTACCACATCAACGTCCACAAGATGGCCGGGTACGCGGGCGGCGAGGCCCCACGCCGGTGGCGATTCGACAAGGCCCGGTCCGGCGGCGGGGTCCTGGCCGACCTCGGCTCGCACATGATCGACCTGGCCCGATGGTATCTCGGCGAGATCCGCTCGGTGTGTGGACACGCGCCCACGTTCGTGCCCCAGCGCAGGGATCCGGACGGCACGACGATGCTGGACTGCAAGGTGGACGATGCGACGGCCTTCATCGCCGAGTTCGAATGCGGCGCCCAGGGCGTCTTCCACATCAGTTGGGTCGCTCACAAGGGCCACAACCAGACGATCGACATCTGCGGCGACAAGGGAACCCTCGAGTTCTACGCCGATCCGGAGGCCTGGAAGCTGTCTCTGTCCGGCAGCCAGGTGCCCGACGACCGACGCGAGCCGCTCGACGTCCCCGCCGAGCTGACGGCCGGCATCGACGCGGACGCACCCGAAGGCGGGTTCGGCTCGTTCATTCGGAACTACTCCGGCATGTCCAGGCGATTCATCGACGTGATCGTCAACGACGAGCCCCCCTCGCCGAGCTTCCACGACGGCATGAAGACCCAGGAGATCATGGAGGCGATCACGATCAGCGCACAGGAACGACGCTGGGTGGACCTGCCGTTGGGGGTTGGGGGATAGGGTTCAGGGTTCAGGGGTCGGGGTCAGGGATTAGGGTCTGGGAAGGTGAACGCGCGCGTGCTGGCGAGAACTGTCGGGCTGGAGTCCTGTCTCGCCCCTTGCGCTTCTGACGCTTCTGTGGCATACTGGGTCGCGCGTTGGTGAGTCCGGGCCATCGGGTCCGCTTGATTGGCGCGGCCGCTTGATCGATCCCGGTTGGCAGAGTCCTCACGTTGGGTATCAATGGATCCGTCCCGACCCCGCCGGATACGCCGAGGGGACGGCGTCTCCTGGCGTGGCTCACGCTGATTCTTGGCGCCGCTGGCGTTGCGGTCGTGATCGGATGGCGATGCCTGGCCGATCCGGACGTGCCGTTCCTGACGGCACGGTCGCCCGCGGCATGGATCGTCTTGTCCAGACCATGGACGCCCGGGACGATTCCCGCCGAGGAACGCCGCGTTCGGTTCCGTAGGACGTTCCATCTCCCTGCACAACCGCGCTGGGGGCTGGTTCGGCTGCGAGCGTTCCGTGACTGCAGGCTATGGGTGAACGGCACACGGATCGGTGGGCCCGCCGACCAGACCGTGAGCTGGAAGCAGATCCACGAATATGACGTCACCGCCGCGCTGCGGTCCGGGGACAACGAGATCTTGGCGGAAGTGATCCACACCAGCGGCCCGCCCGCGCTCTGGTTGGTCATGGCGTCGGACCAGAAGGTGGTCAAGACGGACGGTGAATGGCAGGCCGGGGCCGAGACCATATCCTGGACATCTGCCCACCTTGCGACAGAACCGAAGGCGTACCCGATCGCCGAAGCGTTGCCGACCACGGTGGAGGGGTGGCGGGGCGCATGGCCCGTCGTCCTGCTATGGGTGGGCATCGGGCTGGGGCTGACGGCGGTCGGGCGGTGGCTCTCGCGCCGAGCCGGCAGCGCGGTGGACACCCCCCCGGGCAAGCCAACTTCGACGCTTCCCGTCGATCGATCCGAACTCGCGCTGTTGGGCCTGGTGGCGACGCTCTGGGTCGTGCTGTGCGCCAACAACACCTGTCGACTGCCGCCCGTCATGGGCTTCGATGCCGAAGCGCACCTCGAGTACGTTCAGTACCTGACGGCGAATCGCGTCCTGCCGCTGGCGAGCGACGGCTGGGCGATGTACCACCCGCCGCTCTACTACCTGTTTGGCGGCGGGCTGGTTGCGGTCGGTCGTCTGTTCGGCTGGGCCGATGCGCATGCCATCGCCCCTAGACTCATCAGCATGGCCAGCGGGTTGGCGCTCGTCGTCCTTGTCTGGAACGTGCTTCGGGTCATGTTCCCCCATTCGCGGTCGGCGCGCTGCGCAGGGATGCTGCTGGCCGCGGCGATGCCGATGAACCTGTACATCGCGCAGTTCCTCTCCAACGAGATGATGTGCGCCGCGCTGGTGACGGGCGGGTTGGTGTTGGCCCTTCGAATCATCCGGGACAACACAACGTCCTGGACGCGGCACGCCGGCCTGGGGGCGGTGTTGGGCCTGGCCCTGTTGACGAAGTACACCGCCTTGCTGGCGATTGTGGTCGTCCTGAGCGTCATCGCAGGCGCTTGGGTAATGGGCCATCGGGGCAGCTGGCGAGGGGCGCTCGCCCGCGTCGGCACGACGCTTGCGATCGTCCTGTTGCTGGCCGGTTGGGTCGGGGTCCGCAACTGGATTCATTTCCGGAATCCCGTCGTCGCCAACTGGGATCCGGTCACCCGCCCGTCTTGGTGGCAGGATCCGGGCTACCGCACGTCGGCCTACTACCTCCGTTTCGGCCGATCGCTCGCCGAGCCGTTCTATGGGTGCCGACACGCCTACGCCGACGGCATCTACGCAACCGTGTGGGGCGATGGCCTGTGCGCAGGGGTCGGGGCGGATCGGTTCCTGCCGCCGTGGCAGTATGACCTGATGGCCGTCGGGTACGTGCTGGCGCTGTTCCCGACCGCGCTGATGGTGGTCGGAGGCGTTAAGGCGTTGATCGGATGGCTGCGACGCCCTACGGCGGGTTGGGCGTTGCTGCTCGGCTACGCGGCACTGGCGGGCGTCGCGACGCTGAGCATCACGCTCAAGCTGCCCTACTACAGTGTGGTGAAGGGCTTCTACGGCCTGTCGGCTCTGGCGTGCGTCTGTGCATTCGGTGCGATGGGGTTTGGCTGCCTGGTTCGCTGGCTCGGGCGAGCCGGCGTGCTCATGTGGGTCCCGTTGCTGGTCTGGGCTCTAAACGCCTACGCCTCGTTCGTCGTCTGGCCCACCGACGCGCAGACGCACTACCGCCTCGGCGAGACGTTTCGCGTTCAGAACCGGCCGGAGCGCAGCGAGGTGCACTACCGACAGGCCCTGCGCGAGGATCCGGATCTCGTCGCTTCCTATGGGGGGCTGGCGGCTCTCTTGAGCAAACGGCGTCAGTATGCCGAAGCCCGCCAAGCCTTGCAGGACGGCCTGTCACGCGACCCGAACGACCTCGACCTTCAAAACAGCCTCGCCTGGCTAACCGCCACGTGTCCGAACCCGAAGATCCGCGACGGTCACGCCGCCCTGTTGATCGCGGAGCGGGTATGCGCGGCCACCGGGCACAAGCGGGCTACGTATCTCAATGCCCTGGCCGCCGCGCAGGCCCAGACGGGCAGGTACACGCAGGCCATCCAAACCCTCGAGCGGGCCATCGCACTCACCGGGCCTGGCGACACTGCGCTGAAGGCGCAGTTCCAGTTGCTCTTGAAGCGCTATCGGGCACGACGGCCCTACCATCAACCCGTCAAGTAATTCACACTGCGCACCCCTTGGCAAGAAACTGCGGCGCAGAATCCTAACTCATCTTGTGGAAGGCAGCGGGAAGCAGTGTGGTCAGATCCAGTCCGTTGGGACATGCACGCTGAGCGGACGCCAGGTCGACGTTGTCTAGCCGGCGTCGCTCGGGGGGGAGCGACTGGAAGAGACGGCGGGCGTGTCGGCGCCGGCCGTAGCTGTCGTGATAGGTCAAGTATCGCAGGATGTCGGCCACAGCGAGGTCCGTCTCGAGGGCGGCTTCGCATTCGCGTCGGCACCCGCCGCAGCCGCCGGGGCAGTACGCAGACCGCGTCGCCGCGTCGTACTCGCGCAGCAGCTCGGCCTCGGCCACCGACAGCCGGTCGAACGCGGCGGCGGCGTTCTCCTCCAGCCACCGGAGCGTCGGCATGGCCGAAACGGCGGCGGCGATCCGTTCGTCCTGCCAAACGGCCTTGAGCACGGCCTGATGCCGGTTGTAGCCCTGTTGTCTGAACGGATCGACCCGATCGACGAAGCTGACGGCCGACGCCTGGGTCTTCATCGCGATCAGGCCGACGCCTGCCTTGTGACACGCGCTGATGGCTTCGTTCAGCGCCCGGTCGCCGTGGCTGCGGAAGTTGTAGCGGAGCATGACGACGTCGACCCACCCGCAGCGACTCGCCGCGTTCATCACCTCGATCAGCTTGTCGTTGTGACAGGACAGGCCGAAGAGCTTGATCTTGCCGGCCTGCTTGGCCGCTGCGGCCGCCTCCCGCCACGCCCTGTTCGACAGCACGTCGGGATCCTCGAGGTCGTGCACGTACCACGCGTCCACATAGTCGGTGCGGAGGCGCCGGAGCGAGGCGGGCAGGCATTTGCCGAGGATATCCTCGGGCCGCTTCGGCCGGCCCTTCGTCGCCACGAAGACGTCCCCTCGCTTGATCTTGAGCCGCGACAGGCTGTCCCCCAGGGATTGCTCAGCCCTGCTGTTGGCATAGTTGTCCGCCGTGTCGAACGATCGCACACCCAAGTCCATGCACCGTTTGACCAGTCGGGGCGGACAGTAGTAATCACCGCCCTGCTGCAGGATGGGCACGAGCGGCCCGTTCCGCCCGAGTTTGCGTCGAGGAAACGCCTCCGGCGGCGGCATCGGCCCGGCGGGCACGGGCGCTCGCTTCGATTCGCACCCCGCGATCGCCCCCGCCGCCGCTGCAGCCACCCCGCCGAGAAACCGACGCCGGCTCGTTTCGGCCGCCGGATTGCTGGCATCCCCCGCTCGTCGTCGCGATGAACTCGATTCAATCGGCATGTCCTCATGGTAGAAGAAAGCCCGGTCCGCGTCGACGTTCCCCGGTTGCCGCCTAGCAGGTGCACGACAATCTGGGCGGCGTGGCGGGGCTAAGCCAAGCGCACGCCACGGCGAAGACCCGCGGACCTTTGGCCCCGTGAGGGGCTGAGGATTGTAGCCAGGGGTGGAGTCCGCCTGCGGCGGACGCAACCCCTGGCTACAATCCTTCGGCCCTACGGGCCTGAACGCGACCCGCCTGATCTGTCACGTACTCCCGCCTACCCTCCCGGGAAACGCTCTGTGAAGAGGAGCCGTTGATTCGCTACAATAGCGCGGTCGGGTGTCGTATGGGAAGAAGACGCGCTGGAGGCAGCCACTTGCCAGGCCTCCCCTGCGTGAGGGAGGTGAGTCCGGTGACCAACGCACAGGCCACAGCCGAGGTGTTCCTAACGGCGCTCAAGGCGCTCCCCAGGACCGAACGGGACGCCGTTCTCGTTCGGATCGCCCGAGACAAAGCCTTCGCCCGGGACATCATTGATCTGGCAATGATCGCAGATCGGCGCGGGGAGTCCTCGCGCCCATTCCGACGATTCCTCGCTGGAGAGAGAAGGCGATGACCAATCGGTCCGCCTACACTGTCCGCAGCAAGCGATCCTCAGAGAAGGAGGGTCAAGCCGAGGCCGAGCCCATCCCCAAGCGCTTCTGGTGGCTCAAGCGGATCGCCCTTGGGGTGCTGGTCCTGATCATCGCGCTCGGGGTCCTGCGATGGTGGTGGGGCTGGCACGTCGACGGGATCCTGCAGGCCGAGATCGATCGGTACCTCGCCGCCGGCCAGCCGGTCTACCCGGCAGACTTCGTTCCGGTGGACCTGGCCGACGAGGACAACGCGGCCCTTGTCCTCGAACGGGCGTCCGCAGTCCTGGCGAAACTAACCGCCAAGCAGACCGACATGCTGGAGGACGTCTACTACGGGGAGCCGGCGCTGATTGCCAAGCACGCTCAAGATGTCGCCAAGCTCCTGGAGGATGCCAGCGAGGCCAGGGCACTCGTGCGCAAGGCGCGATCCCTGCCTGGCGCGGACTGGGGGGTTCGCATCCGAAGTCTGCTGGCAACCCCCGGGTTCCTGAGCCACGCCCCCCGTCTGATGTTGGCCAGGCTCCTGAAGGTTGCGGCAATCCACGCCCATCAGAAGGGCAACGATGCCGAGGCGGTGGAGACGGTTCGGGACATGCTCGGCCTCGCCAGGCATGTTGACAGGGATCCCTCCGCGATCTCGCACATGGTGGCGTCGAGGATCAGTCATGTTGGCGCCAACCGGATCGAAGACTACTGCCACAAGTTGAGGATTCGCGGTGGCGCTCTGGCTACTGGCGTCGCGACCAGGCCTACCAAGGCGGCCGGTGCGGCCACCCGCGCGCAAGTGGCGGGCCTGATCGCTGAGCTGCTTGACGAAGGGGGATCTCAGCGGGGCCTCGGTCTTGCGTGGGCCTGCTATGGGGAACGAGCGGGCTACCTCGCAACGGCCGAATCGTTCACCGGCGGCAAGGCGGTCCCGGGCGTCGCCCCCGGTCCCTGGGGCGCTCTGGGCGCGGTGCCGGCCTTCGTCTTGGGTCCGCTGTTCCGGCTCGATGCGGTTCGGATGATGCGGCGCGAGACCGTCTGGGCCGAGGCGGGAGAGCAGTCAGCCTGGCCGGTTTCCAGACCGACGAGCGCGACGGTGCCTGGCGCTGCTCCGGGGTTGCGGCGCGTCACACGCCCGTTCAGCAGCATCTTCATAGACGGTCGCGAGTGCCTTGCCCACATACATTTCCGCACGCTCGCCTTCCTACGGATGGCCGCGATCGCGTTGGCGATCCGGATGTACGAGCTGGACCATGGCAGGCGCCCGGAACGACTCGAATTACTGGTACCCGATTACCTGCCGAATGTCCCGCGGGATCCGTTTACGCCGGACCGACGCGAAATCGGCTATGACCCTACCGCCGAGCGGGCGATCCTATTCAGCGCCAACGTGGGCACCGTCGACAAGCAGGCCGCAAGCAGACTGAATGTGAGGGACTTGTCCTTCTACCTCGACGGAGACAGACCCCGCTAGCGCCCGCCGCCAACGCCAACCCGCCGACGTCATCCGAGCGATGCGAACACGAGGCCGACATACGCCACCGTGAACATGACCCCGCCCAGGATCCCTGCCGCGACGACGAACCACAGAACCGGAAGAACCGCCACCAGAAGGTAGGCACGCCAGGGGCGGTCCCGAAACGTTCGTCTCGCCAGGCCGATCAGACCCCCCAGCCAGATCGTCGGTATGGCCGGCATCAAGAGCACACCCACGGTGATCTGGGTGGCGATCAACAGGTCCAACAAGGTCAGAGGGTCTTCAAGGAGCGAGGGGAAGACCGACGTCAGGAGGCGACCTCCTACGACCAGAAGCAACATCATCGGCGTCCACGCGAGCGGCGCAGACGCGTAGTAGCTCAGGGCGATCGCACGGTTCTCGCGCTCGACCGGCAGGTCTCGCGCCTGAAGGAAGTAGCTCGGTAGCCCCGTGATCGCGGCCAGGACCAGGACGAGGGCTGCGTTCAAGGTCACGACAGGCCAGACGATCTCGTAGGCCTCGTCAATCAGCGCACTTCCGGACGACCAAGAGGGCGGGAAGACGTACAGGCCGATCGTGGCGAGCAACGCGGGGAGGTAGACGTGCAGGATCGTGACCCAACGAAACCACTGGGCGTCGCGGTAGGACCCAGGGCGGACCAACTCGTCGCAGAAGCGGGAGGTGCGGGACGTGACCAACCACACCGTTCGCCAGTAGGCGCGGAACGCACCGATCTCCGTCCGGTAGGCCCAGGGGATCCGGGAGGTAGTCAGGGCAGCGCGGTCGAATTCCCGTCCGCACTCGGGGCAACGGTCGTCCTGTAACCCGCGAAGGTTGTACCCGCACCCGAGGCAGAAGACGTCCTCGTCGATGGCGGACCGATCGGCCGACGAGGCAGCGCTGGTGGGTCCCGACGTCATCGCTCGGCCATCGTACCACGAAACCACCAGGCCCATAGGGTCTGTGACGATCGTCTTGGCCGCGGGCGGCCGCAGGTCGGGAGTTCGAACCGCCCCCGGACGCCTACGCCTCCAGGCCGTGCGCCAAGCTGAATTCCTTGTACGTCTTTCGATTCAGGGGGAGGTTGTACCTGTAGGACAGGTCCATCGCCAGGCCGAAGATGGGATTGCGCATGCGACACAGGTTCCGCAAGAACCGGCGCAGGACGCGCCGCCTGGAGAAGAACGTCGAATCGCACTCGTCCATCTCTCTGAGCATGTCGGCCCAGGACAGATGTTTGTAGTGGGCCACCGGAAACAGCAGCGTGTAGTACTTCCAGTCTTCGGGAAAGGCGTTGGCGGCAATGCGGTCCTGCGATTCCATCTCCTTCCACAGACGCGTGCCGGGCAGAGGCGTGAGGAACATGGCGTTGAGGACGTCCACGCCGTAGCCGCTGCTCGCCTCGGCGATCTGCTTGCCGATGCCTGGTTCGTCCGTGTCCAGTCCCATGATGAAAGAGCCGACCACCAGGATCTTGTGCTTGTGCATTCGGTCGATGGCGGTCTTGTAGTCGCAGCCCTCACGGAGGTTGAACTTCTTGCGGACCTCGAGCACGCCGTCCTCTCTTGGCGACTCGAAGCCGATGAAGACGGCCTTGCAGCCGGACTTGCGCGCCAGGCTCAGCAGCTCGTCGTCCTCGCCCATGTTGACCGTGACCTGCGCGATCCACTCCTTGCGCAGGTCCGCTCGGATCATGGCCCTAAAGAGCTCCTTGGCGCGGTCGATGTGTTCCTCGCGCGTGCCGATCAGATTGTCGTCGACGATCAGAACGCGCTTCTCCTGGATCAGCTTGAACTCCTGCACGACGTCGCCGATGGGTCGCTGGCGGTATCCCCTGCCGTTGAAGACCGTCACGCTGCAGAAGCTGCAATTCAGCGGGCAGCCGCGCGTGGTCTGGATGGCCCCGAGTGCGTATCCGGACGGCAGCAAGTCATGCCTGGCCAGCGGGACCTTGTCCATGTCGGCATGCTCGCCTGCGTAGAGGGCTTTCAGGTTCCCGTTCCGGGCATCTTCCAGGACCTGTGCCCAGATCCCTTCCGCCTCGCCCGTGACGACCGAATCGACGCGCTGCGAGGCCTCGTCCAGGCACATGGACGCATGGATACCGCCCATCACGACGGGCACGCCCAGGTTGCGGAACTCGGCCGCCACTTCATAGGCGCGGTTGGCCTGCGACGTGAACGACGTGATGCCGACCAGATCCGGTTTGGGCATGGTTGCGTAGTCCGGCACGCTGACGTTTTCGTCGATGATCGTGACGTCCCACTCCGGCGGGGTCAGCCCCCCCAGGACCATGAGGCTAAGCGGCTTCCACCTGCGGAAGCGGTTCCACCAGTTCTGCTCGAGCTTGGCCAACGCCACGAGCCGGTTAAACGGGTTGATCAGATACAGCCGCATGGATCGTGTTCCGTCAGACGGTGCGCAACACACCTCACTCGGCGTGTTGCCCCGTGCAGTCTAATCTTCCAGGCGCAATCGAAGCCGATCCGAGGCGCCTTGCTCCTTGCCTCACCTATGGGGCGCTCCAATGCTCCCGTCCTCTGGGGGGCCGAGGTGCGTGATCTGGAGGGCCAACACGTCCAATAGTGTACCAGAAAGCGCGTTGCGTTGTTTGAGATCCCCGGCGTGGCAGGACGGCAGAGGATCAGATGCGCTCGACGTCCTGAGGCAGGCCGGTCTCGACGGCGAGCGCAGCGGCTTGGCAGACGGCCAACGTCTTGCAGGCGTCGGCGTAGTCAGAACGGACGATCGTTTGGTCGTTCTGGGCCACCGCCGCCAGGAAGCCGCGGAGCTCCTCGACAAAGGGATCGACTTCCAGCGTCTCGTCGATCTCGCTGCCGTCGATCCAGCCGACCACCTTGTCGCCCTCGCTCAGGAGCCACGTCAGATCGAACGCGTCGCCGACGACCTGAATCCGGTGGAGCGTCTGTTTGCAGGACCAGTTCTGCACGTGCGTGCTGAGCATGCCCGACGCGTGCCGGGCCAGCACGACGGTGGTCTCCTCGCAGTCGCGGCCCTCGATGGGCTCGGTCTTGCCCAGCTCGGCCATCGCCTGCACGCGGACGGGTTCGTCGCTGGTGATGTACCGCAGCACGTCCTGAGAGTGGATGCCCTGCTCGACCACCGGGCCGCCGCACCCGGACTTCGTGTACAGCCGGCGCGACCAACTCCCGTCCTTGACCCAGTCAAAGACGCGCCAGGCAACGGTGATCTGGGCGAAGAGCGCCCGGCGTCCTGCGATGAGTTCCCGCATGCGTGGGGCGGCTCGTGACCAGCGCGACTGAAAGCCCACGCTGTTGATCACGCCGGATTCCTCGATGACGTCCCTCACCTCGCGTGCGGTCGCCAGATCCAGCGCCGGGGGTTTCTCGCAGAAGACCGCCAGCCCGCGGTCGCAGATCGCGCGAATCGGCTCCAACCGGACCGCGGCCTCGGGGGCCACGATCACGGCGTCCAGGTCGGGCTCGGCCGCCAGCATTTCGTCTGTACTGGCATAGGTCCGGGCGCCGTGCTCCTTGCCGAACGCCTCGAGCCGCTTCTGGTCCGGATCCGCCCCGGCCACAACGGCCACGTCCGGCAGACTCCCCAGCACCTTGGCGTGCTGCTGGCCGGCCCATCCCACGCCGACGATGCCCACATTCACGGTCATCTGCGAAGTCTCTGTGTCATGCTGACGGCCGCGCCGCCAGGGCGGCATCGCCGGGGGCTCACTAGCGCCGCCTGGGCGAAGGCTAGCTCCCCTCGCTGCGAGAGACAAGTGACGTGGGCAGCGTCTGGACGCGGATCCCCTCGGGCCAGCGGATCGAGTATCATGCTGCCAGAGCGTGTGGGCGATGCCCGCCGCACAACACCTCCGGCAAGGGTCCGAAGATCGCAGCCGCCCAACACGGCGACCCGCGGTCTCACATCTGAGGGAGCCTCGAGATGTCTTTCGCCGATCCAGTCGCGCTCGGGCGCACGGGCCTGAGGGTCGGTCGTCTGGGGATCGGGTCCTCTTACGGAGTACCTGCTTCGGCCCTGGAGGAGGCCTTCGAGCGCGGGTTGAACTACTTCTACTGGGGTTCGCTCCGTCGGAAGGGGATGAAGGAGGCGATCCGCCATCTGGCGCCGAGGCATCGCGACAAGCTCGTGGTCGCGATCCAATCGTACTCTCGATGGGTGGGCCCGATGAACCGCAGCCTCCGCCGGGCGCTCAAGTCGCTCAAGATCGATCACGCCGACGTGCTGATTCTGGGCCTGTACAACAAGCCGCCCTCCGCCCGCCTGATGGACGCGGTCGTGAAGCTCAAGGAACGGGGCGTGGTTCGATTCCTGGCGATCTCATGTCATCACCGCCCGACGTTCCAGCAGTACATTCGCGACGGCGTGTTCGACATTCTCCAGGTGCGATACAACGCGGCGCACCGCGGCGCCGAGACGGAGGTGTTTCCTTATCTGCCGGAAGACAACGGACCCGGCGTCACGGCCTACACGGCCACGCGCTGGGGGAAGCTGATGCAGTCGTCGAAGATCCCATCGAACCTGAAGCGTCCGACGGCGGTGGACTGCTATCGCTTCGTGCTGACGCATCCGTCCGTCCACCTGACCATGACCGCGCCGAAGAATGCTGCACAGATGCGCGAGAACCTTGCCACCCTCGAGGCTGCGCCCATGTCGTCGGAGGAGATGAGCTGGATGCGCGAAGTCGGCGACGTGGTCCACGGCAGTCCATGACCCACCGCACGAAACGATCGCTAGGCTGAAGCTCGAGGCCCAACGCCAAGGGGCGAGAGAATCACGAACTTCCCTGAAGCGAATCGCATGGGACGCGGCAGGTTGCCCGAGCCGCGGGATTCATCCCGCGCGGTAATCCCTCCGCGCGGGATGAATCCCGCGGCTCGGGCACGGCATCGCTTGTCCGAAGGAATCCCAAGAAGTGCAACGAAGACCAAGATGCGCCCTGGAAACGCTGCACCGAGACAAGCAGCGCGCGTCCTGCGGCGCTATGACCACGCGAACCGCTTGATCTGTTCGTACACCGCCCGTTTGTTGCGGGGCGAGGTCGCGGTCTCGTTGAAGAACAACAAGCCCGACAGATTCTCGCCCGGGTAATCCAACGTCCAATCGATGGCCTGGGCGATGATCTTGGGCGTCTTGATCCACAGCTTGTAGTTCGTGGGGCGGCGGTCGCGCGTGCAGAAGTGCAGCACCAGCTTGTTCGGCGCCATCCGCCGCCACTTGCGGTGAAGCGATTCCCTCGTCTCGGGGAACTGGATGACGTGAGGGAGCAGATAGGCCACGCCGCACTGCGGCAAACGTTCTGGATCGTGACCCCAGCCCGGCGAGCACTGGGTATGGAGACAGACGGCATGCTTTGGGTGGCGCTTCTTGATGTGTTGAACGTACCTGCTTAAGTAGCCGGCGATGTGGCGGTTCTTCCAAGACTCGACCGCGACGGGGGGCGCATCTAGAAGCTCCTTGCCCGTCGCTTCGCGGTAGGCGCGCTTCGTGTAGTCGCATGTGCAGGCCGACTTCCCGGAATAGCTGATCCGCTCGAAGGCGTAACTGACCACGTTGGGATGGTCATAGTAGCCCAACAGGTCGGTGACCTCGTCCAGGCCGAGCTGCCAGGCGCCCGGCGAGTCGGGGCAGTGCAGCCAACCCCTCGGCCGACCGCGGCGATCCATCTGGAGGCAAGCGTCCGGGTACTGTTCGGTGATTCGGGTCGGGTTCCAGATGCCCCAGTTCATGAAGAGCTGGACGGCGATCCTGCGCTGGCCGGCCTCGCTGACGATCTGGCGGACGAACTCGCTCGACGGGTCCGCGTTGGTGGCCTTAGCGTCCAAGTAGCATCGCAGCTTCTTGGTCTGGACGGGCCAGCAGTAGCCATCATGTTCGGGATCGAAGTAGCCGTAGCTGATCATCATCAGGCTGAGCAGGTTCATCCGATGCTGGGCCATCTCGTCGAGCAGCCGCATCAGGTCGTCGCGGTCGAGACCGCCGGGCGCGCGCGTCTGATAAGTCACGCCGACCTGCCAGCCGACGTACTCCAGGCGGCGCCCCTCCTTCGTTGCTCGGCGCCGGGGTTGGGAAGCCCGAACCTGCCGATTCAGCAAAGCGAGTCCGCCAGCCAGACCCAGCTTCCTTAGCGCGTCACGTCGTCGCATATCTGGGCTCCCTGACGAATCGAGGCACCTCCGTCACCAGATTGTCCAATCTCTTCTGCAGGCGATTCACGCTCACTCAACCCAGAACGCGTAGAACCTGGCGTTCTTGAGCGTGAACCTGAGCGAAACGGCCTGCCCCTTCGACAGTCCTGGTGATTGACCTTTCCACTTCAGTTCGGCCCGCGTGTGATCGCCGGTGAGACGTTCGGAGCATGCAACGGCCTTTCCATCGCCGTCCAACACGTCCGCCCGAATCCAGCCGTCTGGGGCATCCACGTTGACGAACAGCTTCTCGCCACTGGTCACGAGGGTTTTGGTGATGAGCACCCCCTCTTGCTCGCCCGCGTCGAGCGAGATGAATCCGTCGCGTCGCAGGACGGCCAGACAAACGCCGCCCTGATCGCAGTCGAGACCCGGCAGCGGGACGTATTCGCCCTTCGGGAACTTACCGACGTACTTGAAGGTCCCGCGGTACTTGATGCCGGTGTAGTAGAACCACAGCTCGTCCTGTCCGGAGAGGCTCGTCTCGGCCGTTCGCAGGATCGGGTATGACGGCGGCAGGATCTGCGTCAGGTCATAGGCGCCCGAGCCGATCCGAGACGGGCCGATGAAGGGCTTGCGGTCGCCCAGCCGCTTCCAGGTCTTCAGGTCGCGACTGCAGGTTAGTTGCAGCACGTGGAAGCCGACCGTGTTGGGGTAGTTGGGAACGGGCCCGGTGGCGTGGTACATGGCCGGTATCCCGATGTAGAGTCCTTCGTAGCGAAAGACACCCATATTGTAGACGTCGACGTTGTACACCTTGGGGTCGTTGTACCGTGGGGGGTGGAGCGTCGGATCGGCGAAGCGGGCGCGGATCGTCTCGCGGCCGAGCTTCTGATCCAGGTCGTCGGCGTGGAAGATCAACACCGGCTTGGTCCAGTGCTCGAAGTCCTTGCTGGTGGACAGGTGGACGGCCCGGCCGTGGGGGCCGCCGTGTTTGACGGTCAGGATGAACAGGTGCCCGTGCACGTCGAAGGAGAAGTTGAACTCGTCGCTGCTGGGCACGCCCGGGACGTCGAGCATCTTCCACCGAACGCCGTCGGGTGAGACGGCAAAGCCATTCCGCGGAATGGCGGTCTTGAACCGCCGCGACGCGTCAGGATCGGTCGGGTCGTAGACGACGCAGTCCGTGCGCAGGTATCTGCCGTCGCGGGCCCGGACAAAGACGTAGTTGTTCTCCCGCGAGCCGCGATACTCGACTTGCCGCACGACCGGTCGGGTCCAGCCAAGACCGTCTGGACTCTCGTAGTACCCCGAGCAGTACAGCTTCCGGGCATGCAGCTCCTTCGGCGTCGCGAGGTCCCAGTACTTCCAGACCTTCGCCTGCGGGTCCCAGATCGGCGCGGTTCGGATCTGGATGCAGGAGGGGCCCTCGCCGTTGGGGACGGGTCTGATGACGGCGCCCTTCTTGCTCGGCTGGTGCATCGTTCGTTCGAGACGCACCCTCTTGGCGATGCAGTGATCGTCCAAGAACAACTGTCGCTGCCCGGTCGGCACACGAAGCGCCGCCCCGCTCGTCGGCGCTTCTGACGCCGCGGTCACACAGACCGGGCACATGATCAAGACGACTGCAACACGGCCACACGAAAAGGTCGCAACCCGGCGCATCGCTTGCATCAGTCTGTCCCCTTCATCGTCGTGGTGAACGCCCGTCATAGTAAGGTATCCTGCGCCGGGGTGCCCCGTCCTTTTCGAGCGACCGCGGAACGCGGTCCTCGGAAAGGGTGGGGGACGGAACGGACCGGAAGCCGGATCTCCCAGCGCGATTCCATCCCCCACCCTTCGCGCTCCCTCGCGTTCCGCGAAGGAGCACGAAGAATGGGGCACCCCTTCCCCAGACCGCCGAATCTGTCATGGACCCGAGGAGGTGTCCACAGTGGCGAGGATGCGATACCATCGAACCCAGAACGAGTTCCCCATGCTCGGCCGGCGGGTTCGGGCTTGCAGGGAGAGGAGTCTCGACCATGTTCAGCAGTTTGACGCTCCTGTCAGTGATCGGTTCAGCGGTGGTTTCGTCTCCAGGTGCGGTGCCCGAAGGCTGGCAGTGGACCACGCGCTTCCCGTTCGGAAGGCTGACGGCCACCGCGAGCAGCGAACAGAAAGGGCGCTGGGACGCCGTCAAGGCCGTCGACGGCAATACCGCCGATGACGAGGGAACCTGGCTGACGCACCGGAAGAGCTCGACGTCGAAGGAGCGGCCCGAATCCGCCTGGCTCCAGATCGAGCTCGACCATCCGCGCCGCGTCGCGGGGGTCAATATCTACCACCAAGACAACGCCCGTCACTACCGGAGCATCGACTACCACATCGCCTGCTGGGACGACGGCGATTGGAAGAAGGTGTTCGAGGTCAGGGGAAACGATCGGGGCGGCTGGCGGGCGCATCGCTTCGCACCCGTCGAAACGGACAAGGTGCGGATCATCATCACGAAATCGGAATTCGGCAGCCGAATGGGCCTCAATGAGGTGATGCTCGAATATGCAGACGCCGAGCAGGGCAAGCCATTGACGGTGCTCTCGCCCGCACACCGTTGCGGCAAGGTGGCTGGCTTGGGCGTGATCATGTTCGATGCGAAGACGCCGAAGGGGACGTCCGTCCGGTTGCGGACCCGGACGGCCGCCGACGCCGGCGGCTCGCCCGGCAAGTGGTCGGGATGGTCCGAGCCCTGCCAGACCAGCGGCGCGAAGATCGCGAGCCCCCCTGGCGACTGGATCCAGTACGAAGCAGTCCTCGTGTGTTCGGCGGACCGACGTCCCATCCTGCGAGAGGTCATCCTGGGCGCGCCCGCCTGCATTGATCGCGTGACACTCGACGCACCGATTACCCCACAGCCGGGCGACTCGATCACCGCGGGCGTGCAGTTCAGCCGTCCGATGGACCGGGCCTCCAAACCGGTGGCCGAGCTGCGCGTGCCTGGCGGCCAGCCGCAAGCGCTTGGCACCGGCGCCTGGAACGAGAACGGGACCGTCTACACGTTCGCTCCGATCAAGATCGGGCCGACCAAGGGATACGGGTCCCTCGTCGTCGGCGGGGCGAAGACGTCCGACGACGTCTTGATGCTACACCAACGACGGGCCTTCATCGTCGGCACCGAACCGATCCTCGCCCGCGTCCGGGCGTTCGGCGACTGGATGATCGCCAAGAAGCCCAGTGCGTCGATCTTCGTTCAGGGCTACGAGGGTCGCACGTTGCTCGGCCTCTACGAAATCACGGGCGAGCAGCGCTACCTGGACCAGGCACGCAAATGGTGCGAGCTTCTCCTGAACCAGCAAACGTCGGGCGGGTTCTGGGGCACGGGCTACGGCGGGGTCTACCTGGCGGATACGGGCAGCGCCCTGGGTCTGCTCATCAACTTCTACAAGCACGCCACGCCGAGCGAGCGCGAGCGGATCGACCAGGCCCTGGCGCGCTACGTCGAGCTGGTGTTGGTGAAGGGCGACGCGGAGGGCAGGCCCTTCGTTCACCCCGACGGCAGCCTGGGGGTAGGGTTTCGCTCGCACAAGGGCGGCAAGGGCAGCGGCAGCATCAACAAGCCATACACCATCTCCACCGCGCTGACGGGCGCGGAGGTGTTCGCGGCCCTGCACTACATCACCGGCAAGGCGTCCTACAAGAAGATCGCGGTCAAGGCTTGTCAGTGGTTGCTGAGCACGATGATGGACGACGGCAAGTTCCCGTACATTCTCGACGACTGGCACAAGCGCGACAGCGAAGCCGCCCTGCGCCGGTACCGTCACTGCACGTCCACGTACGTGGGAGAGGGGCTGATCCAGGCGTGGACCTACCTCGACGACGCGTCCCTCCGGCGGACGATCGAGGAGCGGATGGGCAAGCACATCGAATGGCTGATCAGGGATCAGAACGCGGACGGCAGTTGGGCCGAGCATGACCACATCAACCTGAACGAATCGCGCAGCCACGGGATCGTCAACGTCCTGCTGTGGTACCACCGGAACGTCAAGACGGACCCCCGCGCCGCCGACGCGGTCCGCCGATACTGCGCCCTACTGTTGAACAAGGACCGCAAGAGCTACGTCACCGTGCTGGGCGAGGATGCCGCCGCGAGCAAGGCCTGGAACGCCCGCTTCAAGGTCCCCATCACCGAGGTGAGCACGTCCCTGTCCGGCCGGGCCCTCATCGAGGTCATCAAGCCGGCGGTCGACTGTTATCGCTGGAAGGACAAGTAGGATTGAGACCGCATCCGTATCGCGCTGTGACGGGCTGGCGTGTGCGGGCGTCGAGGGATCGTTCAGTTTTCCCGCGTCGGTGACAGGCCGGCCAGCGCGTGGTGCTCGGCGATCTCGGCGACGGGCAAGGCCCGCCCGTAGATGGCAACCTCGTCGATCTTCCCTTCGAAGTTGGCGAAATCGTCGCACCGGCCGCCGATGAATACGTGCTTGATGTCGGCCGGACACGCGACGGCCATCTCGCCGCTAATCTCGGGCTCGGCCTTCCCGTCCAGATAGACGGTGACCCGCTTGCCATCGCGCACCATGGCCAGGTGATGCCACGTCTTTGGGCGAAGCACGGTCTTACCGCAGAGCAGCTCTTCTAGCTCATCCCCGTTGTAGAAGATCAGCTTGCCTGCGCCTGAGTGTTTGCCGCCGATGCCCAGGTGATCGCCGCCCGCTCCCTTGACGCCGTCGCGACCGCGCGAGAACAGATACCCGGTCACCGCCCGAACGTCCTTGGGCAGGCAGTTGTAGAACCACATTTCGACGGTGTACGGGCAGGTCAGGCCTTCGATCTTCGCCGTCATGCGACCGCCCGCGAATTGGGGGGCCCTGTTGACCCGGCCCTCGCCGCAGAAGCTCGGCGACTGCGGGCCGGGCAGGTAGAAGGCGACACCGTTCTGATACGCGCCGTGATCGTCTCCACCGGCGGCGTCCGTGGCGCGCGGTCCGCCGAACTCGCTCAGGCGCCAGTAGGCGAGGGGCTTGGAGGCCAGCACGGCCTTGGCGTAGCGACCGTGGCCCTCCTCAATCCGTCGCCGAGGCCTGCCGGAGACGTCTTCGAACATGCCGAGCAGCGTCTCGACGATCTTCGGTTCGGCCTGGACCTCCAGCCCAGCGCTGCGTGCTTCCCAGGTGGTGTAGCCACCGAGCTTGTGCTGGTCCGGCGGGGGGATGTAGCCCTCAGTCCCATTGGCCAACCCGATGTTGAACGTCGGCCGCAGCGGGCTCTGGGCCTTGATCTTCAGGCCCGTGAGGCCGTAGACCTCGCACGGGATCGTCGCAATGCCCACCTCCCCGATCCGGATCGCCTGCAGCTTCAGCTCGCCGGTCGGCCGCTCGGCCAGCAGCACCTGCTCACGGGCGTAGACCTCGGTCTTGTTCCGCGGCGTCGGGCACGGCATCTCGGCCAGGATCTGCTTGGCCCACGCGAGGCGCTTCTCGTCCGGCACGCGGCGGCGGAGCGTGAGCTTCTTCTCGCTCATCGCGAGCGGGACGCGTTCGTGATAAACGATCTGCTTGTAGGCTTCATAGGCGACGCGCGCCACCGCCTCGGTATACGCACCGATGGCGATTCGCTTCCTGGGCTTGCTGTAGTCCATCCAGTGCAGGTCGCCGCTCGTGCCCTGCGACATCATCGCCACGAAAGGCGGATCGCCGTTCTTGGCGCCCGCCAACTCTGTGAACTTCTCGACGAACACGCCGTAGTAGTCCGCGGATATCGGCGGCGCCCCGAAGTAGTGCATCGAGTAGTTGGCCAACAGCGCGATCGGCCGGCCGCTGGTGGACTGGACGGACAGCAGCGACAGCCCCGGATCGATCGGCCCCGCGGGACCGAGGTAGTCGGGGTTCTGGTAGCCGGGGTGCATCATGGCCCGAACCGTTCGCCCGCCGAACGGATCAACGCCGATCTTGTCCGGGCGACGAATCCACCGACGGCAGTTCGTGTGTTCGCGATCCTCCGCGACGGCCCAACCGACCTTGGCGGGCGAGAGGTCCCCGGCGGCCTGTTCGATCGCCTTGGCGATCCGGCCCGGAAGGAACCTGCGATACGCCTCGTCGCAGTCCGTGCCCAGGCCGCCCACGGCCGCCGGCGCCGAATGGGTGTGCGTGGCCGATACGAGCATCCGGTCCACACGAATGCCTGTGGCCTTGCGCGCCATCTCCTTGGCCTCATCCAACAAGTCCCGCGGCAGCGCGCAACTGTCGACGACGACGATGGCGAGGCGGACCTTGCCGTCGTCGAGCGCCAGACACCGGGCGTAGATCCGGTCGTGGATCTTCGCGGACGTTCGCTCGAGAAACCCCCCCACGACCTTGACCGGGAGCTTCTCCGGCGTGATGTCGATAGCTGCGCTGCCCGCACGAAGGACGTTGGCGCCGCCTTCCCCGTTCTCGGCCAAGGCCGTTCCAACGAGCAACGCCCCTGCCGCTGCAACGAGAAGCCCTTTGCCCATCGCCCGGCTCGTTTGTGACCCACCAGACATCTTGCGCCCTCTCTGCTTGACGTCGTCCCCCGGCCTATCAGTCAGTTGGCACCAGAAACCCATTGGCTATGACTTGGTTTGCCCGCGTCTGCCCGTCTCACGGAGCAGATCGAGGATTGCGGCGCGGATCTTCGACTCGGCCTGGACCTCGAGATAGCTCGACCGCGCGGGCCACGTCTCATACCCGCCCAGTTCGTGCTGCCGCGCCGTCGGCAGATACCCGTTGTAGCCGTTCGCCAGACTGATGACGAACGTCGGCTCCAGCGGGCTGGCCTCCTTGATCGCCAACCCCGTCTCTGCGAACACCTCACAGGGAATCGCCGCGATGCCCAGATCGCCCACGCGCAAGGCCTGCAGCTTGAGCGACACCTTCGGCGGAAACGCACTCAGCTTGATCGCCTCCCGGGCGTAGATCTCCGGTCGGGTCAGCCGCTTCTTGCCGCGAGCCTTTGCAGACAGCTCCCTGGCCCATCGGAGGCGCGCCGCGTCGGGCCGACGCACGCCCAACTCGAGCTCCACGTCGCGCATCGCCAGCGATACGCGGTCTCGATGAACCGCCTTTCGGCAAGCGTCCGCAACGGATTGGGCAACGCTGTCACCCACCTTTCCGATGCCGCCCGGGCCGCGACCAACGTCGCCGCTCGTCCCGTTCGACATGATCCCGACGACGGGCGGATCCTGATCGTCCGTGCCGAGCAGCTGCGCGATCCGCCTGGCGAAGCGACCGAAGTAGTCGCTGCTGATTTGCTTTGGCTTGTACCCCGCGTAGTGGATGCCGTAGTTGGCCAGCACCGCCATCGGCCGGCCGTCCGCGTGCTGGATCGACAGCGCCGATACCTGCGGGTCGACCGGCCCGGCTGGCCTGACGCGGTTCTCCTTGGGACGACCGTTCATCATCACGCGTTCGGTCTTCGAGCCGAGCGGGCTCGGCGGAATCGAGCCGGGCTTCATGAACCAACGGCGGTTCTGCACGAACGCCGGCTTGTCGAGGCCGACCCAGCCCGCCTTGGCGGCGGACAGGTTGTTGACGGCCCGGGCCACGGCGTCGGCAATCCGGCGAATCAGAAACGCCTCGTACTGCCTGTCCAGCTCGCCGGTTCCGATGCCGACCATCCGCGGGGCCATATGGGTGTGCGTGGCCGATATCAGCACGCGGTTCGCCGGGACCCCCGTTTGCCTCGCGACCCGCTCCTTGGCCCTATCGATAAGGTCTCTTGAGATCATCGTGACGTCGCAGACGACGATCGCGACGCGCAGCCGCCCGTCGTCCAGCACGATGCAGCGGGCATGCAGCTCGTCATGGATATGCCGCGCAGGGCCGATCTGCATGATCGTTCCGTCGAGCGAGACCCCCAGCGGCGGCGTGATGTTGCTGGCGGCAGCGCCGGCGCGCAGCGTGCTTCCGTCCCCTGCCGCCGATCGCTCCCGGGCGCCCGCGTCGCCGCTCGCCAGGGCGCTCCCGACGACAAGCCCCCCCGCCGTCGCGACGAAGTCCCTCCTGCTGGTTCCCGGGCTCGTCGGCTTCACCCGTCCGCCTCCTGTCGATCCGACCGGATTCGCGCCGGACCCCGGCGGGGTCCCCCATGCCGTCCCTACAGAAGCCCGCGCAGATGGTCCAGGCTCGCAGCCGCCTCTTCGACCGTGCCGCACTCCACGCTCAGCACGATCTGCCGGTCCAGCGGCTCGAGGATCTTGATGATCTCCTTCCAGTCGATGACCCCATCGCCGCAAGCACAGCCCACCGGCGTGCCGGTTACCTTGCCGCGCTCGGCATCGCTGTGCTCGACGCTGATGTCCTTGGCATGCAGGTGGATCAACCGGTCGCGAACGTGGGCGAGCCACGAGTAGGGATCCTGCCCGGCGAGGTAGGCGTTGCCCGTGTCGAAGTTGATCCCCAGCGAGGGCGACTTGACCAGGTTGTAGATGCGGTCGAGCCCCTCGGGCCGCTGGCTGTAGATCTGGTGCGGCTCCAGGCCGATCCGGACGTTGTGTCGCTCCGCCACCCGCGTCAGCTTGGTCAGCGTGTAGCGCATCAACAGGTGGTCCGTCTCTTCGTCCGTGAAGTCGGGCTTGACCCCCTCGTCCGTGTTGACGATGGGCGTCCCGAGGTGCGAGGCGAAGCGGATCGCCAGGGAAATGTAGTTGACGCTGATGTCCGGCTGGGCGAGCGGATTGTGGGCCTGGATGCCCGAGCAGGCTACGCCGTGCTTCTCGCACACCTCACGGATCGCCAACGGGTCCTCGTACATCGAGACGGTGTGGTAGTAGCCGGCCTCGGACATCAGCTCCCGGCCCCAGTGGACCATCGGCTCGACGTACTCGAAGCCAAGCTCCGCCGCCTTGGCCGCACCCCAGGCAAAGGGCTTCTCGGCCTGTCGGATGAACTCCAGGTTTGCGCCGATCGCGATCTGTGCCATGACCTGTTTCCTTTTTGTTGAGGATCACCGCTACGTAGCCCGGTCCCGGAGCAGCATTGTACCGGCTCAGGTCGGGAGGTCTAATCTTCTAAGGACGATGTCGGAGTCCCGGGGCCAGCGCGGTCGGGATCTGGCGAAGAACAGCTCGCCCCTCCAGGCTCTGCGTCCGCACGGTCGTGGGAGGTGCAGGCGTGGAGACCGGGCGTTTCCGTCTTGGACCTGTTGCGGGCCTCATTGACACGGCGGGAAGGCAACGCTTAGATGTTCCCGGGCGCAACTCGCTTGGAGGACATGCCATGAAGCTGAACGTGACGAAGGTGGATGTGTGGGCGGCGAGCATCAAGGACCGTCCGGGTAGCCTGGCCGGGAAGTTGGCCGCACTCGCCGATGCCGGCGCCAACCTGGAGTTTGTGATTGCTCGGCGCGAGGCGAGCAGGCCCGGGACCGGGGTCGTCTTCCTGACTCCCTTGAAGGGCGCCGCTCAGATCAGGGCGGCAAAGAAGGCCGGCTTCAAGAGAACCGGCAGCCTCCACTCGGTGCGAATCGAGGGGTCAGACAAGCCGGGCCTTGGTGCCAAGATCACGCAGGCGCTTGCGGTAGAGGGCGTCAACCTTCGGGGTCTGTCCGCGGCTGCGATCGGCAGGCGATGCATCGTTCACCTGGCGCTCGACAGCTCCGACGACGCCCGAAAAGCGATGCGGATCTTGAAGAAGATGTCCTGAGTCCTGTCGAGGCGCGGGGTTCGTGCTTCCCTTTGCCGAGAGGTCCGGTGAGTGCGGGCCTTTGGTCCGTTGCGCGTGGGCGGAGTTCGCAATCGGGCGGAAGTGCGACCGTCCCGCCGGGCCTCGGCGGCGGCCGATGATCGCCTCCTCAAAGATGGCTGGTTTCCAGGTGCCCATCACTGGCCCACCCGGGATGGACCATGACAGCTCCTTGCACTGCGAGGACCTGGCGGCCTGTCGGGCACCTGCGAGGGATCTTCGGCGCTATGCCTCCGTGATGTTCTCCCAGTCGATGCCGATCCGCCGAGCAGCGTATCCCACCTCCTTGAGATAGTCTCCGTAAACCATCATCCAGTGGGAGTCGCGCACCTCGTGAATCAGCTTCTTCCAGTCTCCTTGAATCCGAACGTCCTGCTGGGACCGGCAGATCTCGTAGAACGGGTTGGCCTCGACGTTTCCCTTGAAGCCCACCCAGCGACCGGTGCTGTACTCGGGGTCGATGAAGGTCACTTCTCGGCCTTTGGGGATTTCCACCTTCGGGGCGGCGCCGTACTCGGATTCATAGTGCGTCAGGATCTTGGCCGGTTCGTAGTTCCGCCCGTCCATCCGCCTCGGAGCGCTGCAATGCGCGCATGTGGCAATGCCCTTGTGCGGGAACGTCGAATTGTGCAGGAAAACGGGTTTGCCGGAGATGTGCCGCAGCAAGATCCCGGCGGGAATCACGACGAAGTCAGACTCGCAGAACGCCAGCAACCCCTCGTCGTTGAGTAGTGTCAAGGTCAGGCAGGCCGTCGTCTTCGACATGGGCATGATGATGTTCATGCAACTCTTGATGGTGAAGGCCGGCGCGTCGTTTTCCTCCATCAGGTCCTTGAACAGCCCGTAGAGCAGGAACGCGTTGACCACGAACTGCCTGTCGGTCTTCAGATCGGTATTGGGCAGGGCGAGGTACCGATCCGTCCATCTCTCGGCGTGCGCGACCAGTGTCTTGTCCGCCAGAGCGTTCTTGATGCGAGGTTCGAAATCCTTGTAGCTCACCTCGATGATCTCGAGCCGATGCTTCTTTCGGGCTACGTCCGGTGCCTCAGGCGCGTACTTCCCGAGGACCCCGCCCAGCGCAACGATCCTTGCGCCAAGGAAGTTCTTCACCCCGCACAGAGCCCGGAGTCTCCAGAGGACGTCCTGATAGTCGTCGACAACGACGTCGTACACGGACACGTGTCCCGGCTCGGGTGGATCGCCCTTGGATTTCTCTGCATCGGTGCGAAGGTATCTGACGCTGAGGGCTTCATACCAGTAGTAGACCGGGCCGGAACGATGCCGGACGAAGACGATCACATCACGGTCTCGGCCCATGCAGGCTCGCAGCAGCCCACCGGAACCGGAGGCCGCATA
>CAYMLO010000122.1:0-30619 GCA_964390905.1 uncultured Planctomycetales bacterium | reverse complement strand
GGTCACAGCTGCCCAGTACTGTGAGTTCCTCAATGCCGTCGCCGCTACGGATACGTTCGGGCTCTACCGTCCGCACATGTGGATGACCTCTTCGGGCTGTCAGATACGGCGGAGCGGTTCTTCCGAGAGCTATACCTACAGCGTTGATCCCAACTGGGCCAACCGGCCCGCCAACCTCATGACGTGGGGAAACGCGGCGCGCTTCTGCAACTGGCTCACCAATGGGCAGCCCACTGGAGAGCAGGATAGCACGACAACCGAAAACGGATCGTACGCGCTCAATGGGCGAGACGATTACACTCTCCTCATGACGATCGCACGAAACGCAAATGCTCGCTACGTGATTCCGACCGAGGACGAATGGTACAAGGCGGCGTACTATGACCCGAGCTGGGACGGCTACTACGACTACCCGACAGGAACAGACATGCCACCGAGCAACGACCTGCTCGACCCCGACCCCGGGAACAACGCCAATTTCTATCAGTCCGGGCCGACGCTCCAGTATCCCTATTACGCCAGCGAGGTCGGCGCCTTCGGCAATTCTGCCGCCCCGTACAACACCTTTGACCAAGGGGGCAACGTACGAGAATGGACCGAGGGGTTTAAGAGCTACGGTCGGTGCATCCGTGGCGGCTGCTTCTACGACACGGAAGTACAACTGCGCTCCATGACCCGGGGTTTTGACGGCCCGGCGAATTGCAGCGAATCTACGGGATTTCGCATTGTAGAGGTCCCCGAACCGAGTTCCATAGGCCTCGTGAGTATTGGGGCGGTGCTCGTGGCTTGGCGGAGATCAGACAGAGCTAATCGTGGGGCAACATGCTGGAGAAGAAAGCACAAACAGGAAACAGTCACCTGTTTCAGCGCCGCGGGATAGGTGGCTGTTCCGAGTCCTTACGTAGCAACCCAGACGAGTCGGGCGGCAACGGCGCCGCCTTGCCCGTTCTCGTCACCTCATCGGTTGGCGGCCTGGCTGCCGCGGCACGGGCTTCGGCCTCAGAATCTGGGCATCCTCCAACGAAGCGGCGATCCGGTCAAGATGGTTGGCGACTTGGCGGAGATGCTCATTGACGTCCTTTATTTCCCTGTTGAATTGGGCCGTCCTGTGAAAAGACAGGAAGCAAAAGGCGACGGCAAGAACGAGCATCACGACGACCGCTACGACCTTCATCTTGTCCATGCCCACCAGACTCCGACTCTTCCGTCCCCCGCCCCGCACCGCCAAGTGGGGTGACGGCGAACGCCTACCTGTCTTGTCCTAGCGAACCGACGTTTCCCACCTACCTGCCGTCAACGAACCAGCTTGCCGAAGCGGGGGTCTCAGGTCAAGCGAAAACGGGCTATCACGCCGTCAACCAAGGACGTTCGCTCGGTCCATCGTGTCAATCCTGCTCCATCCGCCTCGGAATGCGAAGGTTCCCGTGTCGGCGTTGGGGGCTCAGCATCCGCCAACGCGTCCGATGATCGCCCCACCTTCGGTACCTCTAACCTGAAGTTGATCTTGCCCTCTTGGTCGACCATCGGTTGCCAACCCGAGATGTGTCTCGATGCGTGGTCAACGCTCCTTCTCGATCACAGCGATGTAGCCAGATCCCTTTGGACCGATGAAACGACCGACCTCCCAGCCCGTTCCATCGAGCATCTCCGCCATCTCGCCCTTCGAGACCATGAGGTGGTCGAACCAGGGCGTGGCACGCTTTCTGCGTCTCACTCGGAGCCTGATCTGCCCAGGCATCCTTCCCCGCCTTCTGTTGCGTCGGTGGTAAGCCAGATGATCACGAACCTTGGTCTGGTAGGGATCCATCCCGACGGTGATGATTCTCGCTTGGTCGGTGGTGATCCGGCGAAATCGCCGGAGCAGCCAGCGTGCTCGCCCGAGGCTACCAAAGAGGCCGAACCCGAACAGGAGCAAGGTGTCAAACGTCCCCAGCTTGTGGCTCACCTGTGTGATCGACAACACCTTGGCCTTCTTCAGCCCCCTAAGCTTGCAGACCTTGATCGCCAACGGTGAGTTGTCGATCCCCAAGACGTCGAGCCCTTTCTGTTGAAGGTAGAGAGCCGTCCTACCTGCTCCGCAGCCGAGATCCAGGACCTTGCCTCTTGCCAACGCCAGTGCAGCCCTTTCCTGTGGTTGCCAGCGCCCGGATCCCTTGACGTACTTCTGACTAGGGACGACGTTCACGTCGCCATCATCCCGCTCGTAGATTTCGTAGGCGGGCTTGCCCATGTAGGCGTCGTACATCGCATGGCCCCAAGCATCCTGTTGGTCGGTCAGCCTGCTCATTGACAGATGCTCCTGGCAAGGTGTGCGCGTCGGCGACTGTAGATCCCACTATGAAGCAGTGGAAGATCTGACTGACCCAAACGAATGAAGACGGCCGAATCGTACCGCGGGGCAGCTTGGGGACGGCGGAATGAAAGACATGAGTCCTACATGATCAACTGGGACAGAGTCTCCGGTAGGCACAGGGGCTCCCGCTGGTCACTTCTCGGCGACCGCTCACAAGGCCAGAGGACGATCGCTCAAGTTCTCGGCGGTTCAATCTGCCGGAAGCCGTCCGTCGAGTTCGACCAGCAAGGCCTCCCTGGCCTGATGATAGCAGGCCGGTTCGTTCGAGTACTCCCTGGCCGATCTGGCCACCCGTTTCGAGATCTCGGCCGCCTCCTGCCGATCGTACTCACCCAGCATGCTCAGAAGGTCGTGGTCGATCAGGCCCGCTCGAAACGCCAGGACCCGCATGGACGGCATGAGTCCCTTGGGCCCCTTGTAGAACAGCCAATTATCGCCCGGCGGATGCCCAGGGCTCTGCGATCCGCTCGGCATCGGTCCCAGCGAAGTCTTGTATGGATCGGCGCCACGGTAGCGGTTCGGCGCCCAGTGGTCGTACATGTCGGCCCCGAGGCGCCATGCCAGGATCGGCCAGAGGCGGTTGTCCGTCAGGGGACGATCCAGATGGCGATTCGGATACGGCGGTGGGGGAGAGGCCATGCTGTAAACGCCGACGCCTCTGCCAGCCTTGTGCCGTTGCCTGACCAGATCCTGCCGCCGCTCCAGCAGTTGTACCGTCATCATCCACTGATCCACGTGCGGGGAGATGGCCTTGGGATCGACGCGCCAGCAGTGGATCTCTCCGATGGCTGGAATGCCCGGCATATGCCTCCGGAGCAGCCTGGACATCAGGGCGTAGTCCTCGGCCCTGCGGGGCTCGTTGATGAGGCGTTGCGCGTAGCGGCGCGTCCATCCGCGTTTGGCCAGGTGGGCATGGAATTGCCGGAAGAAGTCGGCACAGAACACCGGCCACTCCTTGTTGATCCGGACCGTTCCCCAATGTTTGTCTGGTCGTGACGTACTCTGACCGGCCCGGAAGATCCTGACCTTCTGCCCCGTCCTGGCATCGACCGCATCGACATTGCCGGGCGGACAGAGCCAGTGTCCGCCGCCGACCCCTTCGCCATCCAACGTCTGGTATCCGCGTCCCAGAAAACGCTCGGCCCATTGATCGAAGCGGGCGAAATCGAAGGCAAGCTCCCCATCCTCGCGGCGGATCGTTTGGATCAGCGCGTTGGTTCCGAACAGGAGCGGCGTGTAGATCGACCGATCGCCGTATTCCCACAGAACCGACGCCGCCTGATCGATCAGTTCCCAGTGACGCTTGCTCCACCACGCGGGTGGATCGGTCGTGACCAGGTCTTCTGGCTCAACCGACAGCATATGAACGACCCTCAGACGTGGCGTTTGGGGCACTCGAGTCCGGCGGACACAGAACGCGAACGGCACGTCGGTTCGCGATCCGTTCGCCCGGAATCGGACCGTTCCTGAGTGAACGCCTGGGACCGCATGCTCGGGGACGTGCACATCGACGACAACGGCGGCCGTCCGTCCGGGCTCGACGTCGGCCTTCGTTGCCTCGCAAAGTACCTCGGCGACGTCGAAGGGGGCTCGTCGGATCAGATAGGGCCACCATGTCTCTGGCGGCTCCTTGCCGACCCGCGAGTCGTTTCCGCCGGCGCTGTTGGCCTCGACGTGGACCGGTATCAGGGCGTACGACCTGGTCTGGCACGCCCGTGGGGCGTCCTGGCTACGTGCTGATATTGAGATGTCCCATGCCACTCGAGTGGCTTTGGGCGACCGGATCGCGAACTGAAACGCGACCTTTCCCCCGCGCGGTACGCTGATGGGCGCGGTATGAGCAGCGGCTCTCGGCACCTGATCGGGAAAGACGCGGTCCAAGACGTCCACGCGGGTCACGGACAGGCCGACCGTCTGTTGCCTTCCCTGGACGCTCTGACGCCCCGGTTGGGCAAGGCCGGGGGCCCCCGCCACAAGGCATGCGATGATCGCCGGGACCACTGACTCTCTGACTTCGGCCGCCATGGATCGTCTGCCTCCTTCGCAACGAGGTCCCGTTCTACACATCGTCGTGCCGCGCGTCCACAGGCCAGCGTCTTGCCGCCGGATCCAAGTGGATCGCCCCGGGGCCAACGTCATCTTGTCGGACTGGGGCTGGCGGGGCCACGGTGATGCGGTTGACATCATCGCGCGTTTTCCGAAATCGGTCTGGTTGATGTCTGTCAGTGAATGGCACCTGTCCATCGAACGCGGCCAGGTCAAGACCACAGCGGGCGAGTATTCGATTTCGGCCGTTGGGCCAGGTCCTCGGGCGCTGCGATACTGGAAGGCGGCGCAACAAGCCGGGCCAAGGACGGCGGCGGACATCCAGTTCAACAACACATGTAAAATCGCCAGCCTGCCCTATCTGCCCGTCATGGACCTGGTGGAGAAGGTGGCCAACTGCCGTTAGTTGTTGAAGCACTGTGAAGAGCAAGGGCCTGGGCAGAGACGTGATTCAAGCGGCCACTGAGTGGGCTTGGGCGAGCATCTGGAACCGCAGCTCAAGCAGCGAATCGAGTCTTGCCTCGTGCCTCGTCGCCTGGCAGGTCCGCGCCTGCATAGGAGACCCTCACGGTTCCCTTCCTGGCCCGTTTCCTGCGATTAAGGGCACAACGTACTCGTCTCCAGGATTGACAAGATACGTGTGTCCGGCAGTGAAATCACTCGGCTGCTTGAACCCTCGCACGACGGTGACCTCACCGGTCGAAATGCCGGCGGGCGTGACCGCTTTGATCTCGTAGCTGGTGTCCATCGGCAGGTCGTTGATGAAATGAATCGCCCGGCCGACAAGTGCAGCGTTCTGCGGCAGCGGAGGATCGAGGAAGACCAGGTGGTTCTTGGCGTCAGACGCGTCAATTCGCGTCACCTTGCCGCGCCAGACTGGGCGCTCGCCCGTCAGTTTCTCATCACCATGGGCGAGCAACGTGCCGCCGATCATGCGCATGCAATCTGCCTTGCCCTGAATGAAGCGGATCATGCCGAATGTGCCGTTGAAGACAACGCCGCCCTCCACCTTCACAGCCGTCGGCAACTCACTACTGACCAGGATGTCGGTGCGACCGTCGGCGAGTTCGACGGCGACAGCGGCCACGGCGTTCTTATCCGCGTGATGTTCAACCTTGAGCTGCCGCACCTGTCTGATGAAGGGGACCTTGTTGTAGGGCTCGAGGACGTTGACGAACTGGCTCTGCACATCTTCGCCGAGCCGGCTTTGGATGAGGTACCGTGGGCGCATGAACCTGTGCGGCGAGTCGCCCGTGGCGAGCGCCACTTCGTCGCAGGGCGTCAGGGCATGCAGGCGAAGGTGCGGCTCCTGACCTTCTTTGACGCGACCGCGCTTGTCTTCGATCTTCCAGTCGACCGTGTAGGGCGTGTCAACGCGACCGGTGGTCCGCTCGACGCCGTAGAGGTATGTGAAGCCGCTCTGTCTGTAGAAGGAGGCACGATCGCCGTCGAGTTTGGCGAACGGCACGTCTGGGCCAGCGAACGTGCCGGCTTCCTGTTTGGCCAGCGCCAGCCCGGCTACCTTTGCCGTTTCGGCTGCGCCGTGCCAGGAAAGGCGGTGGTTCCTGCCGCCACGCGCCCGGAAGACATCCAAGACGTAGCTGTCCTGATCGCCGATATCCACGAGCGCAACGGTGCGACGATAGGTCTGCATGCCCTGGTAGGCCCTAGGCGCCTGGACCTGAATCACGCGGAGGGGCGGTGCAATGGCAAACATCTCGATCCTCCCGCCCGGGCTGTAGGCCGACGTGGTATCGCCGACCAGCAGCGTGTTGTGACTGATCGTGTTGGCCGTCCACGCGTGTCGCTTGGGCCAGCTACCGGTGTATTCGGGATACCCCAGATCAGGCATCATGGCGACGTTCTTCGCCAGCAGGCCGATGTTGAGGCAATCGTGGTGCGAATGGCCCTTGCCCTGCCCGTAGTGGATGAACACGGCGCGGCCGTTCTTGGGACTGTCAGTCTGGAGGCACGCCTGGCCGTAGCGCCCGAGGTGTTCACTCTCGAGTCTGAAGACCTTGGCCTGGGCGATCTTCTTCACCTCGTTGATTAGCGCGTCGGGGTCCTTCTGATAGATGTCATCGCTGCATCGCAGGGACGATCCGTGCGCCGTGTGCTCCCGCCACGCCAGGTTCGCGAAGCGCCGGTCGCGATACAACCTGTAGGCAACCAGGTAGGTCGAGGCCCGGCCCTGTCGTCCCCAGTAACCCACCGCGCCGCTGTCACCGGTGCTGGGCATCATCGCATCCAACACGTTCAACCGTGACTGGACGAAGAAGCTCTGCTTGAGCTTCGGGTAGTTGGCGACAAGGTCGTGCTGGGTGTACTCGGGATGCGCAGCGAGGATCCCGACCAGCTCGTGCATGCGTCGCGTCCAGATCAGCCCGTATCCGCCGTTTTCGCCGCCCATTCCGTCGCGATCGAGGCCCTCGGTCAGCACCCATGGCACGGGGTCCTTCCGCTTGGTGTAGTCGCCGGGGAAACCGGGGTCGTACAGCCAATCGAGCCACTGCGGCGTCAGTATTGGATCGTCCAGCGCGATCGCCAGGACGGCCAGTGAGCAGTGGGTCATGCCCGTGTTGCCGGCGATGCGACCGTCCTTCACCGAGTCGAGCGCCTCGAGCAGCACATGCTTGTGAATGTGCTTGCAGATCGCCGCGATACTGCCTTTCTCGCCAAGTCGGTGTCGCTTCGCCCTCGCCGAGCAGAACGTCACGAGCTGTTTGTCGTCCAGGATCCCATCGAAGATCAAGTCGTAGCTGCGGGCGAGGCCCTGGGCGACAACGGTCTCCCAGATGCATCCGCCGATCCGCCCCTGCCCCGAGCCGCCCTGACTATGCTGGAACCCTGCCTTGTGCAGCGGCAGGTAATCCAACGTCGGGTAGACGTCGGCGATTCGATCTAGCAGCACGGCCGCCTTGTGCGCGTAGCACGGCTTGCTGGTCAGCGCGTATGCGTTCGCCAGTGCCAGGACCCCCGATTGGATCTGCCCCCATCGCCGGAAGCAGCAGTACGCGACCACGTCGTGACGCTTGCCATGCTCATCGAACATCCCGTATCCGTCATCGACGTAGCGCTTGTGGAGCGGATCGGTCGGGTCGGGATGGTCCGGGTTGATCAGGAGCGAACGGTCGCCCAGCTTGCGACGGAACATGCCGTGCACGTCGAGGGCGGAGGCGTAGAAGGCCCCAAAATCGTTCTTCGGGTAGACCTCCTTACAGTGTTTGCACTCGACCTTCCACGGCCTGCTGTCGTCGAGCTTCCACCAGGTTCGGCCGTACTTGGCCGGTGCCGCCTCGCCGCAGCCGGGGCAGTAGGGCTTCTGGCCCTCGTAGATAACACCCCGGTTCGTGTAGATCGTTCGAGGCAACTCCTGCGCGGGGACCATGGCCCAGAGATCGTCATCGGCGCGTTTGACCCACGGCTCGGCCGCGCGGATCGCTCGTTGCTGCTCCTGTCGCGCCCAGTCATGCTTCTTGGCGTTGGCCAGCGCGTTGGCGCGCATGTCGGCCGTGACGAACCGGCTGTGCTCCTTGGCGCTTGTACGTGGTGCTGCCGCGAGGGCGAAAGTACCGACGAGGCACACGGCGATCTTCTGCATCTGCCTGCTCCTTACCAGACCGCTCCTGCGCATTTGCCGAGGCGCACCCGTCACGGAGATCGCTGCGGGCACACGAGACATGGAGTATACTGCCACTGATCCGGTTCTGACGACAACCTTCCACGGACGCGTGCTGCGTTCGGAGGTCGTTGGGGGTATCTGTTCCTGACGGGGAATTGCCGTGTTTGCCGAATCCTCGAGATCTCCCTGTCCTCTTCGCTTGACTTCGCTCCTGCTGGCATCCGTATGCACCGTTGAGGTAGATGCCCAGGGGCCGATCGTGTTTCCCAGAGAGACGAACCCCACCCTCCAAGGCTTGCCGGTCCAGGAGTTCGCCCGGAGGTGGCGGGCCGGCCGCCGACGTCAGGTCAAGCACGGGAAACGCGTCCTGGACGTTGCCCGAACGTGGGCCCAGAAGCCGGACACCTATTGGCTCCAGCGCGTCTCGCCCACGGCGCCGCTCGGCATGTGGTCGGTCGCCTGTCCGATCCATCCGTTTCACGTCCGCGACTTCGCGACCAAGTTTGACTGGAGCATTCACAATCCGTGGCAACTGGTCTGTCCGCTCTGCAAGAAGGAGGGTCGCCAGTACGCGTATTACCCCAACCCGGACTTCCCCGACGACGGCAGCGGATGCAGGCCGAACGACGAAGTGTGGCGGAAGGTCCACGACGAGGCGTGGAGTCGGCGAAATCGCGGGATTCCGTGGGACCGTTGGGACGGCATGGTGCACGGATACTCTGAGTCGCACGCATATTTCTTCCGCGGCAAATGCGCGCATCTATGCATGTATCATGTGGCGCGACACACCCTTCGCCAGCTGACGCAAGCGTATCTGGTCGGCCGATTCTGCTTCGCCGAGGGATCGGTCGAGCGTCAGCTCGGCGACCGGGCCGCCCGCTCGGCCAAGGTGATCCTGTTGACCTACGCCCGGGCCTTCCTGGGCGATCCGTATCTCGTGGCAGTAACGGGGAAGGCTGAGGACGAGCACCGCGCCTGGCTCGAGGCCTTCTATGAAGCATCCCCCGACGAGCTCGGCTGGTTCGAGGGCTACGTGCCCTACGCGATCACGGGCGATCGGCTGTACACGGACACGGGCTTCCGCCGGAAGGGCGGGGCGAGCGACATGTTTGGCAACGGAAGCCAGTACGGCCGCGCGAACGCCTACGGTTGGTCGCGGGCGTTCGCCGAGATCCGCTCGTCGTTTAGTGACGAGGAGGAGCGAACCGTCCTGCCCTGCATTGCCCGCCTGCTCAGCGCGCAGCCCGGTGATGCGAAGCGCCTGGCACAGCATCCCAAACGACCCCGCATACGATACGGCATCCTGGACTACATGCCGTCGCCGTACCGGATGTGGATGAACCACAACCTGTGTGGCGCGCCATTCAGCACGCAGTTCGAACTTGGCAGGCTGTTGAATGACCGCAAGATCATCGACGCGCTGACGCGCAACGTCGCGTACTACCTGCACGACTTCTTCTGGGGTGACGGGCTGAGCTGGGAGGGCTCCCCCCACTACAGCAACGTAGGGCTCAACAACCTGGACCGGTTCGTGGGCAAGTTCGCCGGCTATCGCGGACACTATGACGCGTCCCATCCCATGTGGGATCCGAAGCTCGGGGGTCTCACCCCCTACCGTCACCCGGCCTATGCGTCCATGGCGTGGAAGCAGGCGCTCACAACGCTGCCCAACGGACGCAAGATCGCCTGGGAAGACGCGGTCGCCCACGCAGTGCCCCATCTGGACGCGGTGCAGCGTGCGCTCGAGGCCGGTCGCAAGATGCCCGACCGATACGCAGACTGGTACATACGCCCAAAGGACAAAGGCAAGGCGAACGTGAAGGGCGTGCGAACCGACGCGCTTCCCTCCTGGGTCTTCCACCACAACCGCAAGGTGTTGCTCCGGGCCGGGTCCGGGCCGGCGCAGGCAGTGGCCTCGCTCAATTACGGTTGGCGTGTGGGCCACTGGCACTACGCATCGCAGGATCTCGTGCTCTTCGCCGAGGGACACGAGATGTTGAACGATCTGGGCTATCTCGGTGCAATGGCCACGCTGACCAAGGCGTGGATCCGCCACCCCGAGGCCCATCAGATGGTGGTGGTTCGGGACAAGCGGGGCTCGTCCGCACCGAGTCTTGCACAGCGAGGCGAGCTGATCGGCTTCGCATCTGACGAGGTGCTCGGATACGCCGAGACCTGCGAACTCGCCCGGGCACGACTGGCGATCTTGGGCCGGCGCGGTCACTACGGGCGGGCCATCTTCCTGGTGCCACTGCCCGGAGGCGGGCAGTACGTATTCGACCTGGCCCGCGTCCGAGGGGGCGCATGGCACGAATGGTACGCACACTTCGGCCAAGAGGACGTCTCTCTTGACGGCGTGTCGCTCGCCCCTACGGGTAGCGATCTCGCCGAGGCGCTGGCCATCGAATCAAAGGCATCCAGGACACCGACAAGCTGGGTCCGCGAAGTGACCGCAGGCACGACAAGTGACCCGGTGATCGTCCGTGCGCTCGGTTGCGTGGCCTGGGATGCCGAAGGCAAGAGACATGTGGATGGGAAGGCAGGGATTCAAACCGTCGTGCTCGGCGCGCCCGACACGGACGTCCTTGTGGGCCAGGCGCCCGGGCAGCGCAACCTGCGCGGCCATGACGTTCACGCGAGGCTGCGCGTGGTGTGTCTGAGGCGGAAGGCCGCTTCGCACTTGGACTTCTTCGCAGCCGTGCACGAGCCATTCCGGGACAGCCCCAAGGTGCTGAACGTCTCCCGCGCAAGCATTGAACCGAACCGAGAAGGGAGCTTCGCGGTGGTCGTCAGGCACCGGGCGGGCACGGATTGGGTCCTGTGTGGACCGAGCACGCTCGACGATGTTGAGCCTTCGGGCGTACCGAGCCAGGTCGCGCGCGTCGGCGGCCTGACCGTCGAATGGTCCGGCCAGGCCGCGTTCGTTCGATTCGATTCAGACGGAGCGCCTCGCGTCGCACGGTTGTTCGGCCCGGGCTTCGTGCGTGCAGGGCGGCTGGCGATTCACGGGCTGGCCGCATGGCGCGCCCAACTCATCGAATTCGACGACGAGCGAGACACGCTGGACGTGACAGCGAGCGCCACGTCGGCCGATCTGCACCGTGCCGCCCCCATCCTGTACGTCCGCCACGAGCACGGCACGTCGACCTATTCGCTCCGGCGCATTGAGCACGCGGGCGACCGTCGGTGCAGGATTCAGCTCGACCATACGCCTCACCTGGCCATCAACCGACTGGAGGTCAACCGCGTCCATCGTGGCGACATCGTGGTCGAGCCCCCTCCGAACCTGCCGCGTTCGGCCGGGCCGCTCGACCCGCTGCATCTGGGCCTCGAGGTGTACGCCCGACGCGACGGCAGACATCAGTGGCTGGGGACAGTCGCCGGACGGGGCGGGCTCGTTCGATTCGATGCCTTCGGACAGAGGTTTCGTACGCCCGAGTCAACGCTCAAGCTCTCGCCCGGGCCGCCGAACGTGGCGTCCGGCGAGGGACTCGAGGTCACGCGCCTTCGGCTCGGTCGGGACCACGTCATCGTCCCCACATGGGTTGGGTCTCGTTGGGACCGCGAGCCAGAGGCCGAGGCGGAGGTAGGAGAAACGCGACGATGCTCGATGCGCCCTTGAACAGAGTCCTCTCTTGTCTTGTGTGTGGTGCCGGTGCGACACTCTGCCCTCTTGTCGCTGCCGCCGGCGCAGGCGAAAGGAAACCGCACCGGATCATCATCGCCAGCGATGGGGTGCCCAAGGCCACAATCGTCCTCGGCTTGAACCCGTCAGATGCGGAGCGATCCGCAGCCCGCGAACTCCGGTCCTACGTCCGTAAGATGACTACCGGAGATGACGGCAAGGCCGCCGAGTTGCCCATCCAGACCGAGGCCGAGGCGCCCCAGGGAACGCGGATCTTCGTCGGTCGCAGCAAGCACGTGGCCAATCTAGACATCAAGCTCGACGATCTAGACACGAACGGATTCGTGATACAGACGCGCGACAACGACCTGGTCCTGTGCGGCAAGGACGATCTGGGTACCGAGTTCGCCGTGTATACGTTCCTGGAGAAACACTGCGGCGTCAGATGGTTCTGGCCGGGCGAGGTGGGGCAGGACGTCCCCCGTCGAAGGACAGTGACCATCGGACGCATCTTCGACAGGCAGCAACCCCACTTCCGGCTTCGGTCGATCGGCAAGGACTCGCTCTGGCGGAAGAGAATCAAGCTGGCCGGCGGCCCGAAGGCCGTCGGCGGACACAACTGGGGCAAGATGGTCCCCCCGGCCAAGTACGGCCCGCAGCATCCCGAGTATTTCGCCCTGGTGAACGGAACCAGACAGAAGGACTGGAAGGGGTACAACGGACAGCACGGGTACCAGCTCTGCACCACGAATCCCCAGGTCATCAAGATCAGCGTCGATCACGTACGCCGGTTCTTCGACGAACACCCCGACATCGACCTGTACAGCGTGGCCGCCAACGACGGCGCCGGCTGGTGCGAGTGTGATCGCTGTCGCGCCCTCGACACGGGCAAGCGGATGTCGAACGGGGTGAGGGTCCTGACCGATCGCGTATTTGCGTTCACGAACCAGATCGCCGAGCAGATCGGAAAGACCCACCCCGACAAGTACGTCGTCCAGCTTGCCTACCAGGCCTGTCTCGAGCCTCCGGAGCGCGTGAAGATCGCCGACAACGTGGTCGTCATGCTCACGGTCAACCTGGAGGGCAACTACGCTCCCAAGCACAAGGAAAACCACTGGCGGATCTTCAGGGCCTGGTCGAAGGTGACCCCCAACCTCTATGTCTACGAGTACTTCACGCATACCTGGAAGCCCCAACTGCCCAGGGCAATGCCCACGGCCATCGGTCAGGCCATCCCCTTCTACAAGCGATGCGGCTCTTCGCTCTTTTACGCGCAGTCGATGAACGACTTTGCGGGTGAGGGGCTGAATTACTACATCACCGCGAAGCTCCTCTGGGACACCCACCTGGATGTTGACCAGATCCTCGATGACTACTGCCAGAAGGCCTTCGGCAACGCAGCGGAGGTCATGAAGCGATACTTCCTCAGGTTGGAGGCGCTCTGGGCAATGGCCATGCGGACGCGGGACCGATGGGAGCACGGCAGCGGGAACTGGGCGGGAAACCCCGACAACTACCTGACGATGTTCACACCCGAAACGATGCAGGAACTGAAGGGTTACCTCGAAGAAGCCCTCCGCCTGACGGACGCCGGCGAATACCGGCAGCGCGTCAACTTCATGATGAGGGGATGGCGATTCACCGAACTGGAAGTCAAGGCCTTCAGGTCCTTGAGGGAGCTTTCGGCAATCGGTCTGATCCACTACAGAAAGGGAGCGCCAGGATGGTCGGGACGAAAAGTGGCGGGACTTGATACGCTTGACATCCCAAGGAACCAGGCCAGAGCGCTCATAGCGCAGACCATATCAACCTGGCAGGAGCGGGATCGCTATGCCAGAAAGCTCAAAGGCTCCTACGTCATCGACTACGGCCGCCTGAAGGCATGGAACTGCGTCGACCAGAGATTCCACCCAGTTTCCAGGCTAAGGAAGGTATTGGCCGCGGAGGCGGGTACGTTGACCGATACGAAGCGCCATGTGACCGGGCAGCTACCGGACGTCGTCAAGTCGGCCAGATCGCTTGTCGCCTGCGGCGTCACGCCCGAGGTCGGCTTCAACGCCTTCCACGTCCAGGGGCTCCTGGTCACCGAGGACCATCTCTACTTCACCAGCGTCAGCATGTTGAGGTCGCAGGGCTGGATCTTCAAGCTCGACCGCAAGACCATGAAGCTTCTGGGGAAGCGCAATATCACCGTCGGCAGCGATGTCCATCCGGGCGGCATCGACTCCGACGGAACGAGCATCTGGGTTCCGGTGGCGGCCTATCGCAAGCGAAGCCACACGCACATCATGACCGTCGATCCCGAAACGCTGGAGGCCAGACGCCGATTCGAGGTCGCCGACCACATCGGCGCGGTCGCCCGTTGGCGAGATCGATTGATCGGGGCGAACTGGGACGCAGAGACGTTCTACTTCTGGACGCTCGAAGGCGACCTCAAGGACAAGAGGAAGAGCCCGACCGGCGTGGCCTACCAGGACTGCAAGGGCGTCGGCGATCACCTCGCCTGTCTCGGTGGCGGCTACCTGGATTTGATTGACGTAGAGAGATGGAAGCTCGTCAAGCGATTCGCCGTCGGCAAATCGCTGAAGGGCTCGTCGCTGAGCCGCGAGGGCCTCGGCCTCCTGGCCGATCGCGTGTTCTTCCTGCCCGACGACGGCCCGGACGCGAGGGTATACGAGTACCGGTTCTCGGCGAAGGCAGACCGCGCCGGGAGGTAAGCACTACGTGTCGGGCAATGAACCGCCCGGGGTGAGGAGACCCGCAAGAATGTGCGATCCATCGCCTCACACATCCCTCGACTTCGACTGGTTCGGTCGCCTGATGGTCGACGACCTCTGTCCGCACTGGCTCAACGCCGCTGTCACCGAAAGCGGCCTCTTTCATACTGAGCTCGACCGCCGCTGGAATCGGATCGGCCAGACCCTCGGCACGCTCGTGAGCCAGTCCAGAATGCTCTACGTTCTGGCCCAGGGCCACGCGTTGACGGGCGAAGCGGCGTACCGCGAGGCCGTCGATCGGGGCGCCGGCTTCCTCGTCGACCATTTCCGAGACCCTCAATCCGGCGGGTGGTTCTGGTCCTGCGGCGCGGATGGCACGGTCATCGAGGACAGGAAGGACTGCTACGGTCATGCCTTCGTCGTATTCGGCTTGGCGCACGCGTACCGGATCACGCGGAACCCCAAGCATCTAAAAGCCGCGTTGGAGGCCAGCGAGACGATTCACACCCGCTTCAAGGACCGCCATGGCGGGCTGGCGGCAAGAATGACGCGTGATTTCCAAGACCAGGACACCTTTCGCAATCAGAACCACATCATGCACTTGACCGAGGCACTCCTGGCGTTGGCCGAGATCGAGGGACAGGAACACGAGCTTGCCCGTGCACGTGAATGGACCGATTTCCTATTCGTCCCCATGGCCAAGCGCGGTGAGCGTCTGCTTGCCGAAGACTACGAGATGGACTGGCAACCGCACGAAACGCTCCGGATCGTCATCGGTCATCAGCTCGAATGGGCCTATCTCTTGTCCGCCGCCGTCCAGATGGGCGTGCCCGAGTCCTATCTCGAGCACGCCCACACGGTTCTCGACGAAGGCATGCGAATCGGCTACGACACCGAGTACGGGGGCCTCTACCGGAGCGCCACGACAGGCAATAGGATTACGTCCGACGTCAAGGGGTTCTGGGAGCAAACCGAGACGGTCCGCGCCCTGGCCCACTTCGCCGTCTGTCGCGGGCGGTCGGACCTCTGGACGCCGCTACAAGACGCCGTGGCGTTCGTCAAGACTCGGTTGGTGGACGTTGAATACGGCGGCGTGTACGGCGCCTTGAGGCGCGACGGGACGCCCGAAATCACAAACAAGGGCGCCCTCTGGAAGGTCGACTATCATACGGTCGGCATGTGCATGGAGCTCATCCGACTTGGACAGATTCTGTCGGCCCGGTGAGGTCAGAAGAACAGCAGCACGGACTGCCATTGGATCCCCCGGGCTTGTTCACGCGAGGCGCAACATGACGCGTTGGTCAATCCTCGAGGTGATGGCTCGTAGTGCTCTCGTTGCGGGCCTTGTGCTTCTGTCGGCAACAGCAAACGCCACCGAAATACGTCTCCCGGGCACCAAGAAGACTGCGTTGCCCAAGGACGTGACGACCGGCGAGAAGCGCTCGGGGGGTGACGCGTCGAAACTGGTTTTCTCTTGCTCGGGCCAGAACGATCTCTATCGCGTCGCCGTGGCGAGCGGCATCGAGGCGACGCGGGTTGACGGACCGCTGAATGCGGTCAAGAAAGCATCCGTGGGCGCCGGGGTGTTGATCCTTGCCGAAGGTTACCCGGGCAAGACCACCCAGATCCCGCCAGCCGTGTTCGACTTGGCGGTCAAGAAGCGGCTGCGGCTCTACGTCGAGTACCCCGCCTCGTTGCCGAACATGGCGGTCGGCAAGCCCAAGGCGACGCGCCTCGAGCGCGTGGTCGTTGTCTCCGACGCGTTTGGCGAAACGCTGCGCCCGATGCGGATCGCGATGATCAACGGCTGCCATCTGGTCGAGACCTGTGCCGCCAAGTCGCACCTGGTCGCCGCGAAAGTGGCCGGCGTCGACGAAGCGGTGTTCGGCCTCAAGGACACGCCGCACTTCCCGATCCTGTTCGAGCATCCCGGCGGCAGCGTCCTGGTCGGCACGACGAAACTCAGCCACTTCGTCACCGGCCGGTACATGCCTCAGGACGCGTGGGCGGCCATCTTCAAGATGGTGCTTGCGTGGCTGCAGCCGGGTCGATCGGTGCCGGAGTTGCGGTGGACGCCGACGGTGCGCCCCTCCTATTCGGCGAAGGACGCGCTGCCAGCCGACGTTGAGCTGCAGGCATTGAGACGTGCTGCCGACTGGTTCGGCACTGCCAGGATCCTCCGCCATCCCGATTGGCCCAAGCAGGCGCTGGATTGGGCACTGACCTACAACACCGTCAGGGACAAGCCGGGCGACGACTGGCCGGTCGGCGATGGATCGCTCGGGCTTGTCGAGGGCTACAGCTCGACCATTCGGCCGGACGGCAGCCAGCCGATGCGCTACGCGGTCCGCAATGACTGCATGAGCGAGGTGGCGATGGCGTTGGCCTTCGATACGTCGATTGATCGAGACAGATCAAGCGCACGGATCGCCGCGAACCTTCTCGACTACGCCTACGCTCGGTCGGTGCTGGCCCAGGGACCGCGTGTCGATCCCAAGAGCCCGTCGTACGGATTGGTGGGCTGGTCATTGGACTACCCGAACAAGTACTGGGGCGACGACAATGCCCGCGCAATGCTGGCGGTGCTGGCCACCGCGAAGCTCCTGGATGAGTCGCGATGGAACGCCGCCATCGCCCGCTGTCTGTTGGCGAATCTTCGCACCACGGGCGTCGAGGGGTACCGCATCCAGTGCATCGTCGACGAGGCGCTCAAGCGTCGAGGGTGGGAGTCGTTCTGGACGGGCGACTTCGTGCTGTACTCGCCCCACTACGAAGGATGGCTCTGGGCATGCTTCCTCTGGGCCTACGACAAGACCGGCTTCGCGCCCTTCCTCGAGAAGAGCAAGACGGCCATCCGAATGCTCATGCACGCCTATCCGGACCGGTGGTACTGGGTCATCCGCAGCTCGCAGATCGAGCGTGCCCGGGCCCTGCTGCCGCTGGCCTGGCTGGTCCGAGTTGAAGACACGCCCGAACACCGTCGCTGGCTCCGAACGGTGGCGCACGACCTGCTCGCCGCGCAAGACGCGTGCGGCGCCATCTGCGAGATGCTGGGCGGCGCGAAGCACGCCGTCCCGTCGAACGCGAAGTACGGCACGGGAGAAGTCACCCTCCTCCAACGGAACGGCGAGCCGTTGTGTGATTCGCTGTACACGTGCAACTTCGCGCTGATCGGGTTGCACGAAGCGGCGGCTGCGACGGGCGAGACGTTCTACCGCGAGGCCGAGGACAAGCTGGCGCGGTTTCTGTGCCGCATCCAGATCCACTCCGAGGCACACCCGGAGCTTGACGGCGCCTGGTATCGCGGGTTCGATTTCCGCCGCTGGGAATACTGGGCCAGCAACGCCGACTGGGAGTGGGGCGCCTGGTGCACGGAGACGGGTTGGGGCACGCCCTGGATCGCCAGCACGCTGGCCCTACGCCACCTGAAGACGTCGCTCTGGGACCTGACCCAAGACAGCAAGATCAAGCGGCCACTCGACACCTATCGCCGCCAGATGCTGTCCGATGAGGCGATCAAGTCGCTGGCCCCGAAACTCACCAAGCACGCGGGTTTGAAGAAGCCCATCTGCCTGACCGAGCCACCCGATCCGAGGTACCGCGGGGCGGGTGCCGTGGCGCTCAGCGACGGGCTGCTGGGCTCGACCGACTACAGGAGTAGCCGGTGGCTGGGGTATCAAGGGAAAGACCTCGAGGCTGTCATCGATCTCGGCAGCCCCACGGACGTAAAGGAAGTCGGCGCCAACTTCCTTCAGTCCACCGGCGTCGGCATCTTCCTGCCCAAGCGCGTGGAGTTCGCCGTCTCCGATGATGGCAAGGAATTCCGAACCGTAGCGACGGTCAAGCCGAAGATCAGCCCTCGCGAGCCTGAACCACTGACCGATACGCTGAGCGCCGCGAGCCTGAAGGCCCGTTCCCGGTACGTCCGCGTTCGAGCGACCAGCCTCAGACGCATCCCCGCGTGGCACCACGCCGGCGGCAAGGGCGCCTGGCTGTTTGCCGACGAGATCATGGTGCGCTAGGTGGCGCCTGGCGCAGGGAGGACTCCGATGTCTCCATCCGGCGTTGCGATGAGATGGCTCGCGGCGGTGGCGCTCCTGTCCGCCCCGGCGTTTCCGTTCGAAGCCGCTGTGGAGAGGGCAAAGCCGGCGATCAGTCTGACATTGATCCCGCCCTCGCCGGTGACGGACCAGGTCACGCTGGAGATCCGCGGCGCCGTGTGGAACCGCGACGATACCCCCAAGGCATTCGACGTGACGCTCTCCCTCGACACGGTCGAGCCCGGACGCGTGCTGCACCGCGAGCGAATCGAGGTCGGACCGAGCTCGGCGAAAGGAGTCACGTTTCGCTGGCCGACCACCGGCCAGGCCGGTCGACACCGCATCATCCTCTCCGCCACGTCCGGGTCGCGTACGCAGCGTCGCGAGCGACCGATCGAGATCATCCAGTCGGGCGTCCGATCCACCCGACGGATCGGCGGGGCCTGGGTCGACATCTATCACCACAGCGAAGCCGAGGGCCGGTACTTCAACGCCGATCTGGCCAAGATGACTCACGACCAATGGCGAGAGCTGGTCCGCGGAATGCACGGAATCAAGATGAACGTGCTGGTCATCACCATGCTGTTCCAGAACTACACGCACTACGGCAAGCACACCATTGAGAAAGACGGCTATCGCGGCAAGGCGTACTATCCGTCGCGTCTGTTTCCGAGTCGTATGCCGATCGCGTGCGATGACCCGCTCGAGGCGATTCTGTCGGAGGCGGACAAGCTCGGCATGCACGTGTTTCCGGGCATCGGCACCTACGCCTTCTTCGACTTCACACCGGCCTCGCTCCGGTGGCACAAGAAGGTCGCCAGCGAGGTGTGGGAACGATACGGCCACCACCCGTCGTTCTATGGTTGGTACGTCTCCGACGAGATCGCAGGCCACCTGGGAAACGAACCGACACGCTGGGAACAGATCGTGGGTTTCTTCCGAGAGTTTCGCGCCCATTGCCGCACACTGGCGCCGGACAAGCCCGCGATGCTGGCAACCAACTCGCACCACGTTCCCAAGGCGGTGGACACGTACCGGAAGCTGCTGCCGCATCTGGATATCCTCTGCCCGTTTGGCTTCCACCGGATGCCGACCGGCGACATCACCGGCGAAGAGGCCGCTCGGCTCCTCCAAACGTTGTGTGATGGAGCAGGTTGTCATCTGTGGATGGACTTGGAGACGTTCGTATTCCACAAGGGGGGCGCCCTGTATCCCCGACCGATCGGCGGGCTGATCAGTGACCTGCGCCGCTTCCCGACCTTCGAGAAGATCCTCTGCTACCAGTATCCCGGCCTGATGAATGCGCCCGGGGCGTCGATCAAACCGGGCGGACCGCCCACGGTGAAACTCTATCAGGACTACGAGCGCTATCTGGAACAGGGCTACCAGGATCTTCGCGTGATGCACGCGGCGCTGGGCAAGGCGGTTGAGCTGACACATCCCTACAGCCCGAGCTACACGGGCGGCGGCCCGAAGGCGCTGACCGACGGGGCCCGGGCCTTCCCGCACTACCGTGACCCGGCGTGGCAAGGATATGACCAGCATGATCTGGTAGCTACGGTGGACCTCGGCCGGCCGATGCCGTTGAGAACTGTCTGCTCAGATTACCTGCAGTGCGTACAGGCCGGCATCTTCCTGCCGACGCAGGTGGCGTACGCCGTCTCTGACGACGGGAAGGAGTTCCGCGCTGTGGCCAGGGCGACGCACGATGTGCCGTTGAAGCAACCAGGCCCGTTGGTTCAACGATTCAGCTCAGAACTGAAGGGCGTGACGGCCCGCTATGTTCGCGTGCGAGCCCGCAACATCAAGACGATCCCCGACTGGCATCCGGCACGGGGCAAGAAGGCTTGGCTGTTCGTTGACGAGATCATGGTGAACGCTCGACCAGCTCACGGAAACTGATTCCTGCAGTAGGCGGATGGAGAACTGGCCATGGAGGCAACCAGCCGGCGCGACGTGTTGAAGCTCCTTGGGCTCGGAGCGGCCGCTGCTTTTCGGAATCCGCCGTCGGCCCTCGCCAGACCCGCCAAAGACGCGCCGAAGAGTAAGCCCATCGAGGGCAGTTGGATCAGCATCCTGTGGGACGACAGACGGCATCATTACTGGAACGACGCGTGCGCCAGGTTTACGGCCGAGCAATGGGACTACGCGGTCAGGGAGGTGTCTGAGATCGGCATGCGGTACCTCGTGCTCCTGGCCGTCGCCAAGGGAGGCAGAGCGTTCTACGACACGCCGCTGTTGCCGAAGGCCAAGGAGCTGGTTTGCGGGAATCCCATCGAAGCGCTGCTTGCTGCGGCGGACAAGTATGGCGTTAGGTTCTTCCTGAGTTGCGATTGGTACGGGCCCTGGCACGGCGCCGCGACACTCAATCGACCGGAGGCAGTGCGGCCTCGATTGCAGATGATGGCCGAAATCGCCGAGCGCTACGCCCACCATAAGAGCTTCTTCGGCTGGTACTGGGCGAATGAGGCCTACCTGACGCCGTACTTCGTGCCGGCATTCGTCGAGTACATCAACACGTGCAGCCGAGAGGCACGGCTGCTCACGCCCAAGGCCAAGACGCTCACGGCCCCCTACTACACGCACAAGGCCGTCTGCGACGATCGCTTCGTCAAGCAGCTGCAGGGCCTGGACGTGGACATCATCGCGTACCAGGACGAGGTCGGCTGCCTGAGAATGACGCCGAACGAGAGCGCGAAGGCGTTCGCCAAGCTGCGGGCCGCCCACGACAAGGTTCCCCAGCGGGCGCTGTGGGCCGACGTCGAGACGTTCGCCTGGGAAGGCGAGCCGAACCGCCAGGAGTCTCCCTTGATCCCCGCCCCCTTTGCCCGGATTCAACGGCAATTGGAGGCCGTGGGGCCCTATGTCGACAAGGTGCTGATCTACCAGTACCAGGGCATCATGAACAAACCCGGCAGCAAGGCGCCCGCCGGACACCCCAACGCCACGAAGCTCTACAACGACTATGTGCGATGGCTCAAGGTGAATCATCCTGAGATGCTCAGGTAGATCAAGGACGACCCAGGAATGGCCAACGAGGCAAGACCCCCCTACCCGGAAACAGGCAGCGTGGTCTACCTGGCAGGTGTCTGTCTGGTCGCGTCGTTGGGCGGACTGCTGTTCGGGTTCGACACGGCCGTCATTTCCGGCACGTTCGGTTTCGTCAAAGAGCAGTTCTGTCTGAGCGAGTTGCAGGTGGGCTGGTTCGGAAGCTCGGCGCTGGTGGGATGCATCTTCGGTGCGGCTGCGGCGGGGGTCCTCGGCGATCGGTTCGGGCGTAAGCCCATCCTGATCATCTCGGCGCTTCTCTTCTTCGTTTCGGCATTGCTGTCAACCATTCCGCCGAGCTTCGTTATCCTGATTCCGGCCCGAATCGTCGGCGGATTGGGGGTCGGCATGGCGTCGGTGCTGGCGCCGATGTACATCTCCGAGTTCGTTCCGCCACACCTGCGCGGTCGCCTGGTGGCCACGTACCAGCTGTCGATTGTCATCGGCATCCTGGCGGCCTACTTCTCGAACTGGTCGCTGCTGGGCTTCTCGCAGGCCAACCCCGAGGCCTTCGGTGGCACGGGCCTGTGGCACTGGCTGTTAGTCTCTGAGGTATGGCGTGGGATGTTCGGCGCCGAAATGATCCCGGCGGCCGCTTTCTTCCTCCTCTTGCTGCGCGTTCCCGAAAGCCCCCGCTGGCTGGCGAAAGAGGGGCATGACGAACGGGCCCTCGCCATCTTGGCGAAGGTGGGTGGCCGCCAGGTCGCGCGACGTCAAATGGCCGAGATCACTGACGCCCTGAGCCAGGAAGAAGGGACCCTGGCGGAACTGTTCCGGCCGGGCCTCCGCACGGCACTCATCGTGGGCGTGGGACTCTCACTGTTCGGGCAGATGACCGGTGTAAACATCGTCGTCTACTACGGACCGACCATTCTGCAGCAGGCCGGCTTTGAGAAGATCGGGGCGTTTCAGTTTCAGGTCGGATTCGGTCTGATCAACCTGATCTTCACGCTGATCGCCCTCGGACTGATCGATCGCCTCGGCCGCCGGCCACTCTTGCTGGGAGGCATGGCCGTCGTGGTCCTCACGCTGGCGCTGACCGGAGGCCTGTTCCTGTTCGGAAGTGAGCATGTGGCCCCCGAAGCGGGTCCCGGCGTGGCGAGCGTGACGCTGTCACGAGAGATGGGACGCTGGGTCGTCGGCGTTCTGGCCGTCTACATGGCCTGTGTTGCTCTGTCGATCTGCGCGGTGATCTGGGTCCTGACGCCGGAGATCTTCCCCAACCGCGTGCGCGGCAGAGCCGCGTCTATCGCCACGCTGACCAATTGGGGCACCAATGCCACCAGTGCGTTCCTGTTTCCCTGGTACGTCCACCGGTTCGGCATGCACGTCGGCTTTCTGACGTTCGCCGTGATCTGCCTCGTTGGAACGGTCTTCTTCTGGCGGCTTGTTCCCGAGACCAAGGGCAGGAGCCTGGAGGACATCGAGAAGTCATGGTTGCGCGGATCCGACCCGACTGCAGATCGTGAGGGACGATCGACCACCGACTAGGGAGCGACCGACGGGACCATTCCGCTACTTGGGACGTACGTGCAGCAGCCGGGTCTCCCCCAAGGGGACGGAAACCGTTAGCTCGACCACGCCCTGGTTCCGCCGGAACGGGACCTGCCGCCCATCGGCCAGGTCAACCATCTTGCCGATTTCAAAGCCGAGATCCGTCAGCCGAACGGTCGTCTCGGGTGTCATCGTCTCATGATTGATGACGAACAGGAATCCCTCGCGCCCATTGGCGCGGATCGATGCCTCGATGTCCGGGTTTGAGGAATGGACGTGGGGTCGAACGCCCGCCATCCTCGTCATCGCCCCGATCAAACCCCGTAACTGGGCGCGCGACACGTCCTTCTCGTCCTGCCAGGACTTGAAGTAGGTGTCCTGAAGACAAAAGCCAAGAAGGAAGACCCGGCCCTTGCCGATCTTTCGATGGACCACGCCCGGTTGGCCCGAGGCCGTCTTGATCAAGATCTCGGCGCTTGTGGCCGTGCAGGGGCGCGGGCTGACGAGCGTTATATCAAGCGATTGGCCCAATGCCCTGCCCTTCAGCATGTCCGTGGCGAAGACGGATTCGTCAGGGGGATTCTCCGGCCGGTTGGCCCAGTACGGCGCCGCTTTCGTACACGGCACCCAGTGACCTGATCGCCGGATCCTCCCGGTCTTCGCGTTCTTCACCCCGAACAACTCCTCCATGGTCGTCATCGGCCTCTTGTAGGCACCCATATGGGGCACGCAATCGGCGATCACGACCCCTCCTTTTCGAACGAAGGACGCGATTCGATCAGCCACCGCCCTGGGAAGCAACCTGACGTCGAACAGCACCAGTATTTCGTAGCCGTCCAGGCTGTCGTCCGTCATCTGCTCTTCGTGCAGGATATCCAATTCGCCGAATGCACGCAGAAAGAGCTCAAAGGAAAGGCCGACGTTGAAGTACTCCTCCTGGAGTTGGATATAGTGCGTGCGCGGGAAGAGCATACAGGCCTTCGCCTTCACCTTCGGCGTCTCGAGAAGCCGTCCGCCCGCCTTCTGGATCAAGCGGAGTCCCTGGCCGAAGGCGTCCCAGTGGCGGGCGTCGACGGGGATCTTGTAGCCCGTCAAGAGGAAATCCGCGCCTTGCGCCACGGCCGTTGTGCTCATTTCGCGTTCGGACCAATACGTCGCCTCACGCTGCGGTCCCATGAAGTCTTTGAACCAGGACGGGTTGTAGGTGCCCACCCAGAAGCCCAGCTCCTTTCCGTAGGCGCGCGTCAGGTTTCGCATCTGAGCGAAGGAGTAATGCGTCTGGCTGATGCGCGGCTTGGGAAGTTTCGAGACCTCCCCGAAGCGGAAATCGAACATCATGTACGGGTAGATGTCGAAGACAAACATGTCGGAGAAATCCCCGCCCCAGTGAAACACATCATCAATCGCAAGCTCTGAATGCGAACTGTATCCAGCGCCGAACGTGTTGTGGCTGTCGTGCGTCAGGACCGCCTTGAAGCTCGGGTCGATGTCCTTGATGATCCGGTAGACTTGGCGCCAGCCGTCCGGGAAGTAGTCGGAGCGGAAGTTGACCACATCGAGCCATCTCTTCGGATCGCGCCGGATGGTATCCAGATCGCCGGGCAGGTCATACCCATAGCGTCTCTTGAATTCCGCCTTCACCTCGGGGCCGTAGCCAAAGGACTTCGGCCCCCAATGGAAGGGCTCGTCCTGGAAGGTGAACACGTTATACAGTCGCGGGATGTCCTTGAGCGGCGCCAGGGCCTTCTGGGCTCGGCGACGGACGGCCTTTGCGTACTCGGCTGAGTAGACGCACGTTTGGGGAGGCTTGTTCCGGCCAAACAGCTCCAGGGCACCGACGTGATGCGTGATGATCATCCCGCGTTTCTGGGCGTACTTCAGGATGAAGGCTGCCTCGGCCTTTGGCCGATGGGTGTTCGCTTCCAGCCCCGTGAAGCCGTGTTCCATGATGTTGTCTACGCTGTCGCGCAGCACCTTCTCGCTCAGCGGGCCCTTTTGGCCGGTCCATCCCTTGCCGGACGGGAGAGGAGAGAACTGTGTGGAGACTGGAAAGAAATCCAGCCTCTCGGCCACTCTCACCTCTCGCGGATTCGTGCGCCGCCCGGTCCGGGATGATGTGCTCGTGGGTGGCTTCGGCTCTTGCCCGAAAGCCGTCCAAACGGTGCCCAGAGAAAGCAGGAAGTAGCAGACAATCGCTCGAAGGTACATGCCTCTGCTCCACGTCACCCAGTGTTTCATGCCTGATTCTTCGGGCGCCAGGCATGGCTACGGTCTCGGTGGACCGTCATAGGGAACGGCGCCCAGATTCAGTCCGCGGCGCTCGACCGCTAGCAGGGCCGGGTCCTTTGTCGTCGGCGGCTCGATGAAACCGAAATGTCGACCCATCCAGTAGGCCTCGAGCCAGCCAGACGGGTCTTCCACTTCACGGCCTCCGCTGTTGGCATCGTAGTTCAACCCCGAGTCGGACCAGCGGCGAGGGTTTAGCTCCCTCGGCGAAATCGCACGGGTCCGACCGACGTAGTTCACGTAGCCGGGCTTCGTCGCCAGGTCATGCCGGTGGGAGTTGCGGTGCGTGTACTTGATCAGGTCCAGGGGCCATTCGCGAAGGTGCCTCGCCGCCTGGTCCACCTCACAGTCGTTGTGCGTCTGCGCCCCGTAGATGAAGTTGGCCCACGGGCTGTGCTCGATGCGCTTGATGGCCCAGCTTCGCTCGAGGCCGCGCATGTAGACCGATCGAAGCTTGGGGTCGGTCTCGTACTCGCCGAGCAGCCAGTAATGGAAGAAGGCCAGACGGTCGTCGAAATCGCACACGCCGTCCAGCGGCAGACGGAGATCGTTCCGCAGCTTCTGGTCCGGCGGACAGCCATCGGGCGGCACGTCGACGAGCTTCTGCCGAACCACCTCCTTGAGGTATCCCATCTGGATGAGCTTCTTGTAGGCCTGGTCGAACTTGGCGTCGCCGGCCAGCGCGTGGGCGGTCTTCATGTAGCCCAGGACCTCCATGCCGTTCAGGCCCTGCGCGTGGCAACCGCGCTCGCTGGCGAAGTACGCCGGATCCCATCGAGCCCACACCGTGGGCTTGCCGTCCACGTCGCGAAGCACCCAGCCGTTGTCGATGATGTGCGTGGCGATCCGCCGGAGGTGCGTCTTGGCGCGGTCCTTCTCCTTGGCCTTGGCGGCGAGGTCGTGGAAAACCGCGGTGGCGTAGAAGATCGCGTCGACCTCATCGCTGGAGGTGTCGCCCTTCCATTCGAACTTGCCGTCGGCGGTGTCGTGCCACTCAGCCGGAAAGCCCCCGGACCCTCCCTTGGCCTTGTGCCCGGTTTCGCCCTTGGCCCAGATCGAGCGTGCGGGAAACCCGTCGATGGACGAGGCCTGCTCGCACCACTCCAGGGCCCTGAAGGAGTTGACGGCCTCGGCCCGAGCAGCTTCGTCGCCGGTGACGGCGTACTTGAAGCACTGCGCGGCCAGGTAGTGTGCGGTCCATCCGCCATCGTTGTCGCTGACTTCGCGCATCCACGTGCCGGTCGCGTCGTCCCACTCGAGCTTGTGGACGAATCCGAGGCGCTTCTGACCCCACTCCTCGAGCCATCGCTCGTAGTAGGCGGCCTTCTTGTGCAGCGTGTAGGGTTCGTATTCGATGATGCCCACGCCGCCGTCCGTGGCAACGTAGACGGTGCGACCCGAACACGCGATGGCGTTGACGGTGTCGTGAGGCAGCCAGCGCTTCCCGGCGAAGTAGTGGAACTCCCCGTTCGTCATCCGGATCACGCCGCGCGGGGTCCCGATCCACATGTCATTGTCGAATCCGTGCGCCAGGCAGGTCGTGTCTTCGTAACACAGGCCGTCCTTGCCCCTGACGTGGGTCATCGACATGCCGCGGAGCAGGCCCAGGCCGTCGGACGTGGCGACGTACAGTCGGCTGCCCAACGCGAGCAGGTCCCGCGTGGTCTTCGACGGCAGCGTGCCCCAGTCCATCACGTTCTCGCTGTCGTAGCGCCGGCCGTCGAAGAGGGCCAACCCCCCCGACCCGAGGCAGTAGATCGTCTCGCTGTAGGACGCGATCCGTGTGATGTCCACGGGAGCGTCGGCGGCGCCGGGAATCGGAAAGAGCCTGTCGCCCTCGAGCCTGTGCAGGTTCCGCGCGTCGGCGACACAGACACTCCCCAGATGGCCGCAGACGTCCTGAAACACCCCACCCGCGAGTCGCGTCCACTTGCCACGCTGCAATCGGTACAGTCCCGACTCGGTCACCGCAAACAGCGCATCACCTACTGTCCTGAGCCTGCGTACCGCTTGACGAGGTCCGTCACAACCGACGAAAGCCTTGCCGTCGAAAACGCGCACCCCGTCGCTCAGTCCGGCGTACACCTTCCCATCGAGGACTGCAATGGCCTGGACGGGCGCGTCCGTTCGTACCTGGCGGCCCACCTCCTGCAAGTAGACGCTGTCGGGTTCGGGTTTCCAACGTCGTCTGCTGGATTGTGCCAGCGCGGACGTCACGACAGCCAATCCGCACGAGATGGTGATTACGGCAACGGCAGACGATGACATAATGCTGGGCTCCTCCTGTTGGCGCGGCAACGTAAGCGAAAGGACTGTCTTCCCAACGAGCCACGGACGCGAGGTCTCCCACTGGCCGAGTGCGCGGCCGACATCGTACCGAGGCCGACGTCTCGATCGCAACCAAGGTGGGCGGGTTCTGGCTTGTTGCCAGTTTGGGTCGTCCAAGCGGGAAGGTTGAGGGCCAATCGATACGGATACACCTGCGGGAAGGAGCCGACCTACAAAGATCAGCCGCGCTGGCAACCGTCGTCTAAAACGCTCGGCTCGGCATCCTGCTGCTTCTGAACGGTCTTGACGTGAGTCAGGAAGTCACGAAACGTCGGGTACTCGATGGCGTGCGATGGATCGCGCTTCTGTCTCCTGACCTCCGCTTGCTGCCTTGCCCATGCCTCCGCGACGCGTGGATTCGAGCCAAACCAAGCGTGCATAGCGTCTTGACACCGTTTGGCCAATCCGACTGGGTCGCGCAGAATCTTGCCACGCCAGAACATAAACCATGCGGCTGCGCCATCGGTCTCGATCAACTGGGCAAGTGAGTCGACAGACTCCCACCCGATGTTCACTGGGATGCCGTGGAACGGCCCCTTGATTCGCATATTGCCGCGGTTGTCCTGTTGGATGTATTCGTTCATTCTCGGGGTGTCACTGCTGCAGACGACGAAGAGGTCAATGTCTGAGTCGGGCCTCTCGCAACCTTCTGCCACGCTGCCCTGGAGAACCACACCACAGGCAGTGTCGGCCTTGGCTATTTCGCCAGTGAGATCAGCAAGGACGTCTCGATGCTTGCCCACACCATTCTCCGTGCCGAGAAGCAAACATGCCGATCGGAGAGGTTCCCCAAACGCCGCTGGCTCGCACCATAGCATCGCACCGGTCACGTGCCAAGATTCCGGACAAGCTGCGGCACAACCGTCAGATACGGGAGCGGGGGTGGGTTGTCGCCTACGCGCTTCAGTTCGAAGCCGAAGCGTGGGGCCTGCGATTCTGGCCGCCTGAGGTGCGGGTTCCCGCTATCTGTACCGACGCGCTTCGCGCCATGCCACTGGCGACGTCACGGACGCTGAACTGCCACGGGCCGGGGCGGGCGTTGTAGCCGAGGAAGAACCGTTCCCGGAATCGTCCGACCTTGGCCACGGTGTTTCGGACCAACTCGCGCCGGATCCGCCCATCTGGATCGGTCACTTCGACGTGAAACACGTGCGTGATCGGTGCCGCACCGGGATCGCCAGGAACGATCTGGCCCTTCAGGAAGACTGCGCCGTGCTTCTGCTCGGTCTGCAGTTTCAGGTCACGCACCTCGTAGGGCAACAGGGCGAAGAACTTGGCCCGAGCGGGATAGACCATGTCGTTGATCTTATCCGTGAAACCGCGGTACGTGCGCCGCCTGACGTCATACACATGGGCGGCCCGATCGAAGGTGATCCACAGCGGCTTCGGGCGCTGGTCCGCCATGTAGATCGTCTCGTCGGGACGTAGCTTGCCGTGCCGCAACAGCCCGACGTAGTGACCACCGTCCAGCTCATAGCGATACCACTCCGTCGCCTGCAACGGGGTCACCTTGCCGCGCAGACAAGGCACCTGGGTACGAACGCTCGGCCTGATCCCGGCTGCCTCCAACAGCTTCGTGACGCTCTTGCGGAACGGCAGTTCTGTGGCCAGGCTTCGCCAGATCTGGTAGTCGCGCGCCATCACGTTCAGCAAGATGGCCCGGCCCTCTCCGAATTTGTGGACCAGGAAGATCGGCGCGCCGCGATGGGTCTTGCCGAGCGCAGTCGCCCCCGTCAGCGAGATCCCGCAATCAGCCACGACCTGCCCAAGCTGGCGACCGTCGGCCATGGCTGCTGGCTCGCGGGCGACACGCTTCTGGCCGGGAATCCCTCCCGCGAACTTGACGCCGAAGACGTCCGCCAACACGCCGCTCTGGTTCGCTCGACACTGTCCATTGAGGACACCCGGAAATGCGTCCGCGATCAACACCCCCCCGGACCGCACGAATCGACGGATGGCTCGGGCCTCCCGGTCGGTGATCCGCAGGGCCAAAGGAAGCACCAGAAGCCGAAGGCCTTTCTCGGCTAGCAGGCCCTTCTCCAAATGGCTGGTCGGCACGACCTCGTAGGACAGCCCCACGTCCGTCACGAGTTGAGCGAAGCCTTCCCAGCTCTGGTTGTAGGTGAACCGGGTCGCACCCGTGCCAAGTGTGGACCAGCCGGGCTCCTTGGGCAGCTCAGGCAACGCCGCCACGGCGTGCAGACTGGCGGTTGAGTAGAGGATGGCCACCCCGTCGCCGGCTCGCTTGGCGTTGAACATGAGCTTGGCAATGCCCGACTGCAGCTCCCTGACGTTGTCGAGGCACATCGCGGGTCCGCGATGCAATCCAAGGTCCGGGGCCAGCAGCCGCTCGCCTGGGTACGGCACGATGATGAGGCCCCACAGGCCGTGAAGATTCACGCCGTTGAAGGCGTACCACCATGGCAGGAAGTCGTGATCGTGATAGGGCCATGGCCCGTAGATGCCATAGCCCCCGTACCACGTGATCTGATAGGCACCCGGTCGGCGAGCGCTGCGATAGATGGTGTGGACGATCGGGCTGTAGTACTGGCCCAGCAGGTCGATCCTCTTTGCGAGCTGCCAGAAATCGAACCCGGTGGCCGGGGCTTGCCAGCCCTCGTTCGTGCAGTCGAAGCCAACGGGTTGGCGCGGATCAGCCACGCGCAGCGCCGCGGCCATTTGGCCGTGCCACTCGGCCACCGTTGTATCCGCGTACAGCTGGCGGTCGATCCAGTGGCACAGAGGGCCATAGTCGGGGTCTTTGGTTCGACGCGCCGCTTCGATCCCCTCGGCCCGTTTGATCGGTTCGATCTGGTCGAAACGCTCGTAGGCTGTGGTCCACGCCCTGTTGACGGCCTCGATGGTGCCGTACTTGGCCTTGGCGAAGGCAGCCAGGCCCGCACGGCAGCTCGGGGACCAGCAGAGGTCGTGTCCCCGCGAATACCGCTGGTCATCGCCCAGCGTATACGCCAGCGGAACGTAGTCGGCGAAGAACTCCGCCTGTTTGCTCAGCCTTGCCTTGAGGTTGGCCAGGTGTCGAGAGTCCGTTATGCACGGTCG
>CAYMLO010000121.1:0-31343 GCA_964390905.1 uncultured Planctomycetales bacterium | reverse complement strand
ACCGACCACGTCAGCTCGGAGCCCTGGATCAGACCCTCGCACGCCAGCTTCTGCTTGGCGTAACCGTCCTCCGGGTTCGGGTCGGGCGGATCGCCGGGCCGGATCATGGGCGTGTCGAGCCGATTCCCGTAGACGGCCACCGACGACGCGTAGACGAGCCGCGGGCTCTGCGGCTGAGCCTCCATGACCTTGATAAGGTTCGACGTGCCCTCGACGTTGACGGACCTGGCGAGCTCAGGCTCGCGGTCCGCCAGTGGGGGAATGATGGCCGCGACGTGAAGGACGGTCTGGCAATCGGCGACGGCTCGAGCCAACACCTCCCGGTCGCGCAGATCGCCCCAGACAACGTCAATCTTCCCTCGATAGGGTCTGGCAGCCCGTCGGTTGGCCGGCGTGTCCAGATCGAGCGCCCTGACGTCGTGCCCTTTGCGAACCAGCTCGTCAAGGGTGCTCAGGCCGACGTTGCCGAACGCACCGGTGAGCAGGACTCTCATCGGAACCGCCCAATCTCCGACCAACGGAATCTTGGTACGAGTCGCCGTGATGCACGCATCGCCGGCGGATAAGAAGGCGTCACGGGGCCGTCGCGCCTGCGGGCGACGCCTTCAAGCGCGACGCCCCACGGACGGCGGCGTCGACGAGGGTCTGCGCGAGCGTCGGACCGTAGAAGCTGACGCTCGACTCGTAGCCGCCTTTGGCGTACTCGTCGGCGGACAGGATGTAGCTGATCCATTCGTCGGCCAGGCCGCCGATGATCGGATGCTTGGCCCCCGCCCGCTGGCCGACCTCCTTCTTGATGTCCATGCCCAGCCCGGCCGCCATCTCCCCCGGGATGCCGACGACCAACAGATCCCCCACCCGCAGGTAACCGATCGCCGTGAGCCGCGGTACCAGCACGGCCAGGACCGTCTGCATGAGTTCGGGACTCAGCCCGTACTCATCGCCGCCTGTCTTCATGAAGTCTGGGTGGTACGCCGCCTTGGGCAGCTTGACCCGCTCCTGGCCGTAGTCCAAACGTGACCCACGGGCTGTCTTGGTCTTCTCCCACGCACGCCACACGACCAGCGCCAGCTCGCGACCGTAGCGCTCGGCCTTCTCCCAGTTGCTTTCGCCCGAGTCGGACCTGGCCACTGCCGACTGATCGCCCTCCGCCCCGTTGCAGTACATCACCGTGACCCCACCACCAATCAGCGCCTCCAGCGTCCGCTGCAGATGCCCCGGCCAACCGCCCGAGAACATCATATCGGGATGATCCATGAACGTCGGATGGGCGGTCCAGTTGACCAGCACGGCGAGCGGCTTGCCGTCCGCTTTGTCGACCCGGGTGATCGTCAGCTCGTCGTCGGTGAGCGTGTTGCCCTTGCGACGATTGCGATTCCACCCCTTCAGCCGGATGCTGTCCGTACCCACCTTCACGGGCTCGAGCTTGGCGGCCGCTTGCGTGATGACCTTGGCCAGATTGGCCACCGTCAGCTCGTACAGCTCCTTGTGGAACAGGCCGATCTGCGGAATCTTCAGGACGTTCTTCGGGTTCAGCGCGCTCATGTCGATGCTGGTGTGCGAGTGGCTGGGCAAGAGCATGACCTGTTCCTTGCCCCAGCCGTCCTCGGCCAGCGCCTTGAGCACCGCCGGCTTGAACGCCGGTGGAAGCCCCAGCACGTCTGCCGTCACCAGCGCGAACCGCTTGTCCCCGTCCGACAGCACCATCGCCTTGCCGAAGATCCGATCGTGCACGCCGGTCGCGGGCTTGTTCATCCGCGCGCCATAGCCGCCGAGCGACGCCTTCATGCTCATCGGCGGGGTCAGGTCCACCCTCGCCACGCCCGCCGTCAGCTCCGCGCCGGGCACTCGGCTCACGCCACCCACTACGAACGCCGCCGCCATCATCGCAGTCCTTGTTCGCTTCAAGGCTCCGACCTCCTCGGAAAGGCCCGCACACGCCTGTCCGTCCCGTCGCTGCCTACCCGTCCCAACCCCCCGCCGCCCGCAGGCGCTTGACTTCGTCCAACGCGCTCGCCTTCAGCGAAACGTAGTCGGTCTTGTTGATGCGGTTCAACGGCAGCTGGCCGGGCTCCAGGATGATGTAGTGGGACGGCCGCATGTAGCTCGCAATACCCTTGGCATGGGCAATCAGCTCTACCACCGTCACTTGGGTGCCGGGCTTCGGCTCGACGAACAGCACCACACCCTCGCTGAACACGTCGTGCGGGGCACTCACCGCGCCACACGCCGCCACCGAATCCGTCAGCTGCGCGAAATGATCTTCGACCTGCGCGGGGTGCACCTGATAGCCCTTCGGCTTCATCACCAGCTTCGACCGACCGGAGAAGTGCAGCCCCCGCTCGCTCCTGTACCCCAGGTCCCCGGTGTAGCAGATGCCTTCCTTGGAGACCGTCTTGCGATACGCCTCCTCGTTGTTGACGTAGCCGATGAAGACCTGCGGCCCGCTGAAGCAGATCTCGCCGACCTCGCCGTCGGGCAGTTCCTCGCCGGCCGTGCCGTCCGGCCTCATCGGCTTGCGGATCGAAAGCGGCGTGATCGGCATGTCGAAACCGACCGTGCCTTCCAGCTCAGTGACCGGGACGTCCAGCGGCGTGTAGGTGACCAGCCCCGCCATCTCGGTCAGGCCCAGCGCCGTCATCGACCTTGGCGCCATCTTCGATAGGTTCTGCAGGAACTGCTGGTTGGCCTGTTGCCCGCTGTAGATGACGACGTCCAGCGACGACAGGTCGTAGTTTGTGTAGTTCGGCAGCCGCCACTGCATGCTGAACATCGCGGGGATCTGGCCGAGGATCCAGACTTGGTGATCCTGAACTGCCCGGAGCGACCCCTCCGCGTCGAACATGTGCAGCACCACGGCCGTCCCGCCGCAGAAGAACGTCGTCATCAGCTGCTCTGCCTGGCAGCCGACGTGCGAGGGTGGCAGGTTCACGAGCATCCGACGGCCCGGCAGCACGTCCAACCCCGCGCCCAGGCACAGGTTCTGCGAGGTGATGTTGCGGTGCGACAGCAGGGCCGGCTTGGGCAGTCCCGTCGAACCCGTCGTGTAGATCACCTGCGCGCCATCCGTCTCGACCACACTGGCCGTCAACGCCTGGTAGCGCTCCCAGTTCCCCGACCCCGTCGGGTCGGGCGGACGATCCCCGATCTGCTCAAACAGCGCCGTGCCCGAGACCGCCCCGTCGATCATCTCGGCGGGCGGTGAGAACTGGATGAAGTGCGCCACGTATGGGCACTGGGCCTGTACCTCCCTGCCCAGCTCGGTGAAGTCAGCGAACGGCGTCTTGCCCGGAAACGCGTAACCCTTGGGCTCGACCAGCCCCAGCGACCGGATCACCTCGGGCGTCTTGAGCCGGACGTCCAGCGGTGCATGGATCACGCCGATCTTGAAGCAGGCGTACTCCAGGAAGATATGCTCGGCCAGCAGCGGCAGCGAGGTGGCCAGGAAGTCGCCCTTCTCGAACCCCAGCTCGACGAGCTCCAACGCCACGCGCGTGGCGATCCGATCGAATTGCCCGTAGGTGTAGGACCGCCCGGTGTCGACCTCGATGATAGCCACATCGTCGGGCTTCTCGCGCGCCCACTTCTCGACGACGCCGTGCACCAGATGCCGGTCGTGGAAGTCCCGTTCGTAGTGACCCAGCGTGTACTGCGGCACGCCGTTCAACTGCGCCACGTCCGCCATTCGCAGAACTCCCCTCGGCCGGCTCGCAGGGCCCGCCCCTCCCAGCCGAATGCGCCGAAAACGGTGAAGATAGCACAACCCCCCTGCGGATGCCAACTGGGGGCGGGCACGCTGGTTCGGTCCCTCGTGCCTCTCTGACTTTTCGCTTTGCAGATTCGTGGTCACGCCTTAGGCTGATGATGCTCCAGGTCGTCGGGGAGGAAGATTCACAACGGTGGGAGGAAAGCGTTCCGGGCCCAAAGCGAGGAACCAAGAACAAGCGCCAGGCGGTCTCCATCGGGTGCCTGTTCCCCCGACTGCCTTCCAGGTTGGTGCTGAGCGATGAATCCCTCGGGGCGACAGCCCCCGGCAACTCGAACACGGACGCAAGGTGGACGCTGGGAGAGGGTCTCGCGGACAGGCGTAGCCCAGGAAGCCTGATGGTCCAGCCGAGGCCGAACCTGTACTGCGACGAATTGCAGAACGGCTTGTGGCGTCCGATGTCGTGCTGGATGGCGTCACTGGGTCGCGTGCAGGACCAGGCCGGGACCTAGCGCTGCGTGGGGCGACGGCCATGTATTGTATGTTTTATGGGGTTGTTGTTCTGTGGTTCCTAATTTGTGTGTTTTGGCCCCTGTGGCAACGGCGGGCCTGCAGGCGACTCATCCCGGATTCGTACGCGCGCCAGCTTGCGACTCGCAGGGCGCTGAAGATCGTCGGGCCATTGCCCCTTGTCTGGTTTGCCTACCTCCTGGTCCAGTTCGTCTTCATTCTCGATGCGCTCTGGGGAGAGGACCCTTTGCTGAGCCCGATCTCGCGTCGGGTCAAACTAGGTCTCTACTTTTACTTTGGAGCAGGCTACGCCGTGCTCTTTTGGCATATTTGGAGCAGGAGCCGGGCCCGAAAGCTCTTTCGGTGGATTGCGTCAGAGGCCTGGCAAGTGTGTCCTGACTGCCACTACCTGCTTCGTGGCCAGACTCAAGGCGGCCAGTCCTCGAGCCCTTCTCGCCCAGTGATGCAGTGCCCTGAATGTGGCTACCCATTCACGCATGAGTCGTTGGGGCAGGATTGGGTAGACACCGGGAAGCTCGTCAACCAGGCGCTTCGTGGGGCTTGGCCCGAGCCGGCGGAAGGCCAAAGTCTCGGCAGATGATCGTCCCACCCCCGACGACGCGGACCGCCAGCGTGGGCGCCCGCCCGGGCCGCCCGGACGGCCCCGTCGCTCGTCCGACAACGGGGCATATTGACGTTGACGCTGCACGGACCCATGCTATGATGAAAGTGTTCATTCGGGGCCGGAACCCTGTTGTCCCTGCCCGCCTCCTGGCACCGAAACGGTGAGAGCGAGGGACCCCATGCGAACCGACGTGAAGTTGGGCATCGTCCTCGGGTTGGTGGTGTTGGCCGTCGTCTTCGGCTGGCATCTGCGGTCGGACAAGCCCGAACGGATTCCGTTCGTGGATGCCTCCGACTCGGGTGCGAAATCGGAAGGTGAGGAGGGTGGCGGCGCGGCCTTGCCCCCGCCGGTGTTCCCCAAGCCCAAGAAGGGCGTCGTGCGGCCGACGATCGCTTCTCCGAGGCCGCCCGCCCCCAAGAACGAGGCGGCTAAGGCCACCAAGAAGCCAAAGAAACCAGAGCGCGCCACGCCGAGCCTATCGGCCAAACCGCCCGCCAAACCAAAGCCCCCTCCCAAGCCGGCTTCGTCGGCGCCAGCCGTGGTGGCGAAGGCATCGGCCAACCGGGCGTTGACGGTGGAGTCGGCCGACGGGAAGCCGGCCGGACCCCGGGCCAAGACGCCGCCACCGGCCCGCGTCAAGCCGTCAGGCCTGAAGCTGCCAATCGTCCGTCCCCCCGGCGCCAAGCCCGCGCCCAAACCCGAAGCCAACCGGCCCGCAAGCCTGCCGCCGGTCAAGCCTTCGCTGGAGGCCAAGAAGCCCGAGCGGAAACCGGCGGCCAAGTCCCCGGGGACGCCCATCAGGCCCACGGCGACGTTGACGCCTCCGAAACCTGGATCAAGACGCGACGCCAAGCCGAAGCGACTGCTCAGACCCACGCCGCCGCCCAAGCCCAAAGCCCGGGTCCACGTGGTCGAGCAGTACGAGTCGTTCGCGACCGTGGCCGAGAAGTACTACGGTAGCCAAAGACTCGCCGGGTTGCTCCTCAAGGCCAACCCCCACGTGCAGGACCCCCGCCGGATGAAGGTGGGTACCAAGCTGCGGATACCTCCGAAGGACGAGCTGATGCGGCCGTCGGGCGCGCCGAAGGCCGCAACCAAGGACAAGACACCTCCGGCCGCAGAGAAACGCAGCCGCAAGGACGCGACCTCGCCGCCGCCGGCCAAGCGAGCGCCCAAGGAGAAATTCTACATCGTCAAGCAGGACGACAACTTCTACGCAATTGCGCGGAAGGTCCTGGGCAGCGGCGCCCGATGGCGTCAGTTGCACAAACTGAACAAGGACATCTGTCCGGATCCGGATCGCCTCATGCCGGGCATGAAGCTCCGGTTGACCGCGCCCAAGACGGAAGCGAAGGCCAAGAAGGACGCCCCCGCCAAGCGAGCGAAGACGCGATCCCGGCCCAGGGGGAAGCCGAGCACGAAGCCCGTCGGCTAGATGAAGCGATACGCTGACACATGAGGTCCACTGATCGTGTGCGCCTCGATGCCGGCCGGGGCGGGCCCGCTGCTGGCCCGGCCCACCGGCCAACGAGTGCAGGCAAGATCGATCCCGACGCCTACTGATGCTAAGCACGCCGACGATCGTATTCATCGTGATGCTGGGTGTGATCGTCGTCTCGTCGGTCGCCGGCTACGTGGCACGGCGGCGGGGATGGGTGCCCGAGACCGCCAGTCGGCGGATCCACATGATCACCATGGTCGCCGGGTATCCGATCGCCAGCGGGCTGCCCGTCTGGGTCCTGCCGTTACGCGTGGACGACGTCTGGATCGCGGTCCAGTGCATCCTGGTCACCGTGTCGTGTTTCCTGGTGGGGCTCGGCGTCGGGCGCCTTCACCGTCTGGGCCGTTCAGACCTGGGCGTCTACAGCTACGCGGCCGCCCATAGCAACATCGGGTTCACGATGGGCGGGTTCATCTGCTTCTGCGTCGGCGGCGAGCAGGCGCTCGCCTATGCGGTGCTCTACATCTTCACCTGGAGCGTCCTGATGTTCGGAGGCTTCTTCCCGCTGACCAGGGCCTTCGCCGGCGGGGAGGACCGATACGCGGCCGGGGGCATCCTGCGCGGCTTGCTCGACGTCCGATTCCTGCCCCTGATGGGGACGGTGGTCGGTCTGGCGCTCAACCTGGCCGACGTCCCGCGCCCCGACGTCGTCGCGCGGTCGCACATCGTCGACGTACTGGTCGTGCTGACGACGGCGGCGATGTTCTTCGTGATCGGCCTGACGCTGCACGTCAGCCGCATCGCCGAGTCGCTGAGGCTGCACGTGTCGCTGGCGGCGATCAAGTTCCTGGTCTCACCGGCGTTGGCCCTGGCGGGAATCGCCCTGGCGGGCGGGCTGGGCCTGAACGTCGCGGGGTTGCAGCGGGACGTGCTGATCATACAATCGACCACGCCGATGGCGTTGTTCGTCACGGTCGTGGCGAACCTGTACAGGCTGAACGTGCGTCTGGCCACCGCGATGTTCGTCGTCAACACGATCGTGTTTCTGGTCTTCGTCCTGCCGGTGGTCGTCTTCGTGTTTGGAGGGTAACAGACGGTATGGAACACGCGGTGATCATGGCCGGTGGCGCAGGCACGCGTCTCTGGCCGCTGTCACGCAGCAAACACCCCAAGTACTTGCTGCGGTTGTTCGAGGGGCTATCGCTGCTGCGCCGGACCTACGAGCGACTCGCCGCGAGGTTCGAGCCGTCCCAGATTCACGTGATCACGACGGCCGCCCACCTGCCCCTGGTCGCCGAGGACCTGCCCGAGCTGCCGGCCGACAACCTCATCGGTGAGCCCTGCGGTCGCGATACGGCCAACGCCATCGGCATGGCCGCTGCGCTGCTCGACCGGCAGGATCCCGAAGCCATCATGGGCGTGTTCACGGCCGACCACATCATCCGGCCCGTGGATCGGTTCTGCGCGGCGCTGGACAAGGCCTATAGCCACGTGGGCAAGGACCCGAGCGCATTGGTCACATTTGGGGTTCGGCCCGCCAGCCCGCATACGGGATACGGCTACGTCCACCGGGCGTCCGCGTTGGGCGAGGGCGTCTACCAGGTCAGCGAGTTCAAGGAAAAGCCCGACGCCGCCACGGCCAAGCAGTACCAGGCCTCCGGCGAGTACTACTGGAACAGCGGCATGTTCGTCTGGCGGGCCAGGACCGTCCTCGACGAGCTGGCCAGGAACCTGCCCGACTCCCACGCCAAGTTCGTGCAGATGGCCCAGATCTGGTCGGAGGCGGACGGCGCGGAGCGGGCGGCGCAGATCTACCCGACGCTCGAGAAGATCAGCATCGACTTCGCCGTGATGGAGCGGGCCAGACAGGTCGCCGTCGTCGAGATGGATTGCGAATGGCTGGACGTCGGGTCCTGGACGTCGGTCACCGAGGTCTTCGACCCCGATGCGGACGGCAATGTCCTGGTGGCCGACAACACCGCCCTGGTGAACGCGGACAACAATATCGTCGTCGCCGAAGACGACCATCTGATCGCCCTGATCGGCACGACCAATCTGGTCGTCGTCCGCAGCGACGACGCGACGCTGATCTGCACGAGACAGGCCGCCCAGAAGATCAAGGACATGGTCGGCCTGCTGAAAGACCAATACGGCGAACGGTACCTGTAGGTGGGGAGGGCGGCCCCGGAAGGGAGGCCCGTTCTCGGGGCGGCTTGGAGCGCGATCCGCATGCCGCGATACCTGGGCATCGATCACGGTCGACGGCGGATCGGGCTGGCCGTCAGCGACGAATTCGGCACGCTGGCTACGCCGCTGGCCACACTGCCTTCCACGGGCGACGTCGCCACGGACGCTCGCAACGTGATCGACGTGGCCGACCGGGAGGGCGTCGAGATCCTCGTCGTCGGGCTGCCCCTCAACATGGACGGCAGCGAGGGCCCCCAAGCGCAGGCCTGCCGGGCCTTTGCCGACTCCCTGCAGGCCGAATCGTCCGGACGAACCGTTGAGCTCTGGGACGAGCGGCTGAGCTCCTTCGCGGCCGATCAGGTCCTCGACCAAGCCGGCCTGTCCCCCGCCAAGCGCAAGCGGCACCGCGACCAGATCGCCGCCCAGGTCATCTTGCAGAGCTACCTCGACGCTCTGGAGCCTGAGGAGGAAACCTAGCGACATGGGCCGCTTGCCCGTGCCGTTGTCCCCTCAGTAGAATGCACGTCGGTTCCCGTAACGGACAACGAAGGGCCGGGTCGCATGGTTGAACCCGAACAGGGCCAATCCCAGCATTTCCTCGACGAAGCCCGCAGCCAGGGCAAGATCGGCAAGCAGATCGTCCTGCCGTGGCGCAAGAGCATCCAGATCTGCTCTGGCGGGATCAGGACCCGCCTGGGCCGATCCATCGTGACGCTGCTGGGCGTCGTGCTGGCGATCGCGTTCCTGATGAGCGTGATGACCAGCCGCATCATCGTCGCCGAATGGCTCGCCCGCGAGGACCCGGCCATCAACCTGAAGCTGCAGAAGAACCTGGGGATCGACCCGGCCGACGCTGCCGCCCGCCAGCGCGAGCGCCAGAAGCAGATCTGGCTGATCTCGCTGTCGATCCTGGTCTGCCTGGTCGGCATCGTCAACAGCATGCTGATGAGCGTGACCGAGCGGATCCGCGAGATCGGCACGATGAAATGCCTGGGGGCGCTGGACGCGTTCATCGTGCGGCTGTTTTTCCTGGAGAGCATCTTTCAGGGGTTGATTGGGACGCTGGTGGGGATTCCGGTGGGCTTTCTGTTGTCGTTCGTGCGATTGGGGGTCAGCTTCGAGTTTGGGGCCATCGCGTATGGGCATCTTGCCAAGGCGACCTTGTTGAACAGCCTGGGGGCGTTGGTGGCCGGCACGGCGTTGACGGTGTTGGCTGCGATCTACCCGGCCTATGTGGCGGCCAAGATGCAGCCCGTCGAGGCCATGCGCGTGGAGGAATAGACCGACCATGAGCACCAAACCCGCCGGCAACGGGGCCGCGGCAGCCAGCGAGGCGACCGAACACCACGCCATCGTCCGCACGAAGAACGTCAAGAAGCTCTACCGGATGGGGACCGAGGAGGTCTGGGCGTTGCGGGGCGTGACCCTGGAGATCCATGCGGGCGAGTACCTCTCGATCATGGGCCCGTCCGGCTCGGGCAAGAGCACGTATTTCAACATGATCGGCGGGCTGGACAAGCCCACGGAGGGGCAGGTCTACATCGACGAGGTGGACGTCGCCCAGCTCGACGCCTACGAGCTGGCCTGGTTGCGCTGCCGCAAAATCGGGTACATCTTCCAGACGTTCAACCTGATCCCGGTGATGACGGCCTTGGAGAACGTCACGCTGCCGATGACGTTCGCGGGGCTGAGCAGCGACGAGTCGCGGGACAAGGGCGCCGAGCTGCTCGCGAAGGTCGGACTGGGCACGCGTCTGCAGCACCGCCCCTTCGAGCTGTCGGGCGGCCAGCAGCAGCGTGTGGCCATCGCGCGTTCGCTCGCCAACGACCCGGCCATCATCCTGGCCGACGAACCCACCGGCAACCTCGACCTCAAGACGGGCACCGAGATCATCGAGATTCTCCGGCAGATGAATCAGGAGATGGGCGTGACCGTCATCACGGCCACGCACGACCACAAGATGCTGGCCGCCAGCGACCGCGTCGTGTGGGTCCGCGACGGCGAGATCGACCGTATCGAGCTGCGTGAGGATCTCCAAATCGAGGTCGGGCGAATTGACGGTGAGACCGAGTAGCCCGCCCTCGTTTGATCGGACCCATCGGCTCCGCTATAGTTAGACATGAGCCCGCGATCTGGGGGAGGGCCACCTCCCCGGTTCTTCGGGGATCTTGCGGACACGCACCGGCTTCGAACGTGCTGCTGGCGACCATCACCGGGCCGAGGAGACATGCCTTGACCGTCCCCCCTCTTTCCTCACCGCGTCCTCGCGGTTGGCGTTCGCCCATTCTGGTCTGTATCGCCGTGGGCCTGGTGGCGGGGACTTGTGGCTGCTGGATCTCGTATGGCCTGCACGCCGGACTCGGCGAGCTGGGCGTCCTGCTCGGCAGCGAGCCGATCGAGGACGTGCTGGCCGAAGGCGATCTCGACGAGGATACGCGCGCCAAGCTCGAGTACGTCCTCGACGTTCGCGCGTATGCCGTGGACGTCCTGGGACTCAACGGAGGCGATTCCTACACGACGTTCTATGACAGCCACGGCCAAGACGTGCTGTACAACGTTTCGGCCTGTCGCAAGGACGAGCTGGTGGCCCGCGTCTGGTCGTTCCCCATCGTGGGCGACTTCGAGTACCTCGGCTTCTTCGACGAGGACAAGGCCAGGGCCCGCGTCGAGCGGCTCGAGGCGAACGGCTGGGACGTTTTCCTCTACCCGCCGGACGGCTATAGCACCGTCGGATGGTTCGTCGATCCCCTGTTCAGCGCCGCCCTGTACCGCGACGCGATCGACCTGGCCGACCTGGTCATCCATGAACTGACCCACAACACCGTCTTCGTCTCGGGGGATTCGGTCTTCAACGAGAGCCTGGCCACCTTTGTCGGCCGGACGGGCGCGAAGAACTATCTGACCGGACGCTTCGGTGCCGACAGCGACATCGTGGCGATCATCGCCGAGCGGTGGGCCGACACGGACTTGTACAACCAGTTCTGGATCGAGTTGTACCTGGCACTTGAGGCTTTCTATGCCCGCGAGGACCTGACCAGCGAACAGAAGATCGCGCAACGAGAGGACATCTTCGCCGAGTTCAAGCAGCGTTTCGAGGACGAGTGGCTGCCGGCCATGAACGACCCACACCGTTACGGCGGCGTGCCGTACGCGGAGTTTGACAACGCGCTCGTGATGATTCAGCGGCGGTACAACCTGGACATCGAGCTGTTCCAGGCCGTCTACGACGAACTCGGACAGGATCTGGCGGCCGCCATCCGCATCTTCGCTGCCTCCGCCGGAGCGCCCGACCCCAAGCAGTACCTTCGCGACTGGGTAGCGGCGCGGCAGTAGTCGCGCCCGGTCCAGAACCCGTGCTATCTCGCGTGGCGGCGCACCTGCGCCTGATGATTCCTGCTCCTGCTGTTGACGTGTGACGCAAAGCGCGCCCTGAGCCGGTCTGTCCCCAGGCCGGTCAACCTCGTCAAAGGGCCCCCCGCGGTTCGGGACCGGCCGGGGGACGGACCGGTTCGGAACGGTCAGGGGTACACGCACAATCATCCCGGAAGGCGCGTCAGACCTTGCCCGACTTCCACCACTTCTTGGCCAGGCGTTTGGCGCGGGCCTTGTCTTGAGGGGGCCGGCGGTCGAAGCACGGCTCACAGACCAACTCGGTAATGGTGTGGGGATCCGCGCTGTTGATCTCGGGCACACCAGGCGCCCGGGCCTGGGCAGCCCGCTTCCCACCGCGCTGTTGGTAGATCAGGCCTTCCGGCGGACGGAGAATCGCGCCGCACTTGGCGCAAACGGCCTCGGTCTGCGCCCAGTCCTGACCGGCTGATTCGGCAGCCGGCGGAGCGACCACGACCGTCTCGACGACGGACTTGCGCGGCTTCGACTTCGTCTTGGCCTTGGCCTTGCCGCCCTGCTTGCCCGAGGCCGGCGCGGGGCGGTCGGCCTCCTCAGCGGGAGGGACGGGAGGCGGCGCCTCGGCGTCATCCGCCCGGGCAGGCGGCTTCTCGCTTGGCGGCGTGTCCTTGGGCGGGGGATCCTTGGGCGGCGGTTCCCAGATCCGCGCACGCGGACTCTGGGGTGGCAGCAGCTTGTAGATGACCAACATGTAGACCAGCGCGAGCGGCAGAATGCCCACGCTGATCGCCTGGCTGATCGTCAGCCCCCCGGAGTCGATGGGGTTGTCCGCCCGGATCCACTCCAAGATGAACCGCGTGATCGGGTAGAGAATGAACATCAGCCCGAACACGGCGCCGTGGACCCGACGGCGGTAGAAGAACAGGCTCAGCACGCCGGACAGGATCATCGCGTTGATGCACCCCAGCGGCTGCGCGAAGTAGACGGTGTGGGACCGAAAGCGGCCGGCCTCCTCCTGCAGCTTCTGGATCTCCGAGGGGCCGGGCCTGAGGTTGTAGCTGTCGCCCAGCAAGTCGCCGAGCTCACGCCTGTGGTTCTCCCAGGCGTTCCAGGCAGCATGCTCCGCCCGGATCAGCTTCAGGAGTTCCTCGCCGTCCGCGGCGGCCGAGCACCCGTCGGACAGCTCACGGCGGATGGCCCCAAGCCGCGCCTCGATCTGTCGGCGCTCGTCGAGGCTCAGGCGGGCCCGCGGGCCCCTGGGGATCAGACGACGTTCGGCAGCGAACCGCGACCACGCCCTCCGAATGTTCCCAGCCGTTTCGGCGGGCAAGCTATCCAAGGCCGCCTCCAAGGCCTCACCCGCCTTCTTGTACCGGCTCTTGGGGCCATAGATCTCCCCGGGCTTCATCGCGATGTGCTCGCGCTGAATGGGGCGGGCCAACCCGAAGGCGTCCAGGTGCAGCAACTCGCGCGGCAGCGTCACCCGGTTCTGCTGAAAGTGATGGATGTGCGCGGGGCTGCCGTAGGGGAACGTGACGGCCAGCGGCCAGGGAAAGTGCGCCGGACACGTGCCGCCAAAGCAGCATCCGTTCAGCGTGCACCCAATGCGACCGAAGGCCAGTCCCCACATCACGCTCGGGGCCATGATGTCCAGAAACAGCCGAACCGAATGGCCCTTGATCCGCAGGAAGATCAGGATCGCCGTCACCGCACAGAGGAACCCCCCGTAAAACTCCAACCCCCCGCTGGTCACGTCGATAATGGCCAACAGCCCCCTGCCCCTGAAGTGCGAATTCCAGTAGTGCACGACGTAGAACAGCCGGGACCCGATCACGCCGAAGATCAGCGCCAGAAACGCCGCGTTGAGGGCCGTATCGGGGTCGGATCGCACCTTTTGCGCCCGTCGCATGCACATCCAGACAGCGGTCAGGAACCCGATCATCAGCATCAGGCCGTAGCCCTTGACCGGTAGCCCCCCGCCCCACGGCAAGGGTATCGTAAATACAGTGGGTAGCATGTGATCCTCACATTCCCGAGGGTCGTGCGAACGAGACACCCGTCTGCACGGTCAACGTTCCTGATCGGGCTCAGTCACCTCGTTGTGGGCGCCAACGACCACGATCTGGGGTTCGTGCGTCGCCAGCTCGTCGCCTGTAAGGTAGGCGAACCCCATGATGATCACCAGGTCGCCCACGTCAACCAGCCGCGCCGCCGCGCCGTTCATGCAGATCGTCCCGCTGCCAGGCTCGGCGATTTGGACGTACGTCTCCAGTCGGGCGCCGTTGTTGATGTCGGCCACCAGAACCGCCTCGCCAGGAACCAGGCCGACCGCCTCACACAGCCGCTGGTCGATGCCGATGCTCCCGACGTAGTCCAGGTTGGCGTCCGTAACCGTCGCCCGGTGGATCTTGCTCTTGAGCACTTTGACCAACATCGGGACCCTTTCCGCCGCGCCAATCAAAACCATCAGTGTATCACCCCGGCGTGGCGGGGTCCACAACGATGTTGTCGATCAAGCGGGACCGGCCGATCCGGACCGCCAGGGCGATCAGGACCGGGCACGTGACCGGGTCGACCGGCTCGAGCGTGGTCGGGTGGACGATGTCGACATAGTCGATCCGGCACGGTCCGGCCGACTGGAGGGTCTCGCGCATCCGGGCAATCAGCGTCGTCGCGTCGCGCTGGCCATCGGCGATCGCCTGACGGGCGCCGTCCAGGGCACGATAGAGGGAGACGGCCTGTTGACGCTGCTCCGCAGACAGGTAGGCGTTTCGGCTGCTCATGGCCAGGCCGTCCGGCTCGCGAACCGTCGGACAGACCTCGACCTCGATGGGCATGTCCAGGTCCTCGACCATCTTGCGGAGAACGATCGCCTGTTGCGCATCTTTCTGGCCGAAGAAGGCCACGTCTGGCTGGACGATGTTGAACAGCTTCGAGACCACAGTGGTTACGCCCTCGAAGTGTCCGGGCCGGTGGGGGCCGCACAACGTCTCGGTCAGGCCAGACACCCGCACCGTGGTGACGGCGTCCGGACGATACATCACCTCGACGGACGGCGCGAAGACCAGGTCCGCGCCGATTCGCCCGCACGCGTCAACGTCCGCCTCGAGCGTTCGGGGGTAGCTGTCGAGGTCTTCGCCGGCGACAAACTGCGTCGGATTCACGAAGATGCTGACCACGACGCAGCCGGTCCGCTCGCGGGCCCGGCGGATCAGCGACAGGTGCCCCTCATGCAGCGCGCCCATGGTGGGTACCAGGCCGATCGACTGACCGGCCCCACGGGCGTCGGCAACGCGCTGGCGAACGGCCGCGATCGTCTCGACGACGTCGGGGCGGGCGGGCGGGGTCATGGCAGTCTTTCCAGCAATTCGCGGGCCGTCAGGCGGAGCACCGGATGGATCGCCTCCGGTGCGATGTCGCAGAGCGGCTCGAGCACGAACCGCCGCTCGTGCATCCGCGGATGCGGTACGACGAGCCGCTCGGTCTCGATCACGGCATCGTCATACAGCAACAAATCCAGGTCAAGCGTCCTGGGCCCCCACCGCTCCCACCGCTGACGACCGAACCGGTCCTCGATCGTCTGCAGCACGTCCAACAGCGCGACGGCGTCCAGGGAGGTCACCACGCCGGCGACCGCGTTGAGGAAGTCGCCCTGGCCCGACGGCCCGCCCAGGGGGTGCGTCTCCCGAATCTGGCTGGTCTGCGCCACGCGCACGCCGGTCGTCTCACCCAACGCCGACAGCCCCCCGCGGACATAGGCAAGACGATCCCCCAGGTTCGAACCCAGGGCGACGTAGGCAACGTGTTGGGGTTGGCTCGAAGACATCTCGGCGAAAACGGCGCTCAGCGTGGCGTTAGCGGCTCTTCGATGGTCCGCAGGATCCCCTTGGCCACGAACACCTGTCCCCGTTTCCGTCTCGTCGCCCCATGTGAGGATCCGCCCGTCAGGGAAGCTCACCACACGCGGCTTGGCGCCGCGATAGCTCAGCCGGCCGGCCCATTGCCCCAGACCCGCTGGGGAGGCCGGGCAGTCGAGACACCCGCTCAGCACCCCTCGACCGTCTGAACCATGCAGGAGGAACTATCATCCTGGAAACCAAGGGCTTGCGTCCGTCTCTACCTCCGCGCTGTACCCACGTACCAAAGCCCGCCGAGCGTTTGTACTTTCTGCTTGAGAAGTATAATTCGCTCGGGTGTTCCTACAAGCCCTTTTCTGACAGGGGGATTCGATCGGGACGTTTGGGACTGCGTACTGCGAGCAGCGTGCCGCGTGGTTTGATCAGGGCATCCTTCAGGGCCGGCGCGCCTCGCTGGTGTCCGCTGACGTGGCTCGAACGAGCGCGGCCCGGCGCGTCCCCTTGACATAACCGCCGGCTGTGCGTAAGCATGTCGCGTTTGGCTTGGGGAGATCGACGTGGACGAGGCCATTGCCAAGGCAGCGACCCTCATCGAGGCCCTGGAGTACATCCAGCAGTACCGGGGACGGATCGTCGTGGTCAAGATCGGCGGGTCGGTGATGGACAACGCCGAGGCCCTCCACGAGCTCCTCCACGACGTCGTCTTCATGCGCAGCGTCGGCATGCAACCGGTGGTGGTGCACGGCGGGGGCAAGGCGATCACACAGGCGATGGACAAGGCCGGCCTCGAGGCCCACTTCGTCCAGGGCCTGCGCTACACCGACGAGCGGACGCTCGCCATCGCCGAGCACGTCCTGTGCAACGTCATCAACACCGACATCGTCGAGACGATGAAGGCGCACAACGTCGACGCGATCGGGCTGCACTCGTTGAGCAGCTGCGTCGTCTTCGGCGAGCGCACGTATCTGGAGGGCGAGGACGGGCGGCGGATCGACGTCGGCTTCGTCGGCCGGGCCACGGGCGTCAACGCCAAAGTACTGCAACTGCTCTGTGCGGCCGAGACCATTCCGGTGATCGCCCCCATCGCCCGCGACAAGTCGGGCGGCAAGCTGAACATGAACGCCGACGTGGCGGCCGGTGAGATCGCCGCCGCCGTGCAGGCCGAGAAGCTCGTCATGCTTTCCGACACGCCGGGCATCCTGCTCGATCCTGAGGACCCTTCGTCGCTCTGCCCCACGCTGAACCGCAAGCGGATCGATGAGCTGATGTCCAAGGGTGTGATCAGCAAGGGCATGATCCCGAAGGTCCAGTCCTGCCTGCGAGCGTTGGACGCGGGGGTCCGCAAGGCGCACATCATCGACGGGCGGATCCGACACTCGGTTTTGTTGGAGATCTTCACGCAAGAGGGCGTCGGGACGCAGATACTTCAGTGATTCGGACGACGACGGGCCGGTCGGGGTCGGCAAGCCCGCAAGAAGGGAAGAGGTCAGGTGAACACGCAAGAGATCATCGATGGGTACGATCGGTACGTGATCGCGAACTACTACGGTCGGATGCCGCTGGCCATCGTCCGCGGACAGGGCAGCGAGATCTGGGACGCCGAGGGCAAGCGCTATCTCGACCTGTTCCCCGGCTGGGGATGCAGCCTGCTGGGACACTGTCACCCCCGCGTCGTCGAGGCGATCCGAGAACAGGCCGGCAGACTGATCCACATGGACAACACGTTCTACATCGAACCGCAGGTCAGGCTGGCCGAGTGGATCTCGACGCGGGGCTTCGGCGGCAAGAGCTTCTTCTGCAATTCGGGCGCCGAGGCCATCGAGGCCGCCATCAAGCTGGTCCGCAAAGCGACGCCCGAGGGGCGCTACAAGATCATCACGATGGAGAAGAGCTTCCACGGCCGGACGTCCGGGGGGATGGCGGCGACCGCCCAAGCCAAGACCCGTCAGGGATTCGGCCCGCTGCTGGCGGGGTTCGAGCACGTGCCGTTCGGTGACATCGGTGCTGTCACCGAGGCCGTCGATGACGAGACCGCGGCGATCCTGGTCGAGCCGATCCAGGGAGAGGGCGGCGTGAACGTGCCGCCGGATGGCTACCTACGGGCGTTGCGCGACCTGTGCGACGACCGCGGGATGCTCCTGGTCTTCGACGAGGTCCAGACCGGCTGCGGTCGGACGGGCAAGTGGTTCGGGCATCAGCACGACGAGGTCGTGCCCGACGTCATGACGCTGGCCAAGGCGTTGGGCGGCAGCACGTCGCTCGGGGCCATCTGCGCCAAGCCCGAGGTCGCCGAGCATCTCACCCCCGGCTCCCACGCGAGCACGTACGGGGGCAATCCGCTGGTGACGGCAGCCGGCGTCGCGATGTTCGAAGTGATCGAGCGACAGAACCTGCTCGACCGGGCCGTCGAGATCGAACGGTACGTCTTCGAGAAGGTCGAGCAGCTCAAGTCTCGGTTCAGCTTCATCGAATCGGTCCGCGGACGGGGGGCCATGATCGGCGTCCAGTTGGCCATCGACGGCACGAACATCGTCAAGGCCGCCCTGGACCGCGGGCTGCGCGTCAATTGCACCCAGCAGACCGTGCTGCGGATGCTGCCCGCGATGACGATCACCAACGAGCAGATCGACGAGGGGTTCGAGATCCTGACGAACGCCATGGCGAGCGCGGGGAACACGGATCAAACGGGGTGACGTCGTCCCAAGCCCACGACACAAGACGGGTGGAGGCAGAGGCGACGCAGAGACGATAGATATCGAGTGGGGAGGGTGTGTCTTGTGGGCGGCCCGCAGGGGGCCGACATGACCGGGAGGTGAAGCAGTGGCGCGAGGTGATGGTCGGCGACCCAACCAACTGCGACCGGTGGAGATCATTCCGGACTATACGAAATTCGCCACGGGCAGTGCGCTGATCAAGACGGGCGACACGCACGTGGTGTGCACCGCGAGTTTCATCGAGGGCGTGCCCCGCTTTCGCGAGGACACGGGCCTGGGCTGGCTGACGGCCGAGTACGGCATGCTTCCGGGCAGCACGGGCGAGCGGCGGATGGGCACCCGGACCCGCATCGACGGTCGGAGCCAGGAGATCCAACGCCTGATCGGCCGGTCGCTCCGGGCGATCAGCGACCTGTCGGGTCTGGGGGAAAACACGATCTACCTCGACTGCGACGTCCTGCAGGCCGACGGCGGCACGCGGACGGCCAGCATCACCGGGGCGTACGTGGCGCTTTGCCTGGCGTTGCGAAAGCTCCGCCAGGAAGGCAAAATACCTGGACGGGTCGCGCGCAAGGGCGTGGCCGCCGTTTCGGTCGGCAAGGTGAAAGGCCGGCTACTGCTCGACCTGAACTACGAAGAGGACGCGGCGGCCGAGGTCGACTGCAACATCGTGATGACCAGCCGCGGCGAGTTCGTGGAGGTCCAGGGCAGCGGCGAGGAGGCCGCTTTCACCCGCCAGGAGCTGGACGGCATGCTGAAGTTGGCCGGGCGCGGCATTCGGCAATTGCTGCAAGCCCAGCGCAGGACGCTGGCCGAAAAGTAGCCCCGTCGTTCGTCGGGGCGATGGAGGAGTCGGGGACACGACGACCCGTGGACGCGGCAGCACCGGAAGGGAGTCCGCAGAGCATGCGTCACCTCAATGAGCGGTCGTTCGGCCGCGCAATCCAAGGTCCGAAGAACCCGACGGCCTTCACGGCGCTGGCATGCAGCCTGGCCGTGCTGATCGGCTGTTCCGACGGTGCGCGGAAGGGCGGCGCCGGTTGGGACATCGGGGCGATCTTCGCCGGCCACACCGACCAGCACGAAGGCGAGGCGTGGACGATTCTGTGTCTGGAGGCCACTGGCGAGAACCGCGTCCGGACCTGCGACGGACTCGTGGCGGCGCTACGCCGCGTGCCGCAACTGGATCCATCCAAGGCGGACGTCGAGCACGCCGGCGGCGTCAGCAGGATTCACTATGGCACCTACCATCGCAGTCTGGATGCGCAACGCAAGCGGGAGAGCTTCGGTCCCGAGTTCCTGCGAGACATGCAGTTCATCCGCTCGCTGGCCACCGGTGATCGCTTCCCCTTCGCCGCGGCCCGGGTCGTCCCCAAGCCCACGCCGAATCCCGGCCGACCTGAATGGGAGATCACCCACTGCCCGGGTGTCTACACGCTGCAGATCGGGGTGTTCTACAACACGGCCACGTTCGGCAAACGCAAAGAGTCGGCCACACGGTGGGTCGAGGAACTCCGCAAGGACGGGGTCGAGGCCTACTACCTCCATGGCCAGGTTCGCAGCAGCGTGACCGTTGGGCACTTCGGCGAGAAGGACGTCATCCACGAACAGGTCGGCCCCAGGAACAACACAGCCAACACCCGGGTCCGCTACAGCGAGAAGATCCAGGCCCTGCGGAGTCAGGAGCGGTTCAAGTACAACCTGGAGAACGGCCACAAGGTCAAACGGACGATGCTCACGACGGACGGCGCGCGGGAAGCCTACCGGGAGTCGTTCGTGATCCCGGTCCCGAAGCAGGAGCCCGCCGAGGCGAAGGTTCAGTGAACCGCAGCCTCGTCGAAGCCCTGAGGTGGTCTCGCGTCTTGGGTGGACCCGATCGTTTTTGGGAGGGGCTTCACCGGCATGTCGCAATCACCTCGCCGCATCCTGATCGCCACGACCAATCCGGGCAAGCTGCGGGAGATCGCCGCGGTGATGGCGGATCTGCCCGTCGCGTGGGTGGGCCTACCGGATCTGCCCGTGATCGAAGAACCCGTCGAGGACGGTCAGACGTTCGCCGAGAACGCTCGCCTCAAAGCCCAGTACTACGCCCAAGCGACGGGCATGTGGACGCTGGCGGACGACAGCGGCCTCGAGGTCGACGCGCTGGCCGGCCGGCCCGGCGTCCATTCCGCTCGCTACGCGGGCGAGCCCGGCGACGACTGGGCCAACAACGCCAAGATGGTCGGCGAGCTGACAGACATGCCGGCGGACAAACGCACCGCCCGGTTTCGCTGCGCGATCGTCCTGGCTGCCCCGGACGCCGTCCTCGCCGAGGCCGACGGCACCATCGAGGGCGTCATCATCGACGCACCCCGCGGGCAGAACGGTTTCGGATACGACCCGCATTTCCTGGTTCCCTCGCTAGGCAAGACCACCGCCGAGATCGACCCCGCCCACAAGAACCGCATCAGCCACCGCGGCAACGCCCTCCGCGCCCTCCGACCCGCCCTCGAAGCCTGCCTCGCCGCCCAATCGTAGGCGATCGCGCCGTGACCGGAGGCGACAACAGCCGGAGAAGACTCGCCCTAACACGTCAAGTGGAACCCCGCTGACACGCGACGGTTCTCGGCCAGCAATTCGGTGAAGCGCGAAGCGGCCTTGGGGGTGCTCAGGTCGATCAGCTCGATGCCCCGCTCAGCCAGGGCGGCGCGGGTCTCGGCGGGCACGCGCATGACTTTCGCATGTCCCCGGCCTATGACCAGGACCTCCGGCGGATCGGACAGCACGATCGTCAGGTCGTCCATGCACAGACGGTGGCCCTTCTTGCGCCACCAGTTCGGATGGACCTGCCCGGCATGGATGATGACATCCTGGTCGTAGTCGACACCGTCGATGGTGATCCGGCCGAAGCTGCACCCGGTGATTTCCATCGCATACCACCCCTTGAACGCACGCGCCTGTCTGCGCGTATTGTACGCTGCCGCATGGTTTCGTTGTAGAATCGGGCCATGTACGAGATCGACGCGGAAGCCGTCTACGTGACCGAGCGAACGCAGCGGGATCCAGTGTGCGCGGCGCGAATGGCCCGGATGCTGCCGCATCTCCACGCCGACCGTGTCGACGTGGTCACCGATGCGCAGCTTAATGACATCGCGGCCGAGCGCGGCTGGCATCGGACCGGAGGCCGGCGGACCGGGGAGCTGCGTCGGGACAAGCGGCTGTCAATTGTCTTCAACCGGTTCGAGTGGCTCAACGACGAGCAGTGGTGGCGGCGGGACGAACGGTTTCCTGCGCTGACAAGGTTTCTGCTCAATGGCAACGGGGCGTGGAGCCTGCGCGAGGGCCAGCAGTTTGCCCACACGATGGGATGCGTGTGCCAATCGGCGTGGGAGATCCATTGCGCGTACGGGTGCGCCCACGCCTGCGGCTACTGTCACGTCGGCGAGCTGCTCAACGTCATGCTCAACCTCGAGGAGCTCGCCGACCGCGTCGACGACCTCGTCCGCAAACATCCGGATCAGCAACTCTACAAGTTCGACAACATGACGGACACGATCTGCTTCGAGCCCGAGTACGGCGCGTCGGCCGTCATGGTCGAGCGGTTCGCCCGCCTGGGCGACGACCCGGCCGCCCCCGACGCCTACCTGATGCTCTACACCAAGAGCGACAACGTGGGGCACCTGTTGGACCTCGACCACCGGGGGCAGACGATCGTCAACTGGACGTTGAGCGGCTCGACGCAATCGGCCCTGATCGAGCGGGACGCCCCCCCGAGCGGCGCCCGTATCGCCGCGGCGCGACAGTGTCAGAACGCCGGGTACACGGTTCGGGCTCGCCTCTCGCCGATCGTCCCCGTGGTCGACTGGCGCGACGAGAACCGCCAACTCGTCCAACAGATCTTCGAGCACATCGACCCCGACATCCTGACCATCGACGTGCTGGGCTGGATGTCGCCGGCGGCCATGGCGGCATCGCTGGACCTGTCCCTCTTGGAATCCCGGTTCCGCGCGGAGGTCGACGCCCTGCTGGACTCCGGGGAGGCAGTCGAGGGCAAGCACATCTTTTCGCATAGCCTGCGAGCGGAGGTCATGGGATTCGTCATCGACGAGATCCGCCGGGTACGTCCGGACACCGTGGTCGCGATCTGCAACGAGACGTTCGAGATGTGGGACGAGCTCGGGCCGCGACTGGGCCAGCGCCCCGGCGCGTACCATTGCTGCTGCGGGCCGAGGAGCGTGCCAGGCCGAATCTGACAGCGTCGTGCGAATGTAGAGGGAAAGCAATAGGCCTGGCGGGCCTCCGCCGCGGGGGGATCAGCCGGCGGTCTTGGGTCGAGAGGTTCGCATGGGCTTGTTGGCCTGGGGCTTCGCCGCGCCGCCAGGACGCGATGTCGCGCCCGCCTGGGGTGCCTTGGTGCGGGGCGGGCCCTGCTTCGGGGCGCCGGGCTTGGGGGTCTTGCCGCCCGTGCGGCGAGCGCGCGGCTTGTCAGCCCCGGGCCGCTTGCTGGCGCCCGGCATCATCATCTTGGCAAAGCCATTGCCGTTCTCGCTCGGGCCGACGTCGGTCGGCAGCAGCCGCTTCATGTCCTCGTCGATCACCAGACAAACCTTGTCTCCGGCCGAGAGTCCCTTGAGAACCTCCACATATTCGGTGCTGGCCAAGCCCAGCTCGACCTCCTTGTATTGGGTCTCGCCGTTGTTGATGAACACGTAGGTGTGACCGGCTTTGTTGTAAACGCATTGGACCGGGACGGCCAGGACGTTTTCCAGTTGGTTGACGAGGATCTCCACCTTCGCCGACATGCCGGGCTTGAGATCCGGGTGCGTCTTGTCGAGCGTGATCTTGTTGAGGTACTCCTTCAACTCGGGATTGAGCCAACGACTTTGGGATTCGGCCAGCACCCCGATCTTGGTCACCTTGCCCGTCAGCACCTCCCCAGCGATCCCCCCCACCTCGACCGTCGCCGGCAGGCCGAGCTCCAGCTTGTCCATCTTGGCTTCGTTGATCTTGACCTCGACCTCCATCACCGACGGGTCGGGCAGGTCGATCATCCACTGTCGCTCATGAACCGTCGCGCCGACCTCGATCTCCCTGCTGTCGTCCCAGTACCGGCCGCTGCGGTGGTAGACGACCATGCCCGGACCCGGCGCGTAGATCTTGAGCTTGTTGCGCTGCTCCTGAAGCTTGGTGAGCTTCTTGGTCTCGATCTCGAACAACGCCTTCTTGGCGTCCAGTTGCGCTTGGCTTTGGGCGGCCTCGGCCTCGGCGCTCTTCTTGGTTCGGCCCAGGTCTTTCTCCGCCTCCTCGTAGTCGGACTGCTTCTGTCTTAAGTCGAGCTGATGCGTGTATTTCTCTTGGATTTCCTTGGCCAGCTTGGCCTTCTGCAGCTCTAGCTTGGCCTTGTACGCCGTGAACTCATCGTTCTCGTGCTCGGTCTTGGTGATGTAGCCGCGTTCGTAAAGCCGCTTGCTGATCTTGAGGTCGGCCTCCTCCCGCCTGAGGACCTCCTCTGCTTCCTCCCGGTTCAACTTGGCCGTTTCCTGTGCCTGGACGGCGTCGCCCTGCTCGTACTTCTCCAGGGCGATCCGCGCCAGGTCCAGCTTCAGACTGGCCTTGCGAATATCGCTCCGGTTCTTGTCGAGTTGAATCTCGTGGCTGTTCTCGGCGTTTTCCAGCTCGGCCTTGGCCTTGGCGACCGCGATCTCCTGTTGCTTGATCCGGTCGTCGATGCTCAGGCTGCCGCCGCCGCCGTCGTTGGCCAGCTCCACCAGCAGGTCTCCCTCCTCGACCTGCTTGCCCTCTTCGATCAGCCAGACGATCGTGCTCCGGCCTTCGACCTGGCATCGGATCTCGGTGTTCTTCTTGGCCTTGATCTCCCCCTTGGCCACCAGCGTCACCGGGAAGCTCATCTCCGTGACCTCGTAGATCGAGATCTCGGGCGCCTCGGCGACGACGCGGAGCCGATACAGCCCGTACAGGACGCCGACCCCCACGATGAGGACCAGGACGGGAATCAACAGCCACAGCTTGCTTAGCCGCTTCGGGCGCTTCGGGGTAGGTTCGGGGGGCGGCTCCGGCTCAGTGGCCGTCCCCATCATCCGAAGCCCGGGCAAGGATGAACGGCGACTGCGGGTGCTCGCGATTTCCGGCTCTGTCAATCGGGTCACAGAAACACGCTAGGGGGGTTCTCAGGTTAGGGGCTCCCCGTCTTCCCATCTACTGCCATTCTATCGGTTTGGCGCCACCAAGTCGAGCAGTTTTCCCTCGTCGTCAACACGGATCATGCCGGCGTCCAGGTAGAACGCCAGGATGGACCGCCTCAGGCCGCTCTCGGCGCCGGCCACCCGGTCTCGGGCATTCAGCAGGTTGTTCTCGGCATCGACAATCTCACGGTTGCTGATGCCGACGCCTTGCTCGAACCGGAAATCCGCCGCCTCCCGCTGCCGCAGCGCCAGCTCCATGCTCTGCTTCTGGATCGACAGCGAGGTCAAGGCCTGCTCGATCTGACGTCTCGCCTGCCGGACATCCAGACGAACCTGGTCCATCGCCAGGTCGTACCGACGCTCCGCCCGCCTCAGCTCGATCAGCTGCGAACGGTACGCGTTGCGCTCCTCGACGCGGTCCAGGGGGATCTCCAGGTCCGCAAACGCTCGCCAGGTCGCCCGCTCGTGCTCGTAGTGGAACTGTTCCAGTTCGTTCGGGTTCGTGTCGAAGGTCACGTTGCCGCGGAGATTCAGGTCGGGCAGCAGGTTATTCCGGGCCACGCCCACGCCGCGACGGGCGTCATCGATGGCGTCCCGCTCGTTGATCAGGTCCAACCGGCGTCGCAGCGCGATCTCCAACACGGTCTTCTGGTCCACCGTGGGCACGACCAGGGGCACCACCGCGTCGAGTTGGTCCCCCACCACGTCCAGCGGCTCGAGCATGGGCATGCCGATCAGAATCTTGAACCGCTCCACGCCCTGTCGATACTGCTCCTCCGCGTTGACCACCTGATTCCAGGCCCCCAGCAGCTCCTGCTCGGCGCGTTGGGCCTCCAGCTCGATCAACCTGCCTGCTTCGCACAGGGCTCTGGATCGCTCGGCGTCGGCGAGGAATCTCCGGTAGCTGCTCTTGACGTTGGCGATCTCCTGCTTCTGTCGCAGCAGTTCGATGAACCCGTTGGCCACCTCCACGGCAAACGACCGACGGAAGCGCTCGAAGATCCGGGTGGCGTAGATTAAGTCCCGTTCGGCCTGGTACCGGCTCTCCCGGGCGGCCCGCCCCGCGCCGCGCAGCAGCGGGATGTTGGCCTCCAGGATCGTCTGGCCGCTCTCACTGGTCGTGATCCGTCGGCCGAGGTCCCGCATCAACGTGTTAACCACCTTGGCCGTCACTTCCCCCCCGTAGGGGAGGCGCTGTTCGACCGCCACGTCCGCCACCGCCCGCATCGCGTGGTCGAAATCCCGAATCTGGCCGTAGTTGGCGTACTCCATCCGAACGCTGCTCATGAAGCGCGGGCCCCACATGTGGCGCTCGAGCGTCAGGGCCAGTGCGGCCAGGTACAGGTCTTCCTTGGCCGTCTGGAACCGTCGCGCGTGTCGAAACGCATAGGCCAGCGCGTCGTTGAGCCTCATCGTGGTGACCGAGGCCGGCCGACTGCTCGCGCCCAGAATCGCCTGGCTCGTCGGGGGCGTCAGCGGCTGCGTGCTCGGACGGCTGGTCGACCGTATGGGCGCCGGGATCGTCGGGTCGGTCGGGCTGGGCACGTGGTCGTAGGCCGCCGACGGCACCGACTTGGGCACGCGCTCCTTGTCGATGCCGGCCTCGGTGTGCATGCTGAGGGCCTGGCTCTGCCTCTCTTCGATCAGCTTGTAGACCTGCCGATCCGCATCGTCCACGAAGACCTGGCATCCGCTCAGCGCTGCCAGACCAGCCACGCACAGAATACCCCAACGTCTGCCGATCATCTTCGGCCCGTTCCTCGTGCTGATGCGTCGGCCAGGCTAGATGCGCCCCGACCGCAGCGGCCCTCGCTCAGATTGAAGTCCCTCACCCATATGATATCGACACAGTCGCCGAGAGGTCGCACCCGAAACGCCGAATCGGCCTGGCCGGCGTCGCCGAAGCGCTCGCGGTGCCTACTGGGATTCCCTCAGCCAGTCCTTCAGATCCTCCGGATAAACCAACTGGTAGCTGCCGCCAGTTCGTTCGGCCAGCTTCGCCAAGCCGGGCGCCTCGTCGCGGACGGCCAGACAGCGGACAAGCACGCCTGCGCCCTGCGCTTGCTGGCACACCTGGTCCACGTCGATGCCCTGCGGGCCTTTGGTGGCGATGATGCAGAGCGTCTCCGGCTCCAGTTCCAGTCCCGCCCGAATCCCCGTGGTCGCGTTCGTCGAGCCGCTCGGCTGAGCTTCGTCCAGCAAGTCGCCCGCTGCGGTCCGGCTGGCCACGGTGTTGTTCGTCACCGGCAGGACCCTCGGGGAGCCCTCCGACCAGATCACCAGGCCGAATCCCTGGCCCGTACTCAACGTGGCCAGCGATCGCGCGACCGCGCTGCGGATCGCATCGAAACTGCCCTGCAACGCGCCGCTGCTGTCGACGCAGTACACCACCGCGCCATCTCCGAGCGGCATGCCGATGCAAGCGGCCCCCGTCGATTCCAAGAAGGGGTTATGGCCTTCCTGGTAGATGATCGGGTCCGGCCCCGGCGGTTGGCCTCCCCTGCCCCAAAGAACCGCTCCGATGATGACGACCAACACGGCGCCCGCAAGGGCTATGAGGGTAAGCCGGCGTTTCGATCCTACCGGACCTCCCCCGCCCGCGGAGGTCTGGGGCCGTTGGGGAGCTCCCGGCGGTTCCCGACGGTCCTCTCCGTCACCGGCGCTGTTTCCGTTCTCGCTCATCACGGCTCACCGTCCCGGCATCCACAGATACATGAATCTGGGCGTGCTCGGCTCCAGCCAGTCGGGCAGGTTGATGTTGATCATGTTGACCGTGCTCGGTCGGCCCACGGACGTTTGGGCGTAGGCTGTGGGGGCCCAGCCCAGCGGCCGATGGTAGATGACCACCCTGACCTTCTCGGCACCGCAGCGCTGCTTGGCGATGGCGATGGCGCTTCGGATCGTGCCCACGCGGTCGACCAGACCGTGCTCCAGGGCCTCGTCGGCCGAGTAGACGCGCCCGTCTGCCAGCTTGCGGATTCGTTCGGCCGTCAACTTGGTCCGGTTGGCCCCGACGACGCCGAGGAAGCGCTGGTAGTACCCGTCGATCAGGCCCTGGAAGATCGCCCGGTCCTCCTCGGTCATGTCGCGAAACGGCGACCCGGCGTCTTTCCGCGGGCCCGACTTGAAGATGTTCGGCTTGATGTACAGCTTCTCCAACGCCTTGCTCACGTTGAGCGTCATCATGATCACGCCGATGCTGCCCGTCACGGTGGTCGGGTGGGCGACGATCTCGTCGCACGCACAACTGACGTAGTAGCCCCCGCTGGTGGCCAGGTCGAGCATCAGTGCCACCACGGGTCGGCCCGTTCGGCGGCGGAACGCCTGGATCTCCTCGTACATCAGGTGGCTGGCCGTCACCCCCCCGCCGGGTGAGTTGATCCGCAACACGACCGCCTTGACCAGGCGGTCCTCGGCCGCACGGTTCAGCTTCTCGGTCAGCAGCGAGACCGGGTTTTCCCCTTCGGTGAACAGCCCGTTTCGCTCCGAGTTGACGATCACGCCGTCCACGTCAACCACGGCTATCTTGTCGACCACCACCATGCCGGGCTCGCGGATGATCGTCGTCTCCTCGAGGGTCTTGTCGGCCGGGATGGGGATGATCTTGTACCCTCCCGTGGGCCCGCACCCTACCGCGCTCGCCAGACAGACGGCACAAACGCAGGTCGTGACCATCCGAACCGATCCAGTTAACCGCATGGGGAATTCTCCTACGTAGGTCGGCGATGGAGATCGAAGATTGTACCGCCCCGGCGCGACCGTGTGAAGCTCAGCGCCCCCGCTCACCATCCGCCCTTGCATCGTCGTAGGGCCCGCCTATGATTCGGCCAGACCGTCAGCACAAATCGCCGAGGAGACGGACGCATGGCAGAGCAGGTGTTCTTCATTCCCGCCAGGTTCGATGATCCGCCCGACGTGTGGTCGAGCAAGATCGCGGCACTCTACGAACGCGCCGAGCTGGGCCGGACCGTCACCAAGAACGACCTGGTGGCCATCAAGCTGCACTTCGGCCAGCCGGGCAACACGTGTCACCTGCAGCCTCACCACGTCAAGTCGTTGGTGGACTGTGTCCGAGCGGCTGAAGGCAAGCCCTTCCTGACCGACACCTCGACGTTGTACGCGGGGCGTCGCAGCAACGCCGTGGACTACCAGATGGTGGCGCACGAGCACGGGTTTACGATCGAGAGGACCGGCGCCCCCGTCATCATGTCCGATGGGCTGTTCGGTTCGGCGGAGATCGAGGTGCCCATCAACGGTCGAGACGGCCGGAAGGTTGCCCTAGCCGCCGACATCGTCCGAACGCAGGCGTGTCTGGTGGTCACACACGTCACCGGCCACTGTCAGGTAGGCCTCGGGGGGGTGATCAAGAACGTGGCCATGGGAACCGCCAGCCGCAAGGGCAAGCTCCACCAACACAGCCTGGCCAAGCCACGCATCGAACCGGAAGAATGCCTGGCCTGCGGGGAGTGCGCAGAATGGTGTCCGGCCGACGCCATCGTCGAGGCCGACGGCGCCTCGGCCATGGCCATCGATGACGATCGTTGTATCGGCTGCGGGGAATGCCTGACCGTCTGTAGGAACAACGCGGTGAAGTTCGACTGGAAGCTCGGCTCGGCCGAGATGCAGCGCAGGATGGCTGAGCAGGCCGCGGGCCTGCACCACCAGAAGCGCGGCAGGATCGCCTACGTCAGCTGCCTGGTGAACATCACCAAGGACTGCGACTGCATCGGCAAAGAAGCCACCGTCGAGATCGACGACATCGGCGTGCTGGCCGGCGTCGCGCCGCTGGCCGTCGAACAGGCCACGCTCGATCTGATCCGGGACCGCAGCGGTCTGGACCTGTGCGCGCGGTACTGGCCCGAGATCGACCCGACGCTTGTGCTCGGGCATGCAGCGTCGCTGGGCGTGGGCACCACCGAGTACGATCTGGTCGAAGTGAAGCCCCACTGATCGTTTTCGCCAACCGGGCCGCGGGCCGCGAATCGCCGCGAATGAGTGGTCTTGGGCGGGCCAGCGATGCAGCCGCGGCAGGTCATTAATCAAAGCAGCGATTGCGCTACAGCCAGGCCCGGTTTACCGCGTCGGCGACTGTGGACAACCCCAACCTAGGGTGCCTAGCGTCGTATAGAAGGTTGTGAGAAGCCGAACCGGAGTCGGCCTAAGCTGTGAGAGAGACAGGGGCTTAGCGAAATATTCGGGAATTGCGTGTTTTACATTTGACGAGCCCCACATCTTGGGGTATTACATATGTTGTCCTCAAGATCTAGTGCGAAACCTGCTGACCCCGGCGGAGGCGGTTTCCAGATCAGTCACAGCTGTCAGCAGGTGGTCCAGGGTGAAGAGCTAGCACTACGAGTCACCGTGCCTGAGTGGCACAAACAGGTGAGGATCCGTTGCGGCGTGGCGGTCAGGCAGCGGAAGCACCGGCCAGTTTGGCCACCGGGATAGGGCCAAGGACGGCACCGCTCGGTTGTTGCGGAAGGGTCTGGTTGGTGGGCGACCTCTCAACGGAGTGAACGATGGCGAACCCAGCGGACGACGGCGGAAACGGCAACGCGGGCAAGGAAGCTCTGCGCCTGACCGACAATGCGATTCGGGTCCTCGAGGCCCGCTACTTGAGGAAGGAGGAGTCGGGGAAAGTCGTAGAGCGCCCGGAGGATCTCTACAGTCGCGTCGCCGACACCATTGCCAAGGTCGAGGCAACCCACTACGGCGGATCCGGGGTAGACCGAGACGCGTGGGCATGTCGCTTCTACAACCTGATGGCCAGCGGGCGATTCATGCCCAACAGCCCGACGCTGATGAACGCCGGTCGCGAGATGGGCATGCTCAGTGCGTGTTTCGTGCTCCCGGTCGAGGACAGCATTGACGGAATCTTCGATTCGATCAAGCACACGGCGCTGATCCAGAAGGCCGGCGGGGGTACGGGGTTCGCGTTCGATGAGCTCCGCCCGACCGGGGACTACATCCGGTCCAGCGGCGGGACGACCTCTGGCCCCATCAGCTTCTGGCGGGCGTTCAGCGAGGCCACCAACGCGATCCAACAGGGCGCGTTCCGCCGGGGCGCCAACATGGGGATGATGTACATCCATCACCCCGACATCCTCAAGTTCCTGCACGCCAAGCAGGACCTCAACGCGTTTACCAACTACAACATCTCGGTGAAGCTCACCGATGCGTGGATGCGGCAGTTCGTCGAGGACCCTGATTCGCCTCACATGGTCCGGAACCCCCGAACGGGCCAGGCGTTCTACATCCCGCGAGACATTGATATCTGGGAGTACGGCATCCGGTCGCTGATCCCGGCCGCCTGCGAGCCGACGGAGTCGGATGCCTCGGCACATAGCCAGACCCCGCGTCCGGTTGGGCCTGTTCCGGCCGACTACGAGGGGAAGGTCTACACCAAGCAGGACGTCTGGGACATCATCATCCAGAACGCCTGCCAGACCGGAGAGCCTGGGGTCGTCTTCATCGACGAGATCAACCGCTACAACACGACGCCTCATCTCGGGCGGATCGAGGCCACCAACCCCTGCGGCGAGCAGCCCCTCCTGCCCTACGAGGCCTGCAACTTGGGCAGCATCAACCTGGGTAGGTTCGTCCTGGACGCCGGGACGGAAGGGGCACGCGTCGACTGGGACGCCCTACGCCAGACCGTCCACGATTCGGTCCGATTCCTGGACAACGTCATCGACGCCAACCGATACCCGCTCGAACAGATCGATTCGATGTGCAAGCGGAACCGCAAGATCGGGCTGGGCGTGATGGGG
>CAYMLO010000120.1:0-31804 GCA_964390905.1 uncultured Planctomycetales bacterium | reverse complement strand
GCTCGCTGGTTGCCCGAGTTCGATCGAGTCCTGTTCGACACACCGGAGAGCGGGATTAGGGCATTGAAGTTGCGGACTCAAGACGAACACCACGCCATCCCCGCGTCTGAACTCTCACAAGGAACGCTGCTCTCGCTGGCCATGCTCACGTTGGCTTACTTGCCGGATCCCCCCTTGGTGGTTTGTCTGGAGGAACCCGACCGCGGGATTCATCCGCGGCTGCTTCGACAAGTGCAGGACGCGTTGTACCGCCTATCCTACCCAGAGGAGCATGGGGAGACGCGCGAGCCGACCCAGGTCGTGGCGACGACGCATTCGCCCGTCATGCTCGATCTGTATCGGGAACGCCCCGAGGAGATCGTCATCGCCAACAAGATCGGCCAGGACGTCAGATTCCAGCGATTGATCGATCAGCCAAACATCGAGGAGATCCTGGGCGACGCACACTTGGGCGAAATCTGGTACTCGGGCATCCTGGGCGGCGTCCCCCTCGAGTCATGAAACTCATCGTCTTTGGCGAGTCACAAGCAGACGAGGCGGCGATTCGTGTCCTTGTGGAAGGACTACTTGGGCGGGAAACGGCGCCTCAGCCTCTGCCCCCGCTCCGGAGCCGCGGGTATCACGGCTTGCGCCAAGCGCTCCCAACGGTCATCAAACACGCGCACTACCGCACGGAGGCCGACGGACTGATCGTCGTCGTGGACTCCAATGGTACGCGCTTGCATGAACCGGGACATGACGAGCCCGGTGCGGACCGTCAGGACTGCCGTCTCTGTGAGCTCCGCGCGGTCGTCAACGAGGTACTGCGCGGACTCCGTCGCAGGCAATCCGGCGAGGAACTCAAGATCGCAATCGCCCTGGCAACGCCGGCCATCGAGGCCTGGTATCTCTGCGGGGTGCAGCCAAACCCAACCGAGACCGCGTGGGGGCGGGAGCTGGAGCGCGGGGCTCATGCCAGGAGCGAAATCCTCAAGCTCAAGCGAGCTGCGTATGGGACGGAGAGGCCCGCGCTACCGCTGGAGACGGAGCGCGCCGTCGAGCAGGCCCGTCGACTCGCGGCAGACTTGACCCTACTGGAGCGGGCCTTCCCAAACGGCTTTGGTCCGCTCGCCCGAGAGATCCGCACCTGTAGCACTCGGCGCCGGGGACCGTCATGGAAAACCCCCTTGCAGGCACTCCCCGCCGGGCGGTATAGTACCGGTTGCTCGGAGGGAGGGGCCGCGGGCGTAGCTCAGCTGGTAGAGCACGACGTTGCCAACGTCGTTGTCGTGGGTTCGAATCCCATCGCCCGCTGTGGAGACTGGGGAAAGGGCTCTGATGCCCGTGCGGGCTACTGGCAGCCGCGGCACGGCATCGAGGGCTTTGGGGACAAGACGGACAACCATACCCCGCCGCAGGGAACCGGTCAGTCGGGAGCCAGGCGTTGGCTGCGGTTGGGGCGGCATGAGAGAGGCCCATCACCCGCCTGTCGGTCCGGGCTGCGTCGATCACGCCTGGCCGGCCGTTGGGTGATGGGCTTCGTCATTCTAGGGTGCAAGGCGCTCAACGGCCTGACCCAGGTCGGGCGTACCAGACCCAAAGGAGCCTGAGGCAATGAGCGACCCAACCGAGGAACAGGCCGCCAAGACGAACGGCGATCCCACCAGCGAGGCAGACGAGACGTCGGGGGTCGACCAGCCGCCTGAAGCGGAAGAAGCGCCCGCAGAGGAAGAGGCCGACGAGGTCGAAAAGACCGAGGAGCAGCTATCCGAAGAGAAGGCCGAGAAGCTCAAGGAAGCCATCGGCGTGGACGTGGAGGACATCGGCGCGCTCCGTCAGCGCCTGACCGTCACCATTCCCAAGGACATCATCGAAGAGCGGCTCGACGAGCAGTTCTCCGAACTGCAACGCGAGCGTGACGTCCGCGGGTTCCGCCGCGGACGGGCCCCGCGACGGCTGGTCGAGAAGGCTTACGGCAGCGAGGTCCGCGAGCTACTCAAGGAACAGCTGGTCGGCCAAGCCTTCCTCGCCGCCACCGAGAAGCAAGAGATCGACGTCCTCGGTGACCCGGACCTTGATTTCGACAAGATCGAGCTGCCCGCCGACGCCGATCTGGAGTTCAGCTGCGAGGTGGAGGTCAAACCGGAGTTTGAGCTGCCGGAGGTGAAGGGCATCCCCGTCCGCAAGCCGATCGTGACCGTCACGGACGAAGACGTCGACCGACAGATCGAGCAGCTTCGCATGCGGTTTGGACACTACGACCCCGTCGAGGACGAGGAAGTCCAGCTAGACGACATGGTGGTGGCAGACATCAAGATGAGCGTAGACGGGAAGGTAGTCCACGAAGAAACGAACGCCCAGTTTGCTGCCCGTCCCTCGCGCGTCGAAGGCATCGTCGTCGAGAAGCTTGGGGAGACGCTGGTGGGCGCGAAGGTCGACGACGAGCGGACCCTGGAGGTCGACGTGCCCGATGACCACCAGGATGAAGAGCTGCGGGGCAAGCAAGCACAACTCGAGTTCAAGATCCGCGACGTCAAGCGGCTCGTCATGCCGCCGCTGGACGACGAATTCGCCCAAACGATGGGACTGGACAGCGTCTCGGAATTGAAGACGATGGTGCGGGCCGAATCGGAATCCCGCATCGATCAGGAGATCCAGCGGGCCATGCGGCTTCAGGTTCGGCAGTATCTGGCCGACAAGACGGAGCTGGAGATCCCCGCTGGCCTGAGCAGTCGACAAACCGAACGGGTCGTCCAGCAGCGGATGGTCGAGATGCAACGACGCGGCGTGCCCGAGGCGGAGGTCCAGAAGCACCTCGACGAGCTCCAGACGACCGCCCGCCAGCAAGCGGCCAACGAAATCAAGATGTTCTTCATCCTCGAGAAGCTTGGCGAAGAGCTCAAGCTCGAGGTCAGCGAGGACGAGATCAACGGCCAGATCGCCCAGATCGCCCAGTCCTCCCGTCGGCGGTTCGACCGCGTTCGGGACGAGCTGATACGACGCGGGGGGTTGCAGGCACTGTACGTCAGCATCCGGGACGAGAAGTGCATCGATCAACTGCTCGAAGACGCCGAGATCACCGAGATGACACCCGAGCAAGCCGACCAGGAAGTAGGCGAGACCGAAGCCGGAGAGAAAGCCGAGACGAATCAGGACGACCTGTCCGACGAGACCTAGGGACGCTCAATGAGCGTGTCCTTGTCGGGCGGAGGCGTCAGGTCAAATGAGCTTCAGCATGTTGTCTGATCTGCCCGCGGCGCGGGCGGGGACCTGAGGGGCCTATCGTTATGGACGACACGTGGTGGAATGTGCATCCAGCCCGGCCGAGAATCCAATACCGCCAGCACGATGATCGGGATCGCCGGACCATCGCCCAGCATCTGTTGGACAATCGGATCATCTACCTCGGCTACCCGATCGTGCCCGAGGTTACCGAATGGGTGATCGGGGCGCTGCTCTTCCTTCAGGCCGACAAGAAAGAACAGGACGTCCATCTGTACATCAACTCGCTGGGCGGCTACGTCGACCAGACGTTGGCCATCTACGACACGATGACGTTCCTCAGTTGCGACGTAGCGACCTACTGCATCGGCACGGCCGCCAGCGGGGCTGCGCTGCTTCTGTGCGCCGGCACGCCCGGCAAGCGGTTCGCCTTGCCTAACTCCAAGATGATGCTCCACCAGCCCGTGGGCGGCGTAGGCGGCCAGGCCGAAGACGTCAGGATCCAGGCCGACGAGATCCTCAAGGACAAGAAACGGCTCGTTGCCATCCTGTCCAAGCACACCGGACAGGACGAAAAGAAGATCGCCAGCGAGACCGAGCGCGATCACTACATGGACGCTCACGAGGCCAAGGAATACGGATTGGTCGACGAGATCCTGGAACACGAGCCCAAGGGCAAGAAGGAAAAAGGCGCGGGCAAGAACGCCGACAAGGGCAAACCATCGGACAAGTAGGCGCTCCGGTCGGCCACGCGCCTGCAGAGGCGTCGAATCGTCTGTCCAAGTCGGAAGCTCGACACCACCATGCGAGGAATCACCATGACTGCAGGTCAAGTCCTTGTTCCCCACGTGATCGAGGAAACCGGACGCGGCGAGCGGATGTACGACATCTACTCGCGGCTGCTGAAGGACCGGATCGTCTTTCTGGGCGGCCCCGTCACGGACGCAGCGGCCAACATCGTCATCGCCCAGATGCTCTTCCTGAGCAACGAAGACGGGCGAGCCGACATCAGCTTCTACATCAACTCGCCCGGCGGAAGCGTGTCGGCCGGTCTGGCGATCTACGACACGGTGCAATTCCTGCGATGCAACGTCGCCACGTACTCCATCGGACTGTCGGCTAGCATGGGCGCGGTCCTGATGGCCGGCGGCGCCCAGGGCAAGCGATTCGTCCTGCCCAACAGCCGGGTCCTGCTACACCAGCCGCTCATCGGCGGCACGCTGCAGGGCGCCGCGACCGACCTGGCCATCGAGGCCGAGGAAATCATCCGGGTCCGACGGGATCTCTACAGGATTCTGGCCAAGCACACGGGCAAGAAGGTCGACCAGATCGAGTCGGACTGCGACCGAAACCTGTGGCTCAACGCCGAACAGGCGCTGGAGTACGGGTTGGCCGACTCCGTCCTCGAACGGATGCCCGAGGCCCCCTCGGGCCGCAAAAAGTCGTCCAAGTAGTCAGTCCCGGACCCCAGTACGTCGAGGGCCGGCAACATGAAGCAAATCGAACCTGCCGGGCGCGTTCTGCTGGTCATCGGCCTGAGTGTCGTGGCCGGCTGCGACGGCCCCACCACCCAAGAGCGATTCCGCCAACTTGACCTCGAGAACCGAGAGCTGAGCGACCAAGTCGAGAAGCTCACCAATCACAACACCACGAAGGACGCCCTGATCGAAGCCCAGCGCACGCAGATCAAGACGCTCCAGCGGCTGGGCGACAAGCGCCTCGAAAAACTGTACCACGTCACCGCCATCAAGCTCGAGCGGCTGTCCGGCGGCGCGGACTACGACGGCAAACCGGGAGACGACGGGATAACCGTCTACATCCAGCCGGTGGATCAGGAAGGGCACGTAATCAAAGCGGCCGGCGAGATCCGGGTCGAGCTGTTCGATCTGGCCAATCCCGACGGGCAACTGAAGATCGGCGAGTACCGGTTCGACGCAGATCACACCCCCAAGCTCTGGCACGGACGCCTGATGACCCATCACTACACTGTGGAGTGCCGTTGGCGCGTCCGCCCGCCCGCCCACGAGGAGATTACCGTCCGCGTCGAGTTCACCGACTACCTCACTGGACGAACTTTCAGAGCGCAGAAGGCGGTGACCGTCAAGCTCAGTAAGCCCTCCCGAGCTCGCTGATGCTGCCTGCCTTTCCGAACGGATCCTCGCGCCCGTCTTAGACCTGGTATTGCCTTGGGGCACATGCGCACGGGAACCCTCAGAATCGGGATCGGCGCGGTCTGGTTGCCGAAGCCCGCGTTGACGAGGAACAACACACGTTTCACAGGCACAACAATCGCATAACAACGGCAGAAAAAGTGGATTACGAATGCGCCCCCCCAAAGGACGCCTCGAAGACGATGCCCCTTGTAAACAGCGCACTAACATCTTCTTAGTCTGGATCACAACCACTGACCCACAAATGTTTTTCCAACTTCCTGTCCGGCGGAAAGATGGAGAAGTTCCTGAGGTTCTACCCAAGTTAGTGATCGCTATGGCATGCCGCTCGCCACATGGTTTGCACGGTCCAAGTGCCAGGTCAGATGTATCCCTGTACAAGTCAGTCTGCAAAGACAGCGGGGTCAAGATCCTGGTAGTCCATTTCTTGGATGGTACAACAGGCGCTACAAGGGCGGAGCGGAGGGGTCGACCCGGAGGGTTCTCAGAGAGAAAAGGAGGAGGGAGAAGATCGGGGACTGTCCTGTTGGGCAGTCCTTCTTTATTGCGCACGACTCGGGGCCTGCCGGACGCCGCCGCCCAACACGGGCGGACGGTCACAACTTTTCCTGGTATGATGCGCCGGCCGGTAGCGGCAATCGTGGGTGCGGGGCCACGCGTCTCGCCTCGCCCCCCGCATCGCCGTCCAGGTGCCGCTGGGACTGCAGCGGGACAAGCATCCAACCAACGCAAGCGGCCCGGGCCGCCGACCACAAGGGGGACCGGGCCAAGGGGACACGAGATGAGCGATCCAACACCGCAGGGCATGGCGAGACGGGACTTTCTCAAGTCGGCGGCGGTTGCGACGGCCGGCGTCACCGTCGTCCAGGCCAAGTCAGTCAAGGGCTCCCGGGCCAACTCGAAGGTTGAGCTGGGCATCATCGGCACCGGCGGGCGCGGCGTCTGGTTCGGAAAGCTGTGCCACAAGCATGCCGACATCCAGGTGGTCGCGCTGGCGGACCCGTTCGACGATCGCCTGAAGGTCGGACGCGACGCCCTGAAAGTCGACGCGTCGCGCTGCCACAAGGGGTTGGACGGCTACAAGGAACTGCTGGCCTCCAAGGTCGATGCGGTATCGGTCACCAGCCCGCCCTACTACCACCCCGAGCAGGTGATGGCCTCGATCGACGCGGGCAAGCACGTCATCGTCGCCAAGCCCGTCGCCGTCGACGTTCCGGGCTGCAACATCGTCCTCGAGGCCGGCAAGAAGGCCGAAGGCAAGCTCTCCCTCCTGATCGATTTCCAGACCCGCAGCACACCGCTGTTCATCGAGGCGGCCAAACGCGTCCACGCCGGCGACATCGGCAAGCCCGTCCTCGGTCAGGTCTGCTACCACGGCGGGCGGCTATCACCTCGCGTCGACCCCAAGAAACGCTCCGACGCGGCCAGGCTGCGCAACTGGGTCTTCGACATCGCCCTGTCCGGCGACATCATCGTCGAACAGAACATCCACGTGCTGGACGTGGCCAACTGGTACCTGCGGTCGCACCCGATCAAGGCCTACGGCACCGGCGGACGCAAGGTCCGGACCGACGTCGGCGACTGCTGGGACCACTTCGTCGTAACCTACTGGTATCCCAACGACGTCCTGGTCGACTTCGAATCCACCCAATTCGCCAAGGGCTACAGCGACCTGTGCACCCGCCTCTTCGGCAGCAACGGCACGGTCGACTCGCACTACTTCGGGCACGTCTCCATCAAGGGTGACAAGCCCTTCAAGGGCGGAGACACGAAGGGCATGTTCACCGACGGCACGGTGGCGAACATCAAGGCCCTGGTCGAGAGCATGCGGTCGGCCAAACCCATCAACAACGCCAAGGAGAGCGTCGACAGCAACCTGACGTGTATCCTCGGACGGATCGCCGCCCACGAGAACCGTACCGTCACCTGGGACGAGATGATCAAAGCCAACAAGCGGATGGTGGCCGACCTGAAGCTCTGACATCAGACACGTCGACATGTCGACAGATTCAGGAGCGTACGCTCTGAACCCCGGCGTTGATTCATTGCAGGCGGTGGCGGCCCGCGAAGCGGTCACGCACTGCCCCCGAACAACCTCTTGAGATACTGCAGGTTCTTGCGGGTGTCCTTCACGACGTCCCGGCTGGGACTGGAGGTCTCCAGAATCAGCCAGCCTCGATAGCCGATCTCGTTGAGCGCGCCAGCGACGGCGGCCCAGTCGACCTTGCCGCTCCCGCCGAGGAGGTCCCGCCCCTCCTTGAAGTGAACCTGGCAGATCTGGGCCTTGCCCATCTGCTTGATCTCTTTGACGACGTCGTACTTCTGCCCGGCGGCGTTCCAGACGTCGTAGTAGACCTGCAGGTGCTTCGAGCCGACCTGGTCGATCACGGCCAGGTTCTGCTCGGCGCTGAGTAGGTTCTCGAGGCCGAGGATGACGCCGGCCTTTTCGGCCTTGGGCGCGAGGTCCTTAAGGATCGAGATCAGCTTGGCCCGCTCTCGCTTGTCGTCGTAGGTCAGCTTGCCCTTGCCGAAGAACGCCAGCAAGACCACCTTGGCGCCGAGCTTCGGGGCCACCGCGATCGTGTCGGCCACCCAGCCGGGCGCCCGCGGATCCGACACGAGCGGCACGCCGTTGAGCAGGCCCATCGCCATGGACGGCATCTCCATGCCATGCCGCTTGGCCGCGTCGAGGTACTTCTTCTGCACCTCAGGCCGCCGGAGCCATAGGTCGTTCTTGACCGACCCGATGCTCACCTCGACGCCGTCGAGCCCGATCTTCTTTGCGCGGTCGAAGGCCCGCAGGTCCGTCCGCTGCATCGACCAGTCGCACATGCCGACCTTGACCCAATCCGCGCCGCCCGCCGCCAGCGCCTGCTTGACCTTCGCCGCCATCGCCAGGCCGGCGATCGCCGACGTCGTCCCCGCCAACATCTCGCGTCGTGTCTGTGTCATGTTTGCTGTCCTTGTGTAGAGGCTCGACCGCCTCGAAGACCGATCGGCTCGTCGTGCGAACCCTCTGACCACACAACGCCAGGATGGCAGCACTGCGATTGTCCGTCAACCCTCGTTGAACCCCGCCGCGCGCGGCGGGGGACCGGCCCGTCCCCGGATCGTTGTTCTACACAGCTCTGGGGTTTCTACTGGCGGAGATGGCGTATCGGGAGATGAGCGTGAGGAGGTGGATGGTCATCGGATGGCTCAACGAGTCTCGGATGGCCGAACCAATCAAGGACCACCCCGATGGTGGCTCCGTCGGTAGTGGACCCAATGACGACGGCGGACCTGAAGCACAACCGTCTGAACAACCGGTTGCGGGAGGTGCTATCGCAGCTGGGAGGACATCCCACGGCCAGCATCCCGGCGGCGTGTGGATTGGATCGTTCGGGCTTGCCACGACCGGGCATTGCACGACAAGGCGGAGGGGGAAACGGCGAGCCGGTACATGACCGAGTACGTTCTTGCGCAGCCCGTGTTGTTCACGCACACGATCCAGGTGCGTGGCCGAAAGGCCAGAGTGCCCTGCGAAACAGGAGGTCGCCGACAACCGCGTCAATCGCGCGAGGCGAACGTTGCGGCCCGCGCAGCACGCCTGTCCCTGCGTCCACCTCGGCCTTCGGATCGCGAGCTTCCGGCGGTGACGGTGAACGTGGTCGAGGTGCGGGAGATCACCCCGCCCGACAACGATGAGCGTGTGGTATGGCAGTTGTTGACGAGCCTGCCCGTGGAGGACATCGAGCAGGTTCGGCAGGTGATTCAGTGCTACTGTGTGCGGTCGATGATTGAGGTGCTTTTCCGTGGGGTGAAATCGGGTTGCCGCGTGGAAGCGCGGCGGTGCAAGCACATCAACCGGTTGCTGTCGTGCCTGGCGGGGTACCTGATTGTTGCCTGGCGCACGTTGTACGTGTGCCGCCTGGGTCGCAGCTGTCCTGACATGGCCTGTCAAGCGGTGTTCGAGCCGGCGGAGTGGAAGGCGGTTTGGCAGGTCATCCGCGGGACTGCCCCCCCAGCGTCCCACCGCCCTTGGGTGAGATGGTCCGACTGGTCGCACAACTGGGATACTATGGGAAACGAAGACGCGGCAGCCCGCCCGGCCCGCAAACGATTTGGATCGGTCTGCAGCGGACGCACGGCTTCGCGGTCTGCTGGCGGCGCTTCGGCCCCGACGCCCGAGCCGAACCGCAACTGGTGTAGAACAACGAGCCGGGGGCGGGCCGGTCCATTCCCAGTCCGCTCTCAGATCGCAGGGGGCGCTTGACCAAGTGCACCGGCCTGGGGACAGACCGGCTCCGGGGTGACCATGCGTCCCCCGGAACCACTGCCCACGGAACACTACCCGGTAATCGCGAAATAGTGCTCGAAGAACCGATCGGGGTCGACCTTCAGGGCGATCGTGTGTGGGGTGTCTCCTGCCTCGGTTGACCAATGCGTCATCCCAAACAGACGCGGCGTGGTCAGCTCGACGTCGACCTTCCCCTCGACGTACTCACAGATATCCGGCTCGAAGATCAGGGCGGCCGCCAGCGGGTCGTGGAACGTGATCCGGTCCGCGCGACGGAACCAGACCTCCGCCAAGTCCACCACGACGTTGAGGGGCGGCGGCTTGAACCGCCGTCTGACCTCGTCGGGCGTCAGGTAGCATTGCATCGTCACGTCCAGGCCGACCGACAGATGCGGCGTGACCGGCGCGGCATACACGATCGCCGTCGCGTGCGGGTCTCCCCACGCGTTCCACTCACGATACGGCAGGCCGGGCAGCTGCGTCGTGAAGACCCCGCACATCAGCACCAGCCGCTTGAGCAACGAGGGGATCTGCGGCTCCGTCGCAAACAGCAGACCAAGGTTGGTCATCGGCCCCACCGCCAGCAGCGTGATCTCGTTGGGATGCGCACGGATGACCTGGCGCATGAACTCGACGGCCGAGTTCGGCTCGAGATCCTCGCGGTGCGGCCAATGCGGCAGTCGGACGGCCTGCGGCGCTTGGGGGGAATGCGTCGGCACGATCATCGGCTGTCCCGTGCCGGGGTGGATGGGCACGTCGTCGCGGCCGGCCGCCCGACAGACCGCGCTGGCCAGCATCGCCCGTTTCTCCGGTTCACCGGCCACGGTCGTGATGCCCATCAGCTCGCACCGAGGCTGACGGAGCAGGTAGGCCAGGCACACCGCGTCGTCGATGTCCGTGCCGATGTCCGTGTCGAAAAGCACCTTGATCTGCTCGGGCATGATGCGAATCCCCGTGGCAAGATGGCGGGGTCGGCGCCGGTCTCTACTGGAATCCATCCTCGGCGATTTCGACGGCCTTCAGCAGCGCCCGCGCCTTGTTGATCGTCTCCTCGTATTCGTTGGCGGGCACGCTGTCGGCGACGATCCCCCCGCCGGCCTGGATGTAGACGCGGTAACGCTTCGCGGGCGTGTCGACGAACTTTCGGCTGTCCATCACGACCATCGTCCGCAGCGCGATGCACGTGTCCATGTTACCGGCAAAGTCGACGTGCCCGACCGCACCGGCGTAGGGCCCGCGACGCGTCGGCTCGAACTCGTCGATGATCTCCATCGCCCGGACCTTCGGTGCACCGCTCACCGTCCCCACGGGCAACGCCGCCCGCAGGGCGTCAAAGGCCGTCCTGCCCGGCGCAAGCTGGCCCAGCACCTCGCTGCAGATGTGCATGACGTGGCTGTACCGCTCGACAATCTCCACCTCCGTCAGACGCACCGATCCCAACTGCGCAACGCGTCCGACGTCGTTCCGCCCCAAATCGACCAACATGCGATGCTCGGCCAGCTCCTTCTCGTCGGCCAGCAGCTCCTCCTCGAGGGCCTTGTCCTCGGCCTCGGTCCGCCCGCGACGTCGCGTACCGGCGAGGGGACGGTTGGTCACCAGACCGTCCTCGACCCGGCACATGATCTCCGGGCTCGCGCCGACCAACGTGCAGGCCGGGCTTTTGAGATAGAACATGAACGGCGACGGGTTCACCACACGCAACGCACGATAGACGTTGAACGGCTCGGCGTCCGTCTCCACGCACAGCCGCTGCGACAGGACCACCTGAAAGACGTCCCCCGCTCGGATGTACTCCTTGCACGCCTCGACGGCCCGCTCGAAATCTCGCCGCTCGAAGTTACTCGTAAACGGAAGCGTCGGCTGACCCTTCGTGACGATCTGACCCACTTGGCTCATCCGGGGTTGGGACAGCGCCTCGACCGTCTCATCGATCCGCCGGCAGGCATCGTCATACGCCCCATCGACGCCGTGTCGGTCCACGTGCCCCTGGCCGACCACCTTGATCGTCTTGTTGACGTGGTCGAAGATCACGATCGTGTCGTACACGCCGAAGAGCAGATCCGGCAGGCCGCGGTCGTCCTCCGGGTCGTTGGGCAGGTGCTCGTAGTAGCGGATCATGTCGTAGCCGGCATAGCCGACGGCGCCCCCGCAGAATCTCGGCAGTTCGGGGTGGTGTACCGCGCGGTGGTTGGCCAACAGCTCGGCCAGCACCGTCAGCGGATCGTCCGCCTGGCGCTTCTCCCGCGTGCCGGACGCCGTCGACTCGATGACCACCCGGTCCCGCGTGGCCTCGAACGTCAGATCGGGTTTGGCGCCGATGAAGCTGTACTGGGCGATCTTCTCCCCCCCCACCACGCTCTCCAGCAGAAAGGCATGGTCGGTCGTCGCCGAGACCCGCGCAAAGGCCGTCACCGGCGTCAGGTTGTCGCTCAGCAACTGGCAGTACACCGGCACGGTGTTGCCCTGCCGGGCCAATTCGCCGAATTCCTCACGTGTGGGTCGGTACTGACGCATCGGACGCATCGTAGTGCTGGCCGATGCGCCGGTCAAGATAGACGCCCGGGACGTTGAGCGAACCGACGCGCGGGCGTATACTCTTAAACGGGGCAAGAGGCCTACCCTCGTAGGCGGAGCCAAACCAGGCTCTTCTCCCCAGGAGCAGGAGAAAGGAACGTATGGCGAAGATCGAATCGATGGACAAGTTACTGCTGGCCATGGAGAAGTACGGCGCGAGCGACCTGCACCTGAAGGTGGGGTTCCCGCCGTTCTTCCGTGTCGCCGGTTCGCTGCGCAAGCTCGAGGTCGACGCGATCGCCACCAACGAGGAGATCGAAGCGCTCGTCAACCCCATCATCCCGGAAGGCCGGCGCCAGCTCTTGGAGGAAACCGGCGGGCTGGACTTCAGCTACAAGGGCTCGGGCCAGGATCGATTCCGTGTCAACGTATTCCGCGCCATGAGCGAAACCCACGCCGCCTTCCGGCGCGTGCAGAGCCGCATCCCGACGTTCCAGGAGCTTCACCTGCCGCCAGTCTATGAGAAGGTCACCATGCGCACGCACGAGGGCATGGTCCTCGTCAGCGGCGTGACCGGCAGCGGCAAGAGCTCTACACTCGCCGCCATGGTCAATCTCGTGAACGACAACCGGGGCTGTCACATCGTCACCATCGAGGACCCGATCGAGTACTCCTTTAGGGCCAACAAGGCCATCATTTCGCAGCGCGAGATCGGCATCGACGTCTCGGATTTCCCCACCGCGCTCAAGCAGGTCGTCCGGCAGGACCCGGACGTGATCTTCATCGGCGAGCTTCGCGACGCAGCCACGATGCTCGCCGGCATCCAGGCGGCCGAAACCGGGCACCTGGTCTTCGGCACCGTCCACTGCGCCGACGCGCCGCAGGCCCTCAGCCGCATCCTGGAGTTCTTCCCCAAGAGCCAGCACGAGTTTATCCGCAGCTCGTTGGCGAACAGCCTAGTCGGCATCTTCGCACAGCGGCTTCTGCCCGCGCTCGACGAGCAGATCTCCCGCATCCCTGCCACCGAGGTCCTGCTGATCAACCCGACGGCCCGCGAGAAGATCCGCAAGGGCGAAGACGATGACCTCGACGACCTGATCGGGGCGTGCACCGAGGAGGGCATGCGAAGCTTCAACGACTCGCTGACCGAGCTGGTCAACGGAGAGTTCGTCGCACGAGACGTTGCGATGCAGTATGCCCCCAACCCCGACGCCCTCGCATCGTCCCTGCGGGGCATCAAGACGACGGCCACCAGTCTGGTCGGACGGAGATAGAAGCGACAACGGCGGACCTCTCGAGCCCATGATCAGCCCGAGCGGCAAAGGCCACGGGCACAGGCGGCCAATCAGCATGAACGACTTCGTTCGCGGACCCTACGCGGCATGGGGAGCGGTCCTGACGGTGGCTGTCTCGGCGGCCTCCGCCGCGCCGCCCGCCAAGTACCGCCGCAAGAAGCCCAAATCGGCCATCGAGCTGCTCAGCCAGGATGCCAAACCCGCCCCCGCATCGGCGCCCTCGACCCAGGCCGCCGGTGCAAAGCGCCCGCCGGGCGCCAGCCCCTTCGGCAAGACGCCGTCCCGTCCCCAACACGCCCTGCCCGGGGTCGTCATCTACAGCAACGGCCGAAAGATCCCCGGATACATCTGGACGCCGTCCGGCAAGGAGTGGCGGGTCTACGAGCGGGCCAGCAAGCAGTTCCGCGACATCCCCTTCGACGTCATCAAGCGCATCGACGGCATCGTGGACTGGGAGCGGATGGACGACGACTGGCGGTGGAAGGAAGGCGGCATGGACGTCAAGGTCTTCACGGGCAAGAAGTACCCCAACCGGATGACCCATTTTGGCTTCACACTGCTGGACGACCGCAAGATCGTCGGCAACATCGCCCAGATGTGCTACGTCGAACTCGCCGGTCGGGTCACCATCGTCACGCTGCACAAGCGTCAGCAGGGCAAGATCGACCAGACGCTCGAGTCCATGCCCTACATCAAGACCATCCTGTTCGACCCCAAGGCGATGAAGAACGCCATCCAGGAGATCGCCGCCAGCCAACCGGCATCGCAGCCCACCGAAGCGAAGAAGGCCAAGTCCAGGTGATCCCCCGCTGACGCCGCGCCACGGCAAGCCACTGGAAAAACCTTCAGAAGAAAGGGAGAAACACGAATCATCGGCCGCACAGTCGTCTGATCTTGCGGCGACGAACGAGCATCGGGACCGGGCCGGCCAGCAGCGCCACCGTCGTCGGCTCGGGCACGACGATGTCAACGGTGAAGGACTGGATGATCGTCCAGTCCGGGATGGAGTCATAGGGCAGGTAGTCGCCAAGCACCAGCCAAGGCCACCACTCGACGCCGTCCTGGTCGATGATGGGCTCGACGGGGTTCTGGTCCGAATCCAGCCAGAACGCCCCTTCGGGGCCGTCCGGCCAAGTGTCGCGCACGGCGAATCCACCGACGGTCATGCCGGATATCTCAAACAGGTCATCCTGGTAACCGTAGCCCACGACCGTGTGACCGTACCACTCATCCTTCGACACCCACCACACCATGTTCAGCATCACGGGCCGACCGACATCAATCTCCCCGGTGAACAACGCCCAGTCCATCTCCCACGGATCGTGTGTCTCGATGACGGGCTCGTAGCTCTCGTTGATGGCCGTCTCGGGATCATCCCATGCGATGTACTGCGCCAGCCCCGGCGCCTCGTTGCCGTAGATGGTGGTGCCGGCGAGGTCCGTCCTCATGAAGTCGGCGATGCAGTTAGCCGAATGATGGCTGCTGTCGGGATCCGCCAGGTGTTCGGGAGACGCGATCATATCACGAGTAGCCTGCGTCTCGGTCGAGGCATCGCCGTCAAACAGGTTCTCGTAGCCGGGCAGGCCGTCCCAATAGCCGACGATCATGCCCGCCGACGTGGGCGTGCAGCCGTAGTACCACAGGTAGGCGGGAACGCCAGGAAGCACCGCCCCCCACGCAACCGACCGAGCCAGAACGCCCAGAAGACCCAGGGTTGTCCATGCGATCAGATGCCGACTCACGCAGTGCTCCTCCCGTCCCCGACTTGATGAGCGGCGCCGCCTAATGATTACTAGGCGTCGAAATGGCAGGTGTCAAGGAAGAAGACGCGCAGAAGCCCCAGGGAACATTGGCCGCAGGTCCCTGGGGCTACGCAGGTTATGCCGGAGCCAGCGCCGGCGTCATGCTCAGAGCCGGTTCGGCTGGCTCAACGGCCAGTTCGTGAGCCGCCGCCGGGGACCGGAGGTCGTTGGCAACGGCCCGCTCCAGGCAGATGGGGATGGCCAGCAGGCACCACAACATCTCGCAGTAAAACCGGCTAACCGTCAATCCGCCCACCAGGAATGAAATAATAGACACTTCGAGCGCAAACAGATCCAGCGCCAGCCACTGAAGGTGTGCGTGTGCCGCGACGGTCCGCTTCAGCCGCTTGATCTGCTTTTGAGCGCTATACAAAATAGTCATAAATACAAGAATGCCCAGGATTCCAAGCTCTGCGAAGCACAGGACGAATGTGTTGTGGGCATCGATTGGGAAGGACGCCGGGGGATACCGGTCGATCAGCCGCGTGAAGTTGCCGATGCCCACCCCCAGCGGGTTGGCCTTCCACATGGCCCAGGCGGCCTTCCAGGTCGGGATGCGTCCGGCGGTGATGATCTCTCCTCGTTCGTTGCGCTGTTCGATGGACTGCTCTTCATAGGCCGTGAAGATCGTGCCCATCCGGTCCCAGAAGGGCTGGTCCGCAAGCCAGTACGACCCCAACAGCCCAATCACCCCGACGCACGTGACCCGGTTCCGCCACCGCCGGGGGGTCTTGGCGAAGCCCCATGCCAATCCGGCGATGATGGCCGTCATGGCCGAGCGAGTCCGCGTCAGCACGATCCCGTTGACCGTCAGCACGGCCGCAATCGCCAGGAAGACCCGCGCGTACCGGCGCCGATCCCGCAGCAGCATCACCCCGATGAAAGGCAACATCGCCACGAAGTGAATGCCCAGCTCGGGGGCCCGGTCGAAGTCCGGGCCGCCAATATCGTTGAGCCGGCCGTCCTCAAAGCTGTGAGGCCCTGCAGAGTAGGACTGGTAGGCCAGGTAGAACGTCCCGATGATGATGGCCCAGATCAGGGCGCGGCACGACCGGAGGTCCGTCATGATGTGGGTCATCATCAACACGAAGATCAACACCTTCGTCATCTTGTCCAACTGCTTGTAGCTGACCTCGCAAGGCCCGGCGCCCGTGACCATGCTGATCCACATCGTGCCGATCAGGAGCGTGAACAAGACCTCTTGACGATGCCAGAACTGCTTGCCGAAAGAGAGCCGCTTCCAATTCAGCAACAGGCCGATGGCCGTGAAGACCGACGCGATGAAGGCGTAACGGATTCCCATCCACTCGACCGGCTTGGCCCACCAGGCAATGGCCGGGAAGGTGAAATAGACCATCAGATACGTAATCACACCGAGCAGTGGATAGCGTAGTGCCCCAAGGCAACCTGCAAGGTAGGCGATTACGAATAGGACGGTGGTTATGGGCATTGTAAAAATCAGAAAGCTAGAATTCTCGGGCATTTCGATCAGGCCCTAGGTCGTCCATCTCCCAAGCGCGACCCGTCCGGGGAACGTCCCCGGGGCCGCCGCCATCTCTTCAGGTCTCGCCAACGATTCGTGGAGTCTGCACGTCTTGCGAGCGACCGCCTGCCAGGTCAGCTCACCACAGACCCGCGTCCGGCCCCGTCGGCCCATCGCCTCGGCCACGTCACGGTCCCTCAGCAATCGCAGAAGCCCCCCCGCGACTGCCGACACATCATGACCGTCGACCCGCAATCCGGTCACGCCATCCAACACGGCGGATCCGGTTCCCCCGTCGCGGCCTGCCAATACGCACTTGCCGCAAGCGCCCGCCTCGAGGTACACGATGCCAAAGCCTTCGGTATCCCCCTCAATGTCACGGTTGGGCATCGCGAAGACGTCGCAGGCGGCGTACCATTCAGGCAGGGCCTCATCCGAAACCCACCCGGCGAAGTGCACGCGGTCGGCCACGTTGTGCTCGAAGGCCAGTCGACGTAGACGCCCCTCGTCGTCCCCGCATCCGACCAGAGCATACTGAACGTCAGCCACGTCTCGCATCACCTCGGGCAGGGCTGCGATCACCTGGTCGAATCCCTTGCGGGGCTGCAGCCGTCCTACAGACAGGATCAGTGGGGACTCACCGAGGTTCAGCTTGGCCCGCACGCGTCGGCCATCCACGCCAGGACCGTATCGTTCGACGTCCACACCCGGCCGCAACAGCACGATGCGATCGGGACGGACGCCAAGCGCATCCAAGCGGCTCTGCGTAAACGTGCTGTTGGCGATGACGGCGTCCGCGTGACGATAGGCCCACCGCATGGCCGCCCCCTTTCGTCCTTCCCGCCAGCCAGTGATCTCCTCACCGTGCGCGTAGATCAAGACGGGCAGTCGCGCGATTCGCCCGGCCAGAACGGCGACGAGTCCCTCGGGCAGGACACGCCCAGCGTGGATGGCCTCGAACCTCCCGCTCCGAGCCAACACCGTCACGCGACGCAGCAACCGGGCGTAGATCACGGCCGATTCCGGTCGCAACCAGGAATGTCGCCGCCATGAAACCCGGTGGACCACGCGAGGATAGGCCCAGTCGAAAGCCTCGCAGGCGGGCACATCGGCCGCGACCACCTCGCTGCCCGCTGCCAACCGGGTCCGGTAGACCTGATCAAACCAGACGGCCGTGCCGCCTCGCGTCGGACTGAAGAGTTCGCTGACCACCAATGCTCGCATGGCTGCGCGTTGCCTCGTCATCGACCGGACCCTCAGGCACAATCGCCCGCGAACCGGTATGCACGTCAGGCCTTCTCGAACAAGCCCCCAATGAACCCGCTGTCGCGATAGTAACCCGCGATCAGCCATCTCAGCGGGGGACAGTACCTAAACCGCCGGTACTCGAACATCGGATGCGTGTGCCGCCACCGTCGCAATCGCGCGCCCGAGGCGGCGCCCATCTCCGCGAACCGCCGCTCGTCGAAGCGCTGCAGATGTCCTTCCGGCGGAAACGACCGGGCGCAGTAGGGACACAGGTTGTCGATCAGCGACTCACGATACGGTGTCGTGCACACGACGTAACGCCGACTGACCCGTGCCAATTCCCGCATCGCCTGCTCGGGGTCGGTCAGGTGTTCCAGCACCTCGCCACACGTGACTACGTCAAACTGCCCGTCGGCAAACGGCAATCTGCAGGCGTCTGACTGGGCAAACCGGACCCGTGGATACCGGTTGCGGGCGTAAGCGATGCGGCTTCCCGCCAGGTCCGCGCCGACGACCGTCTCGAATCCGAGCCCCGTTAACCGTTCGCACAGATAGCCGTCTCCGCACCCCACATCGAGAACGCTTCGGCCGGGACGTCGCGGCATCAGCCTGAGCATCAACCGAACCCGGACCAACTCCATGGCGTCCGATTCGGGCACGTAGCGGACCCGTCGCCCCCGGTCCTCGTAATAGGCCCGCAGGTCCGAATCCCGGACTTCGACGGCGTCGACCGATCGCTCTGTGTGGAGCGGATCCATCTGACCAACGACGGGTTGGACGTCCACGCTCGACATCCGCTGCCCCCGGTCATGCTCGCCAACCGGAACGTCTCTCCCTCAGTCCTTCTCGAACAAACCCCCGATGAAGCCACTGTCGCGGTAGTAACCCGCGATCAACCACCGCAGCGGGGGACAATACCGAAACCGCCGGTACTCGAACATCGGATGGCCGTGCTTCCATCGCAGCAGTCGCATCCCCGCTGCGTCGGCCATGCGCTGGAACCGGTCCTCGTCGAAGCTGTGCAGATGGCCGTCCGGCGGAAACGACCGACGGCAGTAGGGGCACAAATTGGCGGGCAGCGCCTCGCGGTACGGTGTCTTGCAGATCACGTACCGCCGGCTGACCCGCGCAAGCTCCCGGAACGCCTGCACGGGATCCAGTTGGTGCTCCAGCACATCGATGCAGGTCACCGTATCAAATTGCCCATCAGCGAAGGGCAACCTGTTGATATCCGACTGGGCGAACTGCCCCTGGGGACGCCGGTCTCGCGCGTAGGCCAGGCGGCTACTGGCCAGATCGACGCCAACGACCGTCTTGAACCCGCGACCCGCCAGTTGCTCGCACAGGAACCCGTCGCCGCAGCCGACATCAAGCGCACTGCGGCCGGGGCGTCGCGGCATGAGGCGGAAGACCAGCCCGACGCGAACGAGCTCTCTGGGGTCGAACTCGGGCACACAGCGGAACCGTTCACCGCTGTCCTCGTAGTAGGCCCGCAGATCCAGCTCTCGCTCGGCGGCCGGACCGACCGACCTCTCGGCCTCTGACCGATCTGTTTGTCCAACGGCTGGTTGTGCAGCCACACTCATCACGTACTTCCCCCAGGAAAACTCGCCGCCGTCAGGCGGTGGACGCGCGAACTCGCGCCATGCCACGCCGACCATTCATCCAAGACCGACTCGTAGATGTTCCCGATCAGCCGCCCATGCTCCTCGAGGCCGAACCGCGTCACCGCCAATTGCCGTGCGGTCCGGCCCATGGCACCGAGGCGGTTCGGATCCCGCAGCAACGTCAAGATGGCCTCGGCCATCGCGGACGGGTCTTCCGGCGGAACGAACAGGCCTGTCTCATCCGCAATGGCGGCCTCCGCGACGCCCGGCGTGTCGCACAGAACCAAGGGCTTGCCGCACGCCGCCGACTCGATCACACAGCGAGGGAATCCGACCTGGAAAACCCGCGTGCCGTCCCCGGACGGGCAGACCGATGCCGGACGTCCCGGCCAGACCACCACCTCGCTCGCTTGATAGACCGGCACCACGTCGTCGATCGGGCCGTGAAGCGTCACACACCCCCCCAAACCCGCCCGGTCGATCTGCCCCAGCAACGCCTGGGTCCATCCGCCATCCGCCGTCAAATCACGCCCCGCCAAGTGGAACGCTACCGGCCCGTCGAACTGATCTCGGACGTCTCCGGCAGCCTCGAGGAAGACGTCCTGGCCCTTCAGGGGGGACAGATTGCCGACGACGCTCACGGCGAGGACCTCGGTCGGCCAGCCGAGTCGGGCCTTTGACGCCGACGTCGATTCCCCCGGGCGGAACCGATCGGTGTCCACCGCATTCGGCGCGATGACCCCGCGGACGTCCCGCATCGATGAGGGCAGAACGGACCCAGTGTGCTCGGCCATGGCTCGGCTGTTGAAGACCAGCGTAGCCGGTCTGGCCAGGCCGAACGACCACTGGAGATCCTCGGCAGACCCGGCCATCCGGACATGGCAGACGGCCGGCACACGCGCCAATCGGGCGGCCAGCCCAGCCAGCCGGAATCCCGCCACGTCGTTGACGTGAACCAGATCGATACCACAACGGCGGATCAGACGTCGCAGCCACCACACCCACCTGGCCTGCCAGATAACCGGCTGACCTGTCCTGGGCCAGCGCTTCGGCCAATGGCATGTCACGCCCTGCCTCTGTATTGCCCGTCCGATCGGACCATCCGGAAAACAGACGACCGACAGATCAAACCGACCCCGATCCAGCGCGGCGATCAGCGTCTGCAGACTCCGACCCGACCCGCCGATCCCGGGATCGTTCTCGACCAGCAGTACGCGACAGCGTCGTTGCACACTAACCCCCAATAGCCATCTCCACCATCGTGCTCAGGGCCGTACGATGCGGCCTGAGCCACAGCGCCCGCCACGCAGCGGCCGCTCCCTCGCGGCGCCGACCCAATCGGCCCAGGACCGCAGCGTGATCCAGATGCGCCCGGCTGAGCGGTTCGGCCAGGGCTCGCCGGACCGGTCGGTCGCACGTCGACAGCATCCGACGCAGGTCCTGGTACGCCCGGATCGTCTCACGTTGAGCACGCTCTGCGTCGGATCGGACGGTGCTGTTCTGGCGGAGGTAGTACGTGGCCAACGGCTCGCACACCGCGCCGAACTTGGCCGACGCCGCCACCGCCCGCATCGCCATGTGAAGGTCTTCCGCCACCGACAGCCAACCGCAGAACCCCCCGATCCGCTGAAAAAGGGCCCGTGTCATCAACACGGTGATCGCGGCGCCGAACCCGTGTCTCAGAAACGCGGGCACGTCGTCGCGGGTGAAGACGAGACACCCCTGCCCAGCAGGCCGACGAATCCGCGCCATCAGCCACGGGACGCGTTCGAACCCGGTGCCCAGGCATTGGCCCGTCTCGTCAATGAACCGATAGTTGCCCGTGATGAATTCCAGCTCGTCGTCGGATTCAGCCAGCTCGATCTGCTTGGCGAGCTTCGTCGGGTACCAGACGTCGTCGGCGTCCAGCCAGGCCAGGTAGCGCCCCCGGGCCAGCGCCGCGCCGCGGTTCCGCGCCTCGCCCGGGCCGGCGTGCGGCCCCTGCACGATCCGGACGCGGTCTCCGTAACACCGCGCCACCTCGGGCGTTCGATCCGACGAGCCGTCATCCACGACGATCAACTCCCAGTCGTCGAACGTCTGGGCCATCACACTGTCGATGGCCCGACTCAGCGTGTCGGCGGCGTTGTAAGCCGGGATCACCGCGCTGACCATCGGTTGCGTCATACGACGGCTCCAAACCTGAACAGCTCGACCGGATCGCCCCAATCGAAGTCCGTCCCACCTGATCTGGATTCCGTGGCAACGCCGACGGACACAGCCGTCCGAAGCGCACGCCAGCTCGGCTTCGTCAGGAACGCCCGACCGGCCGCCGCCGTCGCCGACATCCGACGCCCCCCCCGAGCCAGCAGCAACCCCAGATCCAACTGCGTCTCGGCCACCAAATCCCGCACCGCCCGCGCCACCGGGGCCGGCAAGGCGTGGTACCGAAGCAGGTCCGTCAGCGCGTCGATCGTCACGCAATGCCGACGCTCATCGTCTCTGTGCGACGTCGATGCCGCTCGACGCCGATAGGCCGCCACCGGACGACGAACCGCGCCGAACGACCGGCCCTTCGCGGCCAGCCGGAACATCAGGTGGATGTCCTCGGCCAGGCCATACCGTTCGCTGAACCCCCCCACCCGACCGAACAGCCCGGCACGCACCATCGTCGTCGACAGGATGCCGAACCGATGCTCCACATACTGACCGGCCGCCTCGCGAGCAAACACCGTGTCCTGCGGAGCCACGCCGCCAAGCTGCGACTTGATCATCTCGTTATCCGCGAATGCCTCACCCATCAGTCGGCCCGTCTCATCGACGGTGTGGTGGTTGCCCGTGATGAAGTCGAGCGTCGGGTGCCGGTCGGCCAGGCCGAGCTGGTCCGCCAGCTTGTGCGGATACCAGAAGTCGTCCGCGTCGAGGAAAGCCAGCCATTCGCCTCGAGCCAACCCGGCGCCGTAGTTCCGGGCCGCTCCGGGGCCGCGATGCGGGCGCACGACGTATCGGACCTTCGGCTGATACCCGCTCACCCGAGCCGCCGTGCCGTCGACCGACCCGTCATCCACGACGATGAGCTCCACGTCATCGACCGATTGCGACAGGACGCTCTCGATGGCATGGCCCACGAACTGTCCGGAGTTATAGGTCGGGATGATGACGCTTGCCCTGGGTCGATTCATGGCGGTCCCCTGGCGGAAAGGGGTCGGCCGTCCCCCGGCCTGGGCGGGAGCTCTCGATCGCCCGCTCTGCCCCGCGTCGACAGGCCCTGCCCACAGGAGGACTGTCCGACCGCACCGGCTCCTCGCTGACCGTTATATCGGACCATTCATGGGGCCTGTTGAGATAACAAACAGGCGTTCAGCCAGGGGGGAATCAGCGTCGATTGCGCACAAAAAAAAGGCGGCTGAACGCCGCACTCGGACCCGCCCGCTCACCCCGGGGCCTACCCCCCGCGGGCGATCTCTGCCGTGATGAGGTACTTGCCGTCCCCTGACGGCGAAATGCTGAAGCGGATGATGTCTCCGCTCTGGAAGTCCACGCCATTCTCGAGGGGCCCGCCCCCATAGCTGACCGTGTGGGGATCCAGCCCGCTGGGGTCCACGATCGCAGCCACGGACCAGCCCGCCAGGCTGCCAGCGGCGATCCGCTCGACCCCCCCCTCAACCGACAGCGTCTTGGTCTTGCCCGACTCGATCGTCACGGCGAACGTGCTTTCCTCCTCGCTGCCCGCCTGCTGCCAGGTCAGACGCCATTGGACGGGTGCCTGGGTCCCGTTCACGCAGCTGATGACGACGTTGCCCCCCTCTTCGATCAGCAAGCCCGGCGGCAGGCCGAGGCTGGCCAGCAAATCACTGTCCACCCCGGTGAAGCCCACACAGCCCGCACTTCCGGCCACAACCAGAGGTATGGCTAGAACGGTACCGCAGATGCTCCAACGTTTCCCTGACCCGGATGTCATTCTATGGAACGCTCCTGGACGCAGCGGGAGCCCTTGAACCCACCAAGAGTATCGGCAAGTATATCACGAAACGAAGAGCGAAGCAAGAAAACAAGTCAAATGGACGGGATAGTGTACCCTCAACAGTGCAATCTGTTGAGCCAGAACAAAATCGCAAACTCCTAGAATAAAGGGTGTTGCAAATCATTAACGATATAACCGATGATAAATTGACCATGCTCAAGTCCAGCCGATTCCCGCCAGAATGCTCCGGACGGGATCGTCGGTGACCAGATACCAGCGCGCTCAGCCTGGCGGGCCGGCGGCGGCGGGCGGATCAAACGTGTCCCCGGGCTCGGCGGATGGCGACTCGGGGGCCTCGCTTGGCTCGGCGGGGAGGGACGATCCGTCGGCGTCGGCCGGACTCGCCTCAGGCTCGGGAACACCGGAGACGTCCGACACCTCGCCAAGTTCAGTCTCGTCAGGCACCACGCGAAGGCCATCGCCGACGTCAGCGGCGGCGCCAGCCGCCTCCGCCCCGTCCTGCGAAGGCGCCTCGGCAGCGGCCTGCTCCTCTCCTTCGCCGCGCACCGCGAAGAACGATGGGGCCTCCTCGGGCTCATCGATCGGCGTGGCATCCATCAGATGCAGGAAGATCGGCGCAAACGGTGCGTCCTGCTCAGCGCGGACGCGTCGCTGCCGCACCAACTCCAGAAGGGCCAGGAACAGCCCAATACACTCGCTGCGGGTCCGGCCTTCGAAGATCTCGATGAACTCCATCGACCCGCCTTCCCGCTCCAGTCGGTCGACGACGTCCGCAGCGTGCAGGGCCACGGGCGTGTCGTCGTAGTGAACCTCGTGCGGGGCAAACCGGCCGATCTTGGCCATCACCTCCCGAAACGCCTCGACCAGGTCCCACAGGTGCAGCGAGTCCATCTCGATATCGCGCTCGCCCTCCGGATCGAGCGGCTGCGGCTGCCGAGCGAACCGAAGCGCATGCTCCTCGGCGGCGGCGCGAAGCTCGTGCGCGGCGTCCTTGAACCGCTTGTATTCCAGAAGCTGTCGGACCAGCTCCAGCCGCGGATCGACGAATTCCTCCTCGCTCTCGGCCGGCGGCCTGGGAAGCAACATCCGCGACTTGATCTCCATCAGCATCGACGCCAGCACCAAGAACTCACCCGCCGCGTTCGGATCGATTTCCCGCAGGACGTCGACGTAGCCCGTGTACTGCTCGGTGATCTTGACGATCGGGATGTCGTAGATGTCCACCTCTTCCCGACGGATCAGGTACAGCAGCAGATCCAGCGGGCCGTTGTAGATGTCGAGTTGGACACGATAGTCGTCCGACATGCCGATCTTCCTGTCCCAGACGTCCCTGCCCTTCAGTCCGCTCGGCTGATCCGAATCCCCGTGGCCTTGCGGACTTCCGCCATCACCTCGCGGGCCACCGCGCGGGCCCGTTCGCCGCCCTTGGCCAGGACCGCCTCCACGTGATCCCGGTTCTTGTCCAGCTCATCGTACCTGTCCCGGGCCGGTCCCAGCTTCTCGATGAACAGCTCGAAGAGGCGCTTCTTCGCCTCGCCATACCCCGTTCCGCCCGCGCGATAGCGCTCCTCCCACGCCGCACGCTCGTCCTCGTCGGCGATCAGCCGAAGCAAGGCCATCACGTTGCACCGGTCGGCGTCCTTGGGATCCTCGACCGGCGTCGAATCGGTCACGATCGACATGATCTTCTTGCGGACCTGCTTGGCGGGCAGGAACAGCTCGATGGCGTTGTCGTAGCTCTTGGACATCTTCCGCCCGTCCGTGCCCGGCACGACCGCGACCTCCTCGCGGATCAGCGGCTCGGGCCGAACCAGCACGTCACCGTACTGCTGGTTGAACTTGCCCTGGATGTCCTGCGTGATCTCGACGTGCTGCTTCTGATCCTGCCCCACCGGCACCAGGTGGCTTCGGTAAATCAGAATGTCGGCCGCCTGCAGGACGGGGTAGGTGAACAACCCGGCGTTGGCGGCCAGGCCCTGGGCCACCTTGTCTTTGTACGCGTGGCAGCGCTGCAGCAGCGGCACGGGCGTGACGCAGTTGAGGATCCAAGCCAGCTCGGTCACCTCCGGCACGTCGGACTGCCGGAAGAACACCGTCCGCTCCGGATCAAGCCCGATCGCCAGATACCCCATCGCCACTTCCATCGAGTAGTCGTCGACGGCCTGCGGATCGGACAAGCTCGTCAGCGCGTGGTAGTTGGCGATGAAGTAGAAGCACTCGTGCTCGGCCTGCATCTCGACCTGCGGAAGCATCGCCCCGAAGTAGTTGCCGAGGTGGAGCTTCCCCGACGGCTGGACACCGGACAACACGCGCATCGCTTGCTCGTCGCCTCCCTGTTCTAGCCGAGGCCCAACCCCGGCACCCCCGCGATGTATTCCAACACGAAATCCACTGGATACAGGATCACCATCCGCAACGGGCTGATCTGGCCACCCGTCAAGAACGGCAGGGCGATCAGCGCCAGGATGATGTACATGCCATACGGCGCGGTTCGGTCCAGCGCCTGGCGGTTCTCCGGCCCCAGGAAGTAGCGGGTCACGTGGAACCCGTCCAGCGGGAAGATCGGCAGCATGTTGAAGACCGCCAGGCCGCAGTTGACCAACACGGCAACGCGAAACATCACGTAGATGATCAACACCGATCGCTCCGAGAGGCTGGCAGGCAGCAACTCGGCGCCGTCGGCGAAGACGAGCAGCCGGATCAGCAGCGCGAAGCCCACGGCCTGCAGGATGTTGCTGATCGGCCCGGCCACCGAGACCAGCATGTTGTCCCGCCCCGGGTGGCGGAAGTTCATCGGGTTGACCGGCACCGGCTTGGCCCACCCGATGGGCCCGAACATGATGCAGAGCGTCCCAAATAAGTCCAAGTGCACCAAGGGGTTAAGACTGCATCGCCCCATCCGCTGCGCCGTCGGGTCACCCAGTCGATACGCCACGTACGCATGCGCGAACTCGTGCAGCGTCAGCGCCAGCAGCACGATGGGCACACGTACCATCAGGTCCATCAGATTGAACACGACCGGGCCTCGATCGAGAGACAAACGCTGCGTGGACACCCCGCGTAGGATCGCCGCAACGGCCAATCCTCCTAGCCTAGTCCCGCCCAAATGAATGTCAAGCTCGACCGCGTTCCCCGTCGCGATGCTGGCCTGCTGTCCGCAATGATTCTGGGGATACACCTGATCATGCCGAGCCGGCCTGTCCCCGGATCGTTGTTCTACTCAGCTCTGGGGTTTGCTGGCGGCGCTTCGGCCCCGACGCCCGAGCCGGACCGCAACTGGTGTAGAACAACGAGCCGGGGGCGGGCCGGCTCGGCGGAGATGCGCCTCAGCGCCAGTTGACCAGGTCCTTGCTCTCGAGCAGGAAGAAGCTCATGTGGCCCTTGCGGTCCCGGCCCTGGTAGAGCATGTGGTACGTGCTCGGGTCGGCCAGGCCCTCCAGGATGACCGGCGCGCCGAAGCCCGTGCTCGAGCCCTCGAAGGCCCGAACGTTGCACAGCCTCTGCTTCTCCCAATGGACCAGATCGTCGCTCAGCGCATAGGCGATCTTCTGATACTTCAGACTGGCCGAGTAGACCATGAACCAGCGGCCCTTGTACCGGATCACGCAGTTATTCTCGTTCCCGTCGGGCTGCTCCCACTCGAAGTCGACGCCGATGACGGGCCTGTCGGGAGATGCATCGCGCCAGTGCTTGAGGTCCGCCGAGACCGCCACGCCGATCAGGTTATGGCCCGACTTGCGCCCCCATCGCGTCGAGCCCGTGTAGTAGCAGTAGTACTTGCCCTTCCACTCGACCAGGAACGGATCGATCGTCCGCTTGTCGATGTTCCACGCGTTGTCGGGGCCCGTGTTGAAGATCCGCTCCGGCTTCGACCAGGTCACGAGGTCCTTCGACCGGGCCACGCACAGATAGTGGGGGAACTTGCGGTACTGCTGATAGCACAGGACCCACTCGTCGCCTACGCGGATCACATTGCCGGGCGAAGCATATCCCTCGGGCGAGATCAATCGGATCTCATCGAAGTGGATGAAATCCTCTGTAGCGGACTGCCCGATGTGCCACGTCTTCGCCTTGGGGTCGTAGTAGGTGAACCACAGGAGCACCTTCCCGGCGTGCACGAGCGCGGCCGGGTCACGAAGGTGCTTGGCTGGCAACGTCCAGACCGGGTTCGACAGTTTCGAGTAGTCGAAGTGCTTCATGCGATGTCCCTTAGACAACGTCGGCCCAGCACAAGACGTAGACCGGCACCCGCCACCCAGCACAGCGCCGATTCCCACAGCGCCCATTGCCGAAAGCCACTCTCGCCGAGACAAGTTCGTCAGAGGAACCATGCGCCACCTCGTCCTCGTAGGGCATGCACATCAGGTCTACGCGCGTTTAGCGGGGCCGCGTGCGGCCCCTCCCCGCCGCACGCGGCGGGGCTAAGCAACGCTAGCGCTACGATTGATCACACAGCTCGAACGTCTGCCGCAACGCCTCGATCACGTCGCCCTTGGGCTTGAACTCGTGGCCGACGTACAGGTCGTAATCCGTTCCCGCGATCGCCCGGCAGATGCCGGCGTAGTTGAGCTCCTGCGTGTCGTCCATGTCGTTGCGGCCCGGGTTGCCGGCCGTGTGAAAGTGACCGATCCACTGGATGTGCTCCCGAATCGTGTGGATCAGGTCGCCCTCCATGATGGCCATGTGGTAGATGTCGTACAGCAACTTGACCCGCGGGCTGTTGACGCGTTGCACGACAGCGGCGCCCCATTCGGTGTGGTCACACTGATACCCCGCGTGATCCCGCTTGGAGTTGAGCAGCTCCAGGTTCACGTTCACGCCCTTCTGCTCGGCGTAGGGCGCGATCCGCCGCAGGCCGTCCGCGCACGCCTCGATTGCCTCCATCTCGCTCATGTGCGGTTGCCGGTTGCCGCTGAAGCAGATTACGCCCCGAATGCCATGCCGCGCGGCCGCATCGATGGACTCTCTCAGCTCGGCCTCGATCCGCTCGTGGTTCGACCGCTTGTTGAGCCCATCCGGCAACGAGGCGTGCCCCACCATGCTGGCCATCACCAAGCCGTGCTTCTTGGCCAGTTCGCAGACCTCGTCGAAATCGTCCCCCCGGCCCCACATCTCCACGGCCGCGTAGCCAATGACGGCTGAGGCCTTGAACAGATCCTCCAGACTGATCTCGTCCGTCTTCATGATCGGATAGCACACGGATTGTTTGATTCGCACGGTTCATCTCCCTGTATCTTCGTATCCGCCAGCCAGGCGGCAGGGGATACCTAAGCCTGACATCGTCGCGTCTTTTGGCGGTCCGGGTCCGAGGGGGTCAGGCACCTTTTCCGCAGCATCGCTCCCAGTCGTGTGGCCCATCCGTTGCGTATCCTGCCCTGGGGACGGAGCCTTTCCCGGCAAGGCGGAAAAGGAGCCAGACCCCTAGAGCGGCCTATCTGCGTCCCAACGGGCGGTTGATGGTCACGGGCGTGGCCAGGAGCTTCTCGAGATCGTGGCCTTTCATAAGCCACGCCAGATCGAACTTGACCACGGCGACGGTTTCGTAGAGTTTCTTTGTGCCCTTCTCGAAGAGCAGGTAGACGTTGCCTTGTCTGTCGGTGGCCAACGACGAATAGGCGCTCGGACCGCTGTAGACCAGGCGCTTGACCGGCCACGTCCTGCCACGGTCGAAGCTCGCCCATACGGTCATGCGAATCCGTTTCTTGCCCGGATCGTCCGGCGTGCTGAAGACGAGCACGTCCTTGCCGCCGGTGCTTTCGAGGGGCAGGCGCACCAACCCGGCGTTGCAGCCATAGCTGGGTTCCGTGCCGTACTTGAAGTAGAAGGGCTGGCCCACTTCGCGAAGAACGTCGCAGACGCGCCAATCCACGTACATCGCGCCGCCGTCATAGCTCCAGGCAATCCGCCGCCGATGATCGATCGACATGTGCGAACGCGAGTTGTAGTAGATATCGCCGTTCGACATCTCCGCCAGCGTGCCCTCGCCTGTCCCGCTCTGCACCGGCGCACTCGTCTGCCACGTCTTGCCGCCGTCGTCGCTGTAGATCGACGTGTTGTAATGGTAGGGCCAGCACTCCTGATCATTGCTGCCCTTGGGCGGCATGATCCGCGCGGGCATCAGTAGACGCCCTTTGTACGTGCCGTGTTGCAGCGTGATGCCCGACTCCGAACAGTTCGTGCCCGTGGGAATGCCCTCTGGCGTTCCGTGACCGTAGGCGTTCGGCTTGATCGTGATCGTCTCCTTGGCCCACGTCTTGCCATGATTCTTGCTGCGGTACAGATAGCCCTTGGCGGCCCGCACCAACAGGACGTCCCCCGTGTTGTGGTCGACGACGGCGCTGCCACCGGCATCCGGACCCACCTGCTGCACACGAGACCACGTCTTCCCGCCGTCTTCACTTCGGCGCAGCAGGTTCCCCGACTTCGCAAAGGCCAGGACCGTCCCGTCCGCGGCCACGTCGATCTTCGGAATGCGCGCCCCTTTGAAGAGGTCCTGGGTTTCCAGATCCGCAGCGAGCTCCCGCGCCGGCGAGGGATCGGCCACCCCGACGGCGCCATACGCCAGCAGGGGAATCCCCGCAGCAAGGCCTCGAATGCGAAGCACGCTACGAACAAGTGATTTCATCGACGCAGCTCCTTGGCTCAGACACGGGCAGGTTCACCGCCTCTTCCAGCCCTCCCGCTCCAGGTATCGTACTTCCTCCTCGATGGCACAGCTACTCGTCCTGAGGGGATACGGATGCTCTGCGGTCTGCCGGAACCGCCGGGCGTTCTTGGGGTGAAACGCGCCGCGCCGGTCCATATACTGGCCCCAGATCCCGTACGTGGCCGACTGCATCTGCCTGCCCTCCATGTTCTTAGGCCAGACCGGCGGGAAGAACGCGTGGAACGGCGCGAAGCTGTTCAGCCACGACGACACCATCACCGTGTCACGTTCGGGGTGCTGGGCACTGATGTCGTGCATCGCTCGCAGCAGTTCACCAGCGCACCTGTCCATGCAGCGGAACGGCGACTCGGGCTGATAGGCGTTGGCGAAGTGCGCCACCACCACGTTCGGCTCATCCTCCTTGAGCTGGCAATCCCAACACCCATAGGGACGGTCCTCCTTCTCGACGAGGGGACGAGACAGATGCTGGATGCAGGGCTCGATCAGCGGCCAGAGGGAGTCCAGAGAAGCCCGCTCGATCGCCTCGGAGGTACGATCCTGCGCATGCCGTTCGAAGATCTCGACAATCCCCGCCTTGGTCTGCTCCCACTCGGGGACCTTGCCTTCCCAGAAGTCCCAGTACAACCGCTTCCGGTAGTAGCGCGTCTTGCGAAAGATGTCCACATGGCTCACCAGCGCATCCGACACCGGCACGGGATCGGTCGCCCTGCGCGACAGCTCCCAGACGTGCCAGATCTTGAGCGGAATCACGTTCCGCACATAGTCGACGTAGGCTTCGTAGAAGGCGTCCATGTCCGTCGGAGGGTGCCAGGTCCCCTACAGTTTCTTCAGCTCGATCACCTCGCCCGTTTCCATCGAGCGGTTGGCGGCGACGGCGATTTCGGTGGCCTTCAGGCCGTCGCGGTACGTGGCCAGGATGCCCTTGCTCCTGCCGGCCTTGACCGAGTCGATGAACGCGCGGTCCTCCTTGGCGAAGATCTTGTCCTCGCCGGGAATGCGGACGTGCTCGCCGTCGGGCAGGTCGATCTCGACGCTCTGCTCCCAGCCGGTGAACATCGCGCGCATGTCCGTGGCCTGGACCTCCAGCCGCACGCCGCCGCCCTGACTCGTGCTGCACGAGCTAACCAGGTTGCCGGCCGCGCCGTTCGCGAACACAAGCTGCACCATCGACGCATCCTCGATGGTGTAGAACTTCGGTCGCTTCTTGCGATCTCGCACGGCCACGGCATACACGTGCGTCACGTCGCCGAACAGATAGCGCGCCAGATCGGTCGTGTGCGTCGTCTGTTCGAGGAACTGCCCGCCCGACCGGTCCTTCTGGACCCACCACCGCCAGATGCCTTCGTAGACGGCAGGCCCCCCACCGACCCAGCCGCCGTGCAGATACACCGGCTTCTGCTTCCTGAGGATCTCTCGAACCCGCTGCACCGACGCGCGATAGCGCGTCATGTAGCCGACGGACGTGATGAGCTTGTGCTTCCGGACGCCTGAGGCCGTTCGACGCGCGGTCTCCAAGTCGATGGCCACCGGCTTCTCGATGAAGAACGGCAGCTTGCGCTCGACCACCAGGTCC
>CAYMLO010000119.1:0-31989 GCA_964390905.1 uncultured Planctomycetales bacterium | reverse complement strand
ACCCGGCTGTAGTGCTCCCCGATGACCTGATCCCGTTTCACGCCCAGCAGCCGCAGCATCGATCCGACGATGGTCAGCGTCGAAGACACCCCCTCGACCGGCGCGGGCTTGGCTCGCCTGAGCAACGTGACGGCTTTCACCTCGCCCGCTCGCACGGCGACCCACTTGACGCCGAGCGGTCCCGTCAACTCGAACAGGGCCACCGATCCGAAGATGACGGTCGTGAAGGTGTCAGCCAACGGGCTGGGCCAGTGTTCGGCCAGAAAGACGGCGAGCCCGATGGCGACACCGGCCTGACAGACTAGGGCGGCGCCGATGGTTGGCTTGACGTTCTCCAACTCCCCCGCCCACCGCGCGCCGATCGTGCCACCGACGATCTTCCCCACCGTGCGGAGGACGACGTACCCACCCCCCAACCAGCCGAGGCGGGTCAACTCATCCAGATGCAGGTCGTATCCGGCCAGCACGAAGAAGGCCGCAAACAGCGGGGTGGAGATGGGCCTCAACGCCTCGGTCAGCCGCTCGCCGTCAATGGCGACGTTGGTAAACGTCGCCCCCATGAACAGCGCGGTCAGCATGAAGTTGAAGGATAGACCGATTGGCTCGTCGGCCAACCAGTTTCGCCCCGCCCCCAACGCCAGGACGATCCCCATGAAGACCAGCATCGTCTCGCCGATCGACAGTTTGGCGTGGGCAACGCTGATCAGCAAACCCAGCACTCCGCCGAGCACGATGCTCCCCACCGTCACCATCATCAGGTCCAGCCATACCGCCCGATCCGGGGCCAGGCTCGACTCGATCACCCCCGTTCCCGCCAGGGCCAGAAACGCCACGTGAAACAGCACCGTGCTGATGATGTTGTTCAGCCCGACCAAGGTCAGTGTGGAGTCCGTCATCGGTCCCTTGGCCTGGTACTCCCGAAGAACCAACAGCGTAGCGGCCGGCGCCGTGGCGATGCCCGCGATGCCCAGCAGGAGAGCGAACGCACACCGCTCCCCGATCCGACCAGATCCCGTTAGCAGCAGAAGGACAAAACACCCGAGTCCGACACACCCCAACGTCACGCCGCACTCGGCCAGACTGAGACGGCTGACACGGTGACCCACGCGGGAGAGGTGCTTCCGCTCGAAGACGCCGCCGAGCGTGAACATGATCAGACCCAGGACGACGTCATAGACCGGGGCGAGCGGCGCCGATCCTCCCCCGACCGCCCGGATCGCTTCGGCAAACGCCAGCGGACTGGACGCATCCGCCGGGCCTGCCCCCCCCGCGGCGGCAGATGACGACACAAACGCCGCCAGCGCCAGCTTGAGGCAAACGCCGCCAATCAGATAACCGATGACGCGAGGCAGATGGACGAAGCGCGCGGCCGCCCCGAAGGCGATCCCCACGAACAACATCAGCCCCAGGAGGAATCCGGGGGAAGGCACCCCCACCGCGGTCGACCCAGGGACGGCACCAAGCAGGGCAATCTGGCACATGACGGCCACGCACGGACTCCCGCAAGCGGCTGAGCGTGACCCCAAACCTACTCGATTCTCGAGTGCGGGCCAAGCCGGAGGCGCGCCTCCGGAACACACAAAGCCCCAGATGCCCCGGGGAGGTGCCCCAGAGCGGCTGGGGCAGAACGTTGCTGCATGAAGACTACCACAGCTTCGGTATCGGAATCGGCGACTGCAACCCCCGTTGGGCGAAGACCGCCTCTGCCACGTTCTTCAGAGCGCCGGGCATTTTGCGGAGGTTGGTCTCGGTATCGCGTTTGCCGGGATCGTCTGAGGGAGCCGGATCGCGGCGGAGATCCACATGTCCATCGTAGTAGAAGATGCTGCCTCTCTTGAAGGGCTTCTCCGGATCGTAGAATTCCGACTCGATGACCGGCTGGCCGTGATACTGGGCCACCTCGTCGTCGGTGCACATGAGCGGATCGGTGTCCATCCAGTGGTGTTTGAAGTACTCGATCGGCGATTCGAACATGGCGGGTGGCCGGGCGACGTGGCGGTCCCACTGTTCGTCGATGAGCATGGGTAGCATGGCCGGGGCGTAGGCGGCGCTCAGTCGTAGGATATGCCCCTTGAAATCGCCGTACGGAATCCCGGCGTCGCTGACCCACCCGCCCTCTTCCGGGAAACCGGCCCAACCGATCTCTCCAGGCCGACCCCCCGGGCACCGGAACTTCCTGCCCCACTCCGGACGTGTGAAGTTGAACGCGTTCTGCGTCTTATCCGAATCGCTGACCCGTTCGAAGTCCGGGCAGCGATACAAGGCCGCAAATCGGGCGTACTTGAACAATGTCCCGCTCTGGGGCACCGGAACGACGTCGACCCACTCCTCCTCCCGGGCGCGGTAGAAGTTGTCCTGCCATTCCTCCTTGGTCGTCCACATCCCGGGCAGCGAGAAGATCCAGTCTTCGTTCGGGTCGCAGATCCCCCCGACGTGGTCGTCCAGGACCGGCCAGCCTTTGCCGGGCGTGCAGCCCATGAAGGGTGGGTACTCGTCGTAGTGGTCGGCATAGTTGAACAGAGCCTTGCCGAGCTGGCTGATCCGCGAGGCGCAGACCGTCGTCCGGGCCTGGGCGCGTGCACCGGCCAGAGACGGAAGCAGGATAGCGATCAGCAACGCGATGATGGCCACCACCACGAGCAGCTCGATGAGGGTGAATCCCCGCTTCGGCCCTGCCGGGGAATGGACACGGGCTTGAGACCTCAGGTCCCACTGTCCCAGGATCATCTCGGCTCGTCCCCGTTCCAGCACCCAATCCCTTGTTCGCATCACCGCAGACGTGAACGGCTACGGAAGATCAGCGACCCCGACGATCGAATCCGGTGTCGCAGGAGGCACAAGACCATCCTGTGGGTATTATAGCCTCGCCGAGGGGGCCGAAAAGGGGCGACCTTGACCCGACCTTCCTGTGGGGGTAGGCTCCATCGGGCCACGTCAGCGCCGTCCGGGAAGGAACCCACGATGCCTGAAACGCTCCACCTCATTGACGGCCACGCGCAGATCTTCCGTTGTTACTACGCCCCGTTTCGTGACTTAAGCGCCCCATCCGGCGAGCCAACCCGGGGAACCTACGTCTTTTGCCAGATGCTGTTTGGCCTGGTGCGGGCTCGCAAACCGGACTACCTGGCCATGGTCATCGACACGGACGAGGCGCCGGTCTTTCGCGCCGAGCTGTACGACGCGTACAAGGCCAACCGCGAACCGCCTCCCGACGACTTCGGCCCGCAGCACGATCGCATGCTCGAGATCGTTCGGGCGGCGGGGATCCCGCTGCTGGTCAAACCGGGGTTCGAAGCCGACGACCTGATCGCCACGATCGCGCGACGGGTCGCCGACGAACACCCCGACCTCCGGGTCGTCATCGTCAGCCGCGACAAGGATCTCGAGCAGCTCTTGACCGACCGCGTGATCCTATACGACCCCGGCAAGGACGAGGAGATCGATGCGGCTGCCGTCGAGGCCAAGAAGGGCTACCGTCCCGAGCAAGCCATCGACATCCAGACCCTAACGGGCGACAGCACGGACAACGTCCCGGGCGTGGTCGGCATCGGGGTCAAGACGGCCGCCAAGCTGATCGCCAAGTATGGGTCGGCCGAGGGTGTCCTGGCCCACGCCGACGAGCTGACGCCCAAGCAGCGCCAGAACGTCCAGGCCTTCGCAGAGCAGATGCCGCTGACCCGACAGCTGGTGACGCTTCGCGACGACGTGCCGATGGATTTCGATTTGGCCGCGTGCCGGTTCGAGGGATTCGAACGGGAAGCGTTGGCACCCATCTTCGAGGAGCTGAACTTCACCCGGCTGCTGCAGCAGTTGGGCGAAGCCGAGGCCGCCCCGAAGAAGCCGGCCAAACCCGCGCCGGCCAAGGACGAGGAGGTCAAAGACGAGACGACTGAGGGAACCGGGACGCGCATCGACATGACCGCGCCACCCAAAGGCGCGTACGACCTGGTCGATACCGAGCCGAAGCTCAAACGGTTGGCCAAGCAGCTCGCCAAGCTCGACCGGTTCGCCTTCGACACCGAAACGACCAGCCTGCAGCCCGTCGAGGCGGATCTGGTGGGTCTGTCGTTCTCGTGGGAGCCCGAGAAGGCCTGCTACGTGCCCGTTCGCGGCCTGGCGGGGCGGACGGTGCCCCTAGAGAAGGTCATCGCGATCCTGGGGCCCGTCTTCGCGAATCCCGACGTGGCCAAGTGTGGCCACAACCTCAAGTACGATCTGTCCGTCTTGCGGACGGCCGGCATCGAGGTCCGCGGCGCGGATTTCGACAGTCTGATCGCCAGCTTCGTGCTCGACTCGTCCCGCCGAAGCCATTCGCTCGACGCCCTGGCCTCCGAGCTGTTCGACCACCGGATGATCCCGATCACCGACCTGATCGGCAAGGGCAAGGACCAGCTCTCGATCGATCAGGTCGACATCTCCCGCGTGGCCGAGTACGCCGCCGAAGACGCCGATTTCACCTGGCGGCTGTGTGAGCTGTTTCGTCAGCAGCTAGGCGAGGACGCGGCGCTCAAGACGCTGTTCGCGGAAACGGAGATGCCGTTGGTCCAGGTGTTGGCGGACATGGAGTACAACGGCGTGACGCTCGACGCCGAGCTCCTCGGCGAGATGAGCAAGACGATGGCCGACCGACTGGCCGGGCTGACCGACCGGATCCACGCCTTGGCCGACCGGCCCTTCAACATCGACTCCACCAAGCAGTTCGCCGAAGTGCTCTTCGACGAACTCGGGCTGCCGGTGATCCGCAAGACCAAGACCGGTCGGAGCACCGACGCGGCGACGCTGACCGAGCTGGTCGCACGGCACGATAGCGAGATCGCACGCGAGGTGCTCGCCTACCGTGAGCTGAGCAAGCTGAAGGGCACGTACGTCGATACGCTGCCCGACATGATCTGCCCTCGAACCGACCGGATCCACGCCAGCTTCCACCAGACCGGCGCGATCACCGGCCGATTGTCCAGCAGCGACCCGAATCTGCAGAACATCCCCATCCGCACGGAGATCGGGCGGCAGATCCGCCGCGCGTTCGTGCCCGGACAAAAGGACCACGTCCTGCTCACGGCCGACTACAGCCAGATCGAGCTGAGGCTGGCCGCCCACTTCAGCGGCGACGAGAACCTCTGCCGTGCGTTCGCCGAGGACCAGGACATCCACCGGTTCGTGGCCGCCCAGGTGGCCGGCATCGAGCCCAAGGACGTCACGAAGGAGCAGCGCAGCCGGGCCAAGGCCGTCAACTTCGGCATCCTCTACGGACAGGGGGCGTTCGGGCTCAGCCGTCAGACCGGCATGAGCGTCGGCGAGGCCCGCACCTTCATCGACATGTATTTCATGCGCTATCATGGCGTGCGGGCCTTCATCGATCGATGCATCGAGCAGGCCAAGTCCCAGGGCTACGTCGAGACGATCCTCGGCCGGCGGCGCGCGATCCCCGACATCAACGCCCGCACCCGACCCGCCCGCTCGGCGGCCGAACGATTGGCCGTCAACACCGTCATCCAGGGCAGCGCCGCCGACCTGATCAAACGCGCGATGATCAGCATCCACCGCCGCATCCGCGACGAGGCCCGGCCCAGCCGTATGCTCATCCAAGTGCACGACGAACTCGTCTTCGAGGTGCCCAAGGACGCCGTCGACGTTGAGGTGGACATGGTTCGCCACGAGATGGAGTCGGCCATGACGCTCAACGTGCCCGTCAAGGTCAACGTCGCCTACGGGGAGAACTGGCTGGAGACGGAGTAGCGCGGGCGGGGTTCCGCTTGCGGGAGGTAGCGTTTCTCTCATGCGTTTCGCACTTGTGTCCGTCATGACGATGGTGGCCGTCCCTGCGGGGGCGTTCGGTTCGAAGGGGGCAGCGATCGTGAAGCACGTGGACGTCTACAAGAAGCCCGGACGTTTCGGCGGTTGGCCCGCCAACCACGGGATCTGGTCGTGGGGCAACGAGATCGTCGTCGGGTTCAGCGCGGGCTACTACAAGGACCTGGGACCGACGCGGCACCACATCGATCGCAAGCGGCCGGAGGAACACCTGTTGGCCCGGAGCCGGGACGGCGGCGTGACGTGGCGGATCGAGAACCCCTCGGCCAAGGGCGTGCTGATTCCGCAAGGCCCGGGGCTGCACGGCACGCGTCCCCCGGGCCTTGTCGAGGCCAAGCCGATCGACTGTCCGGGCGGGATCGACTTTACCCATCCCGATTTCGCGATGACGGTTCGCATGTGGAGCGTTCACACCGGCGCCTCCCGGTTCTATTGGTCCACCGACCGATGCGTCACGTGGTCGGGACCGTTCAAGCTGCCCCTCTTCGGTCGGAAGGGGATCGCCGCGCGGACGGACTACATCGTCAACGGTCCGAAAGACTGCATGCTGTTCTTGACGGCGGCGAAGTCGAACGGTCGGGAGGGCCGGCCGCTGTGTGTCCGAACCACGAATGGCGGCAAAACGTGGGACTTCGTGTCGTGGATCGGTCCGGAGCCGGACGGATTCGGCATCATGCCCTCGACGGTCCGCCTGTCGCAGCGGCGCTTGCTGACGGCCGTGCGGCGACGCGAGGGGCCGAAGCGTTGGATCGACGCCTACGTCTCGACCGACAACGGCAAGACCTGGCGGCATCTCAGCACGCCCGCTCCCGACACCGGCGAGGGAAATCCCGCCAGCATGATCGTGCTTCAGGACGGCCGGGTGTGCATCACTTATGGCTACCGCGCCGCGCCCTTCGGCATTCGCGCCAGACTCAGCACAAACCAGGGCAAGACCTGGGGACCGGAGATCATCCTGCGCGACGACGGAGGCTGTCGGGATCTGGGCTATCCGCGAACCGTCCAGACGCCGGACGGCAGGATCGTGACGGTCTACTACTTCAATGACCGCGCCGACCAGGACCGGTACATCGCCGCGACGATCTGGACGCCTGAGCATCAGAGCCGCGACCGTTAGGGAGCGATCCCAGGATCGATCGGCGATCGATCCCGGAGCCCTTCCTCACGGTCGGGCCTCTGATAAGGTCGGGCCTCTGATAGGGTCGGACCTCCGTGCGGAGCCCTCACGCTCGCTTGCGTCGCAGTCGCGCGGCGCTGAAGCCCTTGCGCTTGAGCCTCTGGACGACCTCAACGCCATGTGGCGCGAGTCGCTGCTCGACGCGCGCGGCAAAGGCGGCACGCCCGCACACGATGACCGTGCAGTCGGGATGGTCGGCGAACCACCGAGCGACGATCTCGCTGGACAGTCGGTCCCCCAGCGCAGCATTCAGCCGGCCCACAACCAGATCCGGCCTACAGGCGTCATCGCCAACGGCCGAGTCGATCGAAACGCACGTCTCGACCCGGCCCGCGAAACCACTGAATGCCAAATTGCGTCGCGTCGCCTCGATGGCAAGGCAATCACGCCCGAAGATGCGCAGATCGAAGGGGCGCGCGACCACCCTGCTCAAGAACACGGGTAGATGTCCGTGGCCGGGGTTCCAGACCGCGACAGACCTGACCTGCTCGCGCTTCGTGTACTGGGCCAGCAGCGAGAAGCCGAGCTCCGTGTCGATGGCGAGCGTGTCGAACTCCGGCAGGCCGTGCCAGGCCTGCAGTTGATAGCGGATCGACTTCCAGCGAAACGACCTGAGCCCACGGTCGTACGGATCCGCAGGCATGGGGACTGGGCCCTTGAAGGCATAGCGGTACACGACGTGTCCCGGGCGGGCAGCCTTGTCACGCAGCTCGACGTTCTCGTGCGCCAGGATCTCGTCGACGGCGTCTTCGAGGGGTTGGACGACGACGATCCAGACCTCGCCCGTAGGCGTGAGGTGTTCTTGTGCGCCCAAGAGGAACAACCGATGCATGCTGTCGCCGGCCTTGGCAGGGATATTGGCGACGACCAGATCGAATCTGCGCTCGCCGACGGCGTCATAGGCCAGGCCCGGCTCGAAGGTGACCCCGTCCACGCTGTTGCGTCGGGCGTTCCATTCGGCGAAGGCGACGGCCAGGGCGTCGCGGTCGATGCCGTACACGTGCTCGCTGAGGCCCGTGGAAGCAAGGAACAGCGCGATGGGGCCATAGCCGCAGCCGAGGTCGAGCGAGGTTGGCCATCTCGCCCCCGCCGATGCCATCCTTCGAAGCAGGAAGCTGGTACCAAGGTCAAGCTGATGTGAGCTGAAGACGTCGACGGGGATGTCCAGCGCGATCCTCCGCTTGGCCCATCGGACGCTCTCGGACTTCTTGCAGTATGCCTTGTGGATCGCGGCGTCCATTGACTTTGGAGTGCGGCGGCTTGACGCCGCTTTGTCGGCTCGCGGAGCGAGCTGGCGCGTGCGCAGCGGTTAGCGATGAGAAAGCGGCGTCAAGCCGCCGCACTCCATCGTTACGCCACTCGCACAGGATGCCAGCTCGCGCGGGGTCACGATGGGGTCACGCCTTCCCGTCTCCGTCCTGGGCCGATCCCTCGGCCTCGGCAGGCGTCGCAGGCGCTGAGCTGTCGGCGGCAACGTCGGGCTCGGCGTCGCCTCTCAGCTTGATCAGGGATTCCGGCAGCTCCACGCCGCCGATGTCCTTCATGACCTGGAGCATGGGCGGCAGGGCGTGGGACAGGTTGCTCAGGAAGTTGGCCGTGTTGCTCCTCCCGTTGGGGCTGCCGTTCTCCCAGACGATCACCTTATCGAACTTGATGTTGGAGATGGCCTGGGCGGCCGTGCTGGCCAGGGCGTCGAGGTGCTCCAGCATGAGCATCTGGAAGGCCTCGCGCGACCCGCCGCAGGCGTCGATGATCTGCTGGAGGCCCTGGCCCTTCTTGGCGAGGATCTCGTACTCGCCCTTGGCCTCCGCCTCGAGCTTGGCGAAGATGGCGGCGGCCTCGCCCTCGGCCTCGACGCGTCGTTTCTCCGCTTCGGCCTGGGCCTGAACGACAATTCGGGCCTTCTCGGCCTTGGCGGTGGCCTCGAGGTCGGCGCGTTTCTCGGCCTCGACGCGTTCAGCGTCGGCGAGGGCGGCCTTGGCCATCGCGCGGTTCTGGGCCTCGAGGACGGCGGCCTCGGCCTCACGCTTTCGGGTCTCACCCAACTCGTAGGCCTCGGCCTGCTTGACCTGCAGATCAGCCTTGGAGGCCGCGATTTTCGCCTGCGACTCGTTCTCGCCCGTGACCGCCAGGGCGTTCGCCTCGGCCACGGCGATCCGCTTGGACCGATCGGCATCCTTGACCTGGGCCTCGCGCTGCAGGGCGGCCGTCTCCTCGCCGATCCTCTGCTCCTTGTCCAGGTTGGCGATGCGGACGGCCTGCTCGCGTTCGGCCTCCTTGACCTGGGCGTCGCGCTCGTAGGCGGCGGTCTGCTCGCCGACCTTCTGCTCCTTTTCCAGCTCGGCAAGCCGCACTGCCTGGTCGCGCTCGGCCTCGCGGGTGCCGATCTGACGGAGCTTCTGGGCGTTGGCGACCTGGACGGCCTTTTCGCGCTCGGCCTCGGCGACGCGGATCTCGCCCATCTTCTCCTGGTCGGCCACGTCGCCGCGGGCCTGCTGGATCGCCTGCGAAGCGGCTTTGCGACCGATGGCCTCGATATAGCCCGACTCGTCGGTGATGTCGGTGATGTTGACGTTGATCAGCACCAGCCCGATCTTCTGGAGCTCCGGCTCGAGCGATGTCTGGATGTTCTGCAGGAACTTCTCGCGATCGCGGTTGATGTCCTCGATCTGCATCGAGGCGATCACCTGCCGGAGCTGACCGAAGATAATGTCCTGGGCCTGCTGGCTGATTTCGGCTGCGTTGAGGCCCAGCAGCCGGATGGCGGCGTTCTGCATCACCTCGGGCTGCGTCCCGATCGCCACGGTGAAGACGCTGGGCACGTTGACGCGGATGTTCTCGCTGGACAGCGCGCCCTTCAGCGGGATCTCGATCTGCATCGGCTCGAGGCTGAGGTACGCGTAGTCCTGGACGAGCGGCCAGATGAACGCGGCCCCACCGTGGACGCAGTTGGCGCTCACGCCCCGCGAGACCTTCCCGTAGATGACCAGGACGTTGTTACTGGGGCACCGCTTGTACCGCCGGGTCAGCAACGACACGAACGTGAAGAACACAATCGCGACGAAGACGACGATCACGCCGATCCACAACGCGTTGCTCTCGACGCCAAGATCCTCTAGCTGGGCCAACAACTCACACATATTCAGTACTCCCGGCATCTGGTGCCAACTCGACCTCTACGGTACCCGGGCCGAGCAAACCAGTGACGACCACCTCGGTCCCGGTGGCCAGCTCCTCGTATTCCGTCATCGCCTGATATTCCATCGTGCGGTCCTGTAGGACAACCGTGACCTTGCCCATGCCGGCCTTGTTGCCGGGGACGGTGAGATAGACGGTCGCGGTCGCACCGACGGCCCGGCCGATGTAGACGGTTCCCTCGGACCTCAGCTTGGCCAGTGCCCGCATCATCTCATGAACTAGGTAAACGGCCCCCAACCCGGCGCCCACCGCGACCAGAAGCGTCACGTATCCCGCCAGCGAACTGGCCGATCCCGCCAGGCCCGCCAGACCGAAAAACGCGATCCCAGCGACGACGGTTCGGAAGGTCAAGATCTTGAAGAACGCCGACGGGCCGTGCGTCTGGGCCTGCGCACCGGGGTGATGGGCGTGCCAATCGGCCCCGTGGTGATGGGCGTCGACGTGCGCGTCTGCGGCTCCCCCGTGAGCCGCGTCGGTCCCGACCTCGGCCACGTGAACACCGGCGTCGCCCACGTCATGAGCAACGTCGACCAGATCGTGATCGGCCACGGCCACGTCGTGGCCGACGTCACCGACGTCATGCCCTACGTCGCCTACGTCATGGCCGCCGTCGGCGACGTCGTGTCCATCCCCGATCAGGCCCAGAACCGTCAGGACGAACTGACACACCAGGATCGTCCCACCAACCGCGGCACAGACGGCATATACTGTAAACATCGGCGTCTGCCCTCGCGCCAGCGTCAGCCCGCTTCGCAGCCGGACCCGCCGGCGGAAAGTACTTGCCGAACCATGTCAACCAAGCCCCGCTCGCCTGTCAAGCATCCATCTCTGGGTGCCCGCCCTCCGCCTCGTGCGAAGGACGGGCTCGGACACCCGCGTTCTGGTCGGATAGGCGATGATCTGTTCTTGGGCACATGTCAGACTATGAATATCTATACCTCCGCAGGCGGCGCCCGGCCAGTATAAACCGTCTGGCGTATTGGAATTGATCCGCCGCAGTCTGTAGAATGCGACCAGAGCGGGCGGTTCGCCCGAATGTGTGGGTTCTTGTCGCGCTCGGGACGAGCGGACGAGCACCAAGGTTGGGGAGAGGACCTGGGTGGTGGTATACTCTCCGGATGCAGGACAAGCTTCGCCGCCATGATGAGCCCGCTGCCCCCCCTGACTTCGAGGGAGTAACGTCGTCTCGCGAGGATGGCGCACGCACGCGATCCGACCGAAGCTGTTCTCTGCCGGTGGACCAGGGCGAGCGCGCGTGTGTCGGAGAGGAAGCAGAATGAGACGTGATGAGGCCGCGTCAACGGCTGAAGTGCACCGGAGCGTGTCTGCGGACCTCCAGATCGTCACGCTTCGAAGATCGTCGTGCGAGGAGCACTTCGTCACCGCAGTTCGCATCGGCGACGAGCCCCCCGAGGCGATGTTCGAGAGGGCCGCCGGCGCCGTGCGTGACCGGCGCGCCGGCGTCGTCTCGCAGGAGGTCTTCGGCCTGCGCGAGCGGAACGGCTCTGGCACGGGCAAGCTGACCGCCACGCTGGGCGAGGTCGCCTGGCCCGTGACCTGGGTCGAGAACGGCGACCTGGACAACGTCGGCGGCACGCAGCTCTGGGCGGTCACGGGCGCGCAGGTCGAACCGCTTCGGATGGGCGACAGGGTTCTGGGGTGTCTGTTCGAGGATGACCATGCACAGTACTGCCGTCTTGGCGGGTTGGTGTCGGCGGACGCCTCCCAGCCTCGGGACGCGCAGGCCCGCGATGTCTTCGTACAGATGGAGGCGGGCCTGCGGACGACGGGCATGAACTTCGGACATGTGCTGCGTACCTGGTTCTGCAATGACGACATCCTGTCGTGGTATGGCCAGTTCAACACGGCGCGAGATACCTTCTTCCGAGAGCGGGGGGTCTTCGACGGTTTGGTACCGGCCAGCACGGGGGTGGGCGGACGGAATCCGGCCGGCGCCGCACTGACGTGCGGGCTGCTGGCCGTCAGGGCCAAAGGACAGGAGGCGCAGGCCATCGCTGTGCCGTCTCCCCTCCAGTGCCCGGCGTTGGAGTACGGTAGCTCGTTCAGTCGGGCGGTTGAGTTCGCCACGCCCGATCATCGACGCCTGTTCGTCTCCGGTACGGCCAGTATCGCCCCCGAGGGACACACCGTTCACGGTGGCGACGCGACCGGCCAGCTGGCGCTGACCATGGAGGTGGTCGAGGCCATCCTGGCGTCGCGGGACATGGGGTGGGCCGACGTCTCGCGCGCCATCGCCTACTTCAAGCACAGTGAGGACATCCCAGCGCTGGGGGGCTACTGTGCAGAGCATGGGATCCAGGCCTTGCCCGCGGTGCTCGTCAACGACGACATCTGTCGCGACGACCTGCTCTTCGAGATCGAGCTGGATGCGGTCGCGGGCGCGCGGAGAATCCCGGACTGATAACAAGGCGGCTTGCTGTAGTCAGTGATTGGTCGCATGCGTGGTAAACGGGTTCCGGGTCTCGTGCACGCGGACTAGCCGGCGCGCTCTCGGGCGATGAGGGCGGCGCCCAGGGCGCCGACGATGTCGGGCTCGGGGGGCACGGTGATGTCGCAGTCCAAGGCGGCGCCGAGCGCCCGGACCACGCCGGGGTTTCGCGCTACGCCGCCGGACATCGCCACACGGAGACCCGAAACCGCAGGATCGACCCGCTTGACCAACGCCTGGGTCCGCGAAGCAATCGCTCGGTGTAGGCCCCGCGCGATCTCGGACACGTCGGTCCCCTCGGCGATCAGCGAGACCACCTCGCTCTCTGCGAATACCGTGCACATGCTGCTCAGTGTCAGGTTGCCCCGCGCTCCGTCGTCCAGGCCGCCTAGCTGATCCACCTCCACCTCCAGCGCGCGGGCCATCGCCTCCAGGAATCGCCCCGTCCCGGCCGCGCACTTGTCGTTCATCGCGAACTCCACCACCCGCCCCTCCCCGTCGAGGCGGACGGCCTTGCTGTCTTGGCCACCGATGTCCACCAACATCTCGGTGCCGGGCAGTAACCTCTGAATCCCCCGGGCGTGGCAGGTGATCTCGGTCACCGCCGCCAATCGTCCGTCAACGCGATCCCGGCCGTAGCCGGTCGAGATCACGGCGCCCAGATCCTCCGACCTGATCCCAGCAGCGCCGAGTACTTCGGCCCGCACACGATCGATAGCCCGGACACTGCTCGCGCCCGTCGGAACCACCGACCAGGCCATCACCCACCCGTCCTCGTCGATCAGGACCGCATCACACGTCAAGCTGCCAATGTCTACGCCAAGATAATACATGTCGAACCCACTCGCCTCGGACCCCGGGCCCCGAAACCCGATCCCCATTCAGCTCGCCACCTCCAGTCTCGCGCCCCCCGCTCCCCTGCCTTCGATCATCTCGATGAAGGCCTCGAGGCGAGTCCTGAGCTGACCTTCCGAGAAATGCCTGGGGTCGACGCAGTCGACCTCCAGGTTCAACACAGGCACGCCGACCTCTTTTAGGCCCCGCTCGACCAGGCCCCGGCCGCCGGTGCCCTGACGGCACCCCCAATGGCAGGGGTTGATCGCGCCGTCCACCCGGTAGGCCCGCGCGTGTTGCTGTAGGTTCCTGATCCGGCGCTCGATCGGACCGCCCAAGGGAATCGACAGCGCCCGCCTAGCCAAACCGATGTAGGGATCCTCCAGATCGATCGGGTCCCAGCAGATCTGGTTGAGTTCGTCGAAGACCAGCACCGCCTTATGCTCCTCTTCGAGCCACTGTTCCAGGGGGTTGCTGAACTGAATGCGATTCTGCAACCACATCAGCCGGATCCGTTCGCCGGGCACACCGGCGATCTTGGCCTTGACCTTTCGGGCGAACTCGTCGCGGTAGGCTCGGGCGACCTCGATTCCCGCCTCGGAGCCAAACAGAAGCGGAAGCACGATGCCAAGGTTGCTCATATCGCGGCGGCGGGCTGGCGTGGGCACCGCCTGGGCCAACGCGTACGCCTCGTCCAGCAGGGCCCGCGCCCGGTTGGTCTTCTCCATGGCCTGTCGCAGGCGCGCCGCATCCATAGGCTGGCCGATCTGCGCGGTGACGAAGTCAACCATGGCGCGATACTGATCAGCCAAGTACTTCACGCCCTCCGGGCCGTCGTCACGCGGGATGTGGATCGTAAACAGGTCCTTGCTGAAATGCCGCGAAAGGTTCTCGGTGGTCGCCATGCCGCCACTGCACGGCGTCGAGGTGGCAATCAGGAAGTCCGGCTCGGGCATCATGCCCTCCAAAGCAGCACCGATGACGCCCCGATGGTAGCTGCACGAGTCCGTCGAGTACCCCGCCTGCTCAGCCTTTTCCAGCATGGGCTGAACCGCCCCGATGGTCGCCAACCAGCCCCCCACGAACTCGGCAAAGCACGAGGTCACCCCCACGGCCGTCAGAAGATCGAAGGGCGCAAAGACCCCACACCAGGCCACCCGCTCCTCGCCGGAAAACAACCGGATGCCGAGCCGGGCGATCTCGAGCGTGAATCGCTTGCGAGCGCTGTCCTGGTTCGGATCCGAGCGAAGCGACGCCTCAATCCCGGCGGCCAGCTCCTTGATGTAGGGCAATATCATGGCGGGGACCCTCCCAGCATCTCGACGAAGGCCTCGATCCGCGTTCGGTGTTGACCCAGCGACCGCAGCGTGCAGTCACCCTCCAGCACGAGCAGGGGCAGGCCGGCCTCACGAAGCGCGTCTCGGATGGCCGGTAGCCGGGCCAAATAGGGGTCACAGAACTTCATCACGTGGGCGATCGCGCCCTTCGCTCCACATTCTCTCGCCCGAGCCGCCACCTGCCCGGCCAAGAGTCCCGCCTGCGGGCTGACGAGCGTCCGCGCACACGCCGGCCTGGACAGGATCGCATGGGCAAGCTGCGCCAACGGGTCCTCCTGGCCGTCGAGCTGGTAGCACACCAGTTGCCTCGACCCCGTGCAGACGTCATCGGCCACGACACGGCAGCCACAGGCCTCGAGCAGTTCAAGCGCCTCCGGGTCCGGCAGCACGTTGCCGAACAAGAGCACCGGCACGCCCGGATCGGTCTGTTGAGAATCGCCTTGCCCGGCCGCCAACCGGTCCAGTTCGGTCAGGGATTCGTCCACCGACCGGGTCACCGATCGGTTAAAGATCTCCTGGAGGACCCGGTGCCCCCCGGACAGAGCGCCCACTGCTGCGTAGTCAGCGAGGCGCTCCAGCCCGGCTGCCAACGCGTTGTAGCGATCAACGCTCTGAACGACCTCCTCGACCGTCACCGGACGACCCGACCATTCCGAGAGGCGCTCCATCAGCCGTGCGAGTTCCGCTTTGAAGTGGGCCACGGACGTGTCGTCGCATGCGATGGGCAGGTCGAGCGTGATGACCCGATCCGCCGGTCGGGCCGTCGCCCAGGCATCCGACACCCGTCGCATCGCGTCGCAGCTATTCATCAAGACCACGCCGGCCAGTTCGGGCACGTCGCCGCCCAACGCGCGGTCGAGGACCCGCTTGACATGGGGACAGATGTTGTCGTGCAAGAACGATCCGGCCTGATCCGGAGCGTCGCCCATGGGCAGCACGCGAAAGGGCACGAAGCCGGCCGCATCGATAATCGGGAGGGGCGTGTAGGCGCAGGCGAATCCCATGCGCTGGGGGGTCTGTGTGTTCATGCGGCAACCTGCCTCCCGGCCTCGCCCGGGACTCACCGTGCCAAGGCCCTCCGGCGGTGCCCGATCCGACACAGCCGGCCAAGCCGCCGCAGGGCGCCATACCAGTCTACCAGAAGGGCGCCATGGGATCTGCGAGAGGTCATCCGTAAGCACGGCGGATCCGCTCGCCGCGTCGCCTTTCGCTTCGACCCGAGCGTGGGTATAGTCGTCGGACACGAATACGGAAGGGTCGGCTTCGCGCGCCACGTTCGGCGCGCGGGCATGCGGTTGATCTCAGGAGCTTCCAATGAAAACACCGGTTGCGCTGCTGTTCGCGGTAATGGCGATTGCCCCTGCTGCGCGCGGCGGGTTGTCGGTCCAGCGGGACGAGCGAGCCGTCAAGGTGCGCGGCGATCACTTCGTCCTCGTGGTCGATCTGGCAAGGGGAGGCGAGATCTCCAAACTGCAGCTCCACGACGGATCCGGATGGAACACTGCCTTGACAGCACCCGAGACCACGTTCCCCAGGCTCGAGCTGCAGGACAAGGACCGCACCTACGCCCTCGCCAACGACGCAGAGGCCAAGCTGCTCAAGCTGTCGGGCAGGCCCGAGAAGGTCAGCATCGCGGTGCAGGGCAGACCCCGTACCGCGGATGGCGCGGCAGGTCCGTGGCAGATCGCTCTGTCCTATGAGATCCATCCCGAGGGTGCGGTGTTCATCGATCTGGACGCCCGCCTGGAAGACAAGCCCTTTGCCCTATCCTGCGCAAGCGTGTCATTCGCCGTGTCTGAAGCGGTCCGAAAGGGTCCCAAGTACCGCGACCGCAACGTGTCCATCAAGACCGGCGGATTCCCATCCGCCCGCGCGGCCTTCGGCACGAGCAAGCACCCCGCACGGAGCTTCACCAACGAGATCGAGGTGATCGTCGAGCATAAGAAGGCCATCGGCGGAGCGGTGGGCTTCCAGCAGAAGGACGGACGGGTCACCTGGACCTTGGGTGGGGGCGACGCAGCCCTGGCCGCGCCGCTCCGATACCAGAACCGGATCGCGCTGGGCCTGGGCGCCGCCGTCACGGGCAAGCCCAAGAGCAATGTCATCGGACAGCGCGTCTACCATTGGGTCAACTGGCTCGACACGAAGGACTGGTACCCCAGCAACGAGCAGATCGACAAGATGGTCGCCCGGCACGCCACGATGCTGATCCTCCACCACGAATGGATGCTGCAGCGCGGCAGCAACGGTTATCCCCACGCAGACTACGCCGTGGTCCGGAACCACAAGGACATGGTTCGCATGATCGACTACGCGCACCGCAAGGGGCTCCGCGTCGGCCTCTACATGCGCGGCGTCGAGCCGTACGCCCTCAAGACCCGATTCTTCCAGAAGTACTGCAAGCGCAACTGGGACGGCATCTACGTCGACTGGCACGGACCTGGCGCAACCTCTTATCATGACAATAGATACAAACCAGAGACCCCACTGGGTGACACGCATTTCTCCAAGACCGGCACGCATGTCCCCGCTCGGGCCTACTTCCTGTTCACCAGACAACTCCGGGACATCGTCGGGCCCGAGGGGTTCTTGATCGGTCATCAGGGCTCGTTCAATTCCGGCGTGCTCGCCAATCTGTGCTTCGATGCGTACTTGCCCGGCGAGACCGGGTCGGACCGCAAGATGCTCTCCGGTCTGGACGAGGCGGCGTACAAGGGCATGCTGGGCGGCGGGGTGTGTATGCCCTGGATGCTGGACCTTCCCAGGTACCGGAACGCCGAGGGCATGGCGAAGATGGCTGCGTGGGGTCTCTACCCGCACCTGGTCCTGGGAATCAAGGCCCGACACACCAAAGGCCTGGTGTTCGGCTGCGCACCCGATGACGCACTCTACGACTTCATCCTGCCCTACTGGCGAGTCCTGGCCCAGATCGACGTCGAGCGGGCCGCCGTGTTCAACACGCCCGGGCAGAACGTCGTCGCCGCGACGTCCTCGGAGCCAGCGTTCCACAGCGTGGTGTACAAGGCGAGCAAGGACACCTATCTGTTGATCGTGGCGAACCTGGGACAGAAGGCGGGCACGGCCGAGATAGGCCTGAACCCGGACGTGCTCGGCATGACGGGTGCGTATCAGGTCGGCAGGATCGACGCGGCAACGGGCAAGGTTCATCCCTGCAAAAAGAGCACCAGCAAGATCACCACGACCAACCTCCCGCCGTGGGGGATCGAGGGGTACAAGTTCTGCAAGCAGTGAGTTCAGCTACGGGGTCTACCACAATGAGGGATCGATGCAGTCGATGGTGGGCACGTCTTCTATTCGCCTGCGCAACCGTGATGGGATCGTGTGCGGCTGCACTCGCGGCGCCAGCCGACGGCGTCGCGTTTGACGGCAGGACGGCCTACCACGTTCCCGCCAGGGCCGTCGCCCTCAATCCGCAGGCCATCACCGTCTCGGCCTGGGTCAAGCTGCGATCGGCTGGGGGATCACAGGTCTTCTTGAACTGCGGTCGGGCGAACAATGTCTTTACGTTCTATCTGTACAAAGGGAACGTGCGGATGCTCGTCGGGCACCAGGATCCCGCCTACGCCCATGCCACCGCCCCGTCCCCCAAGGCCAACATCTGGGTGCACTACGCCGGCAGCTACGACGGCAAGGTGATTAAGGCCTACCGGGACGGCAAGCTGACGGCCACGACCAAGGCGCCGGGCAAGATGACCGTTCCGTCGGGAGATCTGTTCATCGGCGCCCTGAACGAGAGCGATCGCTTCGTGAATGGCTGGTTGGCCGACGTCCGACTCTGGCGACGCGTGTTGTGTGACGAGGAGATTGCCGCCGTCGCCGCCGGCAAGCAAAACGGAGATCTCGACAAGGGACTGGCCGGGCGATGGACCCAGGCCGGGCTGGCCGGGCAGACGTGGGCCAGTCAGGCGCCCGGTACGCTGACAGCCAGGCGTGCGAAGAAGGCGGCCTTGATCATGAACCGAAAGGACGACGGCTACCGCGGGATCTGGTACTACAACCAACGCTCCAACGACGAGTACAAATACAAGTACAGCGGCGGGCTGGGCACCTACTGCGCCAAGCACATCCCCCATGCCTGGTACGTCAAGCAGGCCGACAAGACCTTCTTCACCTACGGCGGAACCAGGAAAGGCAGCAACACCGCGCTGGTCCACATGGTCTCCTACTACGACCACAGGACCGGCCAGGTCCCCCGCCCGACCCTCCTGCTGGACAAGAAGACCAGCGACGCCCACGACAATCCCGTCATCAGCGTCGACGACAAGGGCACGATCTGGATCTTCTCCAGCAGCCACGGGACCAGCCGGCCGTCCTACATCTCAAGAAGCACCAAGCCGCACGCCGTCGATCAGTTCGAATGTGTCTGGGAGGGCAACTACTCCTATCCTCATCCCTGGTACCTGCCGGGCAGGGGGTTCCTGTTCATCCACACGCACTACACCGAGGGCCGGTCCAATTGCATGATGACCAGCCCGGACGGGGTGAACTGGTCCGAGCGTCGGTTCCTCTCGAGGATTGCCCGCGGCCACTACCAGATCAGCCGGTGCTACCAAGACAAGAAGGTCGGCATCGCCTTCAACTACCATCCGGATACCAAGGGCTTGAACTGGCGGACCAACCTCTACTACATGGAATCAGACGACTTCGGGGAGACCTGGAAGAGCGTTCAGGGCCAGGCGCTCGAATTGATGCTGTCCAAGGCCGACAATCCGGCGCTGGCCTGCGAGTACGAAAGCAAGCGGCTCAATGTCTATCTGAAAGACATCAACTTCGACGCCAAGGGCCACCCCATCATCCTCTACGTCACGAGCAAGGGCTATGAGTCCGGCCCGAAAAACATGCCGCGAACCTGGACCACCGCTCGGTGGACCGGCACGGAATGGGACGTGCAAGGCGGTGACATCATCTCGGACAACAACTACGACACCGGGTCGATCTATATCGAGGCCGAGAACGCGTGGCGGATCATCGGCCCGACGCAGACCGGGCCGCAGCCCTTCAACCCGGGGGGTGAGGTGGCCATGTGGGTCAGCCGCGACCAGGGCAGACACTGGAAGATGACGCGCCAGATGACCCAGGACAGCGCGTACAACCACACCTACGTCCGCCGACCCGTCCACGCCCACCCGGACTTCTACGCCTTCTGGGCCGACGGGCACGGCCGACGGCCATCGGACTCCCGGCTGTACTTCTGCAACAAAGACGGCGACGTCTTCCGCCTACCGGTCGAAATGACCAGCGACTTCGCGAAGCCCGAGCGGGTGAAGTAGCGGATCAGAGAAGCAGGGCAATCTGTTTGGCGTTCCACCACCAAGGGCATGCACCGGTTTGGCAGTCGGACATAGACGCATAGATGGGGTACACGTGAGGGGATCCGCGTTTAGCGTGGCCGCGTGCGGCCACTCCCCCGCCGCACGCGGGGGGTTAAGCAAGGGATGCGCAGGAACGCCGTGGCATCGCTCGTGGACGGCGCGCGCTAGAGCCTGACCACGCTGAGCGTTCGGGCGGATTCGTAGATGGCCTCGCACACCTCGTTGAGCATCCGTCCCTGATGCCCATCCATCTGAGTCGGCCGACCGGTCCGCACGGCGTCGATGAAGTCAGCGATCTGCATCTTGTGCCAGGTAATCGGGAACGCCATGGGGTCCGACGCGCCCGTGCCGCTGCCCTCGTCGGACTCCTTCGGCGGTTCTGCATCTTCGGGGGCGGCGTCCTGGATCTCCCACGTGACGACGTCGCCGGCCTCGAGCACGACCGTGCCGTTCGAGCCGTGCACGGCCAACGTCTCCGGCAGGCCGGGGTACAGCGCGGTCGCCGCCTCCAGCACGCCGGTCGCGCCGTTGGCGAACCGCATCGTCACCGTGCCCAGGTTCTCGATCTCGATGCCCTCGTGGACGGGCGCGGTCACCATGTTCGTGAACACCCATTCGACGGGCCCGCCGATCCACCGCATCAGATCCAGCGTGTGGCCGGCCTGCGAGAAGACCACGCCACCGCCTTCGGTGGCGGTCTTGCCCCGCCAGTCGTTGGCTTCGTAGTAGCTCTGCGGGCGATACCACTTGACGTAGCCGCTGACGTGCAACAGGTCGCCGAGCCTCCCCGTGTCGACCATCTCCTTGACCCGCAGGACGTCCCGCTTGAACCGGCTCTGGAAGATCACGCCGAGCGTCCGGCTCGTCTCGTCGGCGACCTGCATCATGTGGTCGCACTCGGCCGTGGTGACGGCCATCGGCTTCTCGACCAGCGCGTGCTTGCCCGCCCGCATCGCCGCGACGGCGTGTGGCTCGTGGTTGTAGGGCGCGGTCGTGATGATCACCGCATCGACGTCGGATCGGCCGAAGACGTCTTTCAGGTCCGTCGAGAACGCCACGCCGTACTTGTCCGCAAACGCCTTCGCTCGGGCCTCGGTCCGCGAGAAGACCACCACCAACTCGGCATCGGGCAGTTCGCCAAGGGATCTGGCGTGCGCGTCCGACACCATGCCGGCACCGATCAGAGCGAAACGAAGGGGTTCGGCAGCCATTTGTCATCTCCTCCTGTTGCGACCCAAACGTTGCCCGTGCCCGAAGGCATGGCCGACGGCACGGCCAAGGCAAGGGCGGTTGTAACGGCCCGTTCTGTGCTTTTCAACAGCGTCCACCTTCATTGACCCTCCACCGGGCTCGTGATAAGGTCGTCCCTGGTTCCACTTGACGTTCCGCACGTCACCACGCAATGCCCCGTCAACCGTCTCGCGGCGGGCAGGAAGGAGCAACACCCATGGATTTCAGCCTGACCGACGAGCAGCGCGACATCCAGAACATGGTCCGCAAGTTTGCAAGGAACGAGATCGCGCCGCTGGCCGCGGAGGTCGACCGCGAGTCGCGGTTCCCGGTCGAGACGTTCAAGAAAATGAGCGAGCTGGGCCTGATGGGCGTGCTGGTGCCGGAAGCGTACGGCGGGACGGACCAATCGGTTCTGACGTGCTGCCTGATCGCCGAGGAGGTCACGTACGCCTGCCCCTCCACGGCGTTGTCGTACCTGGCGTCCGCAGTGTTGGTCAACCATTCGCTCGCGTGCAATGGCTCGGAGGAGCAGAAGCAGAAGTACCTGCCCGACCTGGCCAGTGGCAAGAAGCTGGGGTCTCTTGCCATGACCGAGCCGGGCGCGGGGTCGGACGTGCTGTCTCTGACCACCTCGGCGGTCCGGCAAGGGGACGAGTACGTCCTGAACGGCAGCAAGACGTTCATCACCAACGCCCCGGTGGCCGACGTCTTTCTGGTCTACGCCCGGACGGACAAGGAGGCCGGCCCCCGCGGCATCAGCTTCTTCATCATCGAGCGGTGTTTTCCCGGATTCTCGGTCGGCGAGCCGCTGCACAAGATGGGCGTCCGCGGATCGCCGACGGGCGAGCTGTTCTTCAAAGACTGCCGCGTGCCCACCGAGAACCTGGTGAAGGGCGAAAACGAAGCGCTGGGGATCCTGCTCGGCGGGCTCGACGTCGAGCGGGCAGTCGGCGGCGCGTTGGGGGTGGGCATGATCCAGGCGGCGCTCGACAAGTCGATCGCCTACGCCAAGGAACGGCAGCAGTTCGGGCAGCCCATCGTGATGTTCGAGATGGTCGCCGAGAAGCTGGCCAACATGAGCATGGAACTCGAGGCCGCTCGGATGCTCACCTACAAAGCCGCCGACCTGTGTGATCGCGGGGTCCGCTGCTCGGCCGAGGCGTCGCACGCCAAGCTGTTCGCGTCCGAGGCGGCCATGCGGGCCGCCTCCGAAGCCGTCCAGATTCACGGCGGATACGGGTACATGCAGGAATACGAAGTCGAGCGGATGATGCGTGACGCCAAGCTCGGCGTCATCGGCGCCGGCACCTCGGAGATCCAGCGCCTCATCATCGCCCGAGAGATCGTCAAGCGGACGATGTGATGTGGCGAGCCAAGCCGGTTCCCTCGGTGTGGCCGGCTGACCCGAGCAGCGATCCGTCCTGGAGAACCTACAGACCTCCCATGGACACGGCGGCGTGCGTTGAAACCCCCTATCAACACGGGTATGGTAGTCGATTCGTCGTGTGAGCCTACCCGACCCAGGGCTCGTTGGGCCGGCGGACCTGACTTACGGAAAGGACGAACGCGTGGACGTTTCAGATGGTGTTCACTACGAGGACGTCGCGGTCGGGCATGAGACGACGTCGCCGGCACGGACGGTCACCGAAACGGACATCGTCAACTTCGCGGGGCTGTCCGGCGATTTCAACGTGATCCATACCGACGCCGAGTTCGTCAAGATCACCCCCTTCGGTCAGCGGATCGCGCACGGCCTGCTGGGCTTGTCGCTCGCGTCGGGGCTGGCGGCGCGCATGCCCGGGGCGGATCAGCACCGGATCGTCGCCTTCCTCGGCCTGACGTGGGATTTCAGAAACCCCGTCTTCATCGGCGATACCATCTACGTCATACAGACCATCGCCAGCAAGCGAACCACCAGCAAGCCCGGCCTGGGCATCGTCACGTTCGACGTGAAGGTGATGAATCAGCGCAACGAGGTCTGCCAGGAGGGCGAGTGGAAGGTCATGTACATGATGCGCGACGCCACGCCGCCCTCGGAGTAGATCGTGGAGCAACCCACCGACAACCCACGCTCATTGAAAGGTGCGCTCCACACACACACCACCTGCAGCGACGGCGATCTGTCGCCTCATGAGGTCCTGCGGGTCTACGCCGATCTCGGCTTCGACTTCGTGGCCCTAACCGATCACGACTTCCTGTTCAGGCCTGACGCCTACGAGGACGTCCCCGACGAGTTCGAGGGCATGCTCGTCTTCAAGGGCGTCGAGCGGAGCGTCTTTGCCTGGGGCTACCTCCACGTAGGCCAGATCCGCGGCGAGCGCGAGGAGCTCAACATCCTGAACCATCCGGCGCAATACGGCTTCACCGTCGATCAGGTCGTCGAGCGGATCAACGAGATCGAGAAGACCCTGCCCATCCACGCCGTCGAGGTGACGCTGCGGGGCTTCTACACGCCGGAGTACGACGTCGACGAAATCCCCCGCCCCAAGGTGACCGCCGACGATTCGCACACACGCGACGGCTGCGGCCGGGCCTGGGTCGAGGTAGACTGCCAGAGGGAGCCAGACGCCATCCTCCGGGCCATCAAAAACGGCCAGGCCCGGATCTGCTATAATTCGACGGCGTCGCAGTCCGATTGGACGAACATCGGTTGGAGGTAGGGCCCGTGGCCAATCGTGTCGCTATCTGCGCGGTCGCGCAAACCAAGTTCGAGACCAACAGGTGGGACGCCCGCATGCAGGGGATGGTTTGGGAGGTGGTCGACGCCGTCCGCCAACAGACTCACCTCGCGTTCGGCGAGGACGGCATCCAGGCGGCCGTTACGGTCTCCGACGACGTCTTCGACGCCCGCACGATCTCCGACAGCGCGATGACGGACGTGGTTGGCGCCCATTTCCAGAGCGAGGAGAAGGTCGCCGCCGACGGTGCGCAGGGGGTGTACTACGCCACGTCGGTCATCCTGTCGGGCCACCACGACGTCGTGCTGCTCGCCGGACACTGCAAGGAGTCGCAGCCGGCCAGCCGAAACATGGTGACGCACCTGGCGTTTGATCCGTTCTACACCCGGCCGGTGGGGCTGGACTATCTCGCGACGGCGGCGATGCAGGCGCAGGCCTACATGGCCCGGTCGGGGGTAACCGAAGAACAGTTGGCTGACCTGGTCGTTCGGGCCCGGCAGTGGGCGAGCAAGAACCCCGTGGCCCAGGACAACAAGCCGCTCAGCCGACAGGAAGCGCTGGCGTCGCCCATGCTCGCCGACCCGATCCGCGAGGCCTTCATGTACCCGGTGTCCGACGGCGCGGTGGCGATGATTCTCGCGAGCGAGCAGCGCGCCGCCGAGATCACCGACCGCCCCATTTGGGTCACGGGCCTCGGCAATTGCCACGACAGCTTCTTCCTGGGCGAGCGCGACCTGGCGGGCAACTTCGCCCTGCAGCGAGCCGCCGAGCGCGCCTACGCCATGGCAGGAATCGATAATCCGAAGCAGGCGTTCGACGTCGTCGAGATCGCCGATCAGTACGCGCACCAGTTGCCCCAATACGCAGAAGGGTTGGGCCTATGCGAGGCCGGCGGCGGTGGCCAGTGGCTGAGCGACGGCGGACCGGACAACGACAACGTGAACCGCTCGGGCGGGATGTTGGCCGGCAACCCCCTCATGCTGGGCGGCATGGCCCGGATGGCCGAGGCCGTCATTCAACTGCGCGGCGAGGCGGGCGATCGGCAGGTGGCCGACGCCAAGCGCGCCGTCGCCCAGGGCGCGACCGGACCGGCCGGACAGTTGCAGACGGTCGTCGTGCTGGAAAGCTAGGGAAGAAGACGCTGCGCAGCGCGCTCGCAGTGAGGACGACAGCAGGAAGGCAGACGGCATGAAGACCAAGAACCGAAACGTGGCCGTCATCGGCTGTGGGATGTCGAAGTTCTCCAGCCACCGCGAAGAGGTCAACCAACCCGAAATGATCCACGAGGCCGTCGTCGAGGCCCTCGAAGACGCCCGGCTGGCCCTGGACGACGTCGACTGCGTCCTGCACGGGAACATGGAGCTGTTCGAGATGGTGCATCAACCCGACATGTGGCACGTCCTGGGCAGCGGGGCGTGGGGCAAGTCGGGGATCCGTCTGACCACCGGCGGCACGACGGGATCGACGCTGGCCTGCGCAGCCGACAACGTCGTGGCCTCGGGGTTGCACGATGTCGTCCTGGCCATCGGCTTCGAGAAGCTCCAGGAGGGCCACACCACCGGCGGGATCACCAACATGGCCGATCCGCTCTGGGGACGTGGGCTGCAGACCGGCGCGCTGACCGGCACGACGGCGCAGCAGGTCATCGAGGAGTTCGGCGAGGAGCGGGCCAAGCTCGCAGCCATCAAGCTGCGAACGATTATGGACGAGAACGCCATGCGCAACGCTAAGGCGCACCGCCGGTTACAGCTCGACCGCAACCACCTCAAGGATTACGCCGACACCGACCTGCGCCTGGTCGGCGAGCTGCGGATGCTGCACATGTGCTCGCAGAGCGACGGGGCGTGCGCGGTGATCTTTGCATCGGAAGACAAGGTCGACGCTTTCGACGCCAATCCCGCCTGGGTCGTCGATCACGAAACCGTACACCGCGAAGAGACCCTGATGTTCACCCCGGAGCAGACGACGCATCGCGCGGCGGCCGAGCGGCTGTTCGCCCGGAACGGCGTTACCGATCCGGTGCGCGATCTCGACGTGTTCGAGGTATACGACCCGTCCGCCTGGTGGGGCCTCGACTGGATGCGGGAGTTCTTGCTGCTCGAGGGCGACGAACACCTCCGGATGGTCGAGAACGACGAGATCGGCCCGGACGGCAAGATCGCCATCAACCCCTCCGGAGGCGTGATGGCGAGCAATCCGATCGGCGCGACCGCGCTGGTCCGCGTCGCCGAGGCGGCCATGCAAGTTCGCGGGACGGCCGGCGACCACCAGGTGCCCGGGCCCGTTCGCCTGGCGCTCGCTTCCGGCTTCGGCGGGACCTTGTGGACGGTGTTGATGCTGTTGTCGAAGAACAAGCCCCAACTGGGAGCCGCGAGCCATGGGTAAAGACACGACCGATCAGGAACTGATCGTCTCGCGACAGATCCTCTCGATTCCTCAGCGTTTTTCGACCGGTCCGGTGATGGGGCGGTTCCTTCGGGAGCTCCGCGACAACAAGCGGATCATGGCCAACAAGTGCCCCCAGTGCGGCCGCCACCAACTCCCCCCCCGGGAGGTGTGTGCGGTCTGCCGCGTCGAGGCAACCGAGTGGGAAGAGTTGGGTCCCGAGGGCGTGATCCACGAGTTCGACGTGGTCTACTACGCCAGCCCCGACCCGCTCACGGGTGAGACGCGCAAGACGCCCTACGTCGCCTGCTGGGCGCACCTGGACGGCACGCAGGGCCACGCACCGCTCTGGCATCTGCTGGACGCGCCAGACCCACAGAAGGTCCGCCGCGGGCTCCGCGTCCGCGTCGTCTACGCAGATGAGCGCAAAGGGGCCATGACAGACATCAAACACTTCGAGATCATCGAGGATGCAGCGGGCGGCGACGGCTAGACGGCAGAGCCGGGTCATCGGAAAGACACGAGGCTAGCGACATGAGCGAGGACAAGGGCGACGCGTTTGTGATCGAAGGCAAGATGGCCCTGCCCTACCAGTACTTCGCAGGGGCCACCGGCAGCAAGTTCATCGTCGCGCTCCGCGACGAGCGCAAGATCCTCGGCGTCAGGTGCGAGGCGTGCGACAAAACGTTCGTTCCCCCGCGCCAGACGTGTGAACGTTGCTTCTCCAACCTGACCGATCGCTGGGTCGAGATCGCGCCCACCGGCGAGGTGACCGGCTTTACCGTCATCCGCTACGCCGAGCCCTACCAGCCCAAGGCGCCCCCCTACGTCTTGGCCCTCGTCAAGCTCGACGGCGCCGACACGCCCGTCGCCCACCTGCTCGAGTGCGGCAAGGTCGAGAACGCCCGCGTCGGCATGCGCGTCCAGGCGGTCTTCAGCGAGGAACCCAAGGACAACATCCTGGCAATCAGCCACTTCGAACCCGTAGCCTAGCCAGCCAAACGCCGTCCTGGCGCAACGCTGCCATCAAGGAACGCATCACCGCAAGGCCTTCTTGTCCACCTTGCCGACGGGCGTCATCGGGATCTCGTCCACGAACTCAACGATCTTGGGCACCTTGTAAGGGGCCAGGTTTCGACGGCAGTGGTCGATGATCTGGTCCTTCAGCTCGGCGGCGTCACGATCCTTGTACTGGGGCGCAGGTTGGATGACGGCCTTGACCAGTTCGCTGCCCGGACGTTTGGGGTTGGGCAGCCCCACGACAGCGCAGCAGGCCACGGCCGGATGCTCGTGCAGGACCTCCTCGGTCTCCACCGAGAAGACCTTGAACCCCCCCACGTTGATCATGTCCTTGGCCCGGTCGATGATGTAAACGTATCCGTCCTCGTCCATCCTGCCGACGTCGCCCGTGAACATCCACCGCCTGCCCTGAAACTCGCGCAGGGCGTGGGCGGTCTCGTCGGGCCTGTTGTGGTAGCCCTTCATGACGATAGGGCCGCTGACGATGATCTCGCCTTCCTGGCCGAGGGGGACCTCCCGCTTGCCGGTTTCCAGGTCGACCAGCTTGACCCACGTATTCTGGATGGGCAGCCCCACCGAGCCATGTTTCTTGATCCCGTCGAGGGGGTTTATGGTCACGAGGGCCGTCGCCTCGGTCATCCCGTAGAGCTCGATGGCCTTGCCCTCGCCCACCGTACGCTCCAGGCCTCGGATGGTCTCCATCGAGAAGGGGGCAGCTCCGGAGAGGCAGGCCCGCAGCGGCTCAAACACGGAGGCGTCCAGCGACGTGAATGCGGGGTCGGCCAGGAGCAGCTGGTACAGCGACGGGACGTTGAACATGAACGTGGGCCGATGCCGTGCGATCTGGCGGGCGAGGTGGCGCGTATTCCGCGGATCCGGGATAAGCACCTGCGCGCAAGCCATGGCCATGCACCACATGTTCACAGCCGATCCGGCAATATGGAAGAACGGCGCCGCGGAGCAGCAGATTTCCGCCCCCGGGTCTGCGTTAATCAAGTTGACGCCCTGATGAACGAAGGCCGACAGGTTGCGGTGGGTGATCTCGGCCCCCTTCGCCGGGCCCGTCGTCCCCCCGGTGTACATGATCATGCAGATGTCCTCGGGCCTTACTTCGACCTCGGGACATCCCGGCGCGGTCGTTCGCAGGATCTCGCCGAACCCGACGATGGTCTTGCCGGGCACGGGGACGGTCCGACCGGTAGGGATCTTCCCCAGCATCTTGCCGAGGAGGCGCTTGAGTCGCGGGAGCGAGTCGGCGATGTTGGTCACCACGACGTGACTGAGGTCGGGCACCTGCTCGTGGACGTCCAGAAGCCTGTGCTCGAACACCGCGTCCAGGACCACCAGGACCCGGGCACGACAGTCACTGAGCTGATACGCCATCTCTCTGGCAGACAGGAGGGGCGACACCCCGCTGACCACGCATCCTGCTCGCAGCGCACCCGCGTGGGCGATCATGTACTGGGGGGTGTTGGGCAGGCAGATCCCGACGACGTCTCCCGGCTCACAACCGATCTCGGCGAGGAAACCGGCGAATCGCCGGGACTTTTCGTCCAGGTCGCCGAACGTGTCGCTGACGCCCATGAAATGGTACGCCGCGTGGTCCGGGAAATCGCAGAAGGTCTGCTCCAGCAGGTCAACATAGGAGGTATCCGGGACAGGAAGATCCGGGTTGACCCATTCGTCGTAGGATTTGACCCAGGGCCGATCGTCGGTGGCCATCGCTTCTGGTCCTGGACGGCGCGACGCGAACTCTACACCCCCCAGAGGATAGACGTTCCTGGCAGGCAGGGGCAAGGACGCTCATCTACCATTCGGCCTGAACCAAATCGGCGTACGTCTCTCGTCGTCGGATGATGCGATAGTCGCTGCCGGCCACGAGCACCTCCGCCGCCCGACAGCGCGAGTTGTACTGGCTGGACATCGCAAAGCCGTAGGCCCCCGCGGTGAAGACCGCCAGCAGATCCCCCCGCTGCACCGGAGGCAGATGCCGATCCAGACCGAGGAAGTCCCCCGTCTCACACACCGGTCCGACCACGTCGACCGACACCGTGCCCGCCATCCGAAGCCCTTCCTCCCGGCACGTCGGCTCGAGCCCCGCCGGCGGCTGTGCGGGCCAGATGAAATGGAACGCCCCATACAGGTTGGGCCGGATCAGATCGGTGTTGGCCGCGTCGACGATGACGAACTGCTTGTCGCCCGAGACCTTGGTGTACTGCGTTCTGGCCAGCAGGATGCCCGCGTTGCCCATGATGCTCCTGCCCGGCTCCATAACGACACGGAGTCCGCGGTCGCGGAGCAGCGGCACGATGGCCCCCGCGTAGTCGGCCGCGAGCGGCGCCTGATTCTGCTGGTAGTCCGCGCCGAACCCGCCGCCGATGTCGAACGAATCGACCTGGAATCCCGCATCCCGAAGCTCGTCGACCAGCTGCAGCGCCTTGCCGATCGCCTCGACGTAGGGCTCCACGGAGTTGATGGGCGACCCGATGTGCAGATGCACGCCCCTCAGCCGCAGGTATCGATCTCGGCCGAAATCCTCGAACGCACGTCGGGCCCGCGCCAAATCGACGCCGAACTTCGTCTCCCGTTTGCCCGTCGAGGTGTACCGGTGCGTCTTCGGATCGACGTCGGGGTTGATCCGCAGCGCCGCCGACACCTCGGTCTGGCGCTCGCCGGCGATCCGCGCGATGTTGGCCAGCTCGCCCTCGCTCTCGACCGTTAGCAGCCCGATGCCAGCGTCGATGGCCTCGTTGATCTCACGATCGGTCTTGCCCACGCCCGCAAACGCAATCTTGGCCGGATCCCCCCCCGCCTGCAGTGCCCGAAACAACTCGCCCCCGCTAACGACGTCAAACCCGGCGCCCGCCTCGGCCAACAGCCGGCAGATATGGGTGTTGGAACAGCTCTTGATCGAGTAACAGATCACCGGATCCAGCTCGGCGAACGCCTCTGCGATCCGCCGGTAGTGGTCCAGAATCGTCGCCCGGCTGTACACGTACACCGGCGTCCCCACCTGCTCGGCGATATCCACCGCGGGGAGGTCCTCGCAGTACAACTGCCCATCACGGTACACAAAGTGGTCCATCGCGTGCTTCCAACGACGTTGTTCGGCCTGCCTCTAGGAACGTCCCTGCAGGCAGATGAAGAGTATCATAGTCTACGCTGCCGCAGCGGTACGAACAAGCGGGTCGGCGGTACGGCCCGACGATCGATGATCAGGAGGAGGCGTCGAGTTGATCCTGCTTCTGTGCGGCGACGAGTTGGTCGAGCGTGAAACGGGTTCCGCATTCGGGGCATCGGGCTTCATGCAGGCCGGTCATGTTGTAGCCACACTTGGGGCAGAAGAGCACATCCCCAGTGGCCCGCCTGATGCGGTCGACGCGTTCGGCCGTCGTTTCGCGCCAGATCAGGACGGTGACCGTAAGCCAGATCGAAACGGCGACCGCGCCACCGATGAAGACCCCAATCTCGTCCTGTGGCGCCGGACCCGCCACGATGACGCCGATCATGACACCCGCAAGCGCGCAGCCTGGAATGGAGACAAGGGTCTGGGTGACCCGGCGGTTTGTCCATCGGATGGATCGGTGCCACAACAGCAACCAGTAGAGGATGACGAAGGTGCCGGTGGCAATGAGGCCTACGATGAAGGCATCTCTGCCAGTCAGGATGCCAGAGCTCCCCAGGGCCGCCGTCATGGCGATGCCCAAGCAGAAGGCGAGCGGGAACATCAGCACGGCCAGCACGATTCGTGCGACGAGGGCGGTCATGGCGATGGGGCGGATTGTACCTGGAGAACCGCGGGACGGACAGGTAAGAAGCCCGAGGCGCTTGGACCCGCGTGTGCGAATCCGACGGGCTACTCAACCGTCTCCAAGAGCACGTAGTCCAGCCCGAACATGTAGGACTTCTTGGCCTTCTCGTTGGTGCCGACGATCTCGACGCGCAAGACGTGCTCGCGCTTCTCGAGCTGATGCACCCCCAGATCGATCGGATCGGCAGGGATGGCCTGGTCGTTGTACAGGTCGATCGGATCGCCGAGCTTCTTGCCGTCCAGGCAGAGCTGGACGATGCCGTAGTCGCAGGCCTTGGTGAGCCGGACCTTCAGCCGGCACTTGCCCGCCCTGGCGACCGGGATGGCCAGATCGAGCGTATCGCCCGGTTTGGCGTCGGTCCACCACAGATGTGCGCCCTTGCTCCAGGCCGTCCTTCCGTGGAGGCCCGTTTGCTGCTTGGTCGTCTTGCCCGCGGACTTGGCAATCACCCTGAGGTCTTCGCCTTCCAGCGCCCCTTTCACCGTGGCCTTCACCACCAGCGATTCCTGGCGCGTGGTGCGCTCCTTCAGCGACGGCAACTTCGGAAACGCAGCGTGCGGTTCGGTCTGGTACCAGTAAGCCACCGAGGCGATGTCGGCGGCGAGCTTCTTGTACTTGCCGTCCTTGCCCCATCCCAACGCCTGGATCGTCACGCGCAGGTCCTTCTCGAAGCAGATCGGGTCGGGGATGTGCCAGCGGTACAGGCTCCAGAAGAACGGCGG
>CAYMLO010000118.1:0-32228 GCA_964390905.1 uncultured Planctomycetales bacterium | reverse complement strand
AAGTTATTAAAAAGAAACGCCTTACAAACAGAAATGACTTGGCTTCATGCCATTCCAGCCAGACCCCTTTCTTCCCAGCCGTTCCGGGCAGCGGACGACCGGTTACGGGTCAGGGCCGCGGCTCGATCTGGACCCGGAGCTCGTGCGAGCCGTCCGGGCGGGCGGCCTCGTAGTGGTAGTACAGCCGGTCGTCGACCTGCAGCGCGTTGACGTAGCGCATCGAACCCGTCGCGTGCGGCCAGGCGACCCACGGTCCGTCCGTCGTCAGCCGCCGCCAGGACCGCCCGTCCTCGCTCACGCAAACGCCGCACCGTTCCTCGAAGTTCTCCGTCTCATCCCGGCTGCCGTCGTAGAACCCCACGAACCCGCTGCCGACCGGAATGACGCTGTTGATTCGCGTGCAGTAGGCGTCCCATCCCGTCGCCGGCGGGCCGAGGATCTCCCCCTGCCACTGCCAGTTGAGACCGTCATCACTGATCGCGAGTCCCGTGGCGGATCGGATCAGGCCGGTCATGTAGACGTCGCCGCCCTCGTGCATCTGTTGAGCCGAGGCGTCGCCATCCGCCCGTGCAATCGACAGCAGCATCCGGTACCCATCCGCGCGACGGAAGACGAACGGGTCCTTGACACCCTCCAGACCGAGGTCGCCGGCCGTGAAGATCGGCTGACGGTCGGCGGCACGGAACGCGTCGGGTCGATCCGACGTCATCAGGTCGGTTCGCCAGCGTCGGTCGGCCGGGTCGACGTAGCTGAACGCCATCGCCCACCGACCGTCGGGCGTTCGATACAGGCACCCGCGCTCGATCGAATCGCTGGACAGCTCGGTCTTGAGCATCCGCCAGATCGTCTCGAAGTGGACCCCGTCCGTGCCGGCTGCAAGATGGACCTCGCCGCCCCGCTCGAACTCGTGGCCGCGCGGGCGGCGGAGGCGGTAGTACAGATAGAAGCGTCGGTCCTCCTCGTCGTAGTGGACGTGCGGGGCTCCCGCCCACCATCCCGGCCCGTCTGACAGGGGTTCGATGACGACCTGCCCCGCGTCGGGTCGGATCGGCGGGACGGTCACGCCGTCCACGACGCAGCCACCGTCTTGGCATAGCTTGGCATTCATGATCGGGCAGATTAGCAGACGGCGCGGGTCTGTCAAACCGCGGTCAGCGATCCGGCTTGGCAAGCATCCGTTCAACCGTTACAAGCGACCCCGATCAGTGGCAGCCGACGAGGTCGCACGATGACGAACCGCCGAACGAGCCTGATGGGTGCCCGCCTTCAGGGATTCGCCTTCGTCGCCGTTGGGGTGGCGGGCATCGTCGCCGCGCGCTGGCTTGTCGGGCGTCCGGCTGCCATAGGCGTGGCGATCGGGTGGTGGTTGATCTGGCTGCTTCGTGAGCGCGTGCAATGCCGTCAGTGGACCTCGCGGACGCGGCGGGAGCGGGGCATCGTCTTCTTCGCCGAGGCGGCGCGATGGCTGTGCGTGCGATGGAGCTTCGTTCGGGTCGCACGGGGACTGGCGGCGGGCGGTGTGGATGGCAGCATCGAGCTGTTTCGCTGGTCCTCGGGCTGGCGGGGGTTCCTGGCCATCCCGGCCTTGATGAGCCACGCCCTGATGCGACGTCGCGGCCGGCGGCTCGCCGAGAAGATCGTCCGCTACCAGGAGCGCCATCGCGATCGTCCGGTGGACCTGGTGGGCTATTCGAGCGGCGCGTACGTCGTGTTGGTCGCGCTGGAATCGCTGCCCGACGACGTCACCGTCCGGACGGTCGGGCTCCTGGCCCCGACGGTCTGGCCGCAATACGACCTGACCGCCGCGCTGCGACACGTCAGCGGCCGTCTGATCGCCGTGCACAGCCGCGGGGATTGGCTCATCAACGGACTGGGGCCGCTGTTGTTCGGCACGGCCGATCGATGGCACCGACCCGCGGCGGGGATGGTCGGATTCCGTCGCCGCCCGGACGACGACGTGGCCGATCGGTTCGTCTCCGTACGGCACACGTGGCGATTCGTCCGTAGCGGCTACTTGGGCGATCACTTCACGGTGGCCAGCTCGGGCATGGCCCGGGATCGCCTGGCCGGGTGGCTGACGGGAGACCGCATCCCGGAAGCAAACGAGCGACCGTGCTGATCTGGCCGACGGCGCGGCCCGTCCACCGCGGTGGGAACCCCGGACACGTGTCCGTATAATGGCGCTTGGCTGGTGGACGAGCGCGGCAAAGTCAAACGGAGATCCACATTGAGCAGCTTCATGGTTGGCATCATCGGCGGCACGGGATTGGGCGACGCTCTGGGCGCGCAGACACGCGGGGAAACGCACGATATCGACACGCCCTTCGGGCCGACGAGCGGGCCCATCGTCACGACCCAGACGGACGGCGTCGACATCGCGGTCCTGTCGCGGCACGGGCCCGGGCATACCATCGGCCCATCCTGGGTGCCGTATCGGGCCAACATCTTCGCGCTCAAGAAGCTCGGCGTGACGCACGTGATCGCCAGCGGCGCGACCGGTTCGTTGCAGGAAGACGTCCACCCGGGCGACCTGGTCATCGCCGACCAGGTCATCGACAAGACGTTCCGCCGGGCGAGTACGTTCTTCGACGACGGCATGGTCGGCCACGTGGAGTTCTCGCGTCCGTTCTGCGACGGGATGCGGCAGGTCCTGCTGACCGTCGCGGATCGCGTGCAGGCGAACGTGCATGACGGCGGCACGTACGTGTGCATGGAGGGCCCGCAGTTCTCGACGGTGGCCGAATCCAAGATGCACCGGCAGTGGGGGGGCGACCTGATCGGGATGACGTGCATGCCGGAGGCGAAGCTCGCCCGCGAGGCCGAGTTGTGCTACGCCGTCGTGGGCCTGCCGACCGACTACGACTGCTGGCGGCCGCACGAGCCGGGCATGGACAGAAAGGCCCTGCTCGCCGAGATCATGGGCAACATGCACCGGGCCACCCACAACGCCATCGAGCTCATCCGCGCCGCCGTGGCTCACCTGGGCCGGCACCCCCCGGGCGACTGCGACTGCCACCACGCCCTCGAGTTGGCCATCTGGTCGGACAAGAGCAAGGTGGATCGCGCTGCAGTCGAGCGCCTGCAGCCGATCGTGGGCAAGTACTTCGAGGCGTCATGACGTATCGATGCCGGCTTCGGATCGCGCTGACCTTGGCGGCCGCGGCGATCACGCCGTGGTGCCCGGGCGAGGTCCCGCGACTCGTCCCGACCGATGACGACGATAGTGCCGACAACGCAAGCGTCTACGTCGGCGACAGCTTCGAGACGCGCAGCGTCCTGTTCCGCGCCGATCGCCTTGCCGAGGCGAAGCGCTGGCGAGAGGCCGCACAGGCCTATCGGCAGGCCGTCGAGGCGTTCGCCGACAAGCTGGTCCGGCTCGACGCGCACACCTACGTCGGGCCTGCCGCCTATGCCAATCGGCGGATCGCCGCCTGGCCAGACGCCGGGATGAAGGTCTACCGACTCCTGTACGCCGACGAGGCCCGACGGCGGTTGGACCGGGCCCGATCGGCCCGTGACCTAAGCGCCCTGTTGTGCCTTGCCGAGGACTGCTTCTGCACGAGCGAAGGCGGGACGGCCGCCGACCTCGCTGCCGAGTTGGCGATGGAGGCCGGCGATTTCTCGCTGGCCCGGCGGCTGTACACGCTGTTGCTCGAACGGCACCCCGACCGCAAGACGTTCGCAGGCGAGCTGACGGGCAAACTGGCCTTGAGCTTCGCTTGGGCTGGTCGGGTCGAGCGGGCGCGGGCCCTGCTGGAACAAATCAAGTCCGAACATCCGGAGGCGACGTTGCAATGGGCTGGGCGCTCCCGGCGGCTAACCGACGTGATTGACGAGGCGATCGCCCATCGAGCCCCTCCCCTCGATCCCAAGGGGCCCTTCGCCTGGCCTACGATCGGCGGCAGTTCGAAACGAGATCACGTAGTGGGCCAGAGCGTCCGGCCAAGTGCGCCGCTGTGGGAATACGGTCCGGAGCAGGGGTTTGAGCCGATCACCGCCGACCTGGCCAAGCAAGCCTCCCGCGCCGTTCGGGGCTACGTTCGCGCCGACCGGGCCCGTCAGCACCTGTCGCTGCTGCCGGTGGCGGCGCACGGGAACCTGTACCTTACCGACTCGATGAAGGTATGGGCGGTTCACATCGCGGACGGCTCGGAGGCTTGGCCCCCCTACGCCGCGGCGAAGGAAACCCCTCGAAGCCGCACCACGCAGGCTCGCAACACGCCGACGCCCTTGCACACCTGCAGCCTGCACAAGAACCGCCTGTTCGTCGTTCTCGGGCAGCCGATCGAAGCGATGTCGCGGGGCCTGATGCCTTCGGGCACGTTGGCGTGTCTCGATGCCGATACGGGCAAGCCGATCTGGTCGGTCAAGCTCACCGACGTTGACCCAGAACTGGCGGAGATCCGGCTCGACGGCGCGCCGGTCTTCTACCGAGACAAGCTGTTCGCGATAGGTCGGCGGCGGAAGCGGTTTGGCTTCGAGGACTGTTACCTGATCCGCTTCGACGCCGCCACGGGCCGGCTCGACTGGATGCGGCATCTGGCCAGCGCATCCGTCGGCCGCTACGGCAACGTTCGTTCGACGTCGAGCTTCCCCACCATCTGCGATGCGACCGTCCTGGTCTGCACCAACCTGGGAGCCATCGCCGCAGTGAACGCTCACGACGGGCGCATCCGGTGGCTGCGCGTCTATCACAAGGATCGGACCGAAGAGGAGGCGGGCGCCCGTTTCTCACGGCGGGTCATGCCCTGGGAGTACGCCCCTCCGATCTGCTGGCGGGATCAGCTCATCTGCAGGCCGCTGGACAGCGAATACGTCCTGATCGTCAACCGGGAAGACGGCCAGATCGTCCGTCGCATCAACGTGGGACGGCTGGGTCACGTCGAACAAGTGCTTGGCGTGGTGGATGACGTCCTGTACACCGCCGGACGCGAGCTGGTCGCGTGGGACCTGACCCAGCACGAGTCGCGCTGGTCGCGGTCGCTGTCGTCGGGCGGCGGACTGGCCGGGCGCGGCCAGCTCACCCACTCGCATGCCTATCTGCCGATGGGGAAGGGGATGTACCGCTTCGCGCTTCGCGGCGGCGACCCCGGATTGTATGAGTGGCCCGAGAACGCCGTTGGCGGGAACGTCTTCGTCACGCCCGGGCTAGTCGCCGTGGCCGGAAGCGATCGCCTGACCGGGTACGTGCCGAGGGACGAGGCCTTCGCCCGCCTCCTGCGAAGGATCCGGGCCGCGCCGACCGATCCGATGCCCCGGCTCGACCTGGCCGAGGTCGCTTTTCGCGTGGGCGAGCGACGTCGCGGGATCGACGCGTTGAACCGAGCCGTCGAGGTCTGCGGCGGCTTCGCGGGCATCCGCGACGCGCGGGTCAAGGCACGGGTGTTCCACGACTTCGTCCGTTTCGGCGACAAGGTGAGGGACGAGGGGTCCCCGGACGAATCCCTCGCCCTGGAGCTCTACCAACAGGCGGCGCAGTGCCCACCTGACACGGACGCCCAGGTGCTCTATCGCCTGCGGCTGGCTCAGACCTTCGCGCGAACGCGCCAGTTCGGCTCGGCGATCGAGCAGTACCAACAGATCATCGCGGACCCGAGCCTGCGACACCGTCCAACGCCTTCGGTCGACGGCGAACCGACCCGCCCCAATGCCGGCCAGTGGGCCGAGAGGCAAATCGCCACCATCCTGTCCGAACAAGGCCGCCAGGCATATGCCACCTTCGAACGCCAGGCCGAGACCATGCTGGCCGTGGGCCGAGACCAGCGCGACGTCGAAATCATCCAACAGGTCATCGACGCGTTCCCCAACTCCAAGGCCGCTCGGAAGGGCGTGCTCGCCAAGGCCGAGCTCCTCGAGCAGCGCGGTCAATACCGCCAGGCCGTTCGGGCCTACTTGCAGGTCCTGCACCGTTCCGCCAAGGGAGCCGACGTCCCGCGCATCATGCGGCGTGTCGCCGAGGCCTACCTCCGATCCGATCGACCGTTCGCCGCCGGGCGATGGCTGGCGCGAGGGGCGGTCATGTTCCCGGACCACCGCTTCGATCACCAAGGCCGGTCCATCGGGTTCGCCGAATACGCCGAGCTGGTCTCCAGGGGCCGACCCACCGGCCCGCCCCTCCCGGCCTTCTCCCTGCCCATGAAGAAGGGCTGGTCGCGCGAGTTCGACACATGGGTGACGATCCTGCCCCCCTCGCAAGCGGACCTGCCCGGCACGCGCTGGGATCTGTTCGTCACGCACTGCGGGGGGAAGATCGAGGCCTTCACCGCGCTGGACAATCGCCCCATGTGGCCCACGCCCGTCCGCTGCGACAGCAAGCCCAACCTCCTGGGGATGACCCGCCGAAACCTGGTCCTGGCCACGCGACGTCGGCTGTTGGGTGTCCAGATCGATACGGGTCAGCTGGTCTGGTCAGTGGCCGCTCACGCCTCCTCGGCGGATGGTCCCGGCGTCGATCCAGAGGAGGTCCGCCGATGGGTCAACTGGAAGATGACCGAGGACCGGGTGTTCGGCGTGCTGGACAACGGGCAGGCCGTCTGTGTCGACGCGGACCAAGGCCAGGTCATCTGGCGAGGTCAGCTCACCAGCAAGCTCCACAACCCACCGGTGGTCAACGATGAGTTCTTCATCCACGAGGCGCCCACCCCCCAGTCGGGTCGGCTGGCCATCCACGTGCTCGACGCCGAGACCGGACGATCGCTGAGGACGATCGAGACCAAGACGTCCGGTCGAGCGTTCTGGATGGCGATGTCCGAACAGGGCATGTTGCTGGCGGCGTCGGGACGCCGGATCTACGCATTCGATCCTTACGCGGGCAAGCTGGCGTGGGAGAACACCTCGAGGCAGTTCAACCACCGCTACAGCCTGGTCCTGGGGACGGAGGGCGTCTATCTATCGCACAACGGCCGGACGATCGTGCGCCGATCGCTGAGCACCGGCGAGATCCAGGCAGAGTCGCCCCACCTGCCCGGCACGCCCGGCTCGAGCATCATCCCCACAATGGTCGGCGACCACCTCTTCGTTCGCACCCCCGAAGCGGTAACGACCCTGGACGCCCAATCCCTCCGTCTCATCTGGCGGGGCACGACCAACCGGAACGCCGATTTGGTGAGCCACCAGGTCGGGCGTCCGTACGTGGTCGCCATCGACAAGGGCAACCCGCTCCCGGAAGGCGGCAGGAAGCGACGCTACGTCGCGTACTTCTACGACAGGCGCGAGGACAGCGGCCTGATCCCCAGCGAAGGGGGGATGGTGGACTTGGGCATGCACGATAGCGTCCGGGGCGTCTGGTTCGCGGATCACACCATCTTGATCGTCGAAAAGAACAAGCTGCACGGTTGGACCGGTCCGCCGAAGTGATCGCCGATCCAGGATGAGCCATCATCGGCGGGCGCCGTCAGGACCCCTTGAGCTTCCGCAGCGATTCGAGCAGGTCGGGCCGGTCGGGGTCCGTCAGGGCGATCCGCGACAGCCCCGTCTCGAGGGCCGAGACGGCCTGATCCTGCATCCCCGCCGCGGCAAGCGCGTCAGCCCATGCCCGATGGGCCTGAGCGTTCTGCGGGGCGACGCGGACGGCTCGCCCGGCCAGTCGACGCGATCGGGCCAGTGCCTGCGAGGGTCCCGGCATCGCCAGCGCCCGCGACAACGCGATGAGCGCGGGAACGTACTTCGGATTGCGGTCGAGCAGAGACTGGCATATGGCCGCGGCACGCTCGGGCTCGTTCTGATCGAGATAGATGGCCGCCCGACGGACGCGCAGCGACGGGGGGTCCGGCAGGTCCCGCAGGGCCTGATCGCATGCGTCGGCCGCTTCGTCAGTCCGGCCAGCCCGGCGAAAGGCCTCAATGAGCGTCAGCCGCGACGATACACTGTCCGGATACCGCCCAACGGCTTCGCGGGCCTCCGCGAGCGCGCGATCGTGCCACGCGACCTGGCTGAGGGCGTGGGCGCCGGACTGAAGATCACGCTCCTGAATCCGCGGCGGGTCGGCGCTGCCCGGCCAACGGACGACCACACAGACGGCAAGGGTCACGGGAACGGCCAGCGCAAGGTTACCGCGGCGGGCGATCATCCATTCGAGCGCGGCCGCCGCCAGCGGGATCAGCGCGACCACCATGGGCAGACGAAACCGCGCCGTCTGGTAGAACAGCGCCATCGTCACCAACGGCACGAGCAAAGCCACGTACAGCCAAATCAGTCGGCGTCGGTCCGGCCAGGTCACCACCAGACCCGTCATCGCCAGCGGCAGGACCAGCCAGAACGGGACCGTCCCCCATCGCAGCAACAGGCTGAACCGCTCGGCATAGTACGGGTTGGCGTTGTTGGTTCGCTCGAAGTAGTGGAGGACGGCCCGGAGCTTGGCGACCAGCAGCCCGATCGGGCCAGCGATCGACGCGTGCGAAGCCGCCGCCTCTCGTGCGAGCGACGAGAAACGACCCTTCGTCCGGCGCATCGCCTGGGGGAACTCCTTCGTCATGCCCCACCCCGTGCCGGGCGCGCCCGCGGCGTTGGCGAGGTAGAACGTCGAGGCCCCAACGGCCGACACCGACAGCGGCGGCACGCCCACCCGGACGTTCCGGGCAACCAACGGGATCAGGCAGACTGCGAAGCCCACGACCAGACAGACGCAGGCCGTCACCAGCCGCCGCCACTGCCGCCACATCAGCACCGTCGCGCCCAGCACCGCGAGGACGAGCATGGCCGCCGCGTTCGGCCGGAGCAGGAACCCCAGCCCCATCACGCCCCCGGCCGCCGCCCACGCCCACCACCGTTCGTCCGATCCGGCTCGGATCAGCAGCCAGGCCGTCGCCGCCGCGCCCAGCACGGCCAGAGAGGTCCGCAGGGCTACGAAGTCGTAGAAGACCAAGGGACCGTAGATCGCCGCGGCCACGCCCGCAACCAGACCAACGGTTGGGTTAAACAGCCGCCGGCCAATGCCCGCGAGCAGCACGGCCGTCAGCGCGCTGCCGACCGCTTGAACGACGTAGACCGCCCACAGCCCGGTGCCCGACAGTCCCAAGATGACCGCAAGCAGGTAGGGATAGAGCGGGGCTTGATGGAACGTCTTGCCGCCGTACCACGCGTTCCACTCGGCCAGCGTGCCGATCGGTCGCTGCCAGGCGAAGTAGGGATGCAGGACTTCGTCGGTCAGCCAGTCCCCCGCGACGATCAGCTTCGCCCAGGCCACGAAGAACCCCATGTCGGTCTCGGCGCCCCGCCACAGCTCGGGGATCGGCGATTGGCGGATCTCCAGGCCGACGATCAGCCGGACCAGCAGCGCCAGCGCGAAGATCGCGAACGCCACCAGCCGGCCATGCGTCTGCAGGCGGTTCTGCAAGCGACTGCCGTGCGGTTCCGAGGACGGTGTGTTTGGCGGTTCCATGGCGCTCGAGCCGTCGCGCGTGCGGAGGGCAGTCTATCAGACTGTGTTGGCCGATACGAGTCCGCCCGGGGGCATCAAGAAAGGAGCACGCGCGGACGCCGCCTGCCGGCCCGAAATGAAACGGCGGCCGGCATGATACCGGCCGCCGTCAGAAGACATCGCATTTGCCGAGGCAGGCGCCGCTACCTGAGCCTGCGGATCATCACCGCCAACCCCAGCGCCAGCAGCGTCATGGCTACGAACGGAGGCACACTGCCACCGCACTTGAACGCCGCCTCGATCACCCAGTCGGCGTCGATCGTCAGGTAGAGCACCGAGTTGGTGTCCGTCGCAACGTAGTTGCTGTCGCCCGGGTGGTTGGGATCCCAGATGATCCAGTGCTTGAGCGACTTGCCGCTGAGCGGCTGGGCCGTCAGCACGATCTCGGTCTCGTCGGTGTACCGACGCAGGAAGTTCGCATCGGGCGGGTAGTTGGGATCGTAGCCGCTCGGGCCGCTGGGGTCGTGCCATCCCACCTCGTTCGGATCGTCCAGGACATCCGGATCGATCCAGACCACGCCCATGTGCGGGTTCGAGACCGTCAGCGTCAGCGAGTGCGAGACGTTGGTGAAGTAACCCCACCGGGACTCGAAGTCGTCGTAGGAGGCGTCGACGCAGTAAGCGACCGTGTTCGGCTCGATCGACTCGCCGCCGCTGAATCCGGCCACGGCGTTGTAGCCATCCTGGTGGACGTACCAGTCCATGTGGATGTTCGGATCGAACGGGAAGTCGCCGTTGATGGGATCGCTGACGTCGTCGCCCAGCAGCGCGCCCACACAATTGCCCTGGAGCATCCAGGTCCCGTCCCAGTCATGCTTGGCCCCCCGCCACGCGGACCCACGGAGCCAATGACAGTTGGGGTCGTTGGGGTCGTCGGGGTTGTTGGGGTCGTGGTTCGGGCCGAACGGATCGAACTGGATCACCATCCAGTGGGGGATCCTGGGGTCCTTGATCCAGATGGTGTCCTTCTTGTAATCGTTGTAGCTCCCCCAGCCGCCCAGATTCGGGTCCGCGTAGTTCGGGTCATACAGCGGGCTGCCCGGATTCCAGACGTTGGGATCCAGGTTCGGATCGAACGGGCTGTTCGCGTCCCACAAGCTCTGGTCGTACCCATCGTGGTATCGCTGGATGGCGTCTATCCCCATCCACGTGAACCCGCTGTAGCTCGAGATGGACATCCATCCGCTGTTGGCCTGGTACTCGACGTCGTACGCGGTCCAGCCGGCCACCAGATCCCCGTGCAACCACAGACCGAGCATCCCGTTGCCGGGCTCGTAGTTGTCGTCGTGCGTCCTCATGTTGGCGATCATGTAGTGGGCGGCCGTGTTGTCGAAGAAACAGTAATTCGGGTCATCGTGGTCGACGGCCACACCCCCGAAGCAGAAAGGCAGCCACGTGTTCTCGATCGTCATCCGGATTCGACCCTCGTCCACGCCCGTCAGGTGTGCCGTCGCGGCGACGATCCGCTCGGTCCAGTTCGGGTTGTCGATGTGGAAGATGCCGGGCTCCCCTCCGTACTCACCGTCGTTGAGGGCGTCGAACCAGTCGGCCAGCACCGCCGTCGGACCGGCCAGCAGGACGGCACACCCGACCCCCACAACAACTGCCATTCTCCTCCGCATGGTCTTCTCCTTTCCTGGAAGCCCACAAGATTCGTTTCTGCAAACGATGCGCGACCCCGCGTCGCCCTGAAAGGGATTGGCATGGCGGCATGCGATACAGCTCGGATCGGCTTGTAGCGCAGTCTAGCTCCCTTTCCACCTACACATAATTGTAGCCGCCGGGGACCGGATTACAAGGGAAAATCACCCCCCCGGCGAGACTGTTCTGGCCCTGGAGCCACGTGCCCGGGGAGCTCACCGGGCGGCGCCCGGGGATCTGCCCCGCCGGCCCGATCACCTTGGAATTCGCATGAGCCGCCGCTACAACAGTCTCCGGACCGCCGCGGCAAGCCCCAACGCCAGCAACGTCATCGCCACGAACGGGGGCACGCTGCCACCGCACTTGAACGCCGCGTCGATCTGCCAATTGGCGTCCATCGTCAGGTAGAGCACCGTGTTGGTGTCTGTTGCGGTGTAATTGCTGTCCCCCGGATGGTTGGGATCCCAGATGATCCAATGCTTGAGCGACTTGCCGCTATGCGGCAGGGCCGTCAGCACGATCGCCGTCCCGTCGGTGTACCGACGCAGGTAGTTCGGGTCGAGCGGAACGTTCGGGTCGTAGCTGCCCGGGACACAGGGGTCATGCCACCCCGCCTCGTTCGGGTCGTCGAGGAGGTCCGGGTCGACGGCGACCACGCCCAGGTGCGCGTTCGAGACGCTCAACGTCAGCGTGTGCGAGACACTGGTGAAGTAGCCCCACCGCGCCTCGAAATCGTCATACGATACGTCGTCGCAGGGGTTATACGGAGGCCAGAACGTATCGCCGCCCGCGAACGCGGCGACGCAGTCCCACCCCCCCAAATGGACGTAGTAGTCCATGTGAATGTTCGGGTCGAACGGGAAGTCGCCGTTGATGGGATCCGTCACCGTCTCGCCAAGCAGGTCCCCCACGCAGTTGGCCTGCAGCACCCAGTTGCCGTCCCAATCGTGTTTGGCCCCCATCCAGGCGGCGCCCCGGACCCAATGGCAGTTGGGGTCGTTCGGGTCGTCGGGGTGGTTCGCGTCGTGGTTCACGCCATAGGGATCGAACTGGACCACCATCCAGTGCGGCAGCATCGGGTCTTTGGGTTCGAACGTGTTCGGGTCGGGGTCGTTCGGGTCATAGCTGTTGGGGTCGACCAGGCTGATGGGGTATCCGGGCTTGTCGATGTGCGTGGAATCCATGCCGATCCCCGTGAACCCGCTGTAGGTCGCAATGGACATCCACCCGTCGCTCGGCTCCCATTCGAAGGAATAGGCGGTCCACGCGGCGGCCATGTCCGTGTGAACCCACAGCCCCGTCATGCCCAGGTTAGGATCCGGGTATACCGTGTCGTGGGTCCGGACGTTGGCGATCATGTAGTGCGCGCCGCTGTTGTCGAAGAAGCAGTCGCCAGGGCTCTCCTCAACGCACATCCCCGCGAAGGCGAAGGTGAGCCACGTGTTCTCGCACGTGATCCGAAGCCGCCCCTCGTGCACCCCGGTGAGATACGCGGTGGCGGCGACGATGCGCTCGGTCCAGTTGGGGTTGTCGATGTGGAACGCCCCCGGCTCGCCTCCGGCTTCGCCATCGTTGAAGGCGTCGAACCAATCGGCCCTGGCCGCCGGTCCGCCGGCCAGCGCCAGGACGCCGCAAGCCCCCACGAGCGCCGCCATTGTCCTCCGCATGGCTTTCTCCTACGTAGACGTCGCGCAAACGACAACCGGCACGACGCCGGTCGCCGTCTGAGTGCGTCGCTTCGAGATGAACCAGGCGGCACCGTGATGGACGATGCCGGCCCGAAGGCCAGCGCCCGCTAGAACAGCCTGCGGACCACCACCGCAAGCCCCAGGGCCAGCAGCGTCATGGCCACGAACGGAGGCACGCTGGAACCGCACTTGAACTTCGCCTGGACCTCCCAATCGGCGTCCATCGTCAGGTAGAGCACCGTGTTGGTGTCGAAGACGGCGTGGTTGGCGTCACCGGGGTAGTTCGGATCGTAGATGGTCCACTCCTTGAGCATCTTGCCGCTGTTGGCCTGGGCCGTCAGCACGATCTGGGTTCCGTCGGTGTACCGCCGCAGGAAGTTCGGATCGGGCGGGTAGTTCGGATCGTAGCCGCTCGGGCCGCTGGGGTCGTGCCATCCCACCTCGTTCGGGTCGTCCAGGAGGTCGGGATCGATCCAGACGACGCCCATTTCCGGTTTCACCACGTTCAACGTCAGCGTGTGCGAGACGTTGGTGAAGTAGCCCGAACGGACCTCGAAGTCATCGTACGAGACGTCGTCGCAGGGGTTATAGGGGGGCCAGTAGGTGTCGCCACCGGCGAACGCGGCGACGCAGTCGTACCCCTCCTCATGGACGTACAAGTCCATGTGGATGTTCGGGTCAAATGGGAAGTCACCGTTGATCTCGTCAATGATGGTCCCGCCAAGCAGGGCGCCCACGCAGTTGCCCTGCATCGTCCAGTTCCCGTCCCAGTCGTGCTTGGCCCCCTTCCAGGCGGCCCCGCGGACCCAGTGACAGTTGGGGTCGTTCGGGTCGTCGGGGTTGTTGGCGTCGTGGTTCGAACCGAAAGGATCGAACTGGATCACCAGCCAGATCTTCTCCATGGGATTCCCCGGCTCGAACGTGTTCGGGTCGGGGTCGCACGGGTCATAGCTGGCGGGATCGACCAAGCTTATAGGATAGCCGTCATCGTCAATATCTATGTCGGCCAGGTGAATCCACGTGAAGCCGCTGTAAGACGTGATGGACATCCACCCATCGCTCGGCTCCCACTCGAAGTCATACGCGGTCCAGGCAGCGGCCATGTCCGTCAGGACCCACAAGCCCGTCATGCCCAGGTTGGGGTCCGGGAAGGTGTCGTCATGGGTCCTGACGTTGGCGATCATGTAGTGCGCAACGCTGTTGTCGAAGTAGCAGTCGCTGGTGTTCTCCTCGACGGAGAGCCCCGCGAACGCGAGGGGCAGCCACGTGTTCTCGCACGTAATCCGGGCCCGTCCCTCATCCACCCCCGTCAGATACGTGGTGGCGGCGACGATGCGCTCGGTCCAGTTGGGATTGTCGATGTGAAACCCACCGCCTTGGCCCCCGTACTCGCCGTCGTTGAAGGCGTCGTACCAATCCCCCATCGCCACCGGCCCGCCGGCCAGGATCACGGCGCAGTAGACCCCCGCAAAGACAGCCGATCTCCTCCACATAGCGCTCTCCTTTCCTTCAAGACCTGAAACGAATTGTAGGACGTGACCCGCCGGCGAACAGCACGATATGAGTACCACGAACAGCGCACAGCACCTGCCGGCAGGCCGTACGTGCGATACAACCTCCTCTCCTCGTCAACTCCTATTCTAGTCCACCGATATGGGACGTGCAAGGGAAAAACGGGCCGCCCGATGGAACCAGCGTCTCTCCGGGGGGCAGCGCAGATCCGCGTTTTTCCGGATTTGGGGGTTGCTCGCCGCGGGGCCCATGAAGTAGTATTTATGTGGTTGGGTTGCTCAAGTCTCGAACACCGAACCGCGCAACCGCGTTGGCATGAGGTCGTTTGGCGTATTCGGGTCGCTCAGGGCGCCGCGCGGGCGGTGGCGGGCGGGGTTTGGGGTCTACGTCTGAACGGACCTGTCATGTATTTCAGGAGGCCGGTCATGTCGTCGCGGAGAACTGCACGGACACGGAAGCACACGGGCTTCACGCTTATTGAGTTGCTGGTCGTCGTCGCCATCATCGCCCTGCTCATCTCGATCTTGCTGCCCTCGTTGGGTCGGGCGCGGGCACAGGCGCGGACGAGCGAGTGTCTCGCCAACGTGTACCAGATTACCAAGGCCATGTTGCTATACGCCGACGACTGGGACGAGACGCCCCCCTTCACGTCCACCGGGCACCATTACGACGGCCACAACGAGACCCCAGACCCCAACGAGATCTGGCTGTACAACTTCACGGGCGAGCTGGCGGACCCCTCGCCGGAAGACGCCATCAGGGCCGTCGCCTACGGCCGTCAGGAAGACTGGGACCGTCCGGACATCATCAAGACCGGGACGCTCTTCACGTACGCGCGCTTCGAGAAGGTCTACCGATGCCCCGAGTTCGCGCGGATCAGCGATCCGATGAAGAGCCACAACGCCTTCAACTACACCCGGGCCATCTGGGGACGATACTACCTCCTGCCAATCGAGACGGGGTGGACGGAGGACTGGGGCGACGTGCAGGGGCACATCATGAAGCCCAGCCAGGTCTATAACGCTGCCGCATTGCCGATGATGCTGGGCGAGCAGTGGGACCGCTATGTCGCCTGCCAACCCAACGGCCTCGACGGCACCAACGGGGAGTGCTACAACTGCAATGACTATCTCTTCGCCCAGCACAACAACATGGCCATCGCCCACGGCTCCCCGGTTCGTAGTACGTATCACGACCTTGATGACCATTCGCCGTTCCAGACCTTCCTGTGGAAGCGCGCGGGCGTCGGGTATTACGACGGCCACGCCGAACTGCTCCGCGATCCCTGGCCATGCTTCGAACTCGCCGACAACAGGCGCAGGGGCTCGTGGCGAACGATGGGGCTGCAGGCCCGCCAGCTAGACGAAATGATGGCTCTTCAGGAGTACATCATCGGGCTCGCCTACGCGCAACGCGGGATCCCGAGGGATCGTTGGGGGACGATCGACATCAAATGGTAGCTGCCGAGCTTCCCGATCGACTGGCGTCGGATGAGTCCACCCAACAGCATTGCCGCCGGCCCATCCTGCACAGACACCGTTTAGGCATCACAGCCAGGTACGAATCGCTCCCTGCGTGAACGGGAGACGAACCAGCCGACCCGCCTGACCGCTACGACGCCCTCCGCCGTGCCAGGGACACCGCTGTCAGGACCAGCAACGTCATCAGCGCCGCTGGCGCCGGCGCGCGACCGCACTGCTGTTTGTACTCATCGCACCCGATGTCCGGGATCGCGTCGCGGTCCTGGCCGTCCAGGTCGTGATCCGACCACGGCGTGGGCATCGGTCCGTAGCCGCCGGGGTAGTTCGGATCATTGGGGTCATCGACCGGGTCATTCGGGTCCGGGTTCCTGCACGGCGACGAAGACGATAGGTGGTAGTCATAGATCTCGTACCCGATGCCCGCCAAGGTCTCATACTCCGGGCGGAGCGTCACCTCACCCCAGACGGTCACTGTGCTCGCCGAGGCTTCCTTGATCAGATAGTGCGGCATGTTCGGGAAGTTGGCGTCCAGGATGAGGATCAATCCCCCCACAGCTTCGGGCACTTCCGCCCACGGGGCGTTGGCGTCGGTCAGGACCGACGTGCCCGTGTTCGCATCGAAGACCGCGTCGGCCGTCCAGGTCCCCGAGGTCCCGGGACGCAGCTCCGGATCACCGCGTTCCCTGAGATGGCATGCCTCAACAACAGCGTCCGCAACGCCCACGCAGTTTGGCTCATTTGGGCACGGCCAATTATATGATATATCTAAATCCGAATAGTCGTTACCCCAAAACAGACAGGATTGGACGTATGGCGTGGTCGTCCACTCGAAGAAGAGCGGGGCGCTGTTGGGGAATGTCGTGGTGGTTAGATGGTAGTTTTTCAGAAACGTGCAGTGCTGGACCTTGAGCGTGTATTGCGCAGGGTTCCCCCACACGTCGACCGCGCTAGCAACCCCGGAATCCTGGTTACCCGCGAAGAGGCATGTGTCGAGCATCGCGGGGGGGTGCGGGGGGTTGACATGCGCATTCCCATGTATCGTCGCCGCAGCCCCGATCCCTGTTGCCCAGTTGCCCACGAAAATGCAGTGCTCCACGGTTGGCGCTGCGCTGACAGAGCACAATGCTCCGCCACCAACCTTCCGGTTCCTCGTGAACACACAGTCGCGGATCAGGGGGGTGGGGTAGTCGTTCGGGTCGGTTCCCTCGACGTGGATCGCGCCCCCGCCTGACTCACTGTACCCATTTCCCACGAAGATGCACTTGTCAATGAATGCCGAGGCGTCGACAATGGCGATGGCGCCGCCGTCGTGCGCGGCCCTGTTTCCGTAGAAGAAGCAGTCGATCACCTCGCACACACCAAAGGCGGCCCCCCCGAGTCCGTACAGCGTCTGGTTGTCCAGGAAGCGGCAATTGATCAAAGACACGACGGGCAGATTCGGCTCGCAGTACACGGCGCCTCCATAACCAAACACGGCAGCACGCTTGATCGTCAGGTCGCGCACAACGATATCTCCGCAGGAGATCTCGTTCGGATCGGGATAGTTGGGGTCGGGAAAGAAGTTGGGGTCGTAGTAGTTTGGATCGTAGATATTGGGGTCCTCCAGCGGCATGTACAACGCACGCCCGCTCTCCTCACAGTCGATGACCGTCTCCGCAGCGAAGTCGGGGTTGTTGGGATCCCCCCCGCCCTGGATCGTCACCAATTTCCGCACAACGACGTCCACGAATCCAGATCCCGAGTAGGTGTTTGGTTTCAGCAGAATCGTATCCCCGTTGGAGGCCGCATTCACGGCTTCCTGCAGCGTGGCATAGTCCGTCGGGATGGTGATCGTGTCCCCGAAGGCCCCCACAACTAGAGCCAGCACCCCTGCCAATGCACACAATTGCGTAAGTCGCTCACTCTTGTACATCTGAACATCTCCTTATGAAATTGATATCACCCCCCCGGATAGTGCCTAATGCTGCATTCTACGTCCCTCGGAAGAAACAAGGCAACACTTGTTGTGGAGTTTTTTTTTTGCTAACCACGAAGATCCGACGGGTGCCCAACGGGCGAATCCGGGGCGGTCGCACTCGCCTGACGTCGGCTTTCCCGGCTAGAATGCGAAACGAGATGATGTACCGGAGACGCCATACCGCCTTCACGCGGGAACGGCAGGAGAGCATCCAGATGACACCTCAATCCATCCTGGCTCGCAGGGCGTGCCTCTTGGGCCTGCTGGTTTGCCCGCCGGCCTTCGCGGCCGACGGGGCCGCGGACAAGCGCATCCGGCCGTATGCCGAGAACCCCTACTACTGGCAGTACAAGGGCAGGCCGGTGTTGCTGCTGGGCGGGACGGTCGAAGACAACCTGTTCCAGATCCCCCACCTGGTCGCCCACCTCGACCTGCTCCGATCCGTGGGCGGCAACTACGTTCGCAACACGATGTCGGCCCGCGACCCGGGTAACGTCCAGCCGTTCGCCAAGAGGGGCGACACGTATGACCTCAACGCGTTCAATCCCGAATACTGGCGTCGGTTCGCGTCGCTGCTGGCCGAGTCGGCCAAGCGGGACATCATCGTGCAGATCGAGGTCTGGGCCACCTTCGACTACTACCGCGACCTGTGGGCCCGATCGCCCTTCAACCCGCGCAACAACGTGAACTACACGGCCAAGGCGTCCGGTCTGCCCCTGGCCGTCAACTCCCACCCGGTCCGGGCCGGCAACGACTTCTTCCGGTCGGTCCCCGGGGCCAAGAACCTGACGGTCGTGCGGGCGTACCAGGAGAAGTTCGTCGCCAAGCTCCTCGAGCACAGCCTGGCCTACGACCACGTGCTGTACTGCATGGACAACGAGACGGCCGTCACGCCGAAATGGGGGGCGTACTGGGCCACGTTCATCCGCCAGACGGCCGCCAAGCGCGGCAAGCAGGTCGAGGTCACCGAGATGTGGGATCCCTGGAACGTCAACCATCCCAAGCACCGCGCCACGATCGATCATCCGGAGGTCTACAGCTTCATCGACGTCTCTCAGAACAACCACCAGAAGGGCCAGGCGCACTACGACCCCCCGCAGGTCGTCCGGGTGCGGATCAAGGACCGCCCGCGCCCGATCAACAGCATCAAGATCTACGGCGCCGACGGCGGCCGGTTCGGCAACACGCGCGACGGCGTGGAGCGGTTCTGGCGGAATATCTTCGGCGGGATGGCGTCGGCGCGGTTCCACCGTCCGGCAAGCGGCATCGGTCTATCCAAGATGGCGCAGCGGATGATCCGGTCGGCCCGGGAGGTGACTGGCGCGATCGACGTGTTTACCTGCCGCCCCCGCAACGACCTGCTCGCCGACCGCCAGCCCAACGAGGCCTACTGCCTGGCCGATCCGCCTCAGCAGTACGCCGTCTATTTTCCCGCCGCCGGGCAGGTCACGCTGAAGCTTGAGCGCCCGCACACGCAGCAGACGCTGCGCTGGTTCGACATCGACGCCGGCACGTGGCGTCCGTCCCAAGAGACGACTGCCCAGGAACTGTCGCTCAACACGCCTGGTCCCGGACAGTGGGCGGTTGTCGTTACGTCGAAGAAGTGATGGCACTCCATGCGCAAGCATGCGGCGTCCTCATGGCTTCCCGAGACGAGCGTCACTTGTCGGAATCGAAACCAGACGACGACGGGGTGATGCCCAGCTGCTTCGGCGTCTTTCGCGTCACGCCAAACCAGAACGCCTGTCCCTCGCGGTACCGGGCCATCAGTTCGAAGTTCTCGTAGGCGATGCCGCCGGGGATGGGAACCTGCGAACGCCAGTACGTGAACCGTCCGTTGACCAGGGCGGCAAGCCCCCGATGGGGTGTCTCGGCGCGCCAGTACTGCGTCGCGACCGCGCCTCGATAGCGCCAATGCCCTGGCACGTTCGACGGGTAGTCGACCGCCCCTGGGTTCGCTTCGTTCGGCGTGGCGGCGACGATCACCTCACCTCCGGCCCCCCGCCAGAGCCGGCTCAACGGAAACAGCCTCGGGCGGGCGAAGCCGTCCCCGCGATAGGCAGGCCACAGCTCGGTGGACGAAACGACTGCGTCCTCGAGGTGCAAGCGTCTGAGCCGCGCGTAGTTGCCCATGGTGGCGGTCAGGATGCACTGGTGCATCGGCTTCGAGCCGGGCTGGGCGAACGTCGCGATGCCCACCTCCTCCGGCCTATCAGAACGGAACGTCAGTCGAAGGTACGGCTTCGTACCGTTCTTGAAAGGCTCGACGAAGACAAAGACGGACAAGGTCTCGAGGTCATTCGTGCATAGCAACGTTCCCCTCGCCGGCCGGGTCGGCGAGCGAGGGGTGGCGTCGTCTGCGTTGTCTGCGCTCCAGAAGCGCTTTCCCTGTCTTCGGTCCAAGTCGCTCCGCTCGAGCTCGGAGTATCCCCGCGGCGAGCCCACGGCGACGGTGGGTTCGACGGCGATGAAGTTGATCATCCGTCCCTCAGGCAGCCCGACCTGCGGCGCATAGATGCGAAGCAGCCCTCGCGGCCCGGGCAGCGGCGCCAGCCCGACCCGAAGCCCCTGCGCATGCCCCCAGACGGGCTGAGCAGGCGTCTCGGAAGAGGGCCGGACCCATCGCCCCTCGACGACGGGCGGCGTCAGTCGCCGAGTGCGGAACTCCCCCGCAACGGTCGTCCCGACCGTGTAGCAGATCATGCACACACTCGCCAAGGCCTTGCTCATTCATGGCGCTCCGCGTTGTGACCAGCCGCTTGCCGGTTCAGCCTTTTGTGTTTGTCTTGCGCGTGCGGGCGGAGGAAGGGCGTTTGCGCGGTGCCTTGCGCCTTGGAGCGCCAACGCGATGCACGGGTGCCAGCAGCCGGGGAAGACCCATGCGAGCTATGGTGTTCTGCACGAACTCACGCCAGTATGGCCAGGCGTTGTAGACTCCGTTGATGGAGCCAAACTTCTCGTAGTTCTCGTCTGTCAACCCGCTCAATGAGTCCGCTCGGTAGACGAGCATGAACGCGGCCCCCACCTCGACCGACAGTTCCTTCGGGTCCCCATCAGCCCGGTGTGCCTGCATTCTGAAGCTGGGGAGGACGAAGATCCGACCGGTTTCTGGGTCGACATGCGTGTCGACATGGGTGCCCCACTGAACGGTCTGCTGTCCCGATCCAAGCAGGTCGGGCGTCTGCTGGCATCGGGATCGCAGGAGGCGAATGTCCTCGAACTCCACGCGATCAGAGACGGCGCTTGCCAGCTTGAGTGGATCGTCCTGTTTCCTCTTGGACGAGGTCTTCTTGGATCTGGTTCGTGCACCCATCGAGAACTCCAGTCCTACTGTGTGAACCGCATGCATGTTGCTCAGGCGGTCAGCCGCATCGCTTCTCCCGGTCGGTCTCCATCCTGTCGGCGCTCAGGATGAGAGGGGCTCCAAGAAGCGACAGGCTCATCGCTATCAAAGGAATCCCACGCGACCTTGATGACGGGCGGTTCGTCCCCGGGTGCCCACGATTCCCAGCCAGTATGCAGATGCTCCGAGGAAAGCGAGAGCGTCCTGTCCAACGCCCAGAAGACGTCGGCGAGCGTCCGCAGCGTCATGTTCGCGCGTCCGTCAAGGAGCTGGGTGACGTATCCCTTGCTCTTGCCAAGTCGCTTGGCCAGATCGGACTTCTTGACCCGTCCTTCCTCCATGACCTGGCAGATCAGCTCAGTGACCTCCAGGATGAGGCGCTCCTGCTGGTACAGCCTCATTCCCTCCGCCGTCTTGGTCAGATTGGCGATCAGCGTATCGCTCATAGTAGTCTCTCCCTACCCGTGGGTCCCCTCGCGCCTCAAGTGCTCCGCTCTGATCCTCTTGGCACGTTCGATTTCGCTACGAGGCGTTCGATTTGCTTTCTTCCTGAATCCGTGCGTCAAGATCACCCTCTTGCGAACCTGGAAACACATGACGCGTACTTGGTGGCGTTTGAATTCCCAGATGTCCCCCTCAACCTTCTTGTACTGCTCCTTGTTCCGGATCTCGCCCGTGTCCGCCATTCTCTTGAACAGAACGGCAAGCTTGGTTTGCTCTCCTTGGGACAGGCTCTCAACGAACTCCTTGGCGGGCATCGAGCCGTTGGCGCACATCGCGTACTGGATCGTGCGCTTCCTTCCGTGGACAGCTACTGAAGTATCGTCGTCACAGCTCGCCATAGTTTATATATATCTAAACTTGCGCCCGGGCAAGTTCTCCCCTGAAGAATGTTAACGTACAGGCATTATCGAAAAAGTCGGGCCTTCCTGCAACCCCTTGGCGCTCGGGCGCTAGCGATCCGAGTGTACAGCAATAACGCCCCGCGTGTATGGCTTCATCCAAACGGTAGACGCCAACAGAAGTGGGGATGCCAACTTGGCTCGGTGTCCTCAATGCGCCCGGGCACTCGGGTCGTCGCACTTCCTTACCCCTTCACCGCCCCCAACTGGATGCCGGCCGCGAGGCGCTTCTGGAGGATCACGAAGATCAGGATCAGGGGGACGACGCACATCACCGTGGCGGCCATCAGGTATTCGGTCTGTTGGCCGTAGCTGTCCTGAAACGCGAGCATGCCGATCGGCAGCGTGCGGAGGTGGTCGTCCTTGATCATCACGAGCGGCCAGAAGAACGACTGGTAGTTGCCCAGGAACGTGAAGATCGTCAGCGTGATGATGCCCGGCCGGGCCAGCGGCAGGATCACGTCGAGGAAGATCTGGAGATGGCCTGCGCCGTCGATCTCGGCGGCTTCGTCCATGCTCGGGGGGATGGTCATCATGAACTGTCGCAGCAGGAACGTGCCGAACGCGCTGAAGGCGGCTGGGATGATCAGACCGGCGTAGCTGTTGACCAGATTCAGGGAGACCATGATCTGGTAGTTGGGGATCATGAGGACCAGGCCCGGGATCATCATGGTGGCCAGGTAGAGCAGGAAGACCTTGTCGCGGCCAGGCCAGCGGATGCGGCTGAAGGCATAGGCGGCCATCGCGCTGGTCAGCACCTGCAGCGTCGTGACGAACGTGGCGACGAACAGGCTGTTGAAATACCAGCGCGGGAAGTTCAGGTCGAGTTTCCGTTTCAGATGCGGATCGGGCAGGCGGCGAAGCACGACCAGGTAGTTGCCCGGCTGCGGGTCGTGGGGCACGAGGTGCGTGCTCTCGGTCTCGTTGCGGGGCTTGAAGCTGGCCGTCACCATCCACACAAAGGGAATGGCCATCGAGCAACTGACAATCACCATCAGCGCAAACGCAGCCAACTTGCCCACAACAGGCAACACGCGCGACTGCCCCGCCACAGGCGGCGGCGCCATCGGCTCTGCAGGCGTCGAACTATCAGTCACAGGCGTGTCGATAGCGAAAACTCCCTACCTTCCGTGGGGTCGGTTGCGGCTACGCGCCAACACAAGACCCCGAACCCGGACCCCTGATCCCTGAACCCTAACCCCTGCTTCAATAGTTCACGTACCGATTGCCGAACCTCCAATTCATCAACGTCAACCCGAAGATGAACGCGAACATCACCCAGGCGACGGCCGAGGCGTAGCCCATGTTGAGCTGCTCGAACGCGGCGGTGTAGATGTAGTAGGCCAACGTCGTGGTCGTGCCGGCCGGCCCGCCGCGGGTCATCACGCGGGCCTGCTCGAACCCGCCCTGCAGCCCGCCGATGGTGGCCATGATCACCACGAAGAAGGTCGTGGGGGCCAGCTGCGGCCAGGTGACGTGCCGGAATCGGGCCCACCGACCCGCGCCGTCGATCTCGGCGGCCTCGTACAGCTCGGGCGGGACGTTGCTGATGCCGGCCAGGTACAACAGCATCGTGTTGCCACCGATGCCGGCCCAGATGCCCATGATCATGATCGCCTCGCGGGCCCCCAGGCCGAACCCCTTGTTGCTGAAGTAGTCCGGCAGACCCAGGAACCCGAACAGCGACCGCGTGCCGCCCAACCACTCGGGCAGCTCGGGCGATAGCTGATCCGCGCCGGCCCAGGCAACGAAGACACCGCCCAGCGCGACAAAGAGCCCGAACACAACGGCCATCTTGAGGACGTGACCGATGACGGCCTCGACGCCGTCGTGCCAGACGACCGCGACCAACCGCCAGATCCAGCGGATCATCAACGCCAACCCGATCAGCCAGACGAGGCCGGCCGCCGCGTGGAACACGATCGACGGCGTGCTCGCCGAGGTGTCCCTCACCACGCCCAGCGCCTTGTCGATCGTCGAGTTGACCAGCCCGAAGTGCGGGTTGTACAGCTGCGCCCAAAGAATCAGCAGCGCGACCCCCGCCGTGAAGTTCGGAATGTAGAAGATCGTCCTGAAGGCCACGTTGCTGGCCAGCGCCCCGATGATCGACACGCCGAACGCCACACCCAGCAGCAGCGCCAGGTCCTTCTGACCGCTGGCCCAGGCCGCCGAGGCCGTGACGCTGCCGATAGCGGCCAGGGCAATCGCCAAGACGACGCGCATCCGCAGTCGTCCCAGGTCCAACGGCTTGGACAGGATCACCGCCAACAGCAAGGACCCGCCGATGCCGACCGGCATGCCCAACATGAAGTAGAACGTGTTGTAGAAGTAGAACCAGAAGTAGCGGTCGTTCAGCTCGTATCCCTGCCAGACCCGCCCGGACAGGACGGCCAGGCCGACCAGACCGATCCAGGCCCCGACGGGCCAGACCATCCACCTGCCCCACCACGTCGCCGACTCGTGGCTGATGAGGAGCCAACCGAGCACGGTCATCACCATCCCGACCAGGGCGTACCCCCCGGTGACGACCCCCACGCCGTAGCCCACCATCAGGAGCAGACCGGTGACGAGCCACAAGGCGCCGCCCGTCTTGATCCCGCGGGCACGCTCTCCGGACAGGATCGTGCCGACAAGCCCCACCACCGTGCACCCCAGACAGACGAACCACGCGATCAGGGCGCGAATGCTGCCCGTTTCGGCGCCCTCGATCGAACGGAACCACAGCAGGTCGTTGAAGTTCCGCAGGCCGACGAACTCGGTCTCGATGCTCGGCTTGAGCGACCAGTTGGTGAAGCTCATCGCCAGACTGAAGACGACGGGGAACGCCGTGAAGACGAGGAAGCCCGTGAAGTTGGGCAGCAGGAACGCGGACGCTGCCAGGAGGTTCTTGCGCTTCCGCTCGTTGGCCAGGGCGAGCTTCATCGCGACGCCCTCCCGACAGCGGCGACCGGCTCCGGTCGCTTGCCACGAACGATGTCTTCGTACGCCTTCCGGAGCTTCACGTCGTTGCGGAGGTTCCGTCGCAGCGCGCGGTTGACGTCCTTGGCGGCGATCCGCATGGCCTGCTCGGCGCTGAAGCCGCTGTCGGCGTCCATCCGTTCGACCTGCGCGCCGATCAGACGGTACATCTCCAACGCGTCGACGAACGGACTGATTTCACGGACGCGGCCCCACGCGGTCGCCTGGTTGGTCAGGACGTGGAGGTCACGCTCCTCGGGCCAATCCGGATGGATCTGTCGCTCGATGGTCGCGTACTCCCGGTTGCCGGGCAGGGCATCGGCGCCATCGTTGATGAGTTGGCAGTATTCCTCGCCGGCCAGGTACTTCAGGAACTTGACCGCATGATGCTTCTGAAGGTGAAGCGCGTTGACCCCAGCGCTGCGCTGTGTCAGCGGAAGCAACGGGGGACAATCGGGAATCCGCGGCACGTGCATCGCTCCGAGTCGCAGGGGCGGCCAGTCGATCGGGTCCGGATGGTCGATCATCCACTGCTTGGTCCACGCCCGCAAGCGGTCCGGGTCGGTCGGCGGCTTGACGTCGCCAAACCGCCTGGCGAAGCGACGGCGTTGCTCGGTGATGTACCGGCGAAACGTGATCAGCGCCCACTTGCCGATCCGGATGCAGGCGATCTTCTGCCCGCCGAACCAGTTCATCCAACCCTGGCCCCAACCGCCCTGACCGGTCATCCCGGCCTTTTGCAGGGGATTGGGCATGATGTTGTAGGTGTGCATCAGGTCGCGGTACATCCTCATGCCGACGATGGCCTCGGGCGAGTCGACGACGCAGCGCGTGCCGTCTTCGCTGTAGAGGCTCCCGCCGGCCTGGTAGATCATGTCCTCCCAGCCCTCGACCGTCAGACCGAAGCAATCGGGCACGGGTCGGCCCGACGGGCGGACCGTCAGTGGCCTGCCGTACGTCTCGACGAACTCCAGCCAGTCGATCACGCGATCGGTCGGCGGATAGGGCACGTCGTAGCGGTCGAACAGATTCTTGTTGTAGATCAGGATGCGGACGTTGACGTTGCACGGGAAGCAGTACTGCTTGCCGTCGATGAACATTGCCGGGGCGGCCTTGGGGTACGTCACGTCAGGCCCGAAGCCCATCTCCTTGGCCAGCGTCGTCACGTCCATGAGAATCCCGGCGTTGACGTAGATCTGCAACTGATGGATGCCGTAGACGTCGATGATCGCCGGGCCCACGCCGCTGCACGTCTGGACGATGTTCCGCTGCACGCCGACCCCGGTGGTCTCGGCCGGGAGCAGGCGGAGAAAGCACTCGGGGAACCATCGGTTGAAGGCCTCGATCTGCGGCTTGCGTTGCGGGTTCACGTCGCTCACCCAGGTCATCGGGGTGCGCCACTCGGTCGGGCGGTCGACGTTGGCGCAGATGGCCTGCTGGAGGGGCCGGGTCTCCTCGTCGTCGAAGAGGTGGCTGAGGTAGACCAACAGCTCTGAGCCGTCTGCGGACAGCTCGCGGACGTTCATCCGCCAGTCCATGGTGACCGGCCCGTCGCCGCCGTGCAGTTCGAGCTGGAACGGCTCGGTCCACTGCCAGGACGAGACGCCCGCCTCGCCGAGCTTGGCCGCGTAGTCGCGACCCTTGCACAGCGCGACCCGGTCGTACCCCGCGGGCGACCCGCCGCGTCCCCCACCCCAGATGAGCAGATGCAACCCGTCAGCGTCGACGGCCCGCAGATCGCAGAGGGTCTCCAGTTGGACCGACAGGGCCGACGCCGCCGCGTCGGGCAGATTCCGCCAGCCCTCAGCCGGAACCGGCGACGCGTTGAGGACGTGCTGCCGCGCCCGGGTCTCCGGCGCGATCCGCCACGCCACCAGCGACCAGACACCCAGCAAGGCCAGTATGCTAGAAAAGATGTACTTCATACCCGCGGATCAAGGATAGCCCACGGCACCGGAACCTGACAAGGCCGGCGGTGTGCCCCAACGCCACGCGTCCCGAGTCCTGATCTGCGGAGAAGGCGCTCTTGCTCATCGATCGGGTCACATCCGCCATAGGCTGTCGAGCGGAAGAGCGAACATATTGCCTCCGAAGGGCACCGTCTCTCTGCCGGCGTATAGCACAACACCTCGGTGAAAGCGATCGCCCGCCTGCTCGGCCAGAACGCGGAGTCCCCTGAACGCATCGGGATTCACGGCGCCGGCGGCCTTGACTTCGATACCCACGATCTGTCCCGATGGGGCCTCGAGCACGACGTCGACTTCCTGGCCCGCCAGTGTTCGGAAATGGGACAACTCCGGCCGGGTCCGGCTCCACCCAATCTGTTTGCGGAGTTCCATGACCACGAAGTTCTCGAACAGATGCCCAATCAGGGCCGATCGCTCCAGGGATTCCTGCTTGCTGTGCCCGAGCAGGGAGGCAGCAAGGCCCGTATCGATCAGGTAGAGCTTGGAGGACTTGACCAATCGCTTGCCCAGGTTGCTCGACCAGGGCGGTACGAGTTGGACCAGAAACGTCGCCTCCAGGAGACTCATGTAGCGCTTCAGGGTTGTTTGGGGCATCGCCAGACTGCGAGACACCTCTGCATGGTTCATCAGGCGGCCCACACGGGCCGCCAGGAGCGCGAGCAGCCTGGGCATCGCGGTCAAGCCCTCGATGTTGGCGAGGTCCCTGACGTCGCGCTGGAGAATCGTCATGACGTACGAACTGAACCAGGCTTGCCGACGTTCCCACGTCGGTCGGTGGCATGCCTCGGGGTATCCGCCGCGCAGCATCCTGACCGTCAAGTCGCCCCTGCTATCAGCCCCGGCCTGTGGGCGAACGGGGCTGTCCGCGAAGAGCGCGTCAACGAAGCTCTCCTCGTGACGCTCGATCTCACCTTGGGACAACGGCCAGAGGGGCAGGATCTCAATGCGGCCGGCCAGGGATTCGGACAGCTTCGGGACCATCCAGATGTTTGCCGAGCCCGTCAGTAGATAGCGACCGGGCTGACGGCTTCGGTCGACCTGAGCCTTGATGGCCAGGAACAGATCGGGCACCCGCTGCACCTCGTCCAGCGCAACCGGCCCCTCAATCCCTGCCAGGAAACCCACAGGATCAGCCCGGGCCGCCGCGAGGACGGTGGGATCATCCAACGTAACGTATTGCGCCCGATAATCGCGGGACACCAGGTCCTTCACGAGCGTGCTCTTGCCCGTCTGCCTGGCCCCGTGGAGCAGGACGACGGGGCTGTCGCCCAGGGCCTTGAGGATCTGTGACGATACATGCCGGGGGAACATGGTTGAAATATAACCACTGAGTGGTTGAATTTCAACCACAAACTGGACGATTTTCGCTGCTTGCCGGGGGAAGGCTTCGTCAGAGCCCGCGCCGCTTCCGAGATCTGACGAGCAGGAAGAGCCCGCACCCAAGCAGCATCGCCACGGGTCCAGCCCCGGTGAAGCATCCCCTCGGTGGGGCTGGGTATTCCGGATCATCCCCAGGGGGATCGTCCGGCGGGTCTGTTGTGGAACCTGACTGAACGGCGCCGGCTCTCAATTGGGTTGTGCACGTCGGGGCATCGGGGTCATTGGATGGAATCGCGAGTTCCGCGGCCTTCCCGCCCTCGGACGCAGGAACGAACGTGACGTCAACGGTTCGCGTTTCCAACGAGGTGAGCGTCTGGCCCGAACAGTCGTCGTTGTTCAGCTCAAACTCATCGCTGTCTGGCCCGGAAATCGAGAGCGCTCCCAGTTGGAGCGCTTCGGCCCCCACGTTCTGGATCGTGACGGTGCGTGTCTCCGATGAACCCAGCTCTACCGACGCGAACTCGCAGGCGCCTGGCGTCACCAAGATCCGGGGGCCGGCCACGACCTCACCGATCACCGTCAGTTGCTCTGTCGCGCCAGAGTTCTGGATCGTGACGGTGGCCTGCCCCTTCGAGCGGACGGTCAGCAGCCCGTCGTCAGAGACATCGACGACGTTGGGATCTGACGAGCTGTAGGACGTCCCGCTGGTCGATGTCGACACGGACCTCTCGACCGAGTCCGTGTACGTCCCGGTCACGACCAGCGGGAGCTGGGTCCCCACCGCCAGATTCAGCACGCCGCTGTCGGGCGACACCGTCAAGCCGGTCAGCTGCGCTGTGCTCTCGACCTGTATCGCGATCTCGTCTGATCCGATGAAGCCCTCGTCATCCCTGGCCCCGGCGAGGATGCTGATCGCTCCCACGGCGTCTATGGGGATCTGCAGCTCAAACGCAAATGGCTTCTCGTCCAGGAGCGCCGCGCTGCCCGTGGAGGTCCCGACCAGCACCATGGCATCGCCGTTCGAGACCTCGATCTCAACCGTCACCGTATCGCCGGGCTGGAAGACTTGTCTCGGATCAGGACGGTTGATCTTCACCTCGCCCGGAGACGAGCCGATCTCGGCCTGGGCGAGCTTCCTCCTCGGGATCCCTTTGCCCTTCGAGGTGCGCTTCTTGGCCGACGCTACGGGAGGGGATGTCGAAGCCGTCCGGTGCAGAAAGGCCACGATCGTCCTCTGCACCGATTCGTCCTCCGGCTCGGAGCAATGCCAAACGACGTCGGCCTCAAGAGCTTCGCTCCAGCCTCCCTTTTGGCTTGACGCCGTCACAACCCAGTCGTTCTCTTCACCTCCGAACAGCAACTGGTTCAGGTCGAGCAACGTCTTGCCGGGCTGCAGCACGTGGCTGAATCGGCAGATGGCTTCGAGCAGACTGATGAATCCCACACTGCTATGGTTGGTCGGCGGGGAGATCCCCGCGATCACACAGATCGGGACGTGGGCACCAAGCCGATCGGCCGAGCAGTCCTTCCCGGCGGCTACACGAAGGTCCTCGATCGCGCCGTCTGTCGCCGGATGGCCACTGATCCGAAAGAGGGCCGCGTATAGCATCTCCGGTGGACTCCAGAACCGATCGTCGACAAGTGACCATAGGAGTTCGGCGCATTCGCTCCCATAGTGGGGCGTCCCAACGGTAGTCACGGACCGGATGTAGGATTCGTCTCCATACAACTTCGTCAGCAGGCCGCCCATGCTGTGGGCAACGACATCCACCTTCTTGGCCACGAAACCGTCTTCGTGTACACACCTCAGCAACGACTCCGCGGTGTTGCCTATGACGTGCCGATTCCTTTCGAAGTAGACGTCGTTTGCATAGTTGGCCATCAGCACATGTCCCTCGTCGTATCCGTGCGCCGCGACGAGCTTTGTCCCCAAGTCCCACCAGCACTCGTAGTTCGACCACAGGCCGTGCATCAGCACGACCGGGGGCTTGATCAGGAGGAGTTTACTGGCGGGCGTGACTTGGCGTTCCTTGACGGTGATGTGCAGATCGATAGGCCTCTGTCCCTGCGCGAGGTCCGCTTCTCGATGGCCCTCTCGGACAAAGAACTCCGGCGCGACGTAGGTCTGCGTGAACACGCCACCGCTCAGGTTCGGTTTCTCATCGCTCATGCGTCCGTCGTTGGGGTCCGGGCTGATCACGACCTCGTTGGGACTCGTCCCTTCGGGCAGATTCTCGATCGAGACGATTACCTCCGAGCAACCGTCGGCCGCGGCCCCGGTGACGGAGCGATCGGGGTTGTCCTTGTCGAAGAAAGAGACCGTGATGTCTGGGTCGGGATTCGGATCGCACGCAGCGACCGTGATCGTTTTCTCGATCGGGTCCGCCGACGCGTCTTGGCTCGAAACGACCATTGCCACCTTGTAGGCCCCGGGGGCGCGGTAGGTATGCCGAACCACCTTCCCCTCCCCGGATGTCCCGTCGCCGAACGTCCACGAGTAGCTATCGAATTCGCCGTTCGGATCGCCCGAGACGGAGCCCTCAAACCGCACCTCTTCGTCAACGCAGGGGACGTCTGGCGAGTAGGCGAAATCCGCCTCGGTGCCCCCGATCAGTCTCCGTGTTGAGGAGACCAGCCCACGGTTGTCGGTCACCACAAGGGTCACCGTATACTTGCCGGGTTTGTCGTAAGCGTGATACACGACCTGGCCGCAGTCCGTGTCCACCGCCGAGCGTCCCTCCCATTCACCGAAGTCCCACAGGTAGCTCAGCACCGCGCCGTCCTCAGCCTTGCTGGACGACGCGTCAAAACGGACCGCTTCGCCGCCGGCGGGGTTTTCCGGCCAGAAGGAGAACGAGGCAATGGGGGGATGCATCTCCGTGTACGGCGTTCCTTCGCCTTCCAGGTCGTATGGCACGGAGCTCATCACGAACTCGTGGATCAGCACCTCCCATTGCTTCCGGGCGCTGCCAAGGGCATCTGCCTGGTGCCACGACCATTCACCAGTGTTGCAGTGCAGCTCTTGGATACGTTCCCCCGCGTCCAGCTTGAGGGTAGTCTGAACAGGCACCGGCGCATCGTCGCCGGGATACGACCGCAAGGGAATGCTCCTCCGACCCTCCGTGTACTCGAACTTGAAGTCGCCGCCAGGGCGTCCCTCTAGTTCTGGATCGTGGGCGTTGACCGTTGCGTTCACTTGGACGTACCAGTACGAGAACGATTGAGGGGGGATGTCCAGTCTGATCTTCTCGTACACATGCGCACAATGGTACCAATCCAAAGCGCGACCACAGTCGTGTGACGCTACAAGGCGCCAACCCCAATCGCCCATCTCAGCGTGCGTAGTGCCCTTCCAGGCGTAAGGGCCTCTTTTGCTGCCATTTAAATAAACACAGTAGCCTGTTTCCCATTCGCGTCCGTCGCATTTCCCTTCCCCATCCCATGAGACGCCTTCACAGACATTGTTGGCATCTACCCTCCCATAAACGGTAGCCGTGAGGTCTAGCTGGGGGATGCGGCTAGAGATCGGAAACTCCGTCCTCGGGAAGACCAGCTTGACGTTCTTCGTCTCAAATGGCTCGACGTGAACCTGCTTCTCCACTTCGATCCCATTCCACACCGCTCTGATCGTCTGCTTTCCTGGCGGGACCTCAATCGGACAGCACCCACTGTCGATGTCGGCACCTGGAAGCGCCAGAACATTTCCGACATAGATGTCGATATCGTCGTAGGTGAAAATGGGCCAGTATCCGATGTAGAGATCTTCAGGCGTAACGAGATGGACGACGATGCACGACGACGGCTCGTCAAGGTAATAGCCGAGCGATGCGCTCGGCAAGATAGAGGCAACCAACAACAGGGCTGCCGCAACACCGCACCTAGCGCGCATTGTACTGGTCATCGGACTCCTCATCTTTACTGGGTTATCCCACGCGCTACGGCGCGTCAGGCATGTAGCTCCTTTCCACCCGCCTATGTCCTGCCAAGCCGGACTCCGGACACAAACCATTCTAGTGCTCTGTCTCCCGAGAATTGATGGAC
>CAYMLO010000117.1:0-32652 GCA_964390905.1 uncultured Planctomycetales bacterium | reverse complement strand
GCCGATCAATATACCTCCCTTTGTCGCCTTGCGCCAGAGCTTTGGACTACACCCGGCGACGTCCGAACGCGGGCTCGTGTCGGCCGTCGATCCTGGGTAACATGTCGTGTCCCCGAGGGCCAGGTGGTGGGTCGACGGCAACAGAGGAGTCGGTATCATGATCCGACGCTCCAAGAGCGGCGGGGTGGGCATCGCGTCAGCGTGCGCGGTCGTGGGGGTCTGCGTTGGGTGTGCCTCGCCGTCGTCAGGCGGCAAGGGACCTCGTGAGGTCGACGTGGGCAAGGTCGGTTTCCTAGACAAGGCCGTTGAGGTGCCGGACGGGACGCGCCGCCGGTACGTCGTCTACGTCCCCCACGCCTATGCGCCTGAGAAGCTCTGGCCCGCGATCTTGTTCCTGCACGGTGCGGGCGAACGCGGCACCGACAACGAGGGGCAGGTCCGCGTCGGCATCGGTCGGGCGATCCGCCAGCGGGAGGCCACGTTCGGCTTTGTCACGGTGATGCCGCAGTGCGCCGCCGGACCGGCGTGGTGGACGAAGGAATCGGAGAAGGCCTACGCGATGGCCGCCCTGGCCAAGACGCGCAAGGAATACGCGATCGACCCCGAGCGAATCTACCTGACCGGCCTGAGCATGGGCGGGTCCGGCACGTGGACGCTGGCTGCAGACCATCCGAAGCTGTGGGCGGGGATCGTGCCGATCTGCGGACGGGCCCAGCTGAACAAGGCCCGTCGGATCGCGCACCTCCCCTGTTGGTGCTTCCACGGGGCCGCGGACCCGACCGTGCCGGTCAAGCACTCGCGCGACATGATCGACGCGCTCAAGAAGGCCGGCGGCAAGCCCCGGTACACGGAGTACGAAGGCGTGGGCCACAACAGCTGGGACGCCGCCTACGACACCGACGCGCTCTACACTTGGATGCTTCAGCATCAAGCCAAGGAGGCAAGCCGATGACGAGATCTCAACTCACAGGATGTCTGGCGCTGGGCTTGACGTTGTCCGGCCTTCTGTCCGGGCCGGCCAGCGCGATGACGGAGGAGGAGCTCAGGCAGCTCTATCTGGACGTCGTCGAGCTGACGGTGGACGTCTTCGAGCCGATCTGGGTGGACGACAGCAAGAACGTGCCGAACGCGGGGTACTACGACTTCCGCAAGTACGACACCTGGGGCCCCAAGTGGTACGCCAACGTCGTCACCGTCCCGGGGTGCGGGCAGATCGCCTACTGCTATTCGGTGCTGCTGTCGGAGACCGACAAGGCCACGTTCGGCAAGACGAAGCTGTCTCGGGCCGACATGCTCGACCGCTGCATCAAGGCCATTCGCTGGTGCTGCATGACCAGCGCCTACGTCAAGAACCCCTACCCGTTCCACCCCGTGGTGGTCCCGCACAACTTCTATGACGGCAAGCAGTGGCGGCGGAAGCTCGGCTACCGCGCCGACGAGCTCGGCTGGTTCACGGTCGCGTGTGCGAGGCTCTGGGACAAGCTGGATAACGAAACCAAGGGCCTGGTCGAGCAGGTCATGATCGGCGGCGCGCAGCCCGAGCGACTCGTCCGCACGTGGCGGCTGGGCGGGGGCGGCAATCATGACGTGGTCAAGCAGGACCTGTCCAGCACCACGGGGGCAGCCTATCTGTTCCCGAATCGCGACGACCACAAGAAGTACCAGGACATCATCCGCGGGAACGGCGTCGATCTGGTCGCGACCGTGCACGATCTGGCCTGCAACATCAAGGCCGACGGCAAGACCATCCGCGAGTGGTCCAAGGACGCGTGGAACCTCTATCAGGATTACTCCAGCGACCACCACGGGTGGTGTCAGGTCTGGTACGGGTGTGATCTGGTCTTCGAGGGACGGTTGTACATCGAGCTGCTCAGCCATCTCTACAACCTGCCCGTGCCCGAGGTCTACACGTACGAGGGCAACGGCTTCGACGGCGTGCTCGACTGGGTCAAGACGATCTGTTTGCCCGAGGGCGAGCCGGCCAGCGTGCACGGGATGGAGTACGACGCCTACTACGGGTCGGGCCTGCTGGCCTACTGCTACGGCGCGACGATCAAGAAGGACTCCGTCTCGGCGGCGTTGGAGGAGCAGGCCGCCCAGCTGCTCAAGCGGCATACGCAGGCGGTGCGGTTGTACGACTACCACCGCAACTGCTACGCCAAGGCAGCCACCTGCTACCTGCTGCACAAGATCCACGGTCCGCGGGCGAACCCGCTATCACCGGCCGAGGCCTGGCGGGCCCGAAACGGCAATACGCACTACCGCTGGCAGCAGTGCCTCGTCCATCGGTCCGACAAGAAGTGGGCGTCGTGGTCCTGGGGGACGATCTCGGCCGGCGGGGGGCGGATGGCCGGTCTCGTCGCGCCCGCCCGAAACGGAGGCGGCACGGATGAGCCGTTGATGTACCTGCTCCAGAACTCGCTCATCGGCACGAAGAGCGTCAAGTGGACGGGCGACAAGCCGAAGGGCTTTCGGTCCGACGTGGTTTATCGTCACCGCTGCAGCGACGACGGGCTGAGCACCGCGGGCACGGTGGTCGAGCCCGGTATCGACCGTCATTATGCGTTCTTCGCCTTCGACGACGGCCCGTGCGTGCTGTTCACCGTGTTCCGCGCCCGCCAGGCCTGCCAGATGTACTTCCAGGGCATCCCGATCTTCTTCTACGTCAGGCCGAAGCTCACCTCGAGCAGGCTGTACTGGGACGCCCAGGGCACTCAGCCGCTCGAGACGACGGCCATTCGCAGCTCACCGTGGTGGTGCGTGGCCGATCGGCTGGGGATGGCCACGGTGGGGGGCAGCAAGAAGCTCCGGATCAAGCGGGTCACCGGCAAGAACTGGGCGCGGACTTCCGCCTACAAAGACAAGGCCGACGCGATCTACACCGGCACGATCGACGAGGTGAAGGTCCCCGCCGGCGGGCTGGGCGTCGACATGGCCACGGCGATCTACACCGAAACGCCGCACGAGGCCGTCGCCAAGGCCTCGCAAGCGCTCGAGAAGGGCGTCCTGGAACTGCCGCATAGGTGGAAGGGCGTCGTCATGCCGGACGCCCACTGCCCCGGCCGACGGCACCTCGCCGTGGTGAACTTCGACGGCGGCGAGTGCGAGGCCAACCTGTCGTTGTCCTTCGACGAGGGCGCGCCCATTCTTTCGACCGAGACGGTCATCACGGGCAAACGCGGGTCCGCCAAGCTCCACCTCGAACAGCTCGGCTCGGCGGGGCTGACGCTGGATCTGTATGCCGAGGTGCCCGACAGCAAGACCGTCCGCGCCCGCCGGGTCAGCCGCGTCCGGTTCGTGCTGATCCCCGAGGGAAGTCCGAACGCCACCGTGGACGTGCGATACCCGCCTGCCGCAGGACGCGCCTATGACCTGAACGTGCAGAACGCGAAGATCGCCGGCCGGGACACGGGCTCCAACACGGTGACGCTGGCGTTGAGCGGGCCAGCCTGTGTGGACATCGTCCCGAGGCTCGAGGCAGATGGGCTCGGCCCGGCCGTGGAGATCACCGACCTCCGTCACCGAGAGGACGGACGCGTTGAGATTGAGGTGACCGCTGAGGATCAGAGCGGCATCGCCTTCGTCGAGCTCTACCGAGACGGCAAGCCCCTGCCCATGCCACCGGCGGGCAAGTACGTCTGGGTCGATCACCCCGGGAGCGGCGCACACACGTACCGCGCCGTGGCCGCCGACGCCTCGACGCAGAAGAACACGCGGATCAGCTTCAAGCGAACCGTGATCGTGGAGCGAGGCAAGACCCGGCCGTGAGGATGGCTGTCGGGTTCCGGGTTCCGGGGCTCGGACGTCTGCGGGTGGGCCCTACTTCGCCGGGCCGTGGTTCTTGAAGAGGTAGAGGCCCTCCTTGCCGGGGGCGATGATGTCCTTCCAGCCGTTGCCGTCGAGGTCTTGGACCCAGAAGTAGATGCCCACGCCGCTGGCCTTCGTCGGCGGGCCGTAGTCGAGCGTGACCCGGCGGAACATCCCGCCGTCAATGTTGAAGTAGTACACGCCGACCGGATCGTCCGCACCGGGGTCGTGACCGTTGTGGGCGCGGTAGCGCTTGCCCGTGACCAGCTCGAGCTCCCCGTCGTTGTCGACGTCGTGCAGGGCGATGTCGTGATACTGCGACCGGTCCGGGTCGATGTCGTGCCGGACCCACGTTCGCTTGCCGTCGCTGCCCTTCTTCTGCTCCAGCCACCACAGCCCGTACGGATGGCCCGCCCCGGCGATGATGTCGGCCAGGCCGTCCTTGTTCACGTCGTGGACGAGAATCGGGTCGCTGGTCACCCTCATGTCGAATTCGCGATGGACCGTCCACTTGCCCTTGATCGGATCCTTGGGCGCCTCGACCCAGGCGTTCGGGATGACGAAGTCGCCCCGCCCGTCGCCGTTGACGTCGCCGAAGCCCAAGCCATGCCCCACGCCCTTCGGCATGATGACGTGCTCGGTGAACTTGCTTTGTCCTTTGCCGTCGGCGCCGCGGACGAGGCGGTAGAATACCAGTCGGCCGCCGGCGTTCGGGACGGCCTCTAGATGGCCGTCGCGGTCGACGTCCCAGAACCGAATCGTCTCGACGTTGCCCGTCTCGTCAACGTCGTGCGTCTTCCACGGGACTGGCTTGCCCTTGGGGTTCTCGCGCCAGCGGAGCTTCTTGCCCCACCACCCGCCGGTGATGATGTCCAGGTACCCGTCGCCGTTGACGTCCATGGGGAAGTCGCAGAAGTCGTCGCGGTACTCGCCCTCGGGCTTGACGTCGCAGATCTTGTGGGCCTTCTTGAAATCGGGCCCTGCATACCAGTACCCGCCCGAGACGATGTCGATCTTGCCGTCCTTGTCGACGTCAAACGCCGAACACGCCTCGAAGACCTCCCCGCTGATCTTGATCCGCTCGAACTTCAACGGCCCGGCGGCCCTCGCCGCGACGCAGCACACGAGCACGACCATGCTCACTCGACCCAACATCGCATTCCTCCTATCGCTCCGGCCGATCCCAAGGCGCTTGCCCGGGCCTGTCATCCGAAGATCGCTGACAATACCCGCAGTGATCGCAGCGCTTATACATCCGGACCCCAAGCCCATCAAGCAGGGATGTGTGATAGTCGGGGCACCCCTCCGATAGCTCGCCGAATCTGTCACGCACCTGTCGAGCACGCGCGTCGGTCTGTCACGGTAGTGGGCGGTCGTCCGGCGGCAATGCACGTCACCGAATGTTTGTCTCCGCCGGAGCAAGGACGTATCATTTGCGACCAGGGCGACGACATCGGGAACCCGCGGAGGTCCGTCATGATCGACCAGATCGAGTCCCGGTTCCGGGAGATCCTCCCCCAGGCCGACTACGTTACGCTCCGCTACGTGCAAGACCGAACCGAGACGATCCCCGTCCGTCAGAACGTCGTCGAGCCCGTTACGCGGGGCGAGGACGCCGGCGCGATGATTACCGTCATCGACGGCGACGGTATGGGCTACGCCGCGACGAGCGACCTGACGACGTCGGGCCTGAGGCGCGCCGCCGAGCAAGCCCTGGCTTGGGCGCGGACCACGGCCGGACGGTGTGTGGCCGACTTCTCCCAGGTGCCGCGGACGTCGGCGCAGGCCGACTACCAGACCCCCGTGACCAAGCCCTGGGATTCGCTGTCCCTCAAAGACAAGGTCGACCTGCTCCGCCGCGAGTGCGAACGGCTCAAGACGGATGACCTGATCGTCGACTGGATGACCGCCCTGATGTACGAGGAGGCCGACGCGCTGCTGCTTACCAGCGAGGGCGGGCGGATCCACCAACGGTTTGCGTGCCTGCTGCCGCTGATGCGCGCGACGGCCAACAAGGGCACGGACACGCAGACGCGCACGCTCGCTGGCTATGCGTTCACGCGTCAGGGCGGCCTGGAGATCCTGGACGACATCGGTTACGCAGAGGCCGCCCCGCGAATCGCTGCCGAGGCGCTCGAGCTGCTGGCCGCACCGGACTGCCCGTCCGGCACGATGTCCCTCCTGGCCGCGCCCGACCAGATGGTCCTGCAGATCCACGAATCGATCGGGCACCCGCTCGAGCTGGACCGCATCCTCGGCGACGAGCGCAACTACGCGGGCACCAGCTTCGTGACGCTGGACATGCTCGGCACCTACCGGTACGGGTCGGATCTGCTCAACGTCACGTTCGACCCCACCCGGCCCGAGCAGCTCGCCAGCTACGCCTATGACGACGACGGCACGCCCGCGCAGCGCGAATACATCATCAAGGATGGCATCCTGCAGCGGGCCCTGGGAGGAATCGCGTCGCAGACCCGAACGGGCAAGCCAGGCGTGGCCAACGCACGGGCGTCGGGCTGGAACCGCCCGCCGATCGACCGCATGGCCAACCTCAACCTCGAGCCGGGCGACGCGACGTTCGACGAGATGGTCGCCGCCGTCGAGCACGGCATCTACATGGAGACCAACCGCTCGTGGTCCATCGACGATTCGCGGAACAAGTTCCAGTTCGGGTGCGAGCGGGCCCGGCTCATCGAGAACGGCCAGCTGACCACCGTCGTGAAGAACCCCAACTACCGCGGCATCTCCGCCACGTTCTGGCGGAACCTCGAGCGGGTCGGCAACGAGGACACCTTCGTGGTCATGGGCACGCCCAACTGCGGCAAGGGCGAGCCGAACCAGCTGATCAAGGTCGCACACGCCTCGCCGGCCGCCCTGTTTGCCGACGTCGACGTCTTCGGAGGTGCATAGGCCATGCAGGACGATTTCCACAGAATCGCCGACGCCCTGACGGCCGCCCTGACCGGTCAGGAGGTTCTGACGGTCTGGTTTTCGGCCGAAGCGTCCGACTTCGTCCGCTTCAACCACAACCAGGTCCGCCAGGCGGGCAGCGTCACGCAGCGGTCAATCAGCGTCGATTTGATCGAAGGCCAGCGTCACGCGTCCGGGCAGCTTCGCCTCTCGGGCGACTTCGAGTCCGACCGCCAGCGAGCCGGCAAGCTCCTGGCCGACCTCCGCGAGATCCGCAGCCAATTGCCGGACGATCCGCATTTGCTCTACGCGACCGACGTGCAATCGACCGAGCGTCGGGAGGAGAATCGCCTGCCCGACGCGTCAGCCGTCGTCGCCGATGTTCAGAAGACCGGCGCGAATCGCGACCTGGTCGGTCTGTACGCCGGCGGGGCGATCCATGCGGGGTTCGCCAACTCTCTCGGCCAGCGCAATTGGTACACGAGCTACAGCTACAACCTCGATTGGAGCTTCTATCACCAGGCGGATAAGGCCGTGAAGACGGCGTACGCCGGCTTTGAATGGCGCCCGGCCGACTTCGACCGCAAGGTGGCCTGGGCGGCCGAGCAGCTCTCGGCGATCGCCCATCCGCCGCAGACCGTCAAGCCCGGTCGATATCGCGTCTACCTTGCGCCGGCCGCGGTGCACGACCTGATCGAGCTGCTCGGCTGGGGCGGGTTCGGGCTCAAGGCACATCGCACGAAGCAGACGTCGTTGCTCAAGCTGGCCGAGGGCCAGGCCGGTCTCGCACCGGCCGTCACGATCCTCGAAAACACGGCCGACGGCGTCGCCCCGAACTTCCAGGAGGCCGGATTCCTGAAGCCCGACCGCGTCACGCTCATCGACCACGGGCGGCTCGGCGACTGCCTCACGTCGCCCAGGTCTGCAAAGGAATACGACGTGCCCACGAACGGCGCGTCGGCCTACGAAGCGCCCGAGTCCGTCGACATGGCAGCCGGCGACCTGGCGATGCAGGACGTCCTGAAGAAGCTCGACACAGGCGTCTACGTGAACAACCTCCACTACCTCAACTACTCCGACCGGGCCGGCTGCCGCGCGACCGGCATGACCCGCTTCGCCACCTACTTGGTCGAACACGGCGCGATCCAAGGCCCGCTGAACGTCATGCGGTTCGACGAGACGCTCTACCGCATCCTCGGCGAGAACCTGATCAGCCTCACCGCCGAGCGGGAGATGATCCTCGACCCCGACACCTACTTCCAACGCGCCACCGCCAGCGCCCGCCTCCCCGGCGCCCTGATCGAAGACTTCAGTTTCACGCTGTAGGCCGGCGCGGTTCCGGGACGATGATGACATTGGCGAGGGTTCTTGATACTCTGGCGCTAGGTTGAGGACCCATCCCATGATCCGATCACTCACCATCGAAGGATACCGCTGCTTCGAACGGTTCGAAATGGCCGACCTCGGCCGTGTGAATCTCCTGGTTGGGACCAACAACTGTGGGAAGACCTGTGTCCTGGAAGCTCTCTGGCTACTGGGTGCTGGGGGCGACCCCCGTGTCTTGTTGGACATCATGCGCCGCAGGGGAGAAATGCTAGCAAGCAGGGGGCAGTCCACCCGCAACCAGACGGAGGGTGACATCTGCCACCTATTCCATGGCCGAAGGATTCAGCTTGGCAGCCGGTTCACCATTCACTGCGAAACCAATAGCGGCTCCCGATTCGCTGAGTGGGTTGTTAAGGAGCTTGAGGACGACGCACAGTCACTGTTCTCACAGGAGGAGGACGAGCCTGCGTACTCGCGCGCGCCGCCCAGCGCCCTCTGTTTTGACAGCAATGAAGGCGAAGCACCCGCGCAACTCCCCCTTTCATCGAGAGAGGGACTGCCTTTCGACACGGTGCGGCGGTCACGGGGATGGCCAGTCGGAGACCTTAAGCGCGTCCCCCCGCAGTTCCTTGGCACCGAATCTCTGTCGCCTTCCGAGGTCGTTGCCTTCTGGTCGGACATCGCACTGACCCCGAAGGAAGAACTGGTCCTGCGGGCCTTACGAACGATAGAGCCCGATACCGAGAAGATCGCTCCTAGTCTTCCTGTCGACCCCGGTTACGGTCACCCCCATGTGCGCGGGGGAATGAAGGCAAAGATGCGAAGCAACGATGAGCCGATTCCCCTGGGAAGTATGGGCGACGGCATGTGGCGGATGGTGTCGCTCGCCATCGCAGGCATCTCCTGCCGAGACAGCGTGCTCTTGGTGGACGAGATCGACACCGGGCTGCACTACACCGTCATGGAGGGGATGTGGAAGATGCTCTACGAGATCGCCAGGGAGTTCAACGTGCAGGTCTTCGCGACCACACACAGCTCTGACTGCGTCAGGAGCCTGTCCTCGATTTGCCGGGAAGAAGTCAGAGAGGAGAGCGAGGTGACGATTCAACGAATCGAGCCCGACCATACGAAGGCCGTAGCCTACTCCGAACGGCAGGTCACCATCAGTGAGAAACAGCAGATAGAGGTCCGCTGAGCGTGCCCAGACCCCACCCAAAGATCCTCCTGGTGGAAGGACCTGAAGACCAATACACCGTTGCTGGGCTCATGTCTGCCCATGTCCACTGGGGGAGCAGCAGAGCGGAGTGGCCCGTGCTCATCGAGCCCTGCGGAGGCGTTTCGGGGTTGTTGGACGTCGACTTGATCCGGACTTACCTCCAGCGTCAGGAGCACAAGGCCATAGGCATCATGGTTGACGCTAATGAGAACGCTGGGGGACGCTGGCAGCGTATCCGAGACGAATGCGCTGGTGATTTCCGCGACCTCCCGAGGGCGTTCCCTCCAGAAGGGCTGATCAGCGCGAACCCGAGCGGGAGGCGCCTTGGCGTGTGGATCATGCCAGACAACCATTCCGAGGGGATGCTTGAGGATTTCCTGACTCCGCTGGTCCCGGAGGCGCACGGTTCTCTCTGGAGGTACGCGCAGGAAGCCACGAACCAAGCACGGACTTGCGGGGCGACCTACCGGGACGCCCACGTGGCCAAGGCCAGGACCCACGCCTATCTTGCCTGGCAGGATAGGCCCGGAAGGTCGTTTGGCGACGCCTTGAAGGCCGGCCACCTTGACCCGCACTCCGAGCACGCCCTCCCCTTCGTGACCTGGTTCAAGCGGCTGTATGAGCTGGGCAGCTGACGTGCGCCCCGTGACGGACAACCGGCACCCCATCGCAGATCCCGAGCAGTCCACACGATCCGCACGACTCGGGCTCCTATCCGGCGTCGCCGCCATCGTGCTGTGGTCGTTCACGGCGGCGCTGGTTTGTCTTGGGGCGGACGCGATGGGGGTGTGGGCGTTCCTTGCGGTGGCGGCGCTGACGGGCGGGGGGCTGCAAATGGGGCTTCGTCGCGCCTACCACGGAGAGTTGCGCAGCGCCGTGTCCCTGCCGAGCAGGCTGTGGGCGGTCACGATCTTCGGCTTCGTCCTCTACGGCGTGATCTACCCGTTGGCCGTGGCGCTGGCCGGCAGTGAGGCCGAACGATGCGGCGTCAACCTGATCAACTACCTCTGGCCACCGCTCACCGTCGTCTGCGGCGTGTTGTGGGTGCCGCCGACGCGGTTCCGACCCGTCCTGGGGCTGGCCATCGCGCTCGCCCTGGGTGGGACGGTCCTGGCCAATGCCGGCCCGATCCGCGCGGCCTGGGGCGACCTCGGGCGGGCTGATGGCGTCTGGACGGCGGCGAGCGTCCTTCCCTATCTGCTCGCGCTGATCGGCGCGGTCGTGTGGGCGATCTACTCCTCGCTGCTGGCTCGATGGCGGCGTTGGTGTCGCCACTACAACACCAGCGCGATCGGCCTGGTGATGGTCGGCCTGATCGCGGGCCTGGTCGCGTTCGGCACGGAGAGCGGGGGGTCGGGTCTGACCGGGATAGGCCTGCTGGCGGCCGTCCTCTGCGGTCTGGGGCCCCAGTGCGGCGGATACATGCTCTGGGAGCTCGCGCTGGTCCGGGCCGACGTCAAGACGCTGGGCCTGCTCGGTGCGATGACGCCGATCCTCTCGACCCTTTGGCTCTGCCTGCTCCTGCGATTCCTGCCCGGATACGAGCTGATCCTGGCTGCGATCCTGGTGAGCGGCGCCGTCGTCCTCAGCACGCGGTCGTAGACCAAACCGATCGGCGGGACTTGCCAAGGGCCCGCCCGGTTCGCTCTAATGGTGGCATGGGGACTGAGGATCTGCGACGTATCCTGGAACGCTGGCCGTACGAGCCCGGGAAGATTACCGTCCGCACCATCACCAGCAAGGACGGCGGTGAGAAGGTTCAGATGCGTCTGGACCTGGGCCTGCTGCAGATGGAGATGGACGGCCGACCTGACGGACAATGCCCCAAGGGGGCCGAATCGCTCCTGGACTATCATCGCAAGCAGCTCGCCAAGTACGAGGAGAACAACGGCACCGACCTGGGGTTCCACCTGAGCTCGGAGGACTGCCAGCGCCTCCGCGACGAGGCCCTGATGTACTACCATCGGTACCTGAGCCTCTTCGTGCTGGAGGACTACGCCCGCGTCGAGCGCGACGCCCTGCGGAACCTGCAGGTACTGGACCTCTGCAACAAGTACGCGTCGGAGGAATGGGATCGGGTGGTCCTCGAGCAGTACCGCCCCTACATCGTGATGATGAACACCCGCGCCAAGGCCCTCCAGGCCATGGGGGCCGGGATGTTCAAAACCGCCCTCGCCCAGGTCGAGGCCGGGCTGCGAACCATCCGCGAGTTCTTCGAGCAGTACGACCGATCCGACGCCTTCGCCCAGTCGAGCGAGGTGCAGATCCTGCGGGCCCTTCGCCACGACATCGTGCAGCGCCTGCCCATCGGCGCCATCGAGCGGCTCGAGCGCAAACTCCAGCGTGCCCTCCGCGAGGAGCGCTACGAGGACGCCGCCAGGATCCGCGACCAGATCAGGAATCTCCAGGACAACGCCGAGGCCGACGCCTGATCCAGCTCCCTCGCAAACCCGATCCGTCTTCGTGTACCATGCATCACATATCGCCAGGGTCGATTCATCGGCGCCCGCGACATCGGTCGCCCGGAGGAGTAGTCTGAATGCAAGGTGGTTACGCTGACGTCACTCAGGTGTTCTCTGACCTGGCCGCAACGAAGGGCCGGCTGACCTTCGTCGAAGGGAAGAAGGACTTTGTGCTCTGGCAGGCTGAGCTCCGCGAACGGCTCGTGGACCTCCTGCGCCTGCCTGTCATGCCCGGTCAGCCACCGGACGTCGAGGTGCTGACGTCCGAGGACTGCGGCAGCTACATCCGCGAGAAGATCGTCATGCGCGCGGTGGACGGCCTCGGTGTTCCCGCCTATCTGCTTCGCCCCACGCAACATCGCGGACCCAGGCCCGCGGTCCTGGCCATCCACGGTCACGGGCCGGGCAAGTGCATTCCCGTCAACCTCCCTCCCCCCGACTACGACGTCACGGGCATCACCGAGGGCGAGCGCGACTACGCCGTCCAGGCCGTCGAGCAGGGCATGATCGCCCTGGCGCCGGACCTCCGCGGGTTCGGCGAGCTCATGCTGGACGACGAGTTCAGCCGGGAGCATGGCAACAGCTGCATCCAGCTCGCTTGCCGCGCCCTCCAGACGGGCCGAACGCTGCTCGGCATGCGGATCGCCGACCTGATGCAGTTCGTCGATTGGCTCCAGACGCATCCCGACGTCGACGCGAAGCGGATCTGCGCGACGGGTAACAGCGGGGGCGGGACGGTCACGCTCTTCCTGTCCGCCGTCGACCGACGGGTCGCCGTGGCCGTTCCCGGATGCTATTTCTGTACGTTCCAGGACAGCACGCTGTCCATCCACCATTGTCCGTGCAACTACGTGCCCGATCTGAGCGCCTATGCCGAGATGCACGACGTCGCGGGACTCATCGCGCCCAGAGCGATGCTTGTCGTCGCGGGGCAGGACGACGACATCTTCCCCATTGACGGCGTCCGCCGCGCCTACGCCGCGTTGGAGAAGGTCTACGCCGCCGCCGGGGCAGAACAGAACGTCGAGCTCTACGTCGGCCACGGCGGGCACCGCTATTTCAAAGAACGCGTCTGGCCCTTCATCGGCGAGAATCTTGCCGAGATCGAGTAGTGCTGTCCTCGGTCAGTCAGCTTCATACCGATGGGGTGGGTGCTCCATCGCTCTGGCGGCGCGGAACGCAAGTGCTGCGTCCGTTGGCGTCCCCAACCGCCAGAACGACGGGCCCCCTGCACCCCACAAGGAGGATCCACCACGGCGATGCGCCGATCGGCACGATACCGTCGCGTCAGGCTCGCCATCCTGGTCTGCCTGTGCAGCGCTGTGCTCTTCCCAGCGCTCGGTTGCTTCACGCACCATTTCGGCGAGACGCTCATCCTGATCATGCCGCCAGCATTGTGCAGTTTCTTGTGGATGGGGTGGCCCGAGGTGCGACGCATCTCTGTCGCGCAGTTGGCGATCTACCTCATCGTGATGGTGGCGGCCGTCGGCGGCGCGGAAGCGTTCACGGCGCACATGGCGAGGGGTCGCGTGATCTGGGCCGAGGTCTTCTGGGCCGTCTACTTCATCGTGGCCTGGCGGGCAGCATGGGCCGTCTGGGCGCGTACGATCGGGCGTGCCGGGGAACGCTACAGGAGATGGGGGAGCATCGCGTCGGCCCGCGCCGGCGGACTGCTGAGAATACCCGTGGTCCGCGAGCGGCGGCTGGCGGCCCTGACGAGACTGATCGCTCCCGTTCGCTTCTGTCTGGTCCTGTTCGTGTTCGCCCCTTTGTTCGTCGGGTCGCTGGTACATCGGGTCAAGATCGGGAATCCCGAGGCGCCAGGCGACTACGCCCACATACCGATTGAGGACGTGTCTTTCTCCACCGAAGATGGTTTGGTCCTGTCAGGTTGGTTCTCGTCCGATGACGACAGCGATACGACGGTCGTGATCTGCCACGGCCTGGGCGCGAACAAGCACAACTTCCTCGACTTCGTCCATGTGTTCTGTAGGCGGGGGTACAGCAGCCTGATCTTCGACTTCCGCGGCCATGGCGACAGTGACGGCCACACGTCGACCTTCGGCCTGCTCGAGACGGCAGACGTTCGGGCTGCGGTCGATTGGCTCAAGCGGGAGCGCCCGGACCGCGCGGTCCACGTCTACGGTCTTGGCTCGTCGATGGGCGCGATGGCGCTGGTGCGAGCCGCCGTACGCGATCAGCGAATCGAGGCGGTCGTGCTCGACAGCTGCTTCGAATCCGGCCCGGCGCTTCTTCATCACCATCTGGGCAGGATTCCCGTGGTGGGCGGGCTGTTCGCCGATCTGCTACTCGCCTCGGCTTGCCTGCACCTCGGGGCCTCGATATGGGATCTCGACGCAACTGACGCCATCGGGCGGTTGTCGCCCCGGCCGGTCTTGCTGGTGCACGGGAAGGGCGATTTCGTCATGCCGCCCCAGAACCTCGACGTCCTGTACCGCGCCGCGGGGGAACCCAAGGAGAAATGGTTGGGCCCTGGCCCGCACAGCAATATCATGACCACCGACTTCGATGCGTACCAGGCACGCGTGCTGAGCTTCCTGGAGCGACAGGCGAAGCGGATCACCACTCGAGACAACGATTCGTAGCATCAAAAGGCGATACGCCGAATCGAAACGGAGACACCCGATGACGTTGGTCGCGCCCTACAACCTGAAGGACATCATCCACATCCGCGGCGTGGACCATCCGGAGTCGATCTCGGTCGGACCGCGGGGGGAGGCGTATACGACCGGCACCGGCGGGCAGGTGTATCGGCTCGACTTGGAAACGAACGCGGCTGAGCAGTTTGCCTCGACCGCGCCGCGGCGGATGCTGGGGCAGGCCGTCGACGCCGGCGGGAACCTGTACTGCGCCGACACGACCGGCAAGGTCATCCGGATCGCACCGGACGGGACCGAGACGACCTACGCCACCGGCCCCGGCGGGCGGGCGTTCCTGTGCACGAACTACCCGGCGTTCGATCGGGACGGGAACCTGTACGTGTCGGACAGTGGCGACTGGTCGGACCAGATCAATGGGCATCTGTACAAGATCCCGCCCGATGGCGGGGAGGCCCGGCTGTGGTATCCCGAGCCCGTCGACACGCCCAACGCGATTGCCCTGGACGCCGACGAGCGGTTCCTGTACTTCGTCGAGACGTTCGGCAGCAGCATCGCCCGCGTCGCGATCGAGCCGGACGGGTCGGCCGGTGCGTTCGAACGGGTCGTCCACATGCCCCGTCACATCCCCGACGGCATCGCCTTCGACGAGGACGGTCGGCTGTGGATCGCCTGCCACCGGCCCGATGCGATTCACGCATTCGACTTGGCGTCTCGGAAGCTGACGCTGTTCGCCGAGGACTGGAAGGGCGAGAAGCTTCGCGGGCCGACGGACGTCGCCTTCGCCGGCCCGAACCGCGACATCCTGTTGGCCGCGTCGCTCGACAATCTGGTCGTGCATCGGTTCGACAACACGGGCGTTTGTGGATTGCAGCTCAATCACCCGAGACTCGAGTGCAGCATTCCAGAGTTGGAGTGACGATTCTGGATCAGAGACGCGACCGTGAGGGAGCGTTTGATCTGAGCGATGCCTGACACGGCGCCGGTCGCGCGCTGCCCGTTGAACGCTCCCTGACGGTCGCGTTTCTGATGGGTCGTTCGACGCGACGCCACCCGAGGAGGTGGACCGATCATGACGGACCAGAAACTCCGCGTGGCCATGTTCGGGACGGGCGATTTCGGCCCGCACTTCGCCAAGTACGTCAACGCGTTCGCCGAGCTGGTCGCGGTGTGCGACCCGAGCGCGGCAGCGCGGGCGAACTTCGCCGAGGCGACTGGCCTGAAGGTCGCCGAGTTCGACCACCATGACCGGCTGCTGGCCGAGGTCGACGTCGACGCGGTGGTCATCTGCAGCGCCAACCACACGCACCGGGACATCGCCGTGGCGGCCGCCGGAGCCGGCAAGCACGTCTTCTGCGAGAAGGCCATGGCCAACACCGTGCCTGAATGCTGGGACATGGTGCGGGCGTGCGAGGCGGCCGGCGTGCGGCTGATGGTGGGGCACAAGCGTCGTCTCCGTCCGCCCTGGGGCCGGATGATCGAACTCCGCGACCGGCTCGGCCCGGTGCTGGCGATGACGTCGTGCGCGTACTACGACGCCCGCCCCTATGATCACCAGGGCTGGTGGACGCGTCGCGCGGGGTGCGGCGGGACGCTGCCCGTTATCGGTGTGCATATCCTCGACTGGATGCGGGCCATGTGTGGGGATGTGGCCACCGTTCGGGGTCTGGCAGCGCCCCAGGTGGATCGCCGCTACGATTTCCCGGACACGCTGCACGTCGCGCTGCAGTTCCATTCGGGCGCAGTCGCGTCGCTGAACGTCTCGCTGGTCTACCCGATCCTGAAGTTCCGCGAGGTCGGCGGCCCCATGGTCGTCTTCCGCGACGGGGGACTGCGGTTCGTCCCGTTCTTCGAGCACCTCGATTTGACCTGGCAGCACCGCGATGACGCCGAGCCGCACTTCGAGCGGTTTGACGACCTCGGGTTCGATCACGCCTACCGTCAAGAGTTCGGCGACTTCGTCCGCTGGATTACCGATGGCACGGCGCCTTGTCTGACCTGGCGGGAAGGTCTGCGGTGCGTGGAAGTCATGGAAGCGGCCTTGCGATCGGTGGACGAGGGCGGCACGGTGATCCCACTGCCGCTCTACCCAGACCTCGAGCCCGGCGCTTGACGTGCAGCGGAGCGCCGGCGGGTTCGCGGGCCGTGCGCACGTTGGGCCTCAACTTCGGGTACACTACCTGCTAGACTCATGCCCTTTGATGAACCGTCAGACCCCGGGTGAGGCCGCGCCGGCCGTGGAGGAGTGCTCCATGCATGACGTGCAGTCCAACACCCCTGACGAAGACGGAGTGCAGTGCGTGGCCGACCTGGTCGAAATCGCTGGGGCCCTGGCCGCCTCGACGGTGATCGTGCCGGGCGGTGACCGCGTCGACGACCTGCGCTTGGTCGAGTCGGCGAGGGACCATGGGATCATCGATCGAATCATCCTGGTCGGGCGCGAGGACCGCATCGCCGCCGCTGTCGCCGAGGTCGGCATCGATGTGGATCCCCAGGACATCATCGCTGCCGACGGGGATGAACAGACGGCCGCCGCAACCGTCGAACAGCTCAAGTCGGGCGGCATCGACGTCGCGCTGAAGGGGAACATCTCCACGCCGATCCTCAACCGTCACATGCTGCCGTTGGCGGCCCGATCCACCGTGAGCCTGGTGTCGATCTTCGACGCGGCGCCGATCGCCAACGGGCGGCCGATCGCCCTGACCGACGCGGGCGTGACGACAGTCTGCAACTTCGGCCGGTTGGTCGATCTGATTCGCAACGCGGTGGACGTGGCGCACGTCGTCATGGGGATCGACCGGCCTCGCGTGGCGATCCTGTCCGCCAACGAGAAGCAGATCAGCTCGTTGCCCTCGACGTGGCTGGGGGCCAAGTTGACCGAACGAGATTGGCCTGACGCGGTCGTGTACGGCCCGCTGTCGTTCGATCTGGCGACCGATCCGGATTCGGTAGCCATCAAGGGCCTGAAGGCAGGCCCGGCCGCCGATGAGGTAGCCGGCCAGGCCGACGTGTTGGTCTGCCCCGGCATCGACGCGGCCAACATCATCTACAAGGTCATCACGGCGATGGTCAAATACGGCCAGGCGTCGCTGGCGGGGATCACCGTCGGGTTCCCCGTCCCCTACATCATCCTGTCGCGTGCCGACACGCTGCAGACCCGGTTGGAGTCCATCGCGCTGTGCAGCATCTATGCACAGCGGGCTCCAGATCGCCAACGCCGCAAGCCCATCGTCCTTCCGCCGCAGGGCAAGACCTACCGCGTTTTGGCCGTCAACCCGGGATCGACGTCGGACAAGCTGGCCGTCTACGAGAACGACCATTGCCTGCACGAGACCGAGGTCGCGCACGATGTGCCCCGCCTCGGCACGGCGGCCGAGCGCAGCGGCCAGGTCGAGGAGCGGACGGCGTCTGCCCTTCAAACGCTCGAGGCATGGGGCATCCAGGGGATAGACGCCGTCGTGGGCCGCGGTGGGTTCCTGCCCCGTCCACCCGACAAGCTTGCCGGCGGGACGTACGTCGTCGCCGAGCGCCGGGACGGACAGATCCTCGTCGATGAGGCCATGGTCTCGGCCGTGCTGGACACGCCGGAGAAGGATCACGCCAGCAACTTGGGCATCCCGATCGCTGCGGCCCTAGCTCGGAAACTCAGCGCGCCGGCCTTCGTCGTCGACCCGGTCGTGGTGGACGAGTTCGCGCCGGAGGCGGAGTTGTCCGGGTATGAGCCGATCGTTCGGCGGAGCACGTCGCACGCGTTGAGCGTGCGTGCGGCGGCCCGGAAGGCGGCGGAGGTGATCGGCCGGCCGCTCGAGGACGTCAACCTGGTCATCGCGCACCTGGGCGGCGGAATCACGGTGGCCGCTGTCCAAGGCGGACGGATGATCGACAACAACATCGCCCTGCTCGGCGGGGGACCGTTCACGCCGCAGCGCGCCGGGCAGCTTCCGATCGGCGAGCTGATCGAGCTGTGCTACTCGGGCCGGTTCACGCGCGCCGAGCTGATCGAAGAGCTCACCAAGCGCGGCGGCTTGCAGTCTTACCTCGGCGAGAATCGCATGGAGGTCATCCAGGAGCGGATCGCCAACGGCGACGAACGCGCCCGCCTGGTCGTCGACGCCATGGTCCACCAGATCGGCAAGGAGATCGGCGCGATGTTCGCGGCCGCCGGCTGCGACGTGGAGGCCATCGTCCTGACGGGTGGGTTGGCCCGAAGCGACCGGATCCGAGCTGCGCTTCGGCGGCGCGTGGGCCGGTTGGCGCCCGTGATGGTTTTCGAGGGTTCATTGGAGATGGCGGCAATGGCGGCGGGCGCCGTGGCCGTTCTGTCAGATCGGCAGCAGCCCCGTCGATACGAAACACCGCCCCCGACCGCCGGGCCCGCCTCGGGCTGAAAACCAGGAGCGCAGCAACATGGACGAGGCAGAGCTTCACCACTGGGTGTTCCGGGCGCACGTCCTGGATCGGGCGGGTGCGCTGACCAGCATCGCATCAGCCTTCAGCAATCGGGGCATCAGCATCGAGACGGTCGTTGGCCACGGCGCCGAGGAACGGGCCACGCACGACGGGACGGTCGTGATGACGTTCCGATGCAGCGCGAAGGACAAGGACAGAATGGTCCGGGTGGTCAAGCGTCTGAGCAAGGTGACGCGGCTCGAGGAGCACCCCTACATCTCGCACAGCCTGCGCAAGTCGGCCATCATTCGCTCCACCCGGCGACTCGCTCCACACGACGTCGCCGGCGAAGAGTCGTTCTTGACCTGCGAGCTGATGGACACCGACCCGACCGGCTGGGTCTACTTCCTTGCCGGCGCGCCCAGCGAGCTCGATCCGGTGCTGCGGCGGCTGGGGTCCGAAGGCATTGTCACGGACATCGTCTATACCGTCATGGGCCTGTAGCGCGCCCGGGGCGCGGGTCCACAGTCAGGACAGGATCGTCATGGCCAGTCAGCATGGACACACGATGGCGAGAGACGGAGCCCTCTGCGTCATCGGCGCCGTGGTGGCGCTGACCGTGCTGCCGCTGGTGGATCTGGGCGACGCAGCCTACGGCGCCGATCGTCGACGGCCGAACATCGTCTTGATCATGGCCGACGACATGGGGTACTCCGATCTTGGCTGCTACGGGGGAGAGATCCGGACGCCCAACCTGGACCGTCTGGCCGCCGGCGGCCTGCGATTCACGCAGTTCTACAACAACGCCAAGTGCGCTCCGACGCGCGCGTCGCTGCTGACCGGGCTGTACTCCCAGCAGGTCCGCGTCACTGGCGGCCCCGTGCAGATGCGAAACTGCGTCACCATCGCCGGCGCGCTCAGGCCGGCCGGCTACCGCACGCTCATGGTCGGCAAGTGGCACGCAGCCGGCATCCCGGTGCAGTGGGGGTTCGACCGGCACTTCGGGCTGTGCGACGGGTGCTGCAACTTCTTCAACCCGGGCGTCCGGCGGCCGGCCGAGGGCGAGCCCGGCACGAAGTGGCCCGACAAGAAGCGCCGCTGGGCCATCGACGAGAAGGTCTATCAGCCCTACACCCCCGAGGACAGGAAGTTCTACACGACTGACGCCTTCACCGACTACGCCCTGAAGTACCTGGACGCGTACCGCGACGAGGACAAGCCGTTCTTCCTGTACGTGGCCTACACCGCCCCGCACTACCCGCTTCACGCCTGGCCGGAGGACATCGCCAGGTACAAGGGCAGGTACCTGATCGGCTGGGATGAGCTACGCCGTCGGCGCTACGCGCGGATGGTCGAGATGGGCCTGATCGACAAGCGGTGGGGGATGTCTCCGCGCGACGAAGGATCGCTCAGGTGGGCCGACGCGGAGGACAAGGCCCTCTGGGGTCTTCGGATGGCCGTCTACGCCGCGATGATCGACCGCATGGACCAGAACATCGGCCGCCTGATGGCCAAGATCCGCGAGCTCGGCAAGGAAGACAACACGCTGGTCCTATTCCTGTCGGACAACGGCGGCTGCGCCGAGAAGCCCTGCACCACCCCCGACATCCCGCCCGGCCCGATGACGTCGTACCGGTCGGTCCGGCTGCCTTGGGCCAACGCCAGCAACACACCGTTTAGGAAGTTCAAGAGTTGGGACCACGAGGGCGGGATCGCCACGCCGCTGATCGCCTACTGGCCTCGGGTGATCAAGGACGGCGGAAGGATTACCCACCAGGTCGGACACATCATCGACGTCATGGCCACCTGCATCGACCTGGCCGGCGCGACGTATCCCGATAGCTACCAGGGCCATCGGGTCCTGCCGATCGAGGGTAAGAGCCTGCTGCCCATCTTCGGGGGCGAGCAACGCAAGGGCCATGACGCGCTGTTCTGGCATTTCAGGCAGCACCGCGCGGTCCGCCAGGGCAAGTGGAAGCTGCTCGGCCGAGACGGCGGCCCCTGGTCGTTGTACGACATGGAGGCCGACCGCATTGAGTTGAACGACCTGTCCGCTAAGCATCCCAAGAAGGTCAAGGAACTCGCGGGCCTGTACGACGCATGGGTCAAGCGCTGCAAATCCGCCTCGGGGGCACCGTCCAAACGCGGCAAGCGGCGTCCCAACCGACGCAAGTAGAGCCACGTTGGGGATGCGCCTCAGCATTCCAGATTGAGCCAACCGATTTCGTCTTCGGAGAGTTGGATGGAGGTGGCCTCCACGCACGAGGTGAGCTCTTCGGGCGTGTGCGGCCCGACGATGGGCAGCAATGGGAAGGGCTTGTGTAATAGCCAAGCCAGCGCGATCTGGGTGGCCGACACGCCCCCCTTCTGCTCGCCGAGGGCGCGGGCACGCTCAAGCCGTTCCAGGTTCTCGTCCGTACAGTAGATGTCAATCATCCGCCGGGTGAAGCCTTCCCCGATGCTGGCGGCACGCTCGCGCATCTCGGTGGTGTATCCGCCGACGAAGAACCCTCTCGCCTGGGCCGACCAGGCGATCAAGGGCGTGCCAGTCCGTTCGTGCCAGCGCTCGCCCGCCCCGTCGGTCGAGACCAACCCGGTGTAGAACGGCCCGGTCGGCACGGCGAGGCTGATGTTGTTGCTGACGGAGACGAAGCCCTTCAGCCCGTGTCTGTCAGCGTATTCGTTCGCCATATCGATCCGTGGGTACGCCCAGTTCGAGGCGCCCAGGGCCCGCACCCGACCCCGGTCGACCTCCCGGTTGAGGCGGTCCATGATCCTTGCGACGGGTACCGACGGGTTGTCTCGATGGAGCATGTACACGTCGATGCAGTCGGTCCGGAGGCATTCCAGGCTCGTTGCGAGTTCCTCGGTCACGACGTCCTCGAAGTCCTCAGCCGGCAGGAAGCCGTCCGGTCCGTGCCCGCACTTGGTGATGGTTACCATCTCGTCGCGGGCCGCGCGGGCGTCCATCCATTCTCCGATCACCGCCTCGCTGTCGCCATAGAGCCGTCCTGAATCGATGAGCGTGCCGCCGTAGCTTCGGAAGTCATCCAGGATGCGGAAACACAGCTCCCTGTCCTGCACGCGGTAGAAGGCCGTTCCCAGCGCCAGATCGGACGCGGGTCGGTCGACGCCGGGCATCTCCGTCTTGGCCTGCAACTTCGCGCCCACGCCACACCTTACGCCGATGGCACGTTTCACAGTGCCGCCAGGTATTGCTCGAGGATCTCCAAGTCCCGCCGAGCCGTCTCGACCGGATGTCGCTGCGCCTCGGGCCCCAGACATTCGATCGAAAGATATCCGTCGTAGCCGCCCTGCCGCAGCATTCGAAGGGCCATCCCGTAGTCGGTCAGCCCCTCGTCCAACGCCTGGAAATGCCAATCGCCAGCCGAATCGACGTAGCCGTTCTTGAGATGCGTGTGATACGTTCGTTCGATGACGGTCGGGATGACCTCGGCCATGTGTTCCCCCGCAAACGCCAGGTTGGAGAAGTCGACCGTGAGCCCAACCGCGTCAGGCGGGGTCATCTCCAGCAGGCGCACGGACGACGCCAACGTGTCGGTCAGCTGTCGCATGTGCGTCTCGAAGGCGAGCACCACGTCCACCTCCCTCGCCACCGGGACAAGCCGGCTGATGGCGTGCTCCAGACGCTGCCAGTGCGTCGAGGTCGCCGCGGCCGACCCGGGCGGCCCGGGCGTCAGCTTGACGACCTTCGTCTTGAAGACGGGCGCCAGCCGGATGAACGTCTCAGCCGCCCGGAGCTGCTCGTCCAAGCCGTCCGGATCGGTGAAGTTGTTGAACAACGAAAGGGCCGACACCGCCAACCCCGCCCGCTCGATCCCCTCGGCAACACCCTCGGGATCCCGACGCGCCTGCGACACATCGAAGTGCGGTCGGCAGCACCCCAGCTCGATCGCCCCAAACCCGATCTCCGCCGTCGACACAATCGCTTCATCCAAGGAAAGCGCGAAGAGGCTTTGACTGAAGAGCGATGTCTTCACAGCAGATCCTTGCCAGGAAGCCCGTCAGATCCTACCCACGACCCCAGGCGCGAACAACCGACAAGCGTGTGGAGCCCTCGCCCCCTGAACCCCGACCCCTGACCCCTGAGCCCCTCTGGCTCCCAGTGTGGTTTACACACGCCCACCGACCGATATAATAACAGTGTCATGTTAGACCGATGGCGCTGTACCAACCCGAACTGGCCGGTATCGGCCATGCACCTCATGCGATCGCCCGTCGTCGTTCGCCGCCGGGGCGTCCGCCTCCGGTAGCATCCGGCGACGACCCCGGCTGATCCAGACCCAGGCGATTACCAGCAAGACAAGCCAACCCCCGAGGGAGAATCACATATGAACGCTCGTGCAGCCTCTTCGAAGGGATACGATCCCAAGCCGATCGAGGCCGACATGTACCGGCTGTGGATGGACGGTGGCTACTTCCATCACACACCCGGCCGACCCGGCGACGGCAACGACTACTGCATCATGATCCCCCTGCCCAATGTCACCGGCGCGTTGCATCTGGGCCACGCCCTGAACCACACGTGTCAGGACGTCATGATCCGCTGGGCGCGGATGAAGGGCAAGACCACGCTGTGGATGCCCGGCACAGACCACGCCGGCATCGCCACCCAGTCGGTCGTCGAGCGCCGGCTGTTCGAGCTGGAGAACAAGACGCGGCACGACCTCGGCCGCGACGCCCTGGTCGACCGCATCTGGAATTGGAAGGACGAGTACGAGCAGCGGATCCTGTCGCAGATGAAGCTGCTGGGCAACAGCTGCGACTGGGATCGGACCCGCTTCACGCTGGACGACGTCTGCACGCGGGCCGTGCGCCACACGTTCTTCCGTATGTTCAGCGACGGATTGATCTATCGCGGCCAGCGGCTGGTCAACTGGGACACGCAGCTCCAGACCGCGGTCGCCGACGACGAGGTCTACCACGAGACCATGCAGTCGAATCTGTGGCATATCCGCTATCCGGTGGCCGGACGATCGGCCACGGCGGCCGACGCCAGGGAAGGCCGAGACTACGTGGTGGTGGCCACGACCCGGCCGGAGACGATGCTGGGCGATACGGCCGTGGCCGTGCACCCCGACGATCCGCGGTACCGCGACCTGATCGGCAAGGCCTGCATCCTGCCGCTCATGGACCGCGAGATCCCCATCATCGCCGATCCCATCCTGGTCAAGATGGAGTTCGGCAGCGGGTGCGTGAAGGTGACGCCCGCCCACGACCCGAACGACTATGACTGCGGCCTGCGGAACGGGCTGGACATGGTGAACATCCTGACGCCGGACGGCAGGATCAACGCCAACGGCGGTCGGTTCGAGGGGCTCGATCGTGAGGCGGCCCGGCGGGAGGTGGTGGCCGCCCTCGAGGCCGACGGCCTGATCGGCAAGATCGAGCCGTATCAGCATGACGTCGGACACAGCGACCGCAGCAAGACCGCCATCGAGCCGTACCTGTCCGAGCAGTGGTTCGTGCGAATGGGCGACCTGCCGGACGGCGTGGGCCTGGCGGACGGCACGACCGCATCGGGCCTGGCCCAGGCCGCCATGGACACCGTGGTCGACGGGCGCGTGCGGTTCTTCCCGGAGCGCTACGCCAAGACCTACCTCGACTGGCTCGGCGAGAAGCGCGACTGGTGCATCAGCCGGCAGCTCTGGTGGGGCCATCGAATCCCCGTCTGGTACGCCCGCGGCTGCGACGAGGCGGCGCTGCAGGCCGCCTTCGGCGACCGCGACGACGTTGTCTACCGACACGATCCGGACAATGACCAGTGGCTGATCTGCCTGCGCGAAGGGGATCTGCCCGCCGATGCCGTGCCGGGTGCCCAAATCGAACAAGACCCCGATGTGCTCGACACGTGGTACAGCTCGGCCCTCTGGCCCCACAGCACGCTGCGCTGGCCCGACAAGACGCCCGAGCTCGACTACTGGTTCCCGGGCAGCGTACTGATCACCACGCGCGACATCATCACGCTGTGGGTCGCGCGGATGGTGATGACGGGGCTGTATAACATCGGGGACATCCCGTTCCACCACGTCTACGTCCATCCGAAGATCCTCGACGGCGAGGGTCTGACGATGAGCAAGAGCAAGGGCAACGGTGTGGACCCGGTGGAGATCATCGAGCGGTACGGCGCCGACGCGACGCGATTCAGCATCGCCTACATGACCACCGAGACGCAGGACGTGCGGATGCCCGTCGCCTACGTCTGCCCGCACTGCGACCATCTGATCTCCCAGCGGCCCGAGCACCGCACGCAGCGGCAGATGACGTGCCCGTCGTGCAAGAAGGCGTTCCAGCCGTCCAGCCCGATGTTCGACCCCGACCCCGACGAGCCGATCGGGATCGTGGCCTCCGAGAAGTTCGACGTCGGACGGAACTTCTGCAACAAGCTGTGGCAGGCCGCCACGGGGTTCGTCTTGCCCAACTTGGAGGACGGCGATCCGCGACCGCTCGACGCCGCCGAGCTGCGGCTGCAGGACCGGTGGATCTTGTCGCGGCTGACGCAGTGCATCGAGAAGGCCGACGCGGAGCTGAGCGTCTACCACTACGCCGAGTCGCTGATGCCCATCTACCGGTTCTTCTGGAACGACTTCTGCGATTGGTACGTGGAGATGGCCAAGCTGCGGCTCCGGTCGGACGGGCCCGACAAGCAGGTGACCCAGCAGGTGCTGGCCTGGCTGCTGGATCAGGTGATCCGCCTGTTGCACCCGTTCATCCCGTTCATCACCGAGGCGCTGTGGCAGCGGCTGGGTGACGTAGCGCCGGTGCGGGGCATCGAGGGCCCGACCGAACACGCATCGGCCGCCGTGGTGGCGACCTGGCCGACGCCAACCCCCGCGTGGCGCGATCCGGACACCGAAGCGGCCATGGAGAAGCTCCAGGGCGTGATCCGTGCCGTCCGCGACATCCAGGCCCGCGTCAACGACATCCGCAGCCAGGAGAAGAAGGCGTCCGTCCGAACGCTGCCGCGGGCCGTGGTCCGGACCGATCCGGCCACGACCGAGCGGCTGAGCCGACACGGCGAGTTCGTCAAGCTGCTGGCGTCGTGCGACGCCCTCGACGTCGGTCCCGACCGCGCCCGGCCACCGTCGTCGGCCGTCCAGGTCATCGACGCCGTCACCGAGGTCTACGTCCCGCTCGGCGACCTGATCGACCTGGCCCGGGAGCGGGAACGTCTCCAGGCCGAGATCGACAAGGCCGACGAACAGATCCAGCGCGTCCAGGCGAAGCTGGCCAACGAGAACTTCGCGTCGCGGGCGCCCGCGGGCATCGTCCAGCGCGAGCGCGACCGCCTCGCCGAGTTCCAGGCCCGCCGCGACAGCATCGCCGAAAACCTCGCGTCGCTGGACTGACGAGGCGGCGGATCGCGGGTGTGTGGCACGTCTGGCGGGCCGCATTTCAGGCCCGAAGGGCCGAAGGAACGTAGCCAGGGGTGGAGTCCGCCGCCTCGGCGGACGGAACCCCTGGTGACGGATCCGGAAGAACCGACCCGCCCTGAAGGGGCGGAGGAAAGTCGGGCGTCCCGGCCTGCGTCTCCTGTCCGTGTGCAGAACGCGCGGGCGGAGCCGCCGGGGGATTTGCCCATCGCGTGACACATGAGGGCGGAGGGGTGCCCCATCCTTTTCGAGTGACCGCGGAACGCGGGCGCTCGGAGAGGGTGGGGGACGGAATGGGCCGCGAAGGGCCTCCGCCGCGCGATTCCGTCCCCCACCCTTCGCTCCCCCTCGCGTTCCGCGAGGGAGAGCGAAGAATGGGGCACCCCTCTGTCATCCCTGGACGCGAGAGAGTCGTGGTGGCCCGCGCTGAAGAAATACGCTACACTAAGGGTCGCGCGCTGCCCCCTTCGAACAGGCGAGCATCTTGGGGCTGGTTCGTGATGCCAGCAAGGGCAGCGGGGTTTCATCCTCATCTAGGTCAAGGAGTCGTGTTGTGCTAGGCAATACGTTTGGGCGGATGTTTCGGATCACGACGTGCGGGGAATCGTACGGCGGGGCGCTGGCCGTCATCGTCGACGGCGTGCCGCCGGGGATCAAGCTGAACGTCGAGCACATCCAGGCCGAGCTCGACAAGCGCAAGCCCGGTCAATCCAAACTCGACTCGCCGCGCCTCGAGACCGACCGCGTCGAGCTGTTCGCCGGCGTGCGGATTCGCGATGAGTTGACGACCGGCGCCCCCGTCGGCCTGCTCATCCGCAACGTCGACCGGCAGAAGCTCCACGTCGATCAGTACCAAGACGTGAAGGACCTGATCCGTCCCGGCCACGCCGAGTACACGTTCTACGTCAAGTACGGCGAATTCGCCGACTGGTGCGGCGCGGGCCGGGCCAGCGGCCGCGAGACGGTCGGCCGCGTCGCCGGCGGCGCGGTGGCCAAGCAGATCCTCGCCCGCGAGGGCATCGAGGTCCTCGGCCACATCATCGAATCGCACGGCATCAAGGGCCGCGACCTGACGTTCGAGGAAGTTCGCGACAACTATCGCAAGAACCACCTCAACTGCTGCGACCTCGAGGCGGCCGAGAAGATGATCGCCGACATCCTCGAGGTCCGTACGGCGGGCGACACGGTGGGCGGCGTGATCGAGATCATCGTCCGCGGCGTGCCGGCCGGCCTGGGCGAGCCCGTCTTCGACAAGCTGCGGGCCACCATCGCCCACGCCATCATGAGCATCGGCGCCACGACGGGCATCGAGTTCGGCGCGGGGTTCCAGGCGGCCACGATGACGGGCAGCGAATGGAACGACCCGCCCTATCTCGACGACGCGGGCCACGTCCGCTTCCATACGAACAACAGCGGCGGGATGGGCGGCGGGATCAGTTGCGGCGAGGAGCTGCGGTTTCGGTTCTGCTGCAAGGCGACGCCGACGATCAGCCTGCCGCAGGAATCGATCAACATGAACAAGATGGAGCCGGCCAAGCTGGCGGCCGTCACGCGGCGGGACATCACGATCTGTCCGCGGATCTTCCCGGTGGCCGAGGCGATGACGGCATGCTGCATCCTCGACGCGATGTACATCACCAAGGGCACGGAGTACTTCGCCCACATCGACCCGAAGTTCCGCAAGGTCGGCGAGCCCCGCGACAAGAGCGACCCGGCCGAGATCCTCGAGCTCGCCTTCCGCCAACCCGAAGCCATCGGCGGCACCGAGCTGACCGAAAAGGACCTCAAGGAGATGGGCAGCATCCAGTAGGCATCGGCCGCCCGGGACCGATCACCCCGAAACGTCCGGCGGCCGAACCCCCAGCGCGTCGAGGAGGGTAGGGCGGGTTTCACCCGCCGCGACGGGGAACCAGGCCAAGGCGGCGGGTGAAACCCGCCCTGCCGTTCCCCGCCGAACGCCCCGCCAGACGTCCCGAGCGAACCATCGGGTGAATTCGTTGTGCAAGAACGACCTGGGTCCCAGTCCATCGGGCATGCGACGCTGTAGTGGTTGGCTCGGCCGGGCGGGACCAATCACCCCGAAACGTCCGGCGGCCGAACCCCAAGTTCGTCAAGCAAGCGCTTCGCCTCGTCCAGCGCAGGCTTGTAGCAATACGGCGGCCCGTCGCACCACGCCCGTTCGTAAGCCGTCCGCGCATGGTCCGCCGCCGCTTCGCGCTCGCCGCCCTCATGCGCCAGCATCGCCAGGAAGTTGTGGATCTCCGCCTGCTTCAGCCGATACTCGCACCGATCCGCAATCCCCAACGCCTCGACCGCCGCCCCCCGCGCCTGCTCAGCGTCCCCCTTCGCATGATGCCACCGCCCCCAGGCCAACAGGATGTCTGGCTCGAGCTCGACCAGGTTGATCCGCCGGCACCGCGTCAGCGCCTCAGTCAGATGCCCCTCGGCCCCAACCAGCAGCGCGTCGCCCTGAGCGTCGTATTGCGTGGGCAGGGCCACCGCTGACCAACCCAGCAGCCACTCGGCCTCAACGAAATGGCGTTCGTAGGGGTACTCCCTTCTCGCGAAGTCGTCCGCTGACTCCCGCGCCCGCTGGGCGAAGCGCCGCGCGCCCGCTGGATCGCCCATCAGCAGCCCGTGCAGTGCCCGGCTTGCCCTGACCACCGGGACGAGGTTCGTTCCGCTACATTTCTCAAGGAAGCCCTCAGCCTCCGACAGGTGCTCCTCGGCCTCGCCGAACGCGCCCCGGTAGGCCAACACACAGCCCAGTCCCCGACGACCGAGGGACCTCTGGGGCTCGGCCCCGATCTCGCCGCACAACTCAATCTGCGTTCGCAGGTCTCCCTCCGCCGCTTTCAGGTGGCCGAGGGTCAGCTGGACTTCCGCCAGATTCGCCAGGACGGTGGCCACCGCTCGTCCGTTCCTGCGCCTTCGGTGGATTTCGTTCGCTGCGTCGTGTAACTTGACGGCGGGGCGGGGCTGGCCAGAAAGCGCATACGAGTTGGGGAGAGCGCCGAGCGTCCAGGCTTGGTCCGCCTCGTCCTTCAGGCGCGGCGCGCGGTCCTCGCCGTCGGGAAACAACCCCTGCAGCAATTCGATGCAACGCTCGTATTCACCGAACCGATAGAAGAGCGCATCGTGGAGCCTGTCGCGGAAGAGAAGGAACGCCTCGTCGTAGCCGCCGGCGTGGACGGTGTGGTGGTAGAGATCGACCGTGGGCGTCAGATCTTCGAGTCGGCCCACCTGCGCCACCTCCGGGGTAGGCATGGCGGCGAAGTACTCGCGGAGGCGCGTGTGCGTGCCGGCCTTGTCGGCGAGGCGGTCGTACGCGTACTGGCGCACAATCGGGTGCAGGTCGTAACGGGCCTGCTCGTGGTCGAGCAGCAGCATCCCGCGCCCGATCAGCTCGTCCAGCGCTGCGTAGAACGTCTCCTGACGCTCATACGTGTTGAACAAGGCCAGCGACGCATACGTCATCGGACTGCGAAACGCCGCGATCCGGCTGAGCAACGTTTGTTTGCGGGGATCTAGCGCATCGTACGCCACCTGGAGGATGTGATGCCCTTTCTTGCCCAGCAACCTTCCGACAATGGAGCTGCGAGGCGCGACCCGGATGTCCCCGGGTTGCCGCTTGTCATGCGCCACCAGACCCGACAGCAGGGATAGTGCCAGCGGGTGGTAGCCAAGCGGCTTGCAGGCGGCCTTGATCTCTGCGCGCGTCGCCTTGGTCACCCGCCGCGCGTAGAAGAAGGCCACGGCGTCGTCCGGGTCGAGGCTGGTTAACTGCTCGTGCCGACACCCCGCCAGGCCGCTCAGCTCGCGGGGCATCAACCGGCTCGTCAGCAGGACGCGCGCCTGGAGCGCCGTCGATGCAACGTATTCCAGGAGTCTCTTGGCATGCGGATCGATGCACGCGAGCTGATCGCCCCGGGCATTCTCCGCCACGGTGTCGCCCTGATAGGCGGCGCCCAGACCGGCGTAGGCGCGGAGCTGGCGCTCGAAGCCGTCGAGGACCAGCAGGACGCGTCGGTCCTGCAGCAGCCGGACCAGCGTGTTGACTTTGTCATATGTCGACGGGATCTCGCCCGGGTCCATTTCCCCCCCGCTGACATACGTCACCGCCTCGCTGACGAAGGCCTCGAAGCTCGCCTCCGTCTCGTAGAACGACCACCACAGGACGCCGTCCGGACGACGGTCTTGCGGCACGCCACAGGTATCCGTGACGTCCTTCGAGCCTGCCGTTAGCCCCGGCAGGTCGAGCCCCAGCACATCGCGGTTGACCCACACCCACGTCAGCGCCGACTTGCCCATCCCTCCGATGGCCGTCATCGCCAGGACAGGATGGTTGTCCCCCGTCAGCCACTGCGTCAGCATCCGCCGTTCCCGAACCCGCCCGGTGAAGTTCGCCTGCAGCGGATAGGGATGGGCGAAGTGAGGGCGCGGGGGTGGCGGAATCGGCGGCGCGGTCGGACGGGTGCGCCCCGCCTCTTTCGCCTCCGCGACCATCGCGTCCAGATCATCGGCCTCCAGGAGCTGAAGGCCATGTGCGTCCGCCGCCTTGCGGGCTGGCCGGGTGAAGCCCACTGGTGAAGCGACAATCCCCTCGTCAATCTCCCCTCCGTCACGGAGCAACTTGACGATCGCTGCGAAGTCATTCACGACGCGGACGCCGACCGGCTTCCTCCAGTCCTTTGCCTCCACGGCGATGCGGTGTAGAAGACGTCTCGCCGCCGCCAGCTCGACATAGACGTCGATCTGGTTCCCGGCCATCTCGACGTCGTGCTCGACCTTCCACGCCCCCATGTCGCGAAAGGCCTGCGCGACGCGACGCTCGAACTTCCTGCCCGGTCGGGCTCGTTTCGCCATGGTCCCTCACCTGTCTTGCTGCGAACCTGGGACGCTGCCCCCGTCCGGCCTACCTCCTCCTGCTATTGATCCTATTATCGCCCTGGAATGCGCCTCGTCCAGCCAATCCAGCGTGGGGCGATCTCACGATTAGGTCCGCGCGGTGGGTCCTGCGGGGCAGGTTGGCGCGGGAGTGTTGGGGCGGCCAGGCCTGAGTCATCCGCGACGCGGTGGCGTCACGTTCGCTTCGGCCGAGGGGTCTCGTTGGACCACGCGATCGCGGTGTGCTTCTTCCAGGTGTCGGAGGTGCTTGCAGAGACGACCGACGTCATGCCCGAACTCTTCTGAGATGGCGCGTCGGATGGCCCGCACCTCGTCGATCAACGGATCGGGTCGGCCCCCCGCTTGCTGGTTGGAGCTCATCATTCCTGCTCCCACAATGAATCAGGCGTGAGGATCTGCGGCGGCATGACACCGACGCGCGTGCAGATCCGCCTGAGATGTTCGAGCTTGTTCGGGTTGGCCAAGTGCCGCACGTTCCAGGTCAGCAAGTAGGCGATTCCGTGTATCGTCGACACCGCGACATGAACCGCATCACCCACGGGCGGCGCCGGCATCACCTTCTCACGCACGAGCAGATGCGCCAAGCCCTCGACCTCATCGTCAACCGCCAGCAATGGAACATCAGCGATCAGTGAGAGTCCGGCCGACGCTCGCGGGAATCCAGGATGCGACAGCTCGTTCAAGACCTCGACCGAGACAAACACCTGGTGGCTCGGGCGCTGCGTCTCCCACCACTCCTGGCTCACCTGGCGGCGATAGGCACTGGGCACGTCTTCCCTGTCGGTAACACATGCGCTAACGAAGCTCGTATCCAGGTACACCCGTGCCATGCCCCCATCTTACAACACGGGTGGGGAGGTTAGAAGCTCGTCCGCCGTCAGGCCCACGCGCGAACAGACGACGCTTCCCGACGCTTGACTCGCGTCCGCCACCGCGATACCTTCGATACCAGACAGAGGTAGGCTCTGGACAACGTTCATGTTACGACACGACGCGAGGACTGAGTACGGCGTTGCTTGCTGGTGGTGGCGGCCTTCATAGGGCGGCTGCCGTCGGCGTGAATTGCGTACAACCGGCCGTGGCTGCCTGATCGGTGGCCGCGGCCTTGTTCTTTTTCTTGGGCTGCGGAGGCTGACATCCGCGGCCCTTTTTTTGTTGGCCGGGCGACCCCGCCCATGTCACGAGGAGATCGCACCATGTCTGCGGACAAGAACCGACCCGTCCTGCTCAGCGCGAGCGGGCCCTCCGGGAACCTGACCCTCGGCAACTATCTCGGGGCGATCCGGAACTGGGTCGACCTGCAAGACCGATACGACTGCTTCTTCGTCCTGGTCGACCTCCACGCGATCACCGTGCGACAGGAACCCGCCAAGCTCCTGCAGCGGTGTTACGACTTTCTGGCGCTCTACGTCGCCTGCGGGCTGGACCCGGACAGGAACACCATCTTCGTGCAGTCGCACGTGCCCGCACACGCACAGCTCACCTGGGTGCTCAACTGCTTCGCGTCGATGGGCGAGCTGTTCCGCATGACGCAGTTCAAGGACAAGGCCAGGCGACACGAGCAGGACGTCAACGCCGGTCTGCCCGACTACCCCGTGCTCATGGCGGACGACATCCTGCTC
>CAYMLO010000116.1:0-32732 GCA_964390905.1 uncultured Planctomycetales bacterium | reverse complement strand
GGGAAGGTGGGGACGTTCGGCCCGTCGGCGATGGGCATCACGCAGAACCTGACGCTGCCGACGCAGCCGCCGCATCTGACGTGTGCGTTTGTGATGGTCGCCGCGTCGGACGTCTACACGCAGGGAGCCTATTGGGGTGGAGCGCCCCGGGCGGTGCTCGCCAAGAACTGGACCGCCGAGAACAACTTCGACCGGCGCAACCTGGACCTGTTCCGTGCCCACCCGGCCTACGACGAATTCTGGCAGGAGAAGAATACCGAAGCGCAGGCGCACCGCGTCAACGTGCCGGTGCTGTACTACGGCGGGTGGTACGACATGTTCTGCCAGGGGACGATCAACAGCTTCGTGGCGGCGCAGACCCACGGCGGCCCGCGCGCCCGCGGCCAGTGCCGGCTGATCATGGGGCCTTGGGACCATCACGGCCCGCCCAAGGATCTCCAATACCCCGACAACGCCACGCCCAAACTTGAGCTGTGGGCGATGCAGTGGTTCCAGCGTCACATGAGAGACGTCGAGAACCCCACGGGCAAGAAGTCCGGCAAACCCGTGTTCTACTACGTGATGGGCGCGTGCGGGGAGCCGAACGCGCCGGGCAACGTCTGGCGGGCCGCCGACACCTGGCCCGTGCCGAGTGAGCGCATCCCGTACTACTTCGGCAAAGACGGCGTGCTGTCGCCCGACGCGCCGACCGGCCAGGCAAACTCGGCCACGTACCGATACGATCCCAAGAACCCCGTGCCGACCCGCGGTGGAGGCAATCTGACCATCGCCAAGGGTCCGATGGACCAGCGCCCCGTCGAGAACCGCCCGGATGTCGTCCTTTTTACCACGCCCGTCCTCACCAAGCCGGTTGAGGTCACGGGCCGGATCACCGTCAAGCTGTGGGCGAGTTCGTCGTGCAAGGACACCGACTTTTCGGCCAAGTTGTGCGACGTCTACCCCGACGGTCGGAGCATGCTGGTCCTGGACGGTATCGTTCGCGCCCGGTACCGCGATTCACTCAGCAGGCCGACGTTGATGACCCCGGGCACGGTCTACGAGTTCAGCATCGATCTGTGGTCGACCAGCCTCATCTTCAACAAGGGCCACCGGATCCGCGTGGCCATCAGCAGCAGCAACGCCCCGCGATTCGGCCCGAACCCGAACACGGGCGACATCGAGTGCGACATCGACAAGGCCGTCGTCGCCTGGAACACCGTCTACTTCGACCAGGACCGACCGTCGCACATCATCCTGCCGCGACCCGTGGGCGCTCCCAGCGGGTAGGTTGCCGCGCCAAGAGGCAACAATCGCGCGGTCGGGCGGGAACAAATCCGAGACGCGTTCGTCCAAGGTGCAGGGGCGTGTCTGGGTCCGCGCCGCCCCATCCGCCGCAGGCGGAAACGCCATGGGGCCCCCGGCCTGGCCCCCCTCAGGAGCAACGCCATGCGAGAGGCGACGCGTCGAATCGCACTTGTTTCGACCATTCTAGTCCTCTTTCCGGCAGGTTCGGCGGCTGCTGGCGGCCAAGACGCCAAGAATGAGGCGCTCGATCCGACGATCGTTCGCAAGAAGATCGAGGCGCTGGGGCTCCGCGACGATACCCTCGCCACGCGTGAGCGTCCTCAGATCTGGCTCGGGCAGCGTCGGGAGAAGCTCCGCCCCGAGCTGATCGCGGGGCTCGACCACAAGGAGGCCCGCGTCGCCAAAGGGTGTCTGGTCGTTCTGGAGAACGCCAAGCCGGACAAGGATCTGGCCGACGCGCTGATCCGCATCGCGGGCGATCCGAAGCACCCCATTAGCGTCCCGGCCACGTTGAGCCTGCGTCGCTTCGCCAAGGACGCCCGCGCGAAGGCGCTGCTGGAAAAGGCCCTGACCGATGTCGAGCGCTTCGCGGATCCGCAGCAACGATCGAAGATCGCTCACGCGCTCGGCAGGGACGCAGAGGCCGTCGGACTGCTCGTGCCCCTTCTGAACAGGATGAAGTCGGACTGGGACGTCATCGTGCTCGTCGGCCGGCTGGGGGAGATCGGTCATGCGTCGGCGGTCGGGCCGCTCGAAACGCTGACGACAGATCCGCGGTGGCGCATCGCGGTGGCGGCCTACCGGGCCCTTGCCAAGATCGATCCGGCGGGACACGGACTGACGAAGGACCAACGGGCCTTCCTGGACGAGGCGCGCGGGGGGAAAGCCACACATTCCACGCTGCAGGCTCGCTGGCGGGAGCTGGCCGGGTTGAAAAAGACGGAGCTCCGCCCCCTCGTCCTCCAGATGCTCGCCAGCGACCACCCACGGCCGGCGTTGGCCATTCTAGCCGAATGGAAGGACACCGAAGCCCTGCCCGAGATCAAGCGGCTGATGGTCAGTAACCAAGGTTGGCGACGCCAGCGCTTCATCGCCGCCTACCTGGAGATCGACGACTCGGACCGGTCGATCAGCGATGTCCTGTCCATGGCGGCTGGATCTCGCAGGCAACAGGACGCCGAGGTAGTCGTGCGTGCGATGGCCCAGTCGCGGATGCCGACCCCCCGCAAGCTGGCGGCCTTGAGGCGTCTCCGCGAGGAAGTGGGCAAGTGGCGACCTCTCCTGGTTCCTCACGGTCTGATGTGGCTGGCGCGGGACAAGCAGGATATCGCGCCGCTCCTGGTCCCCTTGATGCGCAAGGAGACCGATCTGATGGCCCTGGCGGGATACGCTCAACTGGCGGCCAGAGACGGTAAGAAGCGGTTCGGCAAGGAAGTCCGTCGTGCCGTAGCAATGGCGGCGTCGACACACAAGCGCTCGCGGACAGAGGCGCTGGCCGCCAAGACCATCCTGGACGCCTGCGCATCGTATGCCCTGTCCGACAGTGGCCGGTTGGCCGACAGACTTCTCGACGCCCCAGAACCGGTCGTTCGCATCGCTGCCGCACAGGTATCGGCGAGATTCGGCGGGGATCGCAAGCGGGCCCTGCAGGTCCTGTACGAGGCGCTCGAGAGCAGCGACGCCAGCCTCCGAAAGCAGGCGTCGGCGTGTCTGTCTGACATCCCATGCCTGGACGCAACCGAACGGGCGGCGCGAGAGAAGGTCCTCCTGTCCCACCTCGGTCGGCCCAGCGAGGACTACGCACTGCGGGGTCTCGCGACGTGTGGCGGAAGCAAGACGGTCGAGCAGCTCGAGCCCCTCCTCGACGCGGACGATATCCCCCGCGCCGTGTACGCGGCCTGGGTTCTGGCGCAACATCCGGATGGGGACGTCAAGGAACGGGCCCTTCGCCGCCTGGCCGTCTATGCGATGTTCCATCATCAGGCGTACCAACAAGGGGCGGGCATCGACTTCAAGGTCGCGCGGGACCTCGACTTCCACCAGGTCACGATGCGGCTCAACCCCGGTCGTAACGACGGCGGAAGTGCGGCGAGTCCGAGGATTCCGAGTCGACTTCGCCTACCGTTCACGCTTGACCAGAAGGAGCAGGCCTTCTCGATCCGCGCGTATCGACACATCCTGTCGGAGCGCCCGTCGGGATGTTTCCCGCGTCTGCGTTCATTGTGGAGACCATCAGGGACGTGGGACGCGTCACATCTTCCGCTGTTTCGCGTCGCCGTTCGTGAGGACACGCGCCTGGAGGTCCTGCACGTGAAGGGGAAGAAGGTGGCGCATTTCCCCGATCGCAAGTCGGCCGCCCAAGAGATCGCGGCGATCACGGGCGCGAAGGCTTCCTACATAGGTTTAGCCGGCGAGGCCATCGACAGCGAGGCCGCCCCGCCGTCGCCCTATCCGGACCAGAATGCCCTCATCGCCAGGTTCCTGTTGGATCGACTCGAGGCGGCCGGGGGACTCCTGAAACGTCCCGAGAGCGGCGAGGCATGGCAGCGGCACAACGTGTTTGAGAGCATTCTCAACCACCTGATGGACCGCGAGCGGTTCGGCGAGGGCCTGAGGGACGCGTTGGTGGCCGAGTCGCGTCGACGCAAGCTGGTAGGCCAACTCAGGGACGCGAGCTTCTCACCGTGGCGGAACCTCAAGGAGTAGGCTATCCTTCACGCGCGGGGTCACTGACTCTGTGGTATGACAGGTGCGTTCCTACAGGCCTTTTTCGAGCGTCCGAAACGATGCGACCTCTTGTTGCTCTGGCGATCGTCGTCCTGACACCAGCAGTCGGCGCCGGTGTTGGACCGGCGTCGGCCTCGGATGGCAAACAGCCACGGAGACGGACGATGTCCAAGCCCGATCCGTCCAACACCACGCGCCCCGTCCCTGGCGGCACGGCGTTCCGGGGCATCTGGTACTGTTGCGGAACCGCCAATGCTCTGCCGGGCAGGAAGTACGTCTACGGGGGCGGCAAGGCCACCTATTCCGCCTGGCATCGTCCCATGGCCGTCTACGCCAGGCAGGTCGACAAGACGTTCTTCGTGTTCGGGAACCCGAGCAACGCCCCGACGATCAGCACCTACGACCCCAAGACCGGCACGTTCGCCAAGCCCGTCGTCATCGGCCAGAACATGGACAAGAACGCCCACAGGAACCCCACGATCCTGATCGACGAGGTCGGCTCGGCCGCCAGCCAGGCCGGCACGATCTACGTCTTCCGCGGTTACAACGGGATGCCCACGTACGTCTCGAGGTCGGACCGGCCCTACGACATCACACGCTGGACGGATCGGACCCCGGTCGAGACCGGCAAGAAGGCGTCCTACCCGCAGCCGTGGCAGTTGAGGGCGGGCGAGATCTTCGTGTCGTACCGGCAGCGGCCCGGGTGGTCGTTTCGCATTTCGAAGGACGGGGCGGCCTCATGGGAACCCACCGTCAATCTGGTCAAGTTCGGCGACGCGCAGATCTACGCGGTGACGGTCGCGGAGACGGGCGCGTTCCCCCGAAAGATCCACATCGTCTGGTCGAGACTGGGCGGCGGCACGCCCGAGGAGATCCGCACCAAGCACCTGTGGGCCAGGCGGTACAACGTCTACTACGCCTGCTCCGACGACGGCGGCCGGACCTGGCGGCGATCGGACGGCAAGGTCCTCCCGTTGCCCATCACCGAGGCGACGGCGGAGAAGGTCTACGACTGCGGCCAGCATGGCGTCTGGCTCAAGGACATCCAGCTCGATTCGAAGGGAGATCTCTACGTCCTGTTCATCGATGCCGACGTCGCCACGTTTCGCAGTGCGTGGAAAGTCGCGAGGCATTCGGGCGGGCGGTGGACGATCACGGATGTGACGACCAGCGACCACATGTACGACGGCGGGGCGCTGGCCATCCTGTCGGACGACGACGTGCGGATCTACGGACCGACCACGGCGTCACAACCGCAGGTCGACGGCGGCGAGATCGAGGAATGGCGCTCCGTGGACGGCGGCCGGACCTGGCAGAACACCGCCCACCTCACCACCGGGTCCCAGTATTCGCACAACCACGTCAAGACCGTCCTCCACCATGAGCGGGCCCGCGGTGACTTCAGGATCTTCTGGTCGTACGGGGACGCCAGCTACCCCCCGGCCAGCAAGGACGTGCATCTGTACTTCTACGGAGAGCGGATGGCCGGCCCGAAGCGGATCGTCTGCGGTCGTCCTTGAAGTGGAGGTGGGGCGCCGCATCGCCGGCGGACCTGAGGTCCGCTAGGCGGATGCTCCGGGCTTGCCGCCGGGCAGCATGCCCTTCTCGCGAAGCATGTCGAGGATGATCAGACCGATCCCCCCAAGGGCGAGGACCCATGCCGCCGTGCTCCACGTGCCGACCAGCTCCTTCTCGCAGGCGGCCGACAGCCCGCCCTCCTGGCCCAAGGCCAGGGCGAGGTCGTCCAGGTTGTTGATGTTCCGTTCCTGGAGCAGGGGCGGGAGCGTCTCGGACGTGAGCATGTCGGCGATGGCCTTGCAGTTCGCCCCGCCGTGGTCGCGGAGCCAGTCCGCCCACTTGACCAGGTCAGGCCCTTCGCGCAGGGCGAGCAGATTCGCGGCCGGCGCCGTGAACATCTTCTTGTCCTCCGCGACCCGCCACCCCACGTAGATGGCGAGCAGGAGGCACACGATGCCCAGATAGACCAAAATGGGCTGGCGTTTCTTTTTCTTCTTGGCGGAGGTCGGTTTGGCGCCCTTCAGATCGATCGGCTCGGGAGTCGATTCGGGGGAGGGGGTTTCCGTGTCGGGGGACGTTGAGGCGTTATCGGTCATGATGCTACCTGTACTCGGTGCCAAGACTGCTCAATCGGGGACCGATCATGGCATCCCGGTCACCCTCTCACCGCGCCACAGCCGACGGTGGGATTCGAACCCACAACCCCAGCTTTACGAAAGCTGTGCTCTACCGTTGAGCTACGTCGGCAGGATCGCCGCTATACTGTATCGTACCCTCTCGGGCGGGCACATGAATTAGATTGTCACATTGCCCGGCCTCGAAATCATGCTAAACGGACCGGCGGGTTTATGCAACCTGAGAGGCGGATCCGACCTGCGCCGCTGGTCCCGTCGGGGCGGTCCGTCCCACCGAGCCGGCCCGTCCCCGGGCCGGCCCCAAACCGCAGGGCGCCCTTGACCAGGTTGACCGGCCTGAGGACAGGCCGGCTCGGCGTGGCTTCTGCGTCAGGGGCCATTCCACAGGAACAGGTATGACCGAACGCTAGGCCAGGTTCTGCTTGTACCAGTCGATGGCGAGGGCCAGGCCCTCCTCGAAACGGACCTTGGGCTCGTAGCCGATGACGCGCCGGGCGGCCTCGATGTCGGCCAGCGAATGCCTCACGTCTCCGGGCCTGGGCTCGACGTGGTTCGAGGGGACCGACTTGCCGAGGGCCTTGTTGATGGCGGCGACGACCTGGTTGATCGTGACGCGCTCGCCGCAGGCGATGTTGAGCACCTCGCCGTGCGTCTCGTCGGCGTCGGCGGCCAGGAAATTGGCGTCGATGACGTTGTCGATGTACGTGAAGTCTCGCGATTGCTCGCCGTCGCCGTGAACGGTGACGGGCTCGTCGTGGAGGATGGCCGTGGCGAACGCGGGGACGGCGGCCGCGTACTGACTGGCCGGGTCCTGCCGCGGGCCGAACACGTTGAAGTAGCGGAACGACAGCGTCTGCAAGCCGAAGCTGTCATAGAAGGTCTTGCAGTAGTACTCGCCGACGAGTTTGTTCACCGCGTACGGGCTGAGTGGGCAGGGGGGCATGTCCTCGACCTTGGGCAGCGTGGGCGCATCGCCGTAGGCGCTGCTGGAGGCGGCGTAGACCAGCCGCTTCACCCCCGCGTCCCGCGCGGCCATCAGGATATTGAACGTCCCGTCGACGTTGGCCTCGTGGCTGGCGACCGGGTCGGCGACGGACTTGGGCACGGACGGCAGGGCGCCCTCGTGGAACACGATGTCAATGCCTTCGCACGCCCGCCGACAGGCTTCGGGATTGCGCAGGTCGTCTTCCATCAGTTCGATGGCGTCGGCCACCTCGGCGAGGTTCTCCCGTTTGCCGGTCATGAAGTTGTCTAGCACGCGGGCCCTGTCTCCTCGGTCCACCAGCGCACGCACCAGGTGAGAGCCGATGAACCCCGCGCCGCCCGTGACAAGGAAATGTCGCATGGTTCCTCCCGCGTTCCGAGACCGTATGGTATCGTAGGGCAGCCAGCCGCTGCCGTGAACGGATTCTCGTGGATGGCGGGGCTGGGGTCAACGTGCGGGATCGGAGGCGGACATGGATCGGCGCGGTGTGATCTTCGACATGGACGGCGTGATCGTCGATTCGGGCCCGGCGCATCTGGAGAGCTGGAAGCGGCTGGCCGCCGAGAACGGGCTGACGATCACTGACCAGCAGTTCGCCGAGACGTTCGGTCGGCCGTCGCGGGAGATCATCCGGCTCCGCTGGGGCACCGATCTGCCCGACGACGAGGTCGGCCGGCTGGACGATCGCAAGGAGGCCCTCTACCGCGAACTCATCCGCGGCCACGTCCCCGTCATGCCGGGCGCGCTGGCGCTCATCAAGGCCCTGCACGCCGACGGATGGCGGCTGGGCATCGGATCCTCCGGCCCGCCCGCCAACGTCGAGCTGGTGGTCGAGGACTTGGATCTGGGGCCGATGCTGGCCGCTGCCACGGACGCGTCAGACGTCACGCGGGGCAAGCCCGATCCGGAGGTCTTCCTGATCGCCGCCGAGCGCATGGGCGTCGCGCCGCCCCGGTGCGTCGTCATCGAAGACGCCGTCCACGGCATCGAGGCCGCCCACCGCGCCGGCATGAAGGCCGTCGCCCTCACCAGCACGCACCCACCCAGCCAGTTCGCCGAGGCGGACCTGGTGGTGAACGATCTTACAGACCTGTCGCCAGCGGGCCTGGACGGACTGCTCAACGTCGATTGACCGTGCCGCCTCGAGGACCTGACGTAGCTCCGCACGAGCCGAACGCTGCGGCAATTCGGGCGTACGCTGGCGGTTCCTATTGACGTGTGTCATGGCGTCCCTAGAATCGTGCCATGGTGCGTCCGCCTGCGAATGGGGGCCGATTCCTTTGACCGACTCATCCGACTCCGAACAGATCCAGCAGATGGCCGAACAGGTCTTCGAGCTGATGGTCCTCAGCTGGATCAGCCCAGAGACCGGCAACGAAGAGGCCAAGTGGGACCTGAGCGAACCGGAGATCCTGACGCTGGAGCTCTTGACGAAGTGCGAGCGGATGAGCGTTGGGGACATCCAGCGGGCGATCGGTGTGGCCACGACCAAGATGTCGCGTATCATCCGACGGCTGGAGCGTGAGACCGACGAACCCCTCGTCGAATGCAAGCTGAACCCCGAGGAGCGGCGCAAGATCGACGTGTCCATTACCGAGGTGGGCAGGCAGGCCCACCGCGCCTACCGCGCCACAAAGATGGCCGGGATCATGGAGGTCCTGGCCGAGATGCCCGAGTCGGACCGCGCGGAGTTCATGCGCTTGCTCGGGACGATCCGCGAGAGGCTCCTGCAAGCGTATCTGTCCAAGCACACCTAGGCGACGCGAAAGCGCCGCACGACCACGCCCGTCGCCAGGGCAAGCAGTGTCATCGCCACGAAGGGCGGCACGCTTCCTCCGCACTTGAAGGCAGCCTCGATCTCCCAGTCCGCATCCATCGTCAGATAGAGGACGGAGTTCGTGTCAATCACGACGTGGTTGGCGTCGCCCGGGTGGTTGGGATCGTAGATAATCCACTGCTTGAGCGACTTGCCCTGCAGCGGCTTGGCGACGAGCACGACCTGCGTGCCGTCGGTGTATCTGCACAGCCGCGCGCTCGACGTGTTGGGATCGTTGGGGTCGGGGAGGTCCGGGTCGATGTCGATTCTGCCCATGTGTCCATTGGAGATCGTCAGGTCGAGCAGATGCGGCGTCGCCGTGAACTGTCCGCTTCGCGCCTCGACCTGGTCGACCGCGGCGTCACCGGGGAAACCATTGCCCCGATCGACGTCGGAGGAGACCGCGAAAGCCATCCACCCCTCAGGCCAGTACTTCTTAACCGTTTCCGGCTTGTCCCAATCGCCTGATAGCTCTCCCCCGAAGAGCCACTTGCCGTCCCAGCCGTACTTGTCGCCGTGCCAGATCGCGCCGCGGAGGAACTTGCCGTTCGGGTCTCCCGTCGCGTAGTTCGGGTCCTGCTCGAACTGAATCAGCATCCAGAACCCGGACCGCTCCCAGTGGTTGAGATTCTCGCCGCCGAAGTCGGACCCCGTGTACGCCGCGCAGCCGCCCGGTTTGAGCAGCAGGGCATTGGGGTCGGTGAGGGTGGGGTAGTTGCCCCAGTCCGGGTGATCCGGGTCGATCCAGAGGTCCCTGAAGACAGACGGCTCTGACGCCCCGTCCAGGGAGTAGATGCTGGTGTGGTGCGGCGGCATCCAAGGGTAGGTGGGATGATACCACTTGGCGAAGCGAAACATGATGCTCATCCCGGTCCAGTTCGCATCGTCGAGGTGCATGGCGGCCAGCAGGATCCCCTTGTCGTCGTTCGGGTCGTCGTCGTTCGGGTCGTAGTTGGGATCGTTGTAGCCCGAGTGCCCGGCCGTCTCGGGATCGTAGTAGCCGGTGTAGTAGACCCAGGACAGCACGTAGTGGTCCGTCGTATCGTCCCACCAGGCCGGGCTGATGTTGGGGTCGACCGCCCCGGTATCGACGTACGCGCCGCACCCTCCCTGGGGAAGGAAGAAGTGCCGATCGGCCCAGATCCGGAACGCGTTGTCGGCCACCGAATCGCTCATGATCTGCACGAAGGCAGGTGCGCCTGGGATCATGAGCTTGATGTCCCAGTCGGGGTTGTCTTTGTCCCACATGACCGCGTTGTTGGGGTCGGTCCAGTTTGGATCATTGGCGTCGTAGCTGGGATCGTTGGAATCTCGCTCCCACCAGCCGTCCGTGAAGTTGTCATAGAAGTCGGCGACCGCGACAGCAGACACCGTCAGACACACCGTGATCCCCAGGACAATCACGCGCACCCTACGTTCGCCCATCTTCATTTCCTCCTCAGCTGACTCATGGACCCAGACTTGGGGATGCCTGACGGACGTCAGACCGGAACGGACCCTTTACCCAGACCTGTTTGGGCCTACGTCTCCTGCTGCCACCTCACACCATCATAAACGACCCTCTCGAACAATTGCAAAATAAAAACTGTTTCTCGGGTAGAACACCTTGCCCAGGAGCCGCTGTGCCTTAAGATAGGGGAGACAGATGCCTCGTCTCAGCCAGCGTGGTGTGCCTCCGTCGGGAGGTCGTGACCACGCGAAGTGACGCGGAAGCAAGGTCATGTCCTGTTGGGCGGGGAGTTTACAGCTGAGTCAGCTCCGGGGAGTCCGCGTGCGCGAGAAGCGGACCGGATGCCGGGCCCTTGGCTTCACGCTCATCGAGCTCCTGGTGGTGGTCGCGATCATCGCGCTGTTGATCGCCATTCTCCTCCCGTCGCTGAACCGGGCGCGGGCCCAAGCCCGGACGGCGCTGTGTCTCAGCCGGATCGCCCAATTTGGCAAGGCCTTCCTCATGTACGCCGACGACTACGATGGCGTCTTCCCGTTCACCGCGACGCTGCACGAGACCCGCAGCCAGGGGCCTAACACGATCGAGAACTGGCTGTGCGACTGGGGGGAGTACGGCTCGGCGGAGGCCCAAACGGCGATCGAGGACGTCGCGTATACGTCGCAGGACCTGTGGGGCGACGTGGCTGAACGGGTGCCGCGATCCGGAACGCTCTTCACCTACGCGGGCTTCGAGCAGTCGTACCGGTGTCCCGACTTCGAGCGCAAGCCCCAGGCCGAGCAGCATGTCTTCAACTACACCCGGGCACTGTGGGGACGCCAGTGGAGGTTCTATTGGGAGTACCCCTCGCTCGAGGATTCCCCGGAGATGTGGGGAGGCGTGGACGGGCCCATCCTGAAGGTGAGCAAGGTTCACAGCCCGGCCCGGCTGCCGCTCGTCCTGGACGAACAGTGGGACCGGCACGTGGGCACGGCGGGGATGGACGGGGATGACTCCGCCTACCACGCGGGCGATTACGGGTTCTTCATCCACAACATCATCGCCGTGGCTCACGGCGAGCCGGTCACGAGCGAGATGCACAAGTTTGACTTCAGCCAGTACGACTACGCGCCCTACCTGTGGAAGCGAGGCAGCGTGGCCTGCTATGATGGGCACGCCCAGCTCCTGCGCGATCCGTGGCCGACCTTGCCGCGGCCCAAAGAAGCGCATGGGCCCTTCCGAGGAGATATCCAGCCGTGGTCGCGGTACTTCGAGGAGTTCGCCGCCCTCGCCGAGTTCAGCTTGTGGGTCATCTACGCCCAACGCGGTATGGACCCCCGCGAGTTCGGTGCAGACCCGCCCGTCTTCAACTAAACTTCCCAGATCTCAAGGTCAGTCTCTGGCATTTCGGAAGGAAGGACGGCCAGGGCACAGGCCGACTCGATGGAAGGAGCGAGACCAATGAAGAGACGCGAGTTCGTCAAGAAGACGGCAGCGGGTCTGACGGCGCTGGCGGCGGCGCGTCAGGCCCCGGCGGCGGGCAAGGCGGCCAAGTACCGCGTCGCGGTGATCGGTCGGACCGGCCGGGGGAACTACGGGCATGGCCTGGCCCCGGTGTGGAAGGAAATCGATCAGGCGACCGTGGTGGCCGTCGCGGATGAGCACGCCCAGGGGCGTGCTCAGATGGCCAAGCAGCTTGACGCTCCGAAGGCGTACGCCGATTACCGCGAGATGTTGGCCAAGGAGCGCCCGCAGATCGTCAGCGTCGCGCCGCGCTGGCTGGACTGCCACCGCGATATGGTGCTGGCCTGTGCGGAGTTCGGCAGCCACGTGTTTCTGGAAAAGCCGATGTGCCGGACGCTCGAAGAGGCGGACGAGATGATCGCCGCCCTCGAACGAAAGAAGCTGAAGCTGGCCATCGCCCATCAGACGCGCTACAGCCCGACCGTCGAGCGGGTGCGGGAGCTCATCGCCGCCGGCAAGCTCGGCGACGTGCTGGAGCTCCGCGGGCGCGGCAAGGAGGACCGCCGCGGCGGCGGGGAGGACCTGATGGTCCTGGGCACGCACATCATGGACCTGATGCGGCTGATCGGCGGGGATGCGGCGTGGTGTTTCGCCCGGGTCTGGGAGAACGGTAAGCCGGTCACGAAGAAGGAAGTCCGTGACGGCAACGAGGGCATCGGCCCGCTGGCCGGTGACGAGATCCACGCGACGTATCGACACGACGGGCGCATCATGGGCTACTTCTCGACGCATCGGACCAGGCACGGGGCCGCATCGCGCTTCGGGCTGACCATCTACGGCAGCAAGGGCATCGTCACGCTTACCACCGGCAGCATGCCGGCCGTCTGGTTCGTCGAGGATCCGTCCTGGCAACCGGGCCGGACCAAGGCCCCGTGGACGCAGGTTACCACCGCCGGGCTGGGCAAGCCTGAGCCGCTCGAGGACACGGGGCACGCCCGCCTGGGCAACAAGCTGCTCGTGCTTGACCTGATCCGCGCGATCGAGACCGACACACAACCGAAGGGCAGCGCTTACGACGGGCGAGCCGCCCTGGAGATGATCCTCGCGACATACGAGTCGCACCGACGGAACGCCCCGGTCAAGCTGCCGCTCGCGGAGCGTCGGCATCCGCTGACGCTGCTGTAGTCGCTCGACACCGTGTCAAGTGGGCGTGCGAAATGAGGCGTTGGGGCTACGGCGGGCGCGTAGCATGGGCATCTTGCCCATGAACGATCACGGGCGAGACGCCCGTGCCACGGTGGTCGGATTCGCACACGGTCATATGGGATCCTTCGCGTGATGGGGGTTACTGAAGCTGCGGCGGGGGGATGGCCTGTCCTCGTTTCTGGGCCAGCTGTTCCTGCTCGAGGTATGTGCCGTAGAAGGCGGCGTTGCCGTCGAGCCACAGGTTGATCCGGCTACGTTCTTCTGTGGTGAGCTGCACCTTCTCGGCGTGGTTGGCGTCGTCGAGGATCTTGGCGAGGGGGCTGACGTCGGCGGGCATCTGCCCGGGCTTCGTGACGATCGGGGCGATCGTCTTGCCGCCCCATTCGAACCACCTGACGTATGGCCTGAGGGACTCGTACGACGTGGTGAATGGCCCCGCGGGGCTGCCGGCCAGGTTCGGCTTGTGCTTGCCCTCCCCGTCCGTGCCGTCGTGACACCGGACGCAGCGCGCATCGAGGACCGGTTGGACGAGCCGGGGATAACACCAAGGCCGGGATCCGTCCGGGCCAGGGCGGATTCTCGAAGGCGTCCTGCGCATCGCCATCGGTTGGCGGGGGGGCGTCGTCGTGGCGGTGGGTTCGTGACACCCGACGCAGCCGCGACGCTCGCCCGGTTGTAGGTACGTGACGCTCCGCATTCCCTGCACCGCGTGGCCTGACGCATCGACGGCCTGGAAGTACAGCGGCTTGCGCGCCGGCACGCGGAAGTAGGCCGACCCATCCGGCTGCACTGGCACCGTCCCGAGCAACATGCGCCCCGACTCGGCGTTGGCGTAACCGAGGCGCGGTCGGTTGGCGACGTGGGTCCGACTCTTGGGCAGGACCTGGAAGATCCGAAGTTCGCGGATTGGCCGGGACGCGGGCAAGTCGAGATTGCTGCGGCCGACGTCGGTCAGGAGCAGCTCGCCTTCGTCGCCGAGACGCGGGTCGAGCGAGCTGGCCACGACGGGCGGCTTGGGCCGCGGCGCGAGCGGCACGGGGTACATGCAGGATAGGCCCCGCTCGCGGTACAGCAGCTCGAGGTTTCCGAACCGATCGAACAGGTAGAGGCCGGTCTCGGTGTCCTTCTTGACCTTCGGCCCCATGCCGGGCAGCGGATCGAAGCTGAAGGCGACCAGGAAGTAGTCTTCTGAGAGCGGCCAGGGGCTGTGGAAGTAGGTCTTCGGCCAACCGGGCGCCTCGGGGAAGCAGACGTCGGGGGTCAGGACCTCGACGGCGTCGAATCGGTCCTGGCCGGTCTTTGGGTCCAGGCCAACGCGGTCGGGGTCCACGATCACGAGCGATCCGCCGACGTTGGCGTGGTGCGCACCGGCGACGAAGATGATCCGGCTCGAGCCCGGGATGGCCCGCGGCTGGAAGCAGGCGTTGATCCGCTGCGTGTAGCTGCCGAACAGCACGCGAGGATTCGTCCCGTCGGGGTTGCTTGTCCACAAGCCATGGAAGTGTGCGGCCGACCGGTCCACGTAGTCCCAGCGCGAGTAGACGATGGAGCCGTCAGGTAGGACGCTGGGGTGCCATTCGTTCGTTTCGTGGAACGACAGCGTCTGCACGTCGCTGCCGTCGGCGTTCATCCGGTGCAGCGTGTAGGCGGGCAAGGGCTCCCAGGTGTTGTGGCACCGGCCGAATCCGCCCCGCCGCGTGGACATGAACGCGATCCCGCCGTCGGGCAGCTCGCAGGGATCGAAGTCGTCGTCGGGCCCGCGGGTGAGCTGGCGCAGGTTGCCGCCGTCCCGGTCCATGGCGTAGATGTGGAAGCATCGTCGGGCAGCCGAGTAGTAGCTGGGCTTTCGGTCAGCCCGGGGCGCGAAGGCGAAGAGGATCGTTCGTGCGTCAAACGAGAGCGATAGCGTGGTGTAGTTTCCGCGCGGCAGCCGCCTGCGGATCAGGTCATGAACGTCCGCGGATCGACCGGGCCTGGGCAGGAGATACACGCCGCCGCCGGCGATGTCGGCGTAGTCGTAGTAGTAGCCCATGTACTCGTGAAGCATCTGGCAGATGAACCGCCGACGCTTGAGGAACACAATGGGCTTCGATCCGAGCAGCGGGTTCCGCAGGGCCATGTCCCGCGTCAGCCATCGCAGTTCGTGATACACGGCTGACCGCACGTCGGGAGTGCAGGTACTGACGTTGGCGACCCGGTTGCGGAGGTGCTTCAACTGATCTGCCTCGCGTCGGACGTCCGGACCCCCATGCATCTTGGACAGGTTTCCCAGCAACTGCTCGGCGCGACGCAGTGCATCGCGAACGGCGTCGGCGTCCGCCGGTGTGCGGTCCTTCAGCTTCTCCTGCAGTGCCCAATCCGACTCGACGGCCGTACGAAACGCGTCAGCGTCATCCGCTGACACCGCCGAGCCCGTCTGAGCCAACAGCCCGGCGGCGGCGATGCCTGTGATCAGAACCCGGCCGCGATACGTTCGCGTCATTCCGGTCTCCACGCGAATCAGTCGCATTGTAGCCTATCCACGCGGCGCTTTCCCTCGCGGGACATGGTAGTGCCCATCCACGTGTGCGCGTAGGTTCTGTCATCTGCGGCTTGACAGGAAGGTCCGGAACGCCGCGTCCCGGAGGGACGGTGTGAGAGTAGTCCAGGACTTCCAGTTCTGGGGTCCCGGACGCATGAAGCACGTTGAGTCCCGGAGGGACGACTGAAGCTCTCAGCCTTCAGTCGTCCCTCCGGGACTGTTGTTGTCTTGGGGCCCTCCGGTCCCCAGGACTGGAAGTCCTGGGCTATTCTCGGGTGGTCCCTACGGGACCGCGGTGAGTCGCGAAGGATCCCGAAGACGCATTTACGCCTACGCCTTGATCGCCCCGGACGTGATGCCGGCGATGAAGTGGCGCTGGAACAGGATGAAGCCGATGACGAGGGGGAGCGTGGCGAGCAGGCCGCCGGCCATCAGCATGCCGAACGGCGTGCGGGTCTCGCCCTGCAGGAGGTAGATGACCAGCGGCAACGTTTCCATGTCCTTGGTTCGCAGGATGATGAAGGCCCACATCAGGTTGTTCCACGAACCGATCAGCAGGATGATGCCCAGCGCCGCCAGCGCAGGCTTGGCGATCGGCACGACAACCCGCCAGTAGATGCCGAACTCGCCGCAGCCGTCGATGCGGGCGGCGTATAGCAGCTCGGTGGGCACGTGGGCCGCGATGTACTGGCGCATCCAGAAGATGCCGAACGCGCCGGCCGCACCGGGCAGAATCATGGCCCAGTAGCTGTTGGCCATGTGCAGCTCCATCAGGATCACGAACGCGGGGATGAGCGTGACGGCGTGGGGGATCATCATCGTACCGAGCACGAAGGCGAACAGCCGTTTCGCTCCCGGGGCGTTGGGGTACTTGGCGAATGCGTATCCGGCCAGCGAGCAGAGAAACAGCGACAACGTGACGTGCCCGGCCGCGATGATGACGGAGTTGACGAACGCGCGGATCAGGTTCGTCTCGCGGTAGATGTCGACGAAGTTGCTCCACTGCCACGGGCTGGGGATCCACTGCGGGGGCGTGGAGAAGATCTGGCCTTGCGTCTTGAAGGCCGAGACGGCCAACCAGTAGAACGGAAACAGGAACACCAGCGACAGGGCCGTCAACGCCAGGTAGGTGCCCAGCCGCTTGAGTGTTCCGCCGATCCCGTGGGCGCGTCGCATCGGTCGACCTCAGTCCTGATGGCTCCGGTTGAACCGCATGATGATCAGCGCGGCCAGGAAGACGAAGAACGCCACCGTGTAGGCCACGCAGGATGCATACCCGAACCGAAAGTCCGCGAAGGACGTGTTGAACAGATACAGACCGAAGTTCATCGACGACGTTCCCGGTCCCCCCCGCGTCATCACGAAGACCTCGTCGAACATGTAGACCGTCCCGAGCAGAGACAGGATGCCGCAGAACAGGAACATGGGCCGCATCAGAGGGAGCGTGATGTGGACCATTCGTTGCAGGACGCCCGCGCCGTCGACCTCGGCCGCCTCGTAGTACTCCCTGGAGATTCCCTGCAGGCCCGCGAGCATCAGGACCATGTTGTATCCCGTCCACCGCCAGGCCACGAGGATGGCCACCGAGACCTTCGACCACCGTTCGCTGTTGATCCAGGGGATCGGCTCGAGGTCCACGAAGGGCACGCGGTGGTCGATCCAGCCGATCAGGTAGTTGAGCAATCCCTTCTCGGGGCTGTAGAGCAGGCCGAAGACGATGGCGATAACGACCATCGGGGTCACGCACGGCAGGAAGAACGCAGCCCGGTAGTACGACCGGAACCACAGCCAGGGCTGGTTCAGGAAGACGGCGAATACGAAGGCCATGATCATCATGGGCGGGACGTAGAGGACGCCGATCACGAGCGTGTTCCAGAGCGACGTCCGCAGGATCTCGTCGTCGAGCATGGTGGCGAAGTTGCCCAACCCCACCCACGTCTGCGCGGTCAGCCCGTCCCACTTCACGAAGCTCAGGTAGAGCGAGAAGATCAGCGGGTACAGGCCGAAGATCGCGAACAGGATGAAGAACGGCGAGATGAACAGATAGAAGTGCGAATGCCGCCGGACGTTGGACCACACGGTTGTCCTTGTCTCGGTTCGCATGCTATCCGCCCCCGATCGTGGACAGCGACGCGGGCGAGATCTCGCGTCCGATCCGACGGTGGAGCTTCTGTTCCAGCGTCGCGAAGAACGCCGTCGTGTCCGTGTCGCTGGTCGCCCACCTGCTCAGCGATTGCTCCAAGTAGCGGAGCGCCTGTACCCAGTCCTGCGTCCGATTCAGCGGGGGGATGCGGGTGATGTCGGTGGCGAACAGGCGGCTGGCCTTCTGTCCGCCGTAGAACGGATCGGGCTGGTCGAAGAACGGGTCGGCCAGGGCGGGCAGGAACGCGGGGAACAGATCGAAGTTCTTGTACTGGGCCACCTGTCCCTCGACGGTGCAGAGGGCGTGCTCGATGAAGGCCCAGGCGGCCTCCTTCTGCTGACATTGATCGGGGATGACCAGAACGGAGCCGCCGAGATTGCTCGTCCGCAGTCCGCCCGCCTCCAGTGCCGGCAGCCGGAACACGCCCCAATCGGATACCTGCCCGTCGTACTCCGAGACCGTGTCCTTGATGGTTCCGCCGAACCAGACCGCCATCGGATAGGTGGCGATGGTGTCGCTCTTCAGGCCGGCCATGAACTCGTGACCCCACATCTGGACGTTCGCACAGATGCCGGCGTCCAGCAGGCGCTTCAGGACGCCCAGCGCCTGGATGGACTGGGGCGAGTTGATGGCGATCCGGCCCTGCTCGTCGAAGAGCTGTCCGCCGTTCTGCTGGATGAGGATCTCGTACATCGCGCCGAGCGACGTGGTGGCGAGGGGCAGCATCTTGGTCCGACCGTCCGATCGTTCGAGGACCGTCTTGCCCGCGGCGATGAAGTCGTCCCAGGTCTCGATCTGGCCCGCGTCGACGCCGTAGCGTCGGAAGAGCTCACGCTTGTAGTAGACCGCGCACGGACCCATGTCCCAGGGGATGGCATAGACCTTTCCGTCATGCTTGCAGTTCCGCCACAGGGATGGGGGGAACATCCTTTCGTACTTGGCCGCGACAGGGGTGAGGTCGGTCATCCGCCCGGTGGCGATGTACTTGGGCGCGTCGACCATCTGAAGCTGGGACACGTCCGGCGCGCCCACCCCGGCCGACAGGGACAACAAGAAGCGCGTCTGCAGATTCGCCCCCGTCATGTTGACGTTGACGGTGACGTTGGGGTATCGGCGCTCAAAGCCCGGCACCAGCTTCTGCAAGCTCTTGGCCGCGATGTTCCAACCCCAGGCCTCGATGTGTCCCGAAACGAGGTTGGCGTCGCGCGTAGCGTCCGCATCAAGCCGCGTCGCCTCCCGCCCCGCGTCCCGCCCACACCCACCCGCGGCGGCCGCGATGACGAACACAAAAGGGGACATTCTACTTTTCTGCATGGATCAGAACGTTCCCTTTCTTGACCTCGTAGTTGTAGGTCGTGCGGACCCGCGCGGGTTCCGAACGGTGATCGTGCCGGCCCGGTCGTGGGCACCCAACTTGCCGCCCGCGTCCTCGGTGACGACGACGGGACGTTCAACGTCCTCGTACCCGTAGCTGTCAGCCAAGTCAATCCCGGCGTGCTCTGCGATCAGGGCGCGGGTCACAAGCCAATGGGCTATTCGAACACGAGCGTCACCACGGCCCGGGCCGAGACGAGATAGGGGTTGCCGAGCGAAACGTCTGGGTGCCGCTTCAAGTCGTTCCTGGCGTTGGCGGAGGTTACATACGGCGTGATGCGCTGAGGGCACGTGGCGGCGCCGCTGCGTGGAAGCATACGAAGCCGGACCTCCTGAGGCTGCTCGCCCATGTTGATGTAGACGGCGACGACGCGCTTGGTCTTCGGATCGAGGTAGGCCGATCCAAGCAGTCCGCGCTTGTCGTGGCGGTCGCCCGTCAGTTCGATTCGTCGCATGCCGGGGCGGACGAACCGGCTGAAGTTGCCGATGGCCCAGAGGAGCTTCGACTCGCGGATCGTCTCCGGCTCGCCGGGCTTGGGGTAGTTCGTGTAGACCAGGCCGTCCTTGTAGTCCGACGGCGAGAGGGCAAGCCACCACTGCCACGCCGAGACGCCGGCCAGGACTAGGTCGTAGTGGATGACGCGCGCGACGTTGAGCGCGGTATCGATGCCGAGGTCTCTGCCGCCCCCGCCCTTGCCGTGCGGGCCTCGCATGACGCAGTATTCCGTTTGCCAGAGCCTCCAGCCGGGATAGCGCGCCATGGCCTGGCCAAGACGCTGTCGGTGTTGGACGAGTTGCTCGTCGATCTGATCGGCCAGGTAGCTGTGATAGCAGATCGTCCCGTCCAACATCGGGCTGATTTCGGCATCGCCGCACAGCTCACGGAGGTAATCCCCGATCCGTTCGGGAGCGTCGCGGTTTCGCCGGCGTGCCCAGCGATACATGATCGATGGACTGCGGGCTTCGGAAACGAGGATCCGCGTCTTGACCTGCTGTCGGGCGAGTTCGGCATGCAGGGCCCTGACGATGGCCTTGATGTCGCCGGTGCCCGCGCGGTTGCCCTCCTGGCCGGCATGATCCCATTCCCATCCCGGTTCGTTGACGGGGCTGATCCAGCCAAACTCGATTCGCTCGGCCGGGTCGGGGTGATCTCGGAAGTGCCTCAGGACGTCGACCAGATACCGGGCGAATTGCCCCTCGTAGCCGGGCTTGAGATTGGTGCTGTGTCGACCGGGGTCGCAGTTCGTCAGGCCGTTTCGGGTCATCCGAGCCGGCGGACTGTTGACAAAGGCGATGAACTGCCGGACCCCGCGCTGCTTGGCGGCTCGCAGGAACCAGCGTTCGGCGGCCTGCCGGGACCAATCGTATCGGCCCTCAGCCACCTCGAACGTCTCGACCGTCCGCCACGGATTCCCGATGCGAGGGTTGATGCCCCCGCCCAGGTTGAACCGCCAACAGCTCAGACCGATCCCCCGCGTTGTCGAGAAGAGCAGATCGGCGACACGTTGCCTGTTCTCGTCCGACCATGTCCCGGTCTTCTGCATCGACCAGCAATCCGACGCGCCGAAGTTGTCGATGATTTGATACTCCGTGGCAGGATCGATCACGTCCATGTGCGTCGCTCCTTCCAGCCCGGAGACGAGGGAGATCGCGATCGCAACGGCCTGGTTCATGATGATGCTCCCACCTGTTGTGGCGCGACCAGGATGACTCGGACGCAATGCGTGAGCCATGACACGCCCAATAGGGGCGCCGGGTCCGACAGAAGATCGCTTTCTCTGCAACACACCGCTGCATTGCTAGACTTCGCCTGACGCAGAGCACCGTCTATGTGGAGCTGGCGGGTAGACACTCGCCGCCGGGACCCGGGTCGGGGTCAGAGTTGGGCTCTGTTGACCAGGTCCTGGCACTCCGGGTAGTCCCACGGGATGTCCGGGTAGTCCTGCCAGATCTTCACATCTTCGGTCAGCCGCCCGTAGAGATCGGGGCGTCGCTGATGCATGGTCCGCAGGTGCTTGCGATGATGGCGGAGCTTCGCCAGATCGATCGTGGCGTGGACGCAGGCGTCACCCGGCTTCTTGATCCGGGGGAACAGCCGCATCTCCTCGGGTTTGCCCGGCGCGGAGATCATGGCCGCCCCGCCCGGCCCGGCGAAGCCGGTGTTGCGGCCGTCCGTGATGTTCGCGCCGACGACGCACCCGTAGGCACTGGCCGCGAAGATGCAATGTGAGTCCTCCACCATCCCCGCCCGGCCGTTGATCCACAGGATGATCTCGGCCCCCTCGAACGACGTGCAGCCCCAGGCCTCGGGGAAGTACCCGTCGTAGCACTGCAGAATCCCGATCGGCGCGAAGTCCAGATGAAAGACCTTGAACTGGTTGCCCAGGATGCCCCGTGCCTCGGCGTCGTGTCCTTCGAGGGGGGGCCACCAATGCGGCGCCGGGCCGGACGCGGGATGGCACTTGAAGTACCTGCCGAGCAGATTGCCCGCGCGGTCCACGACGAGCGCCGTGGTCGCCCACTTCTTGCCGTGGCTCTCGACGAGTCCGGCGATCGCGTACATTCGGTGATCCCGGGCCAGGGCGAAGAACCTCTGCACGGGCTCGTCCTTGACCGCAATGCGCGATCCGAGGACGTACTCGGGAAACACGATCAGGTCCGATCCGTACTTGGCGGCCTGATCGAAGAAGGCGGGCATCCGATCGAGGACCGAATCGGCCTTGTCCTTCATCGTCAGCTGAACCAGGGTGATCTTGGTTTGATCATTCATACGTCCACTGCCCCTTCTTGCTGTCCTTTCGTCCTCTGCAGGGCACACGGCTCCGCGTGAAGCCGCGAAGGCCCTCTCGTCGAATCGGGCAAGGCCGATCGCGGCCATTCCCGCGCCGGACGTCTTGATGAACTCCCGACGGCTTGGCTTGGAAAAAGGGGACATTCTACTTTTCTGCATGACATTTGCACGTCTTCTGGGGCGCTGCACGGGTTTCGGACGGTGATCGCGCCGTTCAGGTCGTGCATGCCCGACTTGCCGTCCTCGTTCTCGGCGACAAGGACGGGACGGTCGATGTCCTCGTACACGTAGGAGTTGAACAAGTCAATCCCGCTGCGCCTCTTGCCGCGGGTTGCGGATTGCCGATGCTACGGTCCGTTGTGCGCGCCGAGGGGTTTGACCATCGCGTGGTTCTTGATGCCGAGCGTCGTTCGTACCATAGTCCCAGCCAGCACATGCTGATACTTGCGCTGCATGCACAGATTCTCAGGGAGAACCTGTGTTGAAGGAACCTGGGAATCGGCTAGGATCTTGGACGAACCCCTCGACGGTTGTAGGGAAGCGTTGTACGGGGAACGTCGGCGAACAGCGTCGACTCACGATTATCCGTGGGTGTTCGTCATCGTTTCGGCGACCGAGATTCGCATCGTCAAGGTGCCGCGATCGACTCCGATCGCAGAGACCGGGCGAGCCTGATGAGGAGATTGGAATGATTGACGAAAGGAACCAAAGCATGAAGCATCGTAGGGTTGCCGTATCCGCCACGATCGTCCTGATCGCACTTTGCGGCGTGTCGCAGGCGGAGCGCGTCGCGGGCGTCGTCTTCCTGGACGGCAACGCCAACAAAAGGCTCGACGCGGGCGAGAAGGGCATCGCCGGCGTGCCCGTCACCGACACGCTCTCGTTCGTGGTGACCGACGCCCGAGGTCGCTACGAGATCGACGCCAAGGCCGACCCATTGCGACGAGAAGGCTCGCGTCCCCTCGTCGCGATCAGCATTCCGACCGGGCACTGGCCGACGACGGAGTGGTTCCATCGCGTGAAGGACGTCGTGGACCCCGCAAAGACGCACTTCGGACTTCGTCGCGACGCTCAGGAGTTGCCCTTCACGTTCGTGCACGGTACCGACAGCCACGTTCCGCGCGGGGACACGAGGAAGCGAAAGCTATTCCCGGTTTTCAAGAGCGAGCTGAAGCAACTTGCGAACACGGCCAAGTTCTGCGTGCTCACGGGCGACCTGGTCAACCTGCCCGACAGCGACCCGCAGGCCAGGGGCTTGGCCGACTTCGCACTGTTCGGCAAGTATATCTACACCTTCCCGATGCCGTTGTTCTGCACGCCCGGCAACCATGACGCATGCGGAATCAAGGCCAAGGGACCATGGGACAAGAACGACCCGTTCTACGGTTACGGTGCCTATACGCACTACGTCGGGCCGCTGCGATGGTCGTTCAACTACGCGAACGTGCACCTGGTCGGGCTCGACTTCAATGATCGGACCGGCGAGACGTGGACAACCGGGGTCTTGCCGAAACACGCCGCTACCTGGCTCGAGGCCGACCTGAAGCTCGCGCCGAGAGGGTCGCGCATCTTCCTGTTCATCCACAATGTGGTGGCTTTGGCGGATTACAAGGAATTGGCCCAGCGTTACCGCGTCGAGCGGATCTTCGAGGGTCACGGGCACTCCATCAGGGATTACAAGTTCGCCGGCATCCCCACGCTCCAGAGCGGCTCGCTGTCGCAGGTTGGGAAGGGCAAGCAACTCGGGTATCGCGTCGTCCGCGTCACGGAGAAGGGCGTCAAGGCGCCGTACACACCCCTTGGCGCCGTTGGGGGAGCTCCTTAACTAGCCGATTCCTGGCCGATGCGGCTGCACGACGATGGGACCATTCGCAGACGGCGATTTGGGGAGCAGATCACCAATTGCCCTGGGGGTTTTTGGTGTATAAGCCCTTTGTTGTCAATAAGTAGGGGGCTAGAATGGGAAGCGTGCGTCCTTGACTTGCTGCGCCCTGCGCAGCTATCATTGCACATGTCTATGGCGAAGCGGTAGCGAGCCGCCCGGGGGACACGCTGAAGCGTCCACCTTAACACGAGTGATATTGGAGTATTGTGCGATGGTATTTAGCCGAATATCGGCAGGCGTGATCTGTTTGTCCCTGTCTTTGCTTGGCGCGTCTCTGCAGGCGGCCCCGATCATAGAGGAGACCTTCACGGGCTATCCAGACAACGCGTTGATCTCGGCCAGCCCGGCGGGGGCGGCCATCGGATTGACCGGTGACTGGACGCTCGTCCCCGACAGCGACTTCTACGTGAACCGGAGTCAGGCGGACCTGGACGCTGGAACGGGCAAGGCCGTCTACGACCGGCCCTCCGACGACAACGGCACCCGCGAGGCAACGCGGAGCACCTCGGCTGACCACGTGCTGTTCAGCAACGATGGCGATGTCTTTTATGCAAGCTTCCTGATCGACCCTGCGCGGACCGGCGGCCGGATGACGTTTGAGCTCGCGCTCGAACGGCTTGACGGCGGCGGCGTGTCGAACTTCTCGTTCGGGCTGCTCGATGGGACCTATGCGGTGGGCAACGGCGGCGTCGACGTCGACGTCAGCGGCGGGACAGCGACCGCCGACGAGCAGCTCGTCCTGGTCCGGATCGAATACGGAGACGCCGACACCGGTCTGGACGATGACGAGGTCATCACGCTCTGGGTCGACCCCCTGGACGAATCGAGCGTCCCCGTGATAGACGGCATCTCCAGCGACTTCCTGAATCGCGGCGGGGGGAAGATCACGGCCGTTTCGATTCGGGGCGAGGAGATGCTCGGTCAGCCGGCCTTCTTCGACGACCTCCGCGTTGGCCTCTCATTCGACGATGTCGTCCCCGAACCGGCGACACTGTCCTTCTTGGCCCTCGGCCTCATCCTTGTGCGAAAAAGGGAAAAAGGGGACATTCTACTTTTCTGCGCGGATCAGAACGTTCTCCTTCTTGACCTCGCATTGGTAGGTCTTGCGGACGCCGTGCGGGTTCCGAACGGTGATCGTGCCGGTCAGGTCGTGCACGCCTAGCTTGCTACCTTCGTCCTCGGTGACGAGGACGGGACGGTCGACGTCGTCGTAGACGTAGCAGTCGACGAAGTCAATCCCGCCGTGCTTCTTGGTCAGCTTCGGACGCAGCAGCGTCAGCAGCAGCGGGACGCCGCGCTTTCGGGCCTTGCCGTCGGCGGCGGGGACTGGCTTGCCCACGTTTTTCCACTTGCAGTTGACGAAGCGGACGCGGGCTCGGTCGGCTGACTTATCGTAGACGAACAGGCCGCCCTTCCGCGTGTTCTCGACGGTGCAGTTCCTGAACTCGATGACGCCTTGCGGGCCCGTGTCCTGCACGGCGCCGACGGCAAGACCGACGTCCCTGCCGCTGCGGATGTGGCAGTTTTCGACCAGGATCGACACCGGGTCGCCCTTCTGCGACAGGTGTTTCAGGTAGATCAGGACGCCAGCCCCCGCGTTTCCCTCCATGATGCAGTTCCGCATCACGCAGTTGACGAGCTTCTCGCGGGCGCCGTTCGGCTCGAAATCGATCCCCGCCTGCGGGCTCGTCCCGCCGGTGTTGGACAGCACGCAGTTCTCGATCAGCAGGTTGACGGCGCTGATCACGCTGATTCCCTGACGATGGTTGTCGTGACAGACCACGTCGCGGATCACGACGTCGGCGCAGTAGGGCAGCTTGGCGGTCGTGCCGATGTAGATCCCGTCGCCGCCGCTGCTCTCGAGCCGCACGCCCTCGACGCGGACCCGACGGCAGCCCGTGAAGCGGAGGACCATCCGCCACTCGGCCTTGGCGTGAGCAGCGGACTGGTAGTCCTTCTTGCGCATCCGCAGCGTTGCCCCGTAACCGCGGATGGTGATGTCGCCGGCGTCTGCGGCGGAGAACAGGCTGTCGCCCTTTCCCTTGAACGCGTCTTTCTTGGCGAGCACGAGGACGCCTGGCTCGAAGACGAGGTCGAGCTGGCTGCGCAGCCTGACGGGCGTCACAATCCAGTCGGCCCCGACATAGGGGACGACGACGGTCCGCGCTCCCGAATCGATGGCGGCCTGCAGGCATTTCGTGGCGTCTGCCGGGTCGAACCCCCACCAGGCTGCGTTGGCCACGGTCCGCTTGCCGGTCATCACGTCCTGGACGGCCTGCGGATTGGCCGCATTGCCCGGCGTCTGCGCCTCAGCCTGGGCCTCGTGTGTTGCCGCCGCCAGCAGGGACACCCCCAGTAGTGCCAGGCCGGTCGTGGCCAGGTGTCGTTGGTACATACGTGTTCTCCGTTGGTCGTGGGCCGTCAGGCAGAAGGCACGCGACCTCGGCGATCGCGCACGCGCACCCTCCTGATCTGAGCACTCTCGTGTACAGAGGTATACATGGCGCCGGCAGGACCCGCCGCTACCGCGCGACGCGTTCGGCCTTGCCGGACTTGACAGACTTCTGCAACGCCTCCAGCACCTGCACGGGTCTGAGCATCTGCTCGTGCGTCATCGGCTCGACGCCGGTCTTGAACATCCGGGCGAACGTCCGCGTGCCGTTCAGGTACGGGCTCTTGCCGCCCACGAGGGGCATGTGAAGCTGGCCTTTCGCGCCGATTGCGGTGATGCCAAACCCGGGGCATCCCTCCTTGATCAGCGCCATCGTCGCGATCAGGCCCGACGGATAGAACAGCTGCCCCGTGGCGTTACCGGCTCCGTTCTTGGTCACGAGCACCGACTTGACGTCGTACCCGAAGGCGTGCAGCATCACGTCCACTTGGTGAATGCCGTAGAAGAACACCCCACCCCACTGACTCTTGAGGTCGCAAGGCCCGTAGCTGGCGGCCGCGACGATCTCGCCCAGCCCCGCAACCTTCTTCTTGAACTGCTGGAAACTGTCGTAGAACGGCAGCACGCTGAACGAGGTGACGGGCGTGCCTTTCTTCTTGGCCATCTTGAGGAACGCCTTGCCCTCGCTGGCGCGATAGCAGAAGGGCTTGTCGACGAAGGCCGAGATCCCCGCTTCGACGAAGGGCCAGACGGCCTTGAGATGGTACTTCGGATGCCGATGGTCAACGAAGACGGCGTCCACCTTGCCGAGCATCTGTCTCGGCGTCTTGACGATGTTGGGGATTTGTCCGTCCCGGGCGGCCGCCTTGGCGAACGCGTCCGTCTCGCCCCACACGTAGTCGACGGAGAACCCCTTGATCTTTTTCTCGATGTTGATGAGTTTGGCAATGGCGATGGTATGGCTGTTCTCTGCCCCAATGGCACCGATTCTCATGGCTGACTCCCCTTGTCCGTCGGACCGACGCGGCCTGATGGCCCGTCACTCAAAACCTGAGCCCTGACCCCTGAACCCTATCCCCTACCCCCCGAACTCCAGCGCAGCGTCATACATGGCGACGATGTTCTCCGTCGGCACGCCCGGCTGGATATTGTGCACCTGTGTGAAGACGAACCCCCGGCCGCGCGTGAAATCGTCGATGCGGCGCTTCACCTCTGCCCGGACGTCGTCCACCGTCCCGCGCGGCAAGACGGCCTGCGTATCACACCCACCCCCCCAGAAGATGATGTCCTTGCCGAACTCGGCGCTGAGTTTCTTGCTGTCCATGTTGGCGGCCGAGACCTGGACCGGGTTGAGGATATCCACCCCCATCTCGATGAGGTCGGGAATCAAGTCATAGACCGACCCGCACGAATGGAGAAACAGCTTGGCGTGTGTCATCTTGCTCTTCATGAAGCCGTACAGCTTGCCGAGGTACGGCTTGACCAGGCTGCGGAACATCTCGACCGAGAGCTGCGGGCCCTGCTGCGTGCCCAGGTCGTCGTTGACGACGATCAGGTCGAGATACGGCCCCAGCGCGGCGATGTAGCGCTCGAATTCCTCCAGGTGAGACTCGGTGAGCGTGTCCATCAGCGCGCGGGCGAGCGTTTCGTTCATGGCCAGGTCGCACATGAAGTTGTCCATGCCGCGGATCAGTTGCGCCTGCGCGAAGATATGCCCGCCGAACACGCCGGCGATCGCGTAGTCGGTCTCCTCGCGGATCCGTTTGGCCCGCTCGGCCAGGTCCTCGATCGTCTGGTCCAGCCAGGGCGACCGGTCCAGCATCTTGAGCAGCGGCGTGTACTGGGCGATGTCTTCAGGTGTCTCGATGAAAGGACAGATCGGCCCGGTGGGCGAGAACCAAGCCGAGTCCGGCAGTCGCTTGATCAGGGGCTGACCATCGGCCCCCATCAGCACCTCCGAGCCGTCCGGCAGCCTCTCGGGGTTCCATCCCTCGGGCACCTCGCACGGCGAGCCGTCCGCCAGCGTCGACGGCTTCCACTGCTTCGGCTCGAACGAGAGGCGAACGACGTCGGCCGAAAAGCGCTGCCGCACACTCTCCTCGACCGCCGCGAGCTGCATGTAGACGTGGAACAATCGGGTCGACCCGTTGCTGATGCCCAGGTGCGTTTTCAGTGCGTTGTACGCGATGCCGTGCACCCCCGTCACGTCGGTGCCGCCGCAGTCGATGGGGACGCGGTCCGGCTGACCGCCTTCCAGCACCGTCCTGATCCTCTCGCGTGGTGTCATCATCGCCTGCTCCCAGACTCGGACCCGCTCGGTTTCCCGAGCACCCTCGCATTTCCCGGGTGACCTGTCAACATGGATCGCACCCGCTGCGCTCACCTGTTGACGCAGTTCGAGACGTCGCCCGACGCTGCAGGATTCGGTTGCGAAGGGGTCCGATGTGGTAACATGACGCCACGGTCCTGACGGACACACGTCTTGGCAGGAGATCAGCATGAAACGTCCCGGTGTCAAACGGCTCCTCCTCGGCACGGTAGGGCTGGTCGGTGTGTTGGCTGCCGTGGTTCTGATCCGGACGTTCTCGTTTACGTCGAAGCAGCTCGACGCGCCGCCCGCCGATCCGCTGAAGCTCGACGAGGCCCGCGCGGTCGAGAATCTCCGGCGTGCGTTGCGGATCAAGACCATCTCGTCTGAGGATCCCGCGCAGACACCCGTCGAGGCGCTTGAGGCATTCCACGCGCTGTTGGCAGAAGCGTTCCCGAAGGTGCACGCTGCTCTGAAGAAGGAGACGGTCTCGGACCATGCCCTGTTGTATGAGTGGACAGGTACAGAATCGAAACGGAGCCCCATGCTCCTGCTGGCGCACATGGACGTCGTGCCCGCCAACCCGAACAACGAATGGGAACACCCACCGTTCTCGGGCGATCTCGCCGACGGGTACATCTGGGGCCGGGGCGCCATCGACGACAAGAGCAGCGTGCTGGGGATTCTCGAGGCCGTCGAGGTGCTACTGGTCGAGGGGTTCGGGCCCAAGCGAACCGTCTACCTGGCGTTCGGTCACGACGAGGAGGTCAGCGGCGCGAACGGGGCGGCCAAGATCGCCGCGCTACTCGCGTCGCGCGGCGTCAAGGCCGAGTTCTCGCACGACGAAGGCCTGGCCGTCGTCGAGGGGATCGTGCCCGGGATCACGCAACCGGTGGCCCTCATCGGGACGGCCGAGAAGGGCTACGCGTCGCTCGAGCTGACGGTGTCCTGCAAGGGCGGTCACTCCTCACAGCCCCCGCCGCACACGGCCTTGGGCATCCTGAGCGCGGCAATCGTCAAGCTCGAGGAGCATCCGCTGCCCGCAGCGATCCGCGGGCCGGTGCGCGAGATGTTCGACGTCCTCGGCCCGGAGATGCCGTTCTTCGAACGGATGGCCTTCGCGAATCTCTGGCTGTTCGGCGGCCTGGTGAAGCGCGAGCTCGAGGCCACCAACGCCGCCGCCGCGGCCCTGCGAACCACGACCGCCGTCACGATGATGAGCGGCGGAACCAAAGACAACGTCCTGCCCACGCGGGCACGGGCCGTCGTGAACTTCCGTCTCATGCCCGACGATTCGATCGACGGCCTGCTGGCACACGTCAACGAGACGATCGCCGACGAGCGTATCCAGGTACGCGTGCTGGGGACCGCTCAGGAAGCGTCACCGGTGTCCGACATCAACGCGCCCAGCTACACCGTCCTGAACCGAACGATCCGCCAGATCTTCCCGGGGGTCGTGGTGGCGCCTTGCCTGGACATCGGCGCGACCGACTCACGCCACTACAGCAACGTGGCCCAGGATAGCTACCGCTTCACCCCCCTGTGGTTCAAGGAGGAGGACCTGGCACGCATCCACGGCCCGAACGAACGGATCGCCAAGGACGACTACCTGCGCTGTATTCGGTTCTACGCCCAGTTCATCCGCAACGCCGCGTCGTGATCGGACGCGAGGATCGGGATCAGTCCGCGAATCCTCCTGCGAGCCGGTGCCGGCAGAGCGCTTCGATGACGACGGCGGTGGTCAGCGCCGCGGACGACCACTCGAAGACGATCCCGCTGTCCGACCGGGCGAGGAAGAAGGGCGACTCGGCCCAATGGCCGAACCTGGGATCCTGCTGGTCGATCAGGTACTGAACGGCCCAGTCCACCGGCGGGTCGGTCCGACCGGCGTTGAGGAGCGTCAGCACGGCAAACGCCGTGTTCAGGTGGGGGGCGCCACGATTCCAGAACGCGGTCCCCTCCGGCGTGATCCAGAAGGACGTGGCAAGTTCGTCGGCCAGCCGCTCGACCGCGGGCCGGAGCGCCGGCACGGGGCCCTCGTGATAGGCACGTGCGATGCAATAGTGATAGGCCAGGTTGTCGGGGTAGTAGTCGGTGACGTCAACGGGCCAGTTGAGGTGCTGGCCGGCCAGCGTGACGTCGTTGATCAGCCTGATCGCCTCGGCGGCGCCGGGCGTGTCGAGCCGGCCGTATCGCGCCAAGGCGTAGAGCACGTTGGCGTTCACGATGACGTCCACGTCGTTGGGCTTGGGGCGGTTTGGCGGATCGTGGTAAGCGAGCCAGGTGAGAAACGCGCCGCTTTCGGGCGCGAGCCAGTCTGGGTTGCGTCGTCGGGGAACCTGACCCAGGTCGCGCCAATCACTGAAGATCCGGTCGATCGGCGGGTCGATCGCGCTGCCGCCGTCGAGCCGCGCATGATCCAACAGGGCAGCGTAGACGGTGGCGGTGACGTCAGCGTCCGGAGGAATGGCCAGCTTCGGCGGGAAGAAAGAGACGTTGGCGGGCGAGCGCGTGCCCCTGAAAACGGGTCCCTGTAACGCCTGTCGGGCGCGGTGTGCCCGCCTGAAATCCCGAAGCGTCCGGAAACGTCGCCGGTGTGGCCAGAAGCCAAACGTGCCGGCCGTGGGATCATCCGGTCGGGCCTCGAATCGACGCATGAAGTCGACGGCGGCCAGGCGCATCGCGCGCGCGTCCTCGGCGTCGGCGGGCTCGAGCCCGAGCGCCGCGACGCTCTCCTCGTTAATCAGCGCCAGCGCATGATGGATGAAGGTGACCATGAACGGGCTGATGTCGCGAATCCGATAGTCCGGCAAGACATTGGTGTGGAAATGCTGCGGCCAATTGCCGGCGTAATCGCCGCCGGTCTCGGCCTCTTCGAGGAGGGTCACCTGCGTGGTCCGCAGGTAACCAAGGGCCCGCGCGATCGGTGGGTCTGCGGCGTCGACGGGCAGCAGCGTCGGCTCGGCCTGGTACAGATCGATCCCGCACCCGACCACGAGAAGGCAGGCGGCAAGGCTGACCAGATTGATCCGTAAGCGACCTAACAAGCGGCGCCCCCAGGCTCGACCGAGATACGTGACAACACATCAAGCGTACGCCGCCGGCGGTCGCTTTTCTAGCCCTGGGTCGGGCGCATCCAATCTCCGGTTGCAGCCGCATCGAGCATCTCTTGTGTGTCTTCTGTCGGCCTATGGAAGCGACATCTGACGGCGTCCGGAGGCACGCTCTGGTTGGGCGGTCCAAGACACCATGCTGACGTGTTTCGGGCGACAGGGCTACTCGCCGATGGCCACGTAGAAACGGCGCAGGAGTTCTGCGTCGTACCAGGCGCCCTCAGCCGACAAGCGGTCGACCAGGGGCCGCACTGCGGTGACAATGCCCAAGTGCTTGGCACGGGCCAAGAGGCCGAGCGAGCCGACGACATCCAAGCCCACGGCCAGCGCCGCCCGTCGGCCCTTTCGGTCGTCGATGCAGACGCGGCCGATGCCCTGTTCGAGGGCGAGTTGTATGACGGCCGCCTCTCCGGCATCCAGAGAGGCAAGCGACACCGGGTCCAAGGGCCTGCCGAGGGCGAGGACCTCCAGCCATGGCGGGAGCACGACCGGGTAACCGAGCGCGGCGCCGGCCTTGATTTCCTGCTCCACCTCTCGGGGACAGACGAATTCGATCGGCAGTTCGCTGAGCACGTCGAGTGCGTCGGCACGCGCGAGGGCGATCAGCGGACCGGTATTGATGGCGATGCGATCAGCCATGGCGGGCGAAGTCTGCTTCGGCGTCGGCGTCGTCGGCTGCAAGGTTGCTGACAGGGACGCCGGCGTTCGTCAGGCAGAAGAGGAACTCGACGCGACTCTTGCCGGCAAGGCGTGCAGCCTGCCCGGAGGTCAGCCTACCCAGTTCATAGAGCTTGGCGGCCAGCAGGAACCTCGCCTCCTGTGAGAACTGATCGGGCGAGAGCCCGAGTCCGACGAGAATGTCGTCTCCGTACTCGATGGTCAGGGTTCGCTGCATGTCTTCAACCTTGGCCTTGGCTTGGCGTCCAAAGATGATCATACCATATCGGGGCGCTTGGGGCGAGGGCGGACACCTGGGCGGAGGTTGCAGGGCATGCGATACTCCTTGGAGCATATGCGTCGGCTGTTGCGGGTTTTTGGCCGCAACAGCCGGGGTGCTCGCCGGCCGACGCACACCTGCCAGATTTCCGTGGGGGGGGGCATAATGTGTCATGATTCTTCGGGAATTGGCTTGCCCCGTCGCGGT
>CAYMLO010000115.1:0-32850 GCA_964390905.1 uncultured Planctomycetales bacterium | reverse complement strand
ACGGATCAAGTTGCGGAAGCTGTATCCATCAATTGAGTAGCGACAGAGCACTAGGCCAAACGCCGCCGACGCCGCAGCGCCGCCAGCAACCCCGTGCCCAGAAGCCCGAGCGTCGTCGGCTCAGGGATGACCAACACAGTGACGCTCCTGTGGGGGGCGCCCCCGTAGGTCCCGCCCCACGTCATGGTTCCCGGGTTCATGCCGTTGGGATTCCAGGTGTCGTAGACGTCAATGATGTTCGGGTCGTCATCATGGTATCCGTAGCCGAGCATGGTGTGGCCTTCGATGTGGATCAGGACGGGCCGGCCGGCGTCGATCTCCGCCATGTACTGGGCCAGCGTGAAGCCGTATGTCTTGCCCAACGCGTCGACGTACTGGTTGTAGATGTCCACCACCTCGTAGCCGGCGTAGTTGACGTACTCGTAGATGCCGTACATCCCGCTGCGGTGCTCAATGCCGTAGTACTCGAGGTCGGAGGTGTAGATTGGAGACCCGTCGGTGAAGTTGAAGAAGGTCGTCCCACCGTCAGAATTACTATTGTTCGGGTCCGGCATATCCTGGTTTGTCCCCATAAAGTCAGCCAGGCAGTTGAATTCGCCCGGAAGGGTCCGCCCACTGCCAAGCGGATCGTTGTTCTTCTGGCCGTAGGCGACCCAGAAATCGGCGATGTGCTCGGCGCTTGCGATGGCCTTGTTGCACAGCAGATCCGGCGTGGGGTCGCCGTTGTAGTCGAGGCCCCCACCGCCGCCATAGCTGTTGGGCTCTGCCAGCCCCCCGGGAATCAGGTTGTCAAAGCCGTTCCGGTCGTACTGACACATCATCATGCCCGCAGACGTCGGGGAGCAACCGTACCACCAGTCGTAGTTGCCCGGATCCGACACCGCCGCACCAAGCATTTCGAAGTCGATCACCGTGCCGTTCACGACGATAGACCCGCTCTTCGCGGGCGGGTCGAGATCCGTCGGCCCTGCCAGCGCCCAGAGCGGCGCGGCCAGGATGACTGCCCACGCTCCCACGAGAATCCTTGTCCTATCCACAGGTATTCCTCCCTACCACAGCTCCCCAGCGCCGGACGGTCCACCCCTCGATTGGACCCCCTCGTCCAGGCGCTGTTCACGTCCGTCGTTTGGGCCGCGTGTCGCGGGTTCTGTCGCGCAAGTTGGCAGCCCCGGAGTCAAATCCGCCAGACGGGGCCGGCCTTGCGACAGACCACATGCGCGATCCCCATTCCCCCCTTGGTATAGTTTCATAGGCAGGCTCTTGGCGCCAGGTCAAGCGAGTAATCGACTTTTCGGTGACGGACTGACCGGGCGCGCCCAGTTAGGTGCATCGGACAGGCGAGGCAGTTGGCTGCACAGAAAGCGCCCCAGGCCGCTTCTGGGGCCGCCAGGCCCGGATGCGCCTACTTAAGTGACTGGAGTGTACAAATTACTAAAAGATAGGACTCCCGGTTCTGGAAAAGTGCGAAATGGCGCGTCGGCAATCTGCAGCATACCGGCGGGCGCGGGCCGGATCGTTCCGCCGCGCACTGACGCTGATGACGATGTATTTGGCGTGTTCGTAGAGCAGGTAAAACAGCCGCCGGACGGACTGCTCGTGCGTCTGCTCGGGACGCTGACCGCCCTGCTCCTCGTACCCCTGCCAGAACGGCTCTTGCGTCAGCCCGCAGTACTCGGCGACGGCCAGGTCGTTCTCCGGGTCGCCGTAGCACGCCCGGTCGAAGTCGAACAACGCACGGAACTGGCCGTCGTGGACCAGGACGTTCGCCACCCAGAGGTCCATGTGGCACAGGGCGGCCGGGGTGGCCGGATCGAAGACGGCCCGGTATTCGTCGAACAGCCGCATGGCCGACGTCCGGTCGTTCTCGTCGTAGACACCACATTGGACGCAGTCGTCCACGAGCTTAGCCCACATGATGGCGAAGGCCTCAGGCCAGCTCGGCTGGGGCGGCATCGGGTGGTGGGGGCCGACGTACCCGTATTGGTCACTGTGGATGGCGTGCAGTTTGGCGGCACATCGGCCCAGCTCGGCGAGGATGGCCGCTGCCTGGGCTGGCGTCAGTTGCCCCGCCACCTCGCTCATCGCCGATCCGGGCACGCGGTTCATGATCAGGTAGTCGCGGTCGATCCGCGTCCGTGCGAAGTCATGGGCGAGGATGCTGGGGACGGGGACGTCGGTTCGCTCCTGAATCAGCCGGTGCAGCTGGGGCTCCTGCCGCATCATGCGGTATTCGTAGAACAGCTGCAGGAGGTCATCGGGGGGCGCGATCCGCAGCACACACTCGTCTGCCCCTGCCCGTATCAGGAAGGTCTGACTGAACTTGCCCGCCCCAAAGGGCTCGGCGACCGCGTAGTCGATGTCCAGCAACCCGCGGGCCAGGTCCGCAGCCGCAGGGGGCTTGATTTCTACGTTGCTCATGGTCGGGCCGATCGTGATCGTCGGGGTGGATCATAGCTGTACCGTCAGTTCCGATCAATCGATCACATCGGTTTGCCCAGCGGGCAAGCGGCAAGTAGAATCGCTTCATGCGGATCCTGCTGACCAACGACGACGGCATCCTCGCGCCGGGTCTGGCAGCCATGCGGCGGGAGCTGTGCGGGCTTGGCGACGTGACGGTGGTCGCGCCGGAGTCGCCGCAGTCGGCGTCCGGGCACGCGATCACGGTGGGGGATGCCATCATCGCCCGACAGGTCCACGTCAACGAGGAGTTCTACGGCCACAGTGTCCTGGGACGCCCGGCGGATTGCGTCAAGCTGGCGGTGCGGGAGCTCCTGGACGCCCGGCCCGATCTGGTGGTCAGCGGCATCAATGCCGGCGCGAACGTGGGTATCAACGTGCTGTATTCCGGCACAGTCGCTGCGGCGGCGGAGGCGGCCTTCTATCGGTTGCCGTCGGTGGCGGTCTCGCTGGACTGCCAGGCGGAGCTGGACTTCATCCGGGCCGCTGGCATCGCCCGTCAAGTCATCAGCGGGCTCATCCAGGCCGGCCTGAAACCTGGTTGGCTGATCAACGTCAACCTCCCCGCACTCGACGGGTGTCAGCCTCGAGGCGTTCGGGTGGTTCGGCAATCCACGCAAGTCATGCACGAGCGGTTCGAGAAGGCGGACGACCCCCATGGGCGGACGTACTTCTGGTTGACGGGCGAGTTTGCGGACGAAGGGGAGCCGGACACCGACCTGAGGGCGCTTAGCGAAGGCTATGTGGCCATCACGCCGCTTCGAATCGACATGACCCGGGACGACGGACTCGACGTAATGAGGGCATGGCAGTGGCCCGCCATCGACGGAACGCCTCGGGATGCCTCGGGCGGCTGATCTGGCCGGCCATCTTCATGGCCGGCTGCGGCCGATCGGACGCACCAAGCGGGCCGAACGTGCCGGCTGACCTCCTTGATCGAGCCCGTTCCCATTTCGCCGCTGGCCACTACGAGCAGGCCGCCGTTGACTTCCAGCAGGTTCTCGAAGCCCAGCCCGATCTTCTGGAGGCCCGCAAGCAGTGGGCATACTCGCTGGCTGCGCTGGGCCGATTCGACGACGTCGATCGCGCCTTGCGAAGCGTCCCGCCTGAAGGCCCCAGAAGCGCCACCGGCAGGGCCGCCAGCACGGAACCTGGCGCCCCATCCGCGGACCCGCAGCCGGCGCTGATGTTGTGGCGGCGGGCCTTCAACGTCTATCGCTACTATTACCACGTCACCAGCCCGCATCCGGGTGGGGTGTTTCGGGCGGCCGCCATTCGTGACGCCCTGGAAGCCCTGGACCTGAGCGGGTTGGCGATATCGGAGGTTCGTCGGTCTGAGCCGGTGCGGTTGCCCGAGCTGCTCGATCTGTTGCGGTTGTGGGTGCGTTGGGATCAGGTTGCCCGTGACGCGGACCTATGCCCGGATCGCCGGTGGCTTCCCTTGCTGATGGTCGCAGAGCCCGAACGGCTGCAGAACCGGGTAGACGACCTCGTTGCGCTGGAGCAGGAGACGGCCGGAGGAGTTTGGCTCCACCCGGACGATCAGGGCAACTGGCTAATCCATCCGGGCACGATCCTTGCTGAAGACCCCGCCGGCGCCCGTCCTTGCCAGGCGGACGTTGCGGCCGACGAGCTGACCGAAACGGCCAGTCCTATGGATGATCTGGAGACAACCTGGCTGACGCTGGGTCGATGGCTTGGGCGGAACGTCCCGGCCCCGGCGGTCGCCATCGTAGCGGCCGTCCGCGTCGAAATGGATCGACCGTTTGACCGTCGGTTGGTCCTGGTGGGCAGATTGCAGGAGCAGCGGTTCGTCGTGGAGCGGGTCGGCACGACAGGCCCCGCTGATGCCCTCATCGACGGGTTCGCGGAGTACCGTTGGCTTCTCCGGGCCCGTCAGGTGACGGCCCGATCGACGATCGAGGTCGAGTCGCTGGCCGGCGCCTACGAAGCCGCGGGCTTGCCCGCTACGGCGTTTTCGGTCGATCAGCACCAGCGGTTGTTTTCGGAGGATCGCGTGGCGCTGGCCAGCCTGCTGAGCTACGTCCGGTACGGTGCCGCGCTGTTCGGCCAGCCGGTGGTGGTGACGGAGGCTCCGCGCGAATGACGGCTCAGTCTCACCGACCCGGGCGTCCTGCCACGCGTGCACGCTGCTGGCGGGCCCAGTCGGCCAGATGTGAATCCAGCCGCGGATCGGACAGTGCGCGGTCATAGTACCGCACGGCGCGGTTTCGCTGGCCCAACCGGCGGTAAAGCTCTGCGACCAGGTAGTCGGCGGCCGATCGGTTCTGTGGGACGATCTCGTCGCCGTCCAATGCCTGGAGGAACTGGTCGAGCGCCCGTCGCTGCCACTTCCTTTCTTCGGCGATCGAGGCATGGACCTCGACCAGCTTGGCCTGCAGCTGCTCGGGCAGATCGGCGGCCCGCTGACCGTCGGGGAACAGGGCCTCGAACAGATGGTTCTCCCCATGACGCCGCCACATCATGGCGAGCACGAACTTCACGTAGGGAGCCTGGTACCGACTGAACCGTCCCTCTGCCAACTGGGCGGCGAGGCGCGTGGTGAGGCGAAGCTCCCGATCCGCCTGGTTCGTCTGAGGACTGTCGTCGGGCAGCCACTGTTCGATGAATCCCATCACACGCTGCAACCGATCGGTCCGCGGCAAGACCGATCCGGTGTCGCGCGCCACCCATGAGGCCCGCAGGGCCAGCCAAGCCATCGATTCGGCCGTCATCCCCCGCCAGCGATAGCATTGGTGCGCCAGCCGGTAGTGGACTTCGGCGGGGATCATCCGTTGATCCGTCTCGGGCGTGATGGCCATGCCCGGGTCGAGCTTGGGGTGCCGCAGAACCTTGTCTCGGAATCCCTCCGGAAACCGGGTCTTCGCGTCGAAATCCGTCAGGTAGCCGCTGTAGTAACATCGCGGACACGTGGTGATCCGATAGAAGACCGGTTGGGGACCGGCGGATCGGGCAAAGAGGTCTCGATCTACGCCCGCTGAGGTGTCCGTGCTGGCCAGCACGACGGCGCGAAACTTCTGGCTGCAGACCGGACACGAGGTTTCCTGACGGGCGAGAACGGTGGCGTGCAGAGCGGCCGGACGGCACGGGCCGGGACCGAAGTGCAACAGAAGACCCGACACGATCCCCGCCCACACTGCGGCGCGATCAGGGGATCGGGGGATTGAGATCATCGTCGGCGTCGACGCAGGCCGGCAGCGCCCGTCAGGACCAGCCACCCGCCCAGCGAAGCGGGCTCGGGTATCACACTGGGCGTTTCGGCAGATATGCTGTTGGACTGTCCCTTGGCGGCGGACTTCAGCGCCTGGCGGGTCATGTCGAGCAGATCGCTTCCGGCCCCGCCAAAGACGGTCTCCAGCAAGGACGTCGTGAGGATCTCACTCATCTCGTCGTCCGTCAAGGGCTGACCGGCGTCGAGCCGGGCGACCAATTCGTCTCGACGCTTGATCTGGTCTTTGAGCTTCGCTCTCCCGCTGAAGACGGCGAGGGGATTGGCCGTGCTGGTGCTCGAGAAGAACGGTGCGGTCACCGCGGCCAGCGCATCCGCGTAGATATTGCCGCTCAAGGAGATTGGCCCGACGTCGAAGTCCGCCGTGCTCTCGTCGGTGTAGATGAACCCGTCGAACTCGAGGGTCCCTCGATTGCTGATGAAGGCGTCGACGTCGTAGAACCCAAGGGCGTTGATGTCGGCCTGGATCTCCAGTGACCCAGTGCCCTCGAGGCGAACGTCCTGCAAGCCGGTGTTGATCCAGAAGTTGTAGGCGAGGGGAGCCGCTTGGCCGGTCCCGGTCGCATCCGTCGCCACGCGCAACCGGGCCGTGGGGATCACAAACTTCCGTACCTGCAGGGACGTGTCCAGCGAGACGGATTGGTTGACGGGGCTGAACTCAAACCCCGCGATGCCGCCATAGATCTCCCAGTCGGTCAACCGCCGCGTCGTGAAGGCGGTCCACCCGCCACCGATGGCGTTCCTGAAGACGCCGAGGTCGCCGGCGCCGTCGGGGGTGTATGTGCTCGGCGGGACCCAACCGAGATACTGCAGGCCCCGAGCGGCTGTCACCCAGAAATCATCGGCCATAGCCCGCTGTCCGGTCGTACCCGTCACTGCCGCGGCAAGGAGAACCGCCGCACACCGCGATCGTAGCATCTGGGAATCCTCCCCGGCGTGTCCGTCAAGGGTCGAGTCAAGTCGCCAGGCTTGACAGACGCTGCTCTGGAACCCGTTGGGAGCGCATCAAACCCCTGATTCTGCCAATATCACATCGCTCGGTCCCCGCGCCGCGGGACCGAGCCCTACTGGTATATCGGTCGGGTCGGCCGGTTTGCTCTTGCCATTTCGCAGTCGGTTAGAAGAGGGTCGCGTTGGGTCCTGGGCACTTGGGGCTTGGGGGCTGAGGCGCACGGGGCAGGGGCAGCTGGTAGTCGCCGATGTCGCCCCGCCGCTGGAAGTAGCTCAAGGCGTCACTGACGGTGGCGAATACCTTGGTGGCCGTCTCGGTTACAAACGGCGATGGCTCCCGTCGGGGCCGCCAGATGACGTAGACCTCCTTGGTGGCCTCGTGGGCATGCTGCAGTTCGCGCTCCACCCCGCTGCTCAACCCGGGACGGCCGTCGGGCATCTCGGGGACATAGCTGATGATCATGTCGGACTGGTCGATCAGCTTGAAATCCCGGGCGTAGATCTGACCGTCGATGTCGCCGGCCACATCCATGATCTCCCGTGTGTCGAAGCTCAACGTTCGGCCGTGGACGCGGACCTCGATCGTCTGGTCCCCTCGCTGATCGGCCTGGGTGGCATCGAAGAGGAGACGCTTCTCGTCCACGTCGCCCGGGTCGAACGTGACGAAGTTGTCGGCCAGGACATCGCGGAAGCCGTCGAGTTCGGCCAGGACGTCGGGCATGTCCATCACGTGCGTCATGGGGAACGACGGATAGACCTTCTTGCGCTGCGGTTCGAACATGAGGCGGTAGAGCATCAGCGCGGTCGTGTCGTCGTTGCCGCGGCTCAGCACGTAGAAGCAGCCGTGCCCGCGGATCATCGTGGCCATCACCTCCGTGGCCAGGATCTCCTCCTCCCGCCAGACCAGCAGGTCCTTGAGGCGGTGGTGTACGTCGTGGTCGCGCTCGAGGCGTTCGTGGACGGCGTCGACGTTGTCGACCAGCGTGACGTACAGGTCCGCCGCCAACGCTTGGAGTTGGTCGTGGTCAAACGCGGGAAACAGGCCGTGCTTCCACCGGAAGGTGGCGTGCGTGTTGACCAGGAGGTCCATGTCTTGATTTGCGAAACTCAAGATGTCCTTGAAGACGCTTCGGCGAAGCGAGTTGAGCCGTCCCAGGGGTAGGTCGAGGATCCGGCCCGGCGAGACGTCGGGGGCTTCGGCGTACATCCGATCCCCGACGTTGACCAGGACGATCTCGCGCCCGTGGTCCTTGGCGATCTCGACGACGCGCTCGAGGAACGGACGCTTATCGACGCCCACCTGCCCCGTAACGACGACGCGAACGCCCTTTCTAAGGGAACGGCCGAACAAGCTTGACCCCGTGTCTGCCATGTCGGTCACGATCCGGCACGATAGCCCGCCGATTTGGGACGGTCAAGCAGAAGGGGGTCGGGAGCGCTGCGTGAGAGTCTGGGCGGGGGACCCTATCGAGATACCTTGCCAGGATTCGCCCTGGGGCGTACCGTTCTTGACGACGAGGTTGCCCCTCACGTGGGAAAGGGGTCCCGCCCGTCGCGGATGCCGAGGAGTGTTGCCGTGACCCGAGCCAAGACCCGACGGGCCTTCATACGGCAATCTGCATTGGCGGCTGCTGGTTTGATGGGCAAGCGTACGCCCCTGTCCGCGAAGGCCACGACGGCGACGACATCGCAATCAGCGAACGAGAAGCTGGGCATTGCCGTAATCGGCGTCCATGGCCGGGGCAGGGCCAATCTGGCCGCGGTCGGCGCGCAGGCGATCGTCGCGCTATGTGACGTCGACGAGTTCCGGGCCTATCGGGCGCGGAAGGCGTTTCCCAAGGCGAGGTTCTACACGGATTTCCGTCGTGTGTTCGACCGGAAGGACATCGACGCCGTTGTCGTCTCGACGCCCGATCACACGCACGCGCCGGCTACGATGATGGCGCTGCGGGCGGGCAAGCACGTCTATTGCGAGAAACCCCTGACGCATTCGGTCTATGAAGCGCGCCAGGTCACCGAGATGGCGGCCAAAATGAAGCGCGTCACGCAGATGGGCATTCAGATCCACGCCACAGACAACTACCGGTGCGCCGTTGAGCTGATCCAGACGGGCGCGATCGGTCCGGTGGCCGAGGTGCATGTCTGGAGTGGCGATGCGTACGCGCCGGGGGATCGTCCGAAGGACACGCCGCCGGTACCGAAAGGCCTGCACTACGACGAATGGCTAGGCCCAGCCCCGTATCGGCCGTATCATCCTGCACATGTCCCGTACAAGTGGCGTGGATGGTGGGACTTCGGCGGCGGGGGGTTGGGAGACATGGGCTGCCACCTCATGGATCTGGCCCATTGGGCGCTGGGACTTCGCCATGTCGTTGCCGTCGAGGCGGACGGGCCGCCCGTGCACCCGGAGAGCACGCCGCCCTGGCAGATCGTCCGCTACGAGTACCCGGCGCGCAAGGACAAGCCGCCCGTCAAGCTGACGTGGTACAACGGCGACAGGCGGCCGACTGCCATCACGCAGCGCAGGTTTCCCGGATGGGACATAGGCGTGCTATTCGTGGGGAGCAAGGGGCAACTCCTCGTCGACTACAAGCGGCGGATCCTGCTGCCCGCCAAGACGTTCGCCGACTTCGAGCCGCCGGCGCCGTTCATCCCCAGGTCGATCGGCCATCACAGCGAATGGATCCAGGCCTGCAAGACCAGCGGCAAGACCAGTTGCAGTTTCAACTACTCGGGCCCGCTGGCCGAGGCTGTGCTGCTGGGCAACGTCGCCTACCGCTCCGGACGGCGGATCGAATGGGACGCCGAGAACCTGAAGATTACCAACGCACCTGAGGCCATGCGGTTCGTCAGGAGACCGTATCGCAAGGGATGGACGCTGTAGGGCGACAGAGATGATCGCCAACTGGGGACTGCGGGCTCTGACAGGGCACCTGAGGCGTGAGACGAAGCCGCGCCGTGGGATCGGAGATGCGGACCGGGCGTGTTGGAGGAAATGCAGTGCGGGCGTGCGGCTCGGGCTGGCGCTCCTTGGTCACAGAGAGGCAGGGGTCGACGTGCCGCACGATTTCGCGAGGACGACTCCCGATCCCTTCTACCAGCAAACGACGAAGGCTTGGCGTTGTTTGAAACGTTCGGTGACGATCTGCTCGATCTGGGGCTTCAGGCCCGTCGGGCCGACGACGAAGTAGGCGATGTTGTCTTCCTCGATCAGGTCTCTGCCGTTGTGCCAGCCCCCCTGGCAGGGGCCGATACGCGTATAGCCGCCCGCCTGACGGATCAGCCAGGCCTCCAGGGCCTCTTGCTCGGGTCCGCTCGTCTTGCCATCTGGCAGACGTTGCGGGACCGTGAAGAAGTAGCGAGCGGGTCCGCTCGATAGCCCGGGCTGCGAGGTCGTTGTGGCGCCGTGGTCGCAGCCGGCGAAGAGGAGCACAACCACGAGCAGGGGGGCAATCCGGCAGGCCCGGGTGATCCGACGCATGTGCTACTTCTCCTTGAGCTCGATCGCCCCGTTCCAGTCTTCCGGCGGCCTGAACCGCTGGAACTCCTGGCACCGGTCCATGTAGAGCATGAGGCCCGGGTCGTCCGGCCTGCGGGCCAGCATCCGCGAGAAGTGCGTCAGGCAATCGACCCATCTTCCCTCTTGGAAGATCCGGACGCCTTCCTCGAACCTCGACGCGTACTCGAGTACGTCGTCGTCGACGGTTCCCTTCCGGCCGAGTATCTCGTAGACGGGCACCATCTGCGACTTGCCGACCACCTGCAGCCCGCCGAGATACCGCCACTCATAGCGGTCGGCCACGCGGGCGCGGGTGGGTTCGGCCACCATGATCTGCGTGCCGAAGGCCTTGTTGGCCGGCTCGAGCCGGGCGGCCAGGTTCACCGTGTCCCCGATGCAGGTGTAGTCGAACTTCCGGTCGCTGCCGCAGTTCCCCACGACCGCGTTGCCGGTGGCCAATCCGATGCGACAGCGGAGTTGCTGGAACGCCTCGTCGCCTCCGAGTTGCCGTTGCTCGGCGGTCAGCTCGTCCAGGGCGACCAGGCTGTCCAACGAGGCCTCGCACGCCAGCAGCGGGTGCTCCGGCTGGGGGTTGACGGCCGGGTTGAAGAAGGCGAAGACGCCGTCCCCCAGGAACTTGTTGATGAAGGCCTCGTGCCGGTCCAACACCTCGCTCATGCGCTCTAGATAGACGTTCAGCAGCGCCTGCGTCCGTTCGGCGCCGAGGACCTCGCTGATGCCGGTGAAACCCTTCAGGTCGCTGAAGTAGCAGGTCACTTCGCGGACCTCTGCCCGGCCGAGGGCCTCGGGGTCCTCGGCGATCCGCCGGGCCAGCGAGGGCGAGGTGTACTGACCGAGTCGGTTCGATACCTCGCGCTTCTCCCGCCCCTCGGTCAGTTGCCGATAGACGGTAATCAGGGCCCACGTTGCCAGGATGGTCGTCACGACGGCGGGCACGATGATCCAGATGTGCCATTGATAGAACAGCCACAGGGCGGCGGCGACGACCGCGACGTTGAGGGCGACGGCTGCGGCCAGCAGGCTGAAGATCGGGCCCCGTTGCGTCGTGATCAGCGTACTTACCAAGCCGCAGGCGACGATCAGCAGCACGTCCAGCCAACGCGGCGAACGGCGGACCAGCGCGCGGGTGTGGAGCGTGTGGAACAGGTTGGAGTGAGCCATCACGCCCGGACCCCGCTCGAAGACGGGCGTGCCCACGAAGTCGGCGACGGCGGTGGCGGTGTAGCCGACGAAGCAGACCTTGCCCGTCACGAGGGGCCGGAGCTCGGCGATCCGTTCCTCTATACGCTGTCCCAGTTGCTCCACACGCAGCAGATCGTGATGCAGCTGACGGATCTGATCGAACTCGCGTCGTTCCTCGTCGTTCTCCGGCTCGAGGTCGCGGATTTCCTCGTAGTCGCTGTGGATGACGCCGATGGCGTTTTCCTCGATCTGGTGAATCCGCTTGGCGATCTCGTCGGGGACGCGGCTTGGCGCAGGCTGGCTTGTTTGGGTGGCGGTCGTGAGTGCGTCTCGCTCCGCCCGGTCGCGCGCTTGGATGAGCTTGACGTATTGCTCGTATGCGGATGCCGCGCCGCGGTCCGTCGTGAACTTGACCGCCATGGCTCGCACCCGATGTCGTTGTGCGAGGCACGCGGACCGGTTCAGCGGGATCTCCAGGACTCGACCGACCGCCACATAGGGGAAGCTCCGCTCCCACCCTTCCCTGCAGGGCCGCCAGTTCAGCAGGAATCTGCCGCGGTCGTCGATCGGTAGGATGACGTCCCGGCGCGCCGGATCCTCGGGCACGCGCGCGCCCCGGATCACGAGCTGCCCGGGCTTGTCGATCGCGACGCCCTCGGGCGGGACATCCAGGACATCGCACAGCGCTGCGAAGGCCAACTGCCTCAGCATTCGCCCGCGATAGCATGCCACCAAGGGGATCTCCCGGAGCACGCCGTCTTTGCTACCCGTGTCGTAGATCACGAAGCCATTGTCCTTGGCGACGCGCGCGAACTGCTCCAGCGGCGGGGTGAGTCTCTCGACGGACGGGTAGAGCGATTCGCGGCCCGGCGGAATCGGCGCGGTCCGTTCCAGGGCGGCGAGGATGGCCGACTCAACTTTGTGGGCTGCAAGCATGTCCTGGACGTCAAGCGGGTCCCTGGGCGGATGGGGCATGATCTCCTGGACGAGTTGATCGGCGGTCAGGCCGGGCTTGTGGGCCATGGCCTGACGGGTCAGCGCCCGGGCGACCCACTTCTTCAAGCCGGGCAGGATCTCGTCCACCTCGCCGCGGGGGATGCCTGTTCGGTTTGCCAGATCGCGCACGTTCCGCCCGAAGTCCCTCTCTAGAAGCCATGCCAGGTGTGCGCGTCGGCACAGGCGCTTGAGCGCTTCGTCGCTGAGGTCGCCGGCGTCCCGGCGTGCTCGGACCTGGCCGATCACCTGTCGTGTGGTCCATTCCGGATGCTGCTCGACGGCCTGGTCAACCCACTCCTGAACCCGTTGACGCGGATCGCCTTGCTGCGCCGCGTGGTAGAAGGTGGTCAGATAGACGTTGCCGGCCTGCTCGATCGCCCTGCTGAGCTCCCGGTCGTCGAAGACGAGAGCCATCGGCGGACGTTCGCCCGCCTGCTGTGTGGTCGAGGTCTCGATAGCCGCCACCGCGCGTGGGTCGAGCCGCGGGGGTTGGTGCTCAGAAAACAAGATGTCCATCACGACGGCCCGGGCGCCCAGCTCGTGGAGCGTGGCGATCAACTGGGCGTGGAGCCGGCGTGGCCAGGGCCAGCGGTGGATCCGTTCGAAGGCGTCGTCGCCGATATGGACGTGGAGAATCAGGTCAGAGGCCCCGAGTTTGTTGTAGTCTCGGAACCGCAGGTCGAGCATGTCGAGCTCGAAACGGTCGAGCGACCCGAGTGCGTGGAGGGCGACCACGCCGGCGGTGGCAGCCACCCCAATGGCCAAGCCCCATCCTGTTCGGCGGATGTGCTGACGCACGTTCACGCGAACCAGGGTCACATGGGACCAGCGATTCGTCAAGGGTCTTGCCGGCAGGATCCTGCGGGTGGTTATTTTTGAGAATGTATGAAAAGACAATTTGTTTATGCGTCTACTCAGCCAAATCACAGATCCCAAGCGTGAATCGCGCTTCTGGAAGGGGGATTTTGGAAGGTTTTGCCGTGGGTCGCGCGGGGGTCTGGATCGCACGCGGTTTGGCGGAGAGCCTCCGTAACCGGTGAATGGTCAAATCATTACAGACATCCTGATCCTGTACACGATTCCTTCGACCGCCAGACGCGGCGGGCCTGCCCCAGCTGAAGCTGCCGCCTTGCTTTGCCGCCTCGGTTCAGCTAGGCTATCATCTTGGGAGTCCGGACCATCGGTTCGGGGACTGCGGATTCGGTCTTCCTTAACATCAGCATCGGGAGGGATTCACCATGAGAAACGTCGTTCTGACGGGGTTCGTCGTGGGTCTGTTCGCGGTTCTCGTTTCTGGCATGACCTGTTTGCCATTCTTGCCAAGTGAGCCGTCTTCTGCCACACCTGACGGGGGCTCACCCGGCGCTGCGGCCCCCAAGGATTCCCCCGGCGGCGTCGCCCAAGCAGAGGACCCCGAACAGGTGGATCTCGGGGCCTTGCCACCAGACCCCAATGACTGGACGCTGGCCCGGCCGGTCGGATTCACCATCGCGCTGTATCAAGGCGTGAACCTGCTGTTCGAGGAGGACTTGTGGGTCCACTCGAGTGACGACCTCGACGGGACGTTCTACTACAAGTTGGTTGCGGACTACGACAAGGCGACCGGCCTGGCGCTCACGAGCGTCTACGTGTCCATCGAGATGGGCGGTCTCGGGGGCGAGGTAGGACCCAAGGAAAGCCAGATCGGCTTCTACATCCGGGCGGCCAGCTCGGGCAACCCGCACGCCGAGGGCATCGACCCGTTGCTCGAGCTCGGGGACGAAAGCCTCATCGACGTGGTCATCACGGGTCTGCGGTTCGAGAATTCCGTGCCCGTGTCGGTCTTCCAGTACGATACGGATGCGGCGGCGGCGATGTACATGATGCAGTTCGGCGGCTGGTACTACTGGCTGCCCGACTCCCTCGACTTTGACGCCGATCTCGATACCATCGCCGAGACGAGACAGGTCCCACAGTCGAAGTTCCTCGATTTGGCATGGCAGGAGTACGTCTTCATCGGCGACACGAATACCGACGTAGACGTGGCATGGCGGAACATGGCCAGCCCAGTCTATGTGGATCCGAACGACGCCCTCATGATCGGGTCGTCCGACCCGAACAACCTGTTCGCCAAGCAGGATGCCACGGGGGGCAAGGTGTTCGAGTTGGCCGTCCGGGCGATGGTCACCGTCTGGCAAGAGTTGTACCTGCCGTAGTGCCGGCGCGTCCCAAGCCCGTGCGGGGGTCCGGCCCAGTGGGGGCGCGACACGCCGACCGATAGGTCCAAGTAGGCTACAAGGGCCGGATGCGCGAAGCTAAGCGCATCCGGCTCTTCCATTTGCGCCGTCGGTCTACTGCCCCATCCTCCCCAAGGCGATCGCACAAGCCTGCCACCCCCGCAGCGTGCCTGGCCCTTGCGAGCGGAGCGGGAAAAATGTGAATCTGCCCGTTGACTCTGATTTCGCCGTGCCTACTATTCTGCGATCCACGGGGACGGGGGACTCAAGCCGCGGAATGCCCTGTCGCATTCCTCTAGCTCTCCATGCGAACAGAGAGAAGTAATACGCACCCGGCCCGCGTCCTGCGCGCGGGACCCCGGATGTGATTGCGGTTTCGGCCTGAAGGGAGGCGAGTGCGGCTCGCAAACGGGCACGCCTGTACCCGCAAGGAGGCCCGAAGAAGGGGTTGAGAATGTCCGGACCAGCATTGAAACTCGTCCCGGCGGCCGTCGTTGCCGTCTGCCTGTCGTCTGCAACGCATGCGGCGGTCATTGGTCGGCCTGTCGCGTTGGACATCGCGGTATATCAGGGCGGAACCGAATTGTTCAACGAGAGCGTGAGCGTCGCTCCCGTCGATCCGCTCGATGGGACGTTTCGCTACAAGATCGTCGATGACTACGACGCGTTCCCCTTTGGGACCGTTGCCAGCGTGTGGCTGTCCGTTCAGATGCCTGACCCCGACGAGGACCAGAGCACGATTCACTTCTACCTCCGCGGAGCGAATCCGAGCAACCCCGACCTGCTCGGCTCGAATCCACTCTTCACGCTGGACGACACCGACAAGATCACGGCCACCATCAGCAACCTGCGGTTCGAGGATGGCGGGAACCCGAGCGACGTGTCGGTCCACCATTACGACAGTGACGTCATGGCCGGCGCCTACATGATGAACTTCGACGCGACCAATTCCTACTTCTATGACCTGCCCCAGGCCGTGGAGTTCATGGTTGGATCGCAGCACACCCAGCAGGTTCCGCATTCGGCCTTCGTGGATGGCGACGTGGACAACTTCGTCTTCCTGCCTGACTCGGGGACCTCCCTCGACATCGGATGGTACCTGATGCCGAGCCCCACGCTCGACCCCAACGGCGATTTCCCCTTCACCTACACGCACGACGTCGCCGGTGCGTCGCCGGGGAAGGTCTTCGAGATGGGTCTGGCGGCCTCGGTGTCGATCATTCCCGAGCCCGCAACCGTGGGCGTTTGCCTCCTGGGCGGGCTGGCCTGCTTCCGTCGACGACGTTCGTAGCGAGGCTGCGTCGTCCAGTTCGTGTTTCGTTCTAGCCCGAACCGATCACTGTGGGGACAACGTGGCCGACCGTGCCAGGCTGCCCGAATCCTCGTGGTCGGCGACCAGGCAGATCACCGCCCCCCCGTTTCCTCAGCCCAGAAAAGGCACGCCGGCGGTTGACTCCGTCCTTTTGGGAGGTAGTATTGGTTGACCTCCAGGGGGGGGGAAACAAACCTCGGAATAGTCTCGCCGTATTCCGAAACCCCTGAAGATTGGCAAGAAGCAGGTATCGCCGTCAACGCTGAGTATCGGCGGGCATCCCTGCTCTCTCACGAAACAAAGGCCAAGGAACTGTCGTTGTCTTGGAGTTGCCCCCGGGGCTCGACCGGTTCATTGTGGACGATAAGGACTTTTGTGATGTTTAGAAAACCTTCGAAGGCCATTCTGGTCGCGGTTGTTGTTGCGGGTCTGACGGGTGTGGCGGGGGCTGCACCGATCGGGCGTCCGGTCTCGTTCGACATCGCGTTGTATCAGGGCGGGGTCGAGCTATTCAGCGAAACGGTCACGATCGACGTGATGGACGGTCTCGACGGGAGTTATCGGTACAAGATCGTGGACGACTACGACACTTTCCCCGCGGGTGCAGTCACGAGCGTCTGGTTGTCCGTGGAGATGCCTTCGCCGGATCAAGACACAAGCAACATCCACTTCTACGTGCGTGGGGCCAGTCCGGTGGACCCGGATCTCCATGGGGCCGATCCGCTGGTGGCGCTCAACGATACCGACAAGATCACCGCGACCATCACGGGCCTGAACTTCGAGTCCGGCGGGAGCCCGACTGACGTGTCCGTCCTCCACTACGACCGGGACGACATGGCCGGCGCGTACATGTTCGACTTCGACTACGAGGGTTCCTACTACTACGTGTTGCCCGATGCCCTTCTCTTCGACCTGGGGCCGAACAACCTGACGCAACAAGTTCCGCAGTCCTCCTTCGTGGATACGGACGTGAACAACTACGTTTTCCTGCCGGGCTCAGGGACGCAGGTTGACATTGGGTGGTACGACATGCCGAGCGGCACGTCCGACCCGAACGGGGACTACCCGGTCGTCTACCAGGACGGGACGGCGGGGCTGGCGAACGGCGACGTGTTCGAGCTGGGGCTGGCCGCGGTTGTGGTCCAGGTTCCCGAGCCGGCCACCGTTGGGATGTGCCTGGTGGGCGGGCTGGCGTGCTTCCGCCGCCGCCGCTGAAATGATTTGCCCCCCCTGGGGCCGGACAGGTCGGCTTAGGCAGACCTGTCCGGCCCTTTCATTTGCGCCCCAAGGACTTAGAGAAGATCGCCAAGGAAGCCTGGGGCCGCCAGACCCTCGGGCGACGCGACTGTGCGAAAGGGCAAACCGCCTGTTGACTCTGGTAGGTTCGTGCATAGTATTCAGTGACACACGGGGGTGGGGATTCAGGCCTTGGGACAGGGGTGCCCTGTCTCGGGAAGCTCCCAACGAATCAACGAGTGGCTGTGTGTTTGGCCTCCAGGGCGTTCTGGCACGCCCTCCGGGATGGTCGCAGCCCAAAACGGCCTCGGTGGCATGGGGCCCGGTCCAGGAGGATCTGGACGAGACGGGACGAAGGCCGCCGGGAAAAGGAGTCGAGAGATGTCTTTGACCGCAGTGAAGGGGTTTGGGGCGGTGGTGGTCGTTGCCTGCCTGTCGGGGCTGGTGAGTGCCTCGACGATCGGCCGGCCGGTATCGTTCAATATCGCTCTGTACCAGGACACCACGGAGCTCTTCAACGAGAGTGTTACCCTGGAGGGCGCGGGGGTAGATCCCCTGGATGGGTCCTACCGCTACAAGATCGTGGCGGACTACGACAGCGACCCCTGCGATACGCTTAGCAGCGTCTGGATCACCGTGCAGATGCCCGCTCCCGACCAGCAAGAGAGCAACATCCATTTCTACATTCGTGGCGCGAGCCCGAATGACCCGGACCTGCACGGTGCTGATCCGCTGCTCACGATGAATGACACGGACAAGGTCCACGCGGTCATTACTGATCTGCAGTTCGAGAACGCCGGCGTCCCGACCAACGTGTCGGTGTACCACTACGACAATGAGAACATGGCCGGGGCGTACGTGTTCGACTACGACGTTGACGGGTCCTACTACTACCAGCTCCCCGGTGCCGTAGCCGTCGATCTGGGGCCCGACCACCTGACCCAGCAGGTTCCACAGTCGGAGTTCATGGACGCGGACGTCGATAACTACGTCTTCCTCCCGGATATGGGGACGGCCGTGGATGTGGGTTGGTACAACATGTCGAGCCCGACCTCCGATCCCAACGGCGACTACCCGGTGATCTACCAGGACGGCGTCGCGAGCGTCGCGGACGGTCAGGTGTTCGAGATGGGCTTGGCGGCGGTGGTGCTCACGGCTCCAGAGCCCGCGACGTTTGCCTTGGCCCTGCTGGGCGGCGTGGCCTGCTTCCGCCGCAGACGCTGATCTGGCATTACTTCTGATCCCCCCCTAGGGTCGGGCGGGTTGACTTAGGTCGAGCTGTCCGGCCCTTTCCTTTGCGCTGAGGACGCTCTACCGAATGGTCTGTGGCCCGCGTGGTTGAGTTCTGTCGTCAGCGCTACGGCGCGACGCCGAGGCAGATGTGTTTGGCTTCGACGTAGTCTTCCACGCCCTCGAGGCCGCCTTCCCGGCCGAAGCCGCTGGCCTTCATGCCACCGAAGGGGCATTGGGCGGTGGCCGGGGTGAAGTCGTTGATGCCGATCATGCCGAACTCCAGCCGCTCGGCGAGCTTGACGGCGGTGCTGATGTCGTTGGTGAGGACATAGGCGGCCAGGCCGTAGGGCGTGTCGTTGGCCTGGCGGATCGCGTCATCCACGTCCGAGAACTCCAGGATGGGCAGGATCGGGCTGAACGGCTCGGTCTGCATGATCTGCATGTCGCGCGTCACCCCCGTCAGGATCGTCGGCTCGAAGAAGAAGCCCCGCTCGAACCGCGTGCTCTGCTCCCCGCCACACAGGACCGACGCCCCCTTCTGGCGGGCGTCCTGGACCAGGGCGAGGGCCTTGTCCAAGGCGGCCTGCTCGAACATCGGCCCGACCTCCACGCCCTCGTCGAGCCCGTTGCCGAGCTTGAGCTGGCGGGCGAATCGGACGGCGGCCTCGGTGAAGGCTTCGCGTCGATCGGGGTGGACGTAGAATCGCGACGCGCTGATGCAGACCTGGCCGTTGTTGCGGAACTTGGCGGACACGGCGGTCTTGGCGGCCTGCTCGGGGTCGACGTCGGGGAAGACGATGAACGGTGCGTGACCGCCCAGCTCGAGCGAGATCTTCTTGAGCTGATCGGCGGACCGGCGCATCAGGGACTTGCCAACCTCGGTGCTGCCGGTGAAGCCGATCTTCCGGACGCGCGGGTCGGTTAGGAAGACGTCCGCGATTTCGTCAGCGGGTCCGGTGACGAGATTGGCGACGCCCGGCGGCAGGCCGGCCTCGTCCAGGCAGCGGAAGACCTCCATCAAGCACATCGGCGTCTGGGATGCCGGTCGCGTGACGTTCGTGCAGCCGACCGCCAAGGCCGGCGCGATCTTCCGGACGGGCAGCAGCACGGGAAAGTTCCACGGCGCGATCGCGGCGCAGACGCCGACCGGGTGGTGGATGACGAAGTGCCGCTTGACGGGGACGTGGTGGGGAACGATCCGGCCGTAGAGCCGCTTGGCCTCTTCGGCGTACCACTCGAAGAAGGCGGCGGTTGCGAGGGTCTCGCCCTTGCTTTCGGGTTGGGGTTTGCCCTGCTCGAGGGTCATGAGCGTGGCGATGTGGTCGGCCCGTTCGCACATGAGGTCGGCGACGCGCTTGAGGATCCCGGCTCGTTCGTAGGCGGTGTGCTCGGCCCATGCGGGCTGGGCGCGGACGGCGGCATCAACGGCGCGTCGCGCGTCGTCTGCTTGGCCGTAGGTCACCTCGGCGCAGAGCTCGGCCGTGGCGGGGTTGATGATCGCCAGCGTCCCGGCGCTTTGCGCGGTACACCATTTCCCGTCGATGTACATGCGTGTTTCGTGGTCCATCTCAGCTTCGCCCCTTGATGCTGCTTTATGGTTCACTGGGGTGCTCAGGGATCGCGTGTCTCTGGCCCCGCTCGGCCTGGGTTCTGGGGTCCTTTCAGCGGTACAGTCCGTGCTGAGTGATGTATCTGTGTACGGATTCGGGCACGAGCCAGCGGATGCTGCGGCCCTCCGCCACGCGCCGGCGGATCTCGGTGGCGCTGACGTCTATCCGCGGCGTCTCGATCATGCCGCCGCGAAGGCGATCGATCTGCTCGTCGGTGAGCCGACCGCGCAGTGGGGTCGGGTCCGGCGACTCCCATCCCGGCCGGGAGGCGATCACGATCCGACACGCATCGACGAGCTCCTTGACACGATGCCAACTGGCCAGTTCGGCCAGCGTGTCCGCGCCGATTACCCAGATGATTTCAGCCTGCGGGCCGGATGCCTCGCGAAACGCCTGGACGGTGTCGATGGTGTAGCTCGGTCCGGTTCGTCTCGCCTCGCAGTCGGAGACCTCGAGTTCCGGCTCGCCGTCCACGGCCAGCCGCGCCATCGCGAGGCGATGAGCTGCGTCCGTCAGGTCGGGATGCGGCTTGTGCGGCGGGTGAGCCGACGGAATCAACACCATCCGGTCCAGGTCGAGTCGCTCGCGGACCGCTCGCGCAACGATGAGGTGTCCGACGTGGATCGGATCGAACGTGCCGCCATACAAGCCCACGCGCATCGCCATGGCCGAATCGTATCGATGGGCCTGCGGTGGGTCAACGCGGCACCCGAACCGCGTGCGTCGAAGCACCGTACAGCAGTAGGTGTCCGCGTTGAGGTGGGGGACGCGGTGCGCTTGATCGGTGTGGGGGGTTGTGCGACAGTGGGCCCGATCGTGGGCCGTTCCCGGCGCCGAGGAGCAGTTGCGTGATTCCGTTGAAGGACAACATCCCGTCGAGAACGACGCCGGTCGTCAACTACGGCCTGTTGGTCGTGTGCGGCGTGGCGTTTCTGCTGCAGTTGTCGGTGGGAAGCAAGGCACACGAAGTGGTCGAGCGCTACGGGATGGTCCCGGCGCGGGTGACGCATCCGGACCAGCCCGTGATCGTCCGCCGGCCCGTGGCGCGACTCCGCGAGGGGATCTTGTACCGGAAGGAGGCGTTGGCCGGACCCCCGTTCAACCCCTATCTGACGCTGATCACGTGCATGTTCCTGCACGGAGGCTGGATGCACTTCGTGTTCAACATGCTGTTCTTGTACATCTTCGGGGACAACATCGAGGACCGACTGGGGCATTTGGGATACCTGGCCTTCTATCTGATCGCCGGGGTGCTGGCGGGGTTGGCGCATCTGCTGAGCAACCCGAGCTCGACCACGCCCACGATCGGAGCCAGCGGAGCGATTGCGGGGGTGATGGGTGCGTACTTCCTGCTGTATCCACATGCGCGCGTGCTGACGGTGATCTGGGTCTTCTTCTTCCTGGAGTTCATCGTTCTGCCGGCTTGGCTGATGTTGGGGTTGTGGTTTGTGATGCAGCTTTTCCAGGGGAGCCTGGCCGCGGCGACGCCGGGCGCCGGTGGTGTGGCCTGGTGGGCTCACATCGGCGGGTTCGCGGTCGGGGCGGGTGCCGTCTACGCGTTGCGTGGCGTCGGGCTGATCCGCCGAGAGCTGCCCCGTGCCATTCCCGCGACCGGGCGCATCAGGGCCTACCGAAGTCGGCGGCCTTGGTAAGGGGCGCACAGGCTTGCTGGCTCGTCTCGCCGCGCTCACAGCGGCCCATGGATCGAGGGACAGGCGGGCCGTGTGCGGTCATCCCTTGGGTTTCGCCGCCGGTTTCGTGGCGGGTGGGGGTTTCTTGGCTGGCGCGGGCTTCTTGGGGCGCGGCGCCCTGGCGCTGGGGTCTGGCTCGGGCCGCCAGGGGACCGGGGGCGGCATCCCGGGCCTGCCAGGCGGTCTGACGCTCGGAGCGCCCGGCCTGGTGGCGGGCCGGGTGCCCGCCTTGCGCTGCCGGTTCGCCATGATTCTCTGGCGGACTTCCTCGCGTCGCTTGCGGTCAGCGATGCGCGTCTGCCGGACCGTCTCCATCAGCTCGTCGAGCTTTGCCTTGTCGCGGTTGAGTTCGGCTTCAAGCTTGGCCTTTTCATTGTTCCAGTTGCGCTTCACCAGCCATCGCCCATAGACGAACCCGCCAGCGCCGAAGGCGATACAGGCCACAACGCCAATCACGACGGTACGAATGACTCGGTTCATAATGGAACAATCTAGCGTAACTCCGGGCTCAAGGCCAGTCCCCAGCCACCACTTTCTGCAAGATCGAATTGACCGACGCGCCGCCAGGCGTCAGACTACTGAGGATGTGGGAACCTGTTGCGACCTCGCGAGGAGCCCAGGCATGACCGAAGCGATCGACCCCGAGCTGCTGAAGATCCTGGTTTGCCCCGACAGTAAGGCCCCGCTGATCCAGGTGGACGATTGGTTGTACTCAACGGATCCTGCGACACGACGGCGATATCCGATTCGGGACGGTATCCCGATCATGCTCGTCGAGGAATCGTCGGTGCTGGACCAGGAAGCGTTCGACCGCATCATGGCGGAGCACGGCCCGAAGAACGGCGGCGGCTCGGACGATGCCGGGGCGGTCGGCGGGTAGCCCTCCCCGGGCCCGCGACTGGCGTGCGGGATCGCGCCCCGGCCTAGGTGCCTTCTGCGCGGTACTTGACGACCAGGAAGACCCGAGCGTCGGCGCGTCCGGGGTTGAAGATGGAATGCTGGACGTCGGCGGAGTAGTGGGCCGAGTCGCCCTTCCGCAATGTTACCTCCTCGCCGGCCGACGCGAGGGCCACGCGTCCCTGGGCCACGGTCAGGTATTCCTCGGTATTCTGAAAGTGAGGGGGGGATTCCAGCCTCCCGCCGCCACCGAAATGGACTTCGTAGAACTCCACGTCCTTCTCCATGGACAGGGGGCTGAGGGTGCGGAGGGTGACCTGCTTGTTGGCGACGAAGACCTGATTGGGATCGTCGGCGCGGATGACCTCGAACCGTTTTCGCGGGCGGTCCAGGCCCATCAGCTCGCCAAGCTCGATGCCGAGGCCCTGTGCGATCTTGTACATGACCACGACGGTGGGGTTGGCCTTGTTCTGCTCGATCTGGCTGAGCATGGCCTTGCTGACGCCGCTGGCGCGGGCGAGAGACTCGAGGGACAGGCCCGCCCGCTTGCGGCGGTCTCGAACGCGGTGGCCGATGTCGAGGTCGGCGGAACGTTTCATATGCTGAACTCCCGTCCAATATTTTGAATTTTCCCCTTGCGTCCGCAGGGGGGTTCGTTTACTATATCGAACAGGGAGTTCAATATCAAGAAGGGGAATTCTCATGCCCGAAACGATGAAGGCCATTCGCAAAGCCGCCCGCGAGCCGGGGCTCGTCATCGAGGACGTGCCGATACCGAGCCTCGGACCGCATGACGTGCTCGTCCAGGTCGTTGCCGCCAGCATCTGCGGCACGGACTTGCACATCTGGAATTGGAATCCGTGGAGCGAACAGCGTATCCGGCCACCATTGACGATAGGCCACGAGTTCGCTGGCACCGTGGTTGAGGTGGGCCCGACGGTCGAGCACGTCCGAGTGGGCGACTACGTGTCCGCCGAGAGCCACATCACGTGCGGGATGTGCTTCCAGTGCCGCACAGGCCAGGCCCACATGTGCCCGGCGACGAAGGTGATCGGCGTGGACTGTGACGGGGTCTTCGCCGAGTACGTCGCTCTGCCGGAGAGCGTGATCTGGCGGAACGACGGGACCAAGATCCCTCCGGAGATTGCCACGCTGCAGGAGCCGTTCGGCAACGCCGTCTACGCGACGCTCGCGCACGATCTGGCCGGCCAGACGGTGGGCGTATTCGGTTGCGGGCCGATCGGGTGCTTCGCCGTCGGCATCGCCAAGGCGAGCGGGGCTGCGGCGGTGTTTGCGACGGACATCGTGGACTACCGTCTCGAGCTGGCCAGGCAGATGGGGGCGGACGCCATCTACAACCCGAACCACGAGACCGGACATGATTCGGATGGTCAGAACGGCACGACCAATTGGCTGATCGAGGCGAACGAGGGCTACGGCGTGGACGTGGTTCTCGAGATGAGCGGTGCGGCCGGAGCGATCACGAGCGCGTTTCGGGCCGTGCGCAACGGCGGGCGGGTGACGCTGTTCGGCATCCCCTCCAGCCCGGTCGAGATCGACGTGGCGGAGAACATGATCTTCAAGAACCTGACGGTGCTGGCGTTGAACGGGCGGCGGATCTTCGATACCTGGTTTAAGACGCGATGGATGTTGGAGGGGGGGGTGGTGGACATCCGTCCGCTGATCACCCGGCAGCTCCCGTTCGATCGGATCGACGAGGCGATGGAATTGCTCTCGTCGGGGCAGGCCTGTAAGATCGTCCTGCAACCGTCGGAAACGCCGATCGAGTCGGTGGCGGCGGCGGGCGTGACGCAGGCGGCGGACGCCAACGTGAGGGGGGTGGTGCGGCATCCGTGACGCGCAGGCCTTGTGGGCGGGGATGGTCATGGCGAAACGTGAGGAACGTTGGCCGATCTGGAAGATCGTCCTGGTGATGGTGGTGTTGATCGCGGGTGCGGTGGGACTGTTTGTCGCGAGCTATTACGTCGCGCCGGGGGCGCTACCCGCCGAGGAGGGGCCGGTGCCCGACTCGCAGTCGGCCGCCGGGACCACGATGAGCAACGTGCTGAAACTGTTCGGCGCGATTTGCTGCGCGGCGGCGTTGATCTGCGTGGGGTGGCTGGTCATCCGGTATCAGCAGAGCATCCCGGCTTGGAAGAAGCGGGCCAAGTTGCCCGTCCACCGCCGCAAGTAGGCGGATCGCGGGGCGGGCCGTTTTTGGAGCACGTCATGGTGACCTCCCTGGACGGGGTCCTGGCTGGCGAGCTGGACCAGCTCCACCAGAAGGGCCAATACAAGCAAGCCAACGAGCTTCAGTCCCCGCAAGCCCCCGCCGTGACGATGGACGGTCGCCCGACCGTCATGCTGAGCAGCAACAACTACCTGGGGTTGGCCGATGATCCGCGGGTGATCGCGGCGGCCAAAGAGGGGCTGGATCGGTACGGGATGGGGACGGCCAGTGTTCGGTTCATCTGCGGGACGATGACGTGCCACGGCCAACTGGAGGCCAAGATCGCCGAGTTTCTTGGCTGTGAGGCGTCCTTGACGTTCATCAGCTGTTGGGACGCCAACATCGGCCTGATTCCGACCCTGGCGCGGACGCCCGAGGACGCCATCTTCTCCGATGCGTTGAACCACGCCTCCATCATCGACGCGATCCGGCTGAGCAAGGCCCAGCGCTTCATCTATCCCCACCAGGACGTGGACAAGCTGGCGGAGGGGCTGGCCCAAGCCGGTGCTCGCGTCAAGCTCATCGTGACCGACGGGGTGTTCAGCATGGAGGGGGACATCGCCCAGCTTGGCCGACTCAAGGAGCTGGCCGACCGCCACGACGCCGTTCTGGTCGTCGACGAGTCGCATGCGACCGGCGTGTTGGGCGAGCACGGTCGGGGCACGGCGGAGCATCTGAGCGTTCTGGGCGAGGGGGTGATCCAGACGAGCACGCTAGGCAAGACGCTGGGCGGCGCGTGTGGGGGGTACGTGGCTGGCAGTCGGGCGGTGTGCGACTACCTGATCCAGAAGTCCAGGCCACACCTGTTCAGCAACGCCCTGCCGCCGGCTGTCTGTTGCGGTGCGATCGCCGCCATCGACATCCTGATGGCCGAGCCGGAACGGATCGTCCAACTTCGGGAGAACACGGCCTGTTTCCGGGAGCAGATCGGGAAGCTGGGGTTGACGGTTGTCGATGGGATCACGCCGATCGTGCCGGTGATCGTCGGGGAGACGGCGTTGGCGATTCGTGCCCAGAAGGCGCTGCTGGATCGCGGCGTCTTCGTCAGCGGCTTCGGCTACCCGGTCGTGCCGAAGGGCGAGGCCCGCCTGCGCTGCCAGATCTGTGCGACGCACACGCGCGAGCAGCTCGACCGCGCGGTGGAGGCGTTCCGCGAGGTCCGCGACGAACTGAAACTCGGTCAATAGATTTCCTACCCGCCGATGGGACGAACGGTCACGTTGTCGAAACTGAGGATGGATCCCGCCCGGACAAGCAGGGCGACTTTCCCGGAGGTGATAGGCGAATTGCCGTCCTCGACGGAGAGGACCTGCTCGCCTTCGACGTAGAAGGTGATGGTCCTGCCCTGGACGACGATCCTCCAGTGGTACCAGGTGCCGTCGTCCAGAGGCGTGCTGACGCCGCTGCCAAGCTCTCGAGTCGCGGCGCCGCTGAGGTACTTGAAGACGCTGGCGATCCCGCCGACGGTGTGCGAGCAGTGGTACCAGGTCTGGCTGTTCTGCCAACGAACGCCGACGGCATACTCTTCTCCGGAGTCGAGACGGATGTCCAGCTCGACTTCGTAGTCGGTCCAACTGTCCAGGCCGATGACCATGGCATTGAAGCCGGAACCGGTCGGTCCGCTCGATTGGGCCGCGCCGTCAGTGGTGATGACCCAGGTGCCGCTGATAATGTCCCAGCCGTCCAGAGTGCCGTCGCTGAAGTCGTCGTTGACGTCCGGGACCGCGCCCGAGGTGTCGGTGGTTTGCGAGTCGAACCCGTCGGTAAGCCCGCTGGTGGTGTCCCCGTTCGTGCCGTCGGTCGTTCCTCCGGTCGTCGTTGAGGTCGTGGAGGTCGTGTCCAACGAGAACAAGGACGGGGTCTGGCCCGTGTAGCCGTTCACGTAGTAGTAATAGCTGCCGAATGGAGACAGCCAGGCGTCCACGGAGCAGCCCGCAGCTGCCAGGAAGGTCAGGGAGACCAGCGAGCAAGCGATTCTGTCGGTAACGGTCACGGATAGACCTCCTGCGTGGATCGGTGCGGACAGAACCCACCGGCTTCGCCGGCGGCGCTCCTGCCGGTGGCTGATCGCCACGGTATCAACGTCCCACAATCCCCCGCCTATATAAAGCTTATGCGCAGGGACAGACGAGATCAACCGCCAGATTCTACATCGGCGATGGGGAGGGGCGTTGTGGCGTTGCCCCTCGTGGTGCGATGAGATAGCATAGTTGGGCCCCCAGATTTCGGGAGCGGAGAGGGTTTGAGGGACCTTGATCGAGATCGATGGGTCACAGGGAGAAGGCGGGGGGCAGATCCTCAGGACGTCGCTGACGCTGTCAGCGTGCCTCGGGAAGCCTATAACGATCACAAACATCCGCAGCAATCGCACCGTGGCCGGGTTGAGGCCGCAGCACGTGACGGCCGTTCGGGCGGTGGCTCAGATCTGCGGCGTCGAGATGGAGGAGCTGACGGTTGGGCAGACCAAGCTCGTATTCCGGCCGGGCCCCGTCCAGACTGGCACGTACGCGCTGGACATCGGAACGGCGGGGTCGACGGGGTTAATCCTGCAAACCGTGGCACTGCCGCTGGCGCTGGGTGAGGGTCAGAGCCTCTTGAAGATCACGGGTGGGACGCACAATCCCAAGGCCCCCTGCTTCGACTACCTGGCGTACGCATGGGTGCCGCTCATGCGTAGCGTTGGGGTGAACATGAGCGTCGGCATGCCGCGCGCGGGCTTCTATCCGCGTGGCGGCGGCACGCTGGTCGCCCAGATCGAGGGAGGGGTCCAGCCCGGGGCCCTCGTGCCCATGACTCTTTTGGAGCGCGGGGCCCTGAGGTCGCTGAAGGGCGCGGTCAAGATCGCCAATCATCCGATCAACATCGGTCATCGCATGCGTCGGGCCGCCGGACTGCAGATGGAGCGGCGCGGGCTCAAGCCCATCCAGATGGAAATCGAGGTGATCGACGCGACGGATGCAGCCGGGTACTGTGCGATGTGGGCTGCCTTCGACGACACCCACACCGCCTGTGTGGGCGTGACGGACAAGGGCAAGACGCCGGAGAGCGCCGGGGCCGAGGCCGTGGGGGGCATGGCCGACTTCCTCGACGCCGAGAAGAGCGGACGGGCGGGACTAGATCCGAACGCCGCCGACCAGATGATGCTCCCGTTGGCTCTGGCAGGGGGACCGAGCCGGTTCACCACGTCCAAGGTCACCCGGCACTGCGTGACGAATGCAGCCGTCATCGAGCAGATGACCGGCCGATCGGTCACAATTGAGGGCAGACTGGGCAAGCCCGGCACGGTGACCGTCTCGTAGCGGGGTCGGGCGACGTGGCATGGTGCGGGGCATCAGTAGACCATGGACATCGCCGCACTAGCTGCGTTGGCGAAGCGATACCAGAGGGGGGAGGTCTCCGAAGAGGAACTGGCCCGGATCCTCCGGATGATCAGTACGAGCATCTCGTTCGATTCGGCGATGAAGTCGTTCGAGTCGCTCTACGGCCCGCCAGCACCCACGTGGACGGTGGGGCGGGTTCGCATCCCGTCCTTCGACGCCACGCAGCCTTGCCTTCAGTACGCCAAGGTTCATCTGGTTCGGTGGCTGTTCGCGCAGGCTGAGGATTTCGATCGGCTGAATGCAAGCTACTTCCCCAAGCACCCGATCAGCGTGCTGCGCCTTGGCAACGGGCGATTCGCGGTAATCGACGGTCACCACCGGCTGTGGCAGGCGGGTGTCCTGTTTGGCCTGGATGGGTCGGTCTCCGTACGGATGGTGTCATCCGTCAACCAGCTGCTGTTGACGAACTTCCGGAATGAGGTCCGACGGGTGGCGGAGGCAAACGGGTCGGCGGAGCTTCGCATGCTGCCAGTCCATGACAGACCGGCCTCGCCGTCCGTACCTGGGCTGTCAGCGGAGCCCCGGTCTTCTCCCGAGCCCGAAGAGGACCCGCAGAAAGGGACGACGTCGGATGGCGATTCTCGCGACGATTCACGGATAGGGCCGGAGGCGGGATCGTCCTGACTGGCGGGCGCGCCGTGCCGCGCCGCTAGACGCCGGCGAGGTCTTCTGGGTATCATCGACTCAGTGACTGTCTGACCCGACGGGCAGCGACAGGAGACGAGCGCGATCATGAAATCCCCGCGCGGCCGGGCACGTTCGGCCTCGATAGACGCTGAGTCCCATCGACGGTTGGCCGACCAGTTACGGCAACTGCTGGAATCGACTGGGGCGGTCGAGTCCAGAGAGCTGGTGGGGGTGGTCTACTCCCTCTTCCGGGAGCTGGAAGCCATCCATATGCGGCTGGACATGCTGCCGGAAGCGCACGGTGCGACGCTGAGCGGATGGTTCTGGCGTCCGATGCGGCAAGGGGTGAACTCGGCCACGACGCAGCCGAAGGCCTATGTCTTCTGCCTGGCGGACGTGCACGCCCACGTACGTGACGCCCAGTCGCTGATTACGCTGGCCCGGCATCTGTCGTTTTGGGACGCGCCGGCCGTCCAGTTCGCGCCGGTGCCGGTCGGGGCGGCGAAACCGGAAGTGCCCCGCGCCCTGCAGGGCATCTTTCCGACGGTGGCCATGCTGGTCGGTCGCCCCGTCTTGTTCGGCAGCCTGATGCGGCAGTACTTTGGGCCCCAGTCGGAGGGGCAACGGTTCGCCTTCACGTGTCGGGATCCAGACGCTCCCGATCAGAGCATCCGCGACGAGCACTTCGGGGACGTCTTTGCCCAACGACGATTCGAGGAGGAGGGCGAGCAGCTCACCGAGGACTACGGTCTGGTCCGGCGGTTCAGCTTCGAGGACGGCCCGACGGTTCGGACGTTCTACGTGATCGCGGGGTTGTCCAGCCTGGGGACGTACGCGGCCACGCTCTGCTCGCTGTTCCTGCTCGACCAGCTCGACCGGGATCTGCCCGCGCGGCCGGACGACGAGAGCCAGCTCGACGTCCTGGTCAACACGGCTGCGACGTTCGGGGAGCCCTTTTGGAGCCTTGACGCGAGCAACGTGCGGATCGTCCGCGCCTACCTCGATGGACTGGTCTACCAGGCGGACGTGGGCCTGCCCTGGCAGGCGGTTCCGCCGCGGCGGATCGAGCTGGTGCTCCGCAGGCCGCCAAAGGGCAGCGTGTTGGATATCGACCACATCGCCCTCGACAGGCTGCGGCGGGAGGAGATGCCCGGTCAGCAGCAACAGGCGCGGATCATCGGCTGGCTGGTGCATCGGAGCCTGGGAGACACGCCTCCGGGCACGAGCGGAGCGGATCTGGCCGAACAGGCGTGGATCTGGGGGGACCGCGGGCGCGACCGAAAGATCAGCCCCTCCGAGGCGATCAGCAAGATGCTCAACGTCGCCCGCCGGCACCTCGGCAGCGCCCTAATCACCCGGGGCAACCGGTACTTCGTCGAGGTCTCCGACCGGATCGAGGTCAAACAGGTCTGATGGGGACGGTCCGGGCTGCTTGGCAGTTGGCCTGGCGCCTGGCATCCGATAGAATAGAAAGTGGTAAGGGACCCTGCTGTTTCTTGCCGACAATTAGATACGTCCAGGGCGGGACGTTCCATGGGGGCGGGGCCCCCGTGGGGCGACCACCAACCGGTGACCGCCCGGTCATCTCGTAGGCGGCTGCGGGATGGCTTTCGATCCATGGGAACCCTATTGGAAAGGAGAAAAACCATGGCCCGCGACGCTCAGGCCGCAGACCCTCCGTCTGCACCCCCCGAAGCGAAACTGGGCACCGAACTGCTTCACGAGGAGCTTGTCAACCAGAACGTCGAGGTGATGTTCGGGTATGGTGGCGGGGCCATCATGCCGATGTTCGACCGGCTGTACGAATCCCCGATCCGGTTCGTGTTGAGTCGGCACGAGCAGGGGGCGGGGCATATGGCCGACGGGTACGCGCGCGCCACGGGTAAGGTGGGTGTGTGCATCGCGACGAGCGGCCCGGGGGCGACGAACCTGACGACGGCGCTGGCGACGGCGTATATGGACAGCATTCCGGTGGTGGCCTTGACGGGCCAGGTGGCCACGGCCGTGATCGGCAATGACGCGTTTCAGGAGGCGGACGTTACCGGCGTGACCCGGCCAGTGACGAAATACAACATGCTGGTCAAGGACGTTCGCCACCTGCGCCGGGCGGTCCGCGAGGCGTTTCACATCGCCCAGACGGGGCGGCCCGGACCCGTGTTGGTCGATCTGCCCAAGGACGTCCAGATGGCCACGAAGGTGCCATTATCCGAGGTCAAGATGGACTTGCCGGGCTATCGACCGCGACGGAAGGGCCACATCCGTCAGATCCGTCTGGCCGCCCAGGCCATCAACGCCGCCGAGCGTCCGGTGTTGTACGTCGGCGGAGGGGTGGTGCTATCGGGCGCTTCGGAAGAGCTTCGCAAGCTGGCCCGGACAGCGAACGCGCCCGTGACGACGACGCTGCTGGCCATGGGAACGTTCGACGGGGTGGCCGAAGAGCGGCTGTACCTCGGGATGCTGGGCATGCACGGGACGGCCTACGCCAACTACGCCGTCCAGAATTGCGACCTGCTGGTGGCGATCGGGGCGCGGTTCGACGATCGCGTCACGGGGGTGGTATCCACCTTCGCGCCGAAGGCCAGGGTGGTTCACGTCGACATCGATCCGTCCAGCATCAGCAAGAACGTCAAGGTCGACATCCCCGTGGTGGGCGACGCCAAGCTGATCCTGTCAGAGCTGCTGCCGCTGATCGAGCACCGCGACCGGAACGAATGGTTCGACCAGATCGCGGAGTGGAAGCGCAAGTACCCGCTTTCCTATGACCGGTCCGGCGATCGGATCAAGCCGCAGGCCGTCATCGAGGAGATTTCGCGTCAGACCGGCGGCGACGCCATCGTCACGACCGGTGTGGGGCAACATCAGATGTGGTCGGCGCAGTTCTACCAGTGCCGCCACCCGCGGGGGTTCATCACGTCTGGCGGGTTGGGGACGATGGGGTTCGGGTTGCCGTCCGCGATCGGCGCGCAGGTAGGCCGTCCGGAGATGACGGTAATCGATATTGACGGGGACGGTTCGTTCCAGATGACAATCACCGAGTGCGCCACCGCCGTCGAACAGGGGCTGCCGGTCAAGGCGGTCGTATTGGCCAATCAGTTCCAGGGCATGGTGCGTCAGTGGCAGGAGCTGTTCTTCGATCGTCGTTACTGTGCGACCCGGCTGCACAACCCGGACTTCGCGAAGATCGCCGAGGCGTACGGCGCCAAGGGGATGACGATCAGCGACAAGGCCGACGTCGGCGACGCGATCCGCGAGCTGTTGGCCAGCGAGATCTTCACCGTGGCCGCTTTCGACGTCGAGCCCGAAGAGAACGTCTATCCGATGGTGGCGGTGGGCAAGGCCATCGACGAGATGGACATGGGCTCGATGCCCGAGTGGACGCCGACGGAGAGCATGCTGTAGGGCTGCTGCGGTACTCCGACATGGGATCCGGCCCGCCCGCGGACGACGGGTGGGTATGCAAGGGTATCATCATGGAACGTAAGGCTGTTTTCAGCGTCCTGGTGCAGAATCAGCCCGGTGTCCTGGCCCACGTGTCGGGCATGTTCGCCGCACGGAGCTACAACATCGACTCGCTCGTGGTCGGCAGGACGGAAGACCCCGCGCTGTCGCGGATGGTGATCGTGACCACGGGGGATGAGTCCACGCTCGAGCAGATTCGCAAGCAGCTGGGCAAGCTGGTTTCGGTGGTCAAGGTCCGCGACCTGACGGAGCAGCCGTGCGTGGTTCGCGACCTGGTACTGATCCAGGTCGCCTGTCCGCCGGACAAGCGCGGTGAGATGCGGCAGATCGCCGAGGTCTTCCGCGGCAGCATCGTCGACGTCGCCCCGCGAAGCGTGACGGTCCAGATCACCGGGCCCGAAGACAAGGTCGAGGCCTTCGTCGATCTGTGCCGCCCCTACGGGATCCGCGAGATGTCGCGCACCGGCGTCATCGCCGTCCCGCGCGACAGCGTTCGGCCCCCTTCCCGTAACGACGAGCGCCGATAGGCTGGAAAAAGGTGTCAGGAGTGAATGGCATGAAGCTAAGCGCATACGTGTCCTCCTTGGCGATGATACCAGGATC